>CAZSQS010000026.1:0-42330 GCA_964608995.1 uncultured Smithella sp. | reverse complement strand
CTTCTATAACAAATTAATCCTTCTCGTCTTTTAGGCGAGAATAAAATCACCCTGAGAATGGCGTCGTGATTGTGTATCTGCTTCATTATCGACACCCTTTTGATTGGATTAGAAAGGCTTTATGCACTTGAATGGCAAACGGATCAAATTCGTTTTTGCAGATGAAGTTTGTCATTTACGTGCTGACATGATATTGAAATCAGCCAGGTCGTCGCGTCGCCAACTTGTTAAACAAAACCAATGATCGAAGAAACAAAGGAGGAGTTAAATGAAAAACGTCGAAATGAAAGTGGAAGAAAATATCCTGACGATTAAAGTGGATCTGACCCAGGAATTTGGCCCGTCCGCGTCGGGAAAAACCATTATCATTGCCTCCACGGAAGGCAATATCTCCATTCCGGAAAAAGATGCCATCAAGATCGGATTGAACGTTTATCGAAAGAAATAACCGCGTGGAGCAAGTCCCCCTCTTTCTGGAAAGCCATGTCCTGGCCAATGCAGCCGATGCGGATCTGGCCGCTCTGCGGCTTGACGAGGCCATTGACGGTTATCAGACCTGCACGGAATTTTATGGCGCGGATGCAGAAATATCCTGCAAACGCAAACTTGCCCAATATTTGCGAGGCGGTTTAAGTCGCATTCAGATCGCCGATAGAGCCTGCCCGGATGATCTGTGTGATCTGTGGGAGGCCTTTGAGGAAAAAGCGCATGAGCGGGGCCTGCGAAAAGATGGTTTATTGCCGGATATCCGTAAATCCTTTTTCCAGCACGCGGCGGATGTTTTAACGCGCCATCATGCGGACAATCTTCCCGGCGCGGGCAACCGCTATCCTGCGGGCTACCTCTTGATGCAGGCGGGCAGCCTCGATCAAGCCATTACAGCGCTGCGGGCCCGCATTGCCACTGCCCCGGACAACGCCCGGGTTTACGGCTATCTGGGCGACGCCCTATATCTGAGCGGCAACACCGGTGCGGCCGGTCAGTGTTACTTTGAAGCCTGTCTGATTGACTCGGCCGCCCTAGATTGGCGGCATATGCAAAACACGGAACTTGTGTTGCTCAGGCAGGAGCTGATCGACGATTATAAGGGTCATGACGCCGATGGCACCGTCTGGATTGCCGTGCAGGCTTTTTTGCACGGATTGATTTTCCCCCGGCCTGTAGATCAAAAGCTGAAGCTGGTCGAGTTCGTCGAGCGCTACCTTGAACACGAAAGAGCCTACATCGAAAACCGTCAGGCCCAAACCGCCGCACAAATTTTTCTCACCGGCATCGTCCTTTGCGCCTCCGAACCTCTTCTACGCCAGATCAAAGGCGCCGATTTCGCCGCCATCCGCGCGCGGATGAAGGAGATCAACCCGATGCTGTTTGAGCAGTATTTGCAGAACATTGGAAGACAGAAAAACGAAACGCTCAGAAAATGAAAGAATTGTTCACTCTCGGCCATTCGGTGCATACCGTTGAAGCGTTTATTGCGTTGCTCAAACGGCATCGCATCAACGCCCTGTGCGATGTCCGGTCCAGCCCTTACAGCCGCCATGCGCCGCAATTCAACCGTGAATTGATCCAAAAAGATGTTTTAAGGCACAGCATCGCCTACATCTACCTGGGTGCGGAGCTGGGGCCCAGAAGCGCCGATTTGTCCTGCTATGTAAACGGCAAGGTCCAATATTCGCGGCTTGCCGAAAAAGAAATCTTTCAGCAGGGCCTGAACCGTCTGCGAAAGGGGATGGAAGATTATCGCATTGCGCTGATGTGCGCCGAAAAAGACCCCCTGACGTGCCACCGGACAATCTTGATCTGCCGCCATCTGCGCGGGGAGAACATCCGCATCCGGCATATTCTGGAAGACGGGGCACTTGAAGACAATCGCGATACGGAGCAGCGCCTGATGAACCTCTTGAAAATCGATCCTGCCGATCTTTTTTCTACCGAAGAGGAACAAATTGAGCGTGGCTACGATCTTCAGGCGGATAAAATTGCCTATATCCTGCCGGAAGGCGATAGGGGCGGCCTTTCAAAACGCTCTGCATAAAGGTGGTTTTGAAAGACCACCCAAACAAGGAGGAAAGGGGTTATTTCATCTTGTTGATCTCGATCAGGCCGATTCTTTACGATATCATCTTTCCTCAAACGAAGAAAGAATGCTTTTCATGACCGCGGGATTTCCCTTCCTCTGATCGATCAGCCGGGAGTTGATCCCCTGTGAAAAGGGACAGCTGGCCATGCAGATTCCCGTACCCACCGTCATCCACATTTCCAGGCAGCGGGTTTCGTTATGTTGCCACTGATCGTGACCGTTAATGCGTTGCGGTTCGTCGAAGCTGATGGCTTTGGCCGGGCAATTCTTTGCGCATCGCTGACCGATCCGGCAGAAGTCCATTAACCCGAAATCGACCGGTTCGTCCGCTGCCAGCGGCGTCCAGAAATTCCGACATGCTTTTCTCCTTTTCAGCAATGGCCGCATGATGGTGCACGACGGCTAAGCCTGGTCTTTTATACACAAAAAACAGGACACATGACAGGACCTCTTTGCCTCGCCGTTATGGTCAATACATGGCGCGCAGACTAAATAAGGAAAATGAATCGTTCCCTTTGTTACAAACCGGCCCGTTCCAGACCATACAGCGCGATAAAAATGAGTACTGCGGCGGGGATGACAACCACCCAGTCATTGACTTTGAACAAGCGCGGGAAGGTCAGGCTGCCAAAATCGCCTTTCTTCAGAATACCATGGCTCAGTCGCGGGTAAAGTGCGGCAAAAAGGCCGGAGCCGATTAATATTCCCGCCAGTCCGCCGACCAGGGCGTCGAGCGCGCCGTTACCGATTGCGCCCGCAATGGTGCCGGGGCAATAGCCCAATACCGCAAAACCGACTCCGAAAATCAATCCGCCAATAATGTTCATGCCCGCAGAGCCTGATTTGGGATCAAGTTTCACCCACCCCAGGGTCTTCATCGCATGGATACCCAGCATGCCGACCAACACAGCGGAAAGCATGATTTTCAGGACGGTGAAATCGGTGAGCAGCAGTTGCCCGATAATCACGTCATATTTTGTCGCGCCGCCTTTCTGAAGCAGAAAGCCAAACACAATACCGAACGCCAATCCCCAGAGCAGAGGCGATATACCTTTCCTGGATATGAATTTGTTTGTCATGTTTCCCTCCTGCTAAGCGATGAAATTGAAGATGATATGCGCCGCCACAATGCCGCCAATGAAAAAACATATCGTCGAAATCCAGCTGGAAACGGCCAGCTGTAAGGTCCCGCTGATCCCATGCCCGCTTGTGCATCCGTCTGCCCACCTTGCGCCAAAACCGATGAAAACGCCGCCAACCAGCGCCACGATGACGCGCAGGAACACGTTATCGCCAAATGCGGCTGTCCAGTGCGAAGGAACCCAATGCCAGCGAAAATCACCGGACAAGAGCGCCGAAATCAGCGAGCCTGCAATAATACCCACCACCAGCATCCATTGCCAATCGACGCCAAGCCCAATCTTGCGGTAGTAAGGCTTTTGATCAACCTTCTTCCCCAAAAACAGTTTTTCGATCATGCCGCTGGCCTTGGCATAGCTTGTTGAACAGGCAAGCGGTTTTCGAGAGATGAGAAAGGTAAGCCAACTCAAGATGCCGATGCCAATCCCCGCCGCATAAGGCGACCAGCGTACGTCTGTCAAAAATTCCATCAGATTGCCCTCCATTGATTATTTTATGTCCGAGTTTTTGTAACTTCGCTAAAGGTCGTGAAGAATCTGGAGCCATGCGGATTGACACAAACCCGGCACTCCCGGATATAACCGGCAGCGGAATAGCCGGACAATCCGCCCGCGACATTATAGACATCGTTAAATCCATGCTGTTTGAGAATGCTTGCGCCAAGCGTGGAACGATTTCCCGAACTGCAAATGAGGACGGTTTTTTTGTCCTTGTTCAGTTCATGGTGACGGGTGCGCAACTCGGCCACAGGGATATTGATGGCGCCTTCGATATGGGTATCGGCATATTCAAGCGCTGCCCGTACGTCCAGCAGCACAAAACTGCTGGAACCGGTGATCATGTTGTGCAAGTCCTCGGCTGAAGCAAGCTCAATATGAGTGGTCTTAAATCCCGCCACGGCCCAGGCGACCATACCGCCATTGAGATAACCCACGATACGATCCACACCCACACGGCGCGCCCAGGTATTGGCTTCCAGCGCTTTTGAATGGTCATCGGCTATCAATAAAATATCCTTGTCTGTCGGTAAAACCCAGCCGGCAAAAGTCGGAAAGTTGCCGTTTAGATCCAGATGCCAGACGTCAGGAATGTGCTGGCCGGCAAAAGCATGATAACCACGGGCATCGAGCAGCACCATGTTGCCAGCGCTCATGCGCTCATGAAATTGGCCTGGGGATAATTCCTCCAGAGCGGGGAGATCGGCAACCAGAGCCGGTCCGCGGCGGTTGATGTCACTTGAGCGGCTGAAATGATCCGGGGCCGGAGGCATATCTTGCGTAAGCGATTTAATAAACGCGGATTTGTCTTTGATTTGAAGCGCCGAGTTGAAGTTACGTTCATAGCCGATGGTGGTGCGCCACTTGGCGCCCATCGCCCGACCACACAGGGAGCCCGCGCCGTGCGCCGGATAGACTTCGACATAATCAGGCAGCTTTAATATTTTGTCATGCAGGCTGTGGTAGAGTTTTTCCGCCAGCTCCTGGGCCCTGTCAGGAAAAAGGTCCGGCCTGCCTACATCGCCCACAAAAAGCGTATCGCCCACAAACACGCCAATCGGACTATCGGAGCGGGATTTGTCGATTACGACATAGCTGAGATGTTCCGGGGTATGGCCGGGGGTTTCCAATACCTGTAAAAGCATATCCTCCAGTTCGATGGCATCGCCTTCCGACAGGGCCACGTGGTCGAATGAACACTTAGCCGATTTCGCAATGTAAATTTTTGCGCCGGTAATTTTCCCCAGATCCATGTGTCCCGAAACGAAATCCGCATGCAGATGGGTTTGAAGAATGTGGGTGATTTCCACCCCCATCGTGCGGGCTTCGGCGATGTAAACATCAACGTCGCGCTGAGGATCGATGATGGCGCAATGCTTTTTTCCCGCGAGAAGGTAAGAGCTGTGCGCGATTTTACCGACAAAAAAATGTTTGAGCAGCATAAGATTTCTCCTTTGGTTTCCGGGTTTATAGATAGAAAAAGTAAAACACGGGCACGACGACCGCAAGAAACAGCAAGGTCATTGCCCCGCCTGCCTTAAAATAGTCCGCGTTACGATATCCGCCGGAGGACATCAAAAACGCATTGACCTGATGGGTGGGCAAAATAAAGGAATTTGCCGCACACACCGCTGCCATCAACGCCAGGGGACGCGGATCGAGTCCGCCAATTTGCGCCATGCTCATGACCAGGGGGGCCAACACCACAATCGCACCCACATTGGACATAAACAGAGAAAACGCGGTGGATAAAACTGCAACGGTCAAAAGGATCAGCGCCGGATGCCCGCCCGAAACGAGCGACATCACGTTTTGGGCAAGATATGCGGCGGTTCCGGTCTTCTGCATGGCAACCCCCAGGGGAATCAGCCCGGCCAGCAGAAAAACAACCTTCCACTCGATGGCCTGATAGGCCTCCTGAATGGTGAGGACCCGGGTCAGGACCATCGCGACAGCGCCGGTGAAAAATGCCAGCGAGATGGGCGCGCCGGTTATGGCGAGTCCAATGGCGCACAAAAAACACAGCGCGGCCACCCATAATTTTGAGGGGTTTTGTTTCGTCTCGACTGTGAACGGTGTTGCCACCACAAAATCGGAGCTCGCTTTCAGATCGCTGATATTCGCCCACAAACCATGGACCACGATGGTGTCGCCGGGAAGGATTTGACGGTCTGAAAAATCACCCCGGATTTCTTCACCTTTGCTGAACATCATGACCGGCTCCACGGCATACCGTTTGCGAAGTGAATATTGGCGAAGCGTCTGACCCGTCATTTCCGAACGGGGCGGGACAATGACTTCCGCAAAACCGGCGTGTGTGGGATCGTTGAGGCTGGAGAATCGATCCGCCTTTTCTTGATGGATCAGGCTGTAGGCGGCGGCGAATTTTTTTACATTTTCTTCGGGGCCCAAAAGCGCCATCTCCTGCCCGGCCGCAAACGTCGCGTCCCGCCAGGGCGCGTATTTTGCCTCGCCGCCTTGCGAGATACCGAGAATATTGAGATTGAACTTTTCCCATACCCCCGATTGCTCGGTTGTTTTGCCTGCCAAGGCGCTGCCTTTGGGAATGGCATAGTGCCAGATCCGATGCGGCAGATGCAATGCTTCAATGAGTTTATCCTGCTCCGAAACAGATTCGCCAGCCGTTTCTGAATGGGGCAGAACGAATTTGCCAAATAAGAAAAAAAAGCCAATGCCGGAAGAGAGCAACACCATGCCCACCGGCGTGACGCTGAATAATCCATAAGCCGCCAGGTCTGCGCCACGAAGCAAATCATTGATCAGAATCAGTGGGCCTGAGCCTACCATGCTCAAGGTGCCGCCCAATATGGCCGCAAATCCTATCGGCATGATCAAAGCCGATGCCGGGATTTTTTCCCGGCGCGAGATATTGAGAATACCCGGCAAAAAAAGCGCCGCCGCGCCGATGTTCTGTATCAGTCCCGAGAGCACCCCCACCGATAAGGACATGGTCCCGATCACGCGCGATTTTTTGGTCCCCACTTTTTTCAGGACGGCGCGTGAAAACCGATCCATGATGCCGGTTTTGGCAATGCCCTGTCCTAAAATCATGACGGCGATCATGGCGATCACGGCATTGCTTGAAAAACCCGAAAGCGTTTCTTGCGGCGTCAGCACGCCGGTCCATCCCAGCGCCAGCATGCACACCAGCGCAACAACGTCGATGCGGACAACCTCAAAAATGAGCGCAACCACCGTGGCGACAAGGATAATCAGAACTGTGATGATGGCTGGATCCATACTAACCTCTCTGCCCGATACGGGCACAATGAAGAATGAGAAGTCAGAAGACAGAAGTCAGAAGCCAGGAGCCAGGAGCCAGAATAACCATGATGCTGTTTTTCTTCTGTCTTCTGTATTCTGTCTTCTGCATTCTCATCCTATGACGGCGTTAAGAGATTCTCCCCCGGGGTCCAGGATTTGCGCGCCTGTTCTTTGATTTCCGAGGCTTCGCTTTGCAGGCCGGCTTCCGCCTGGGTCGCGACGGTTTCGGGCTCGGTGGCAGTCATCGCCCGGGCGGGTTTCACGGCCCCTTCGCTTTCTATCATGCGAACAGGCACCCCCTGAGGGAAGGTAACTTCGCGCGCTTCGTCCGGCATTGAGATTCCCGCATCCTGGAAGGCCTTCTTGGTGAGCCGAATGACGGACGATTTCACTTTCGCCCAGCTGTGTTCACCGCCATCGAACCAGAAATAAACACGCAGGTTTACTGTGGCCGCTCCCAGGTTTTCCACAAGCACCAGGGGTTCGGGCTCACTCAAAATGGCCGGATGATCAGCGAGCACCTTCAAGGCAACTTCCTGGGCAAAAGAAATGGAATCGTCGTAGCCGATACCCACGATAAAATCCTCGCGGCGATTGGGATTGCTGGTGAAGTTTCGAAGCGTGCTTTTAAAGACGGTCGAATTGGGCACTTGCACTTGATTGCCGTCGAGGGTCATCAGAACCGTCGTGCGCGAGGTCAGCCGCTGAACGTAACCCGTGACGTTGGCAACTTCCACCAGATCGCCCTCACGAAACGGTTGCTGCAAGCTCAGAAAGAGACTGGCGAGAAAATTCTCGGTGATGTCGCGGAAGGCAATGCCCAGCACCAAACCCAGCAGGCCTGTGCCGCCCACCAATGTCAGCGCCAGTTGCGTAAGCCCGGCGATACGCAACACAAGGTATAGGCCCACAAGCATGACCAGCACGCCGCCCACCCGGGCGATGACTTCGCGCAACAGATGGCTGAGGGATCGACCCAGAAGCCCGCGACGAAGTCCGTACACCGTTAACCTGGCGAAGATCCATGAAATAGCGATGACGACCAGCGCCACCACAATCAGGGGCAGCAATCGAAGAAATCCGCGTGCTAGATCACTCATCACCTGAAAGGTTGGATCGAAATTCCAAACCGTGGTGGGAACCACTTCGATGTGATTGACGACGGCCACCACACCCTCCGTATTCTTCGCTAAATCTCCGGCCCACTTCCTGGATTCATCGTTCTCAGTCGTTCCCTTCAGGAAAACGATTCCGTCCTGGACCATGACCTTCGGATCGCCAAACCAGCTTGTTGTTTTAAGAATATTCGCAATTCGTTTCCTGATGGCGTCATCCTTGGCGACGGGTTGGACTTCAACTTTACCCGGGGACTCGGGTTTGCCGTCAGGCGCTTGCGCAGGCAGCGGCTTATTCTCGCTACCGTCTAACGGTTGAGCGGCAACTGAGGTAAACGTTAAGAGGGCCAAGCACAGGAGCATGGCGCAGAGAAGTCTGGCAGGTCGCAACCGGGCCAGGCTATAGGTTCGAACCGGAAACGGCCCCCGAAGACGAGGCGTTTTGCCGTAATCGTCCGACTGATCCGCTGTGCTCACTTGGATACTTCGACCAGATGTGTCGTCCATAAGCATTTGCCCATCCGTCCGGAAATATGATGACGATACTGAGGTGATCCCACGCCCTTCGGCTCTGAAATTTACCTTGTACGCAGGAGTAGATCAACAGACCAATTGGAATATCGTATATTGTTCCACAATTTTCTACACCTTTTCACAACAGCAAATAACCTGCCAATCGCCGCAGAAATATTCGAATTTTAAATTCAGTCTTTAATAACGGATAATTATATAAAACGAAGAGATGCCGCAACAGGTGAATCACTTCGTCCGGCCTCAGAATTTGGCGGAGCCTCAATATATTGAGGGCGGTGGCATTCTAACAGGGGTCCTTTTTATCCCCCGGCGGGCCATCGTGCGGGAACACAATCAGCCCTGTAAACAGCCCGGTCCGGAAAGGGTGCTGCGGCCGCCTGATTGCGGCGTCACGGTGATCTGCGTGCCGATGCGTTCTTTAAGCGCGGGAACGTGCGAGATCACGCCGATGAGCTTGCCGTCCTGCTGCAATTCGGACAGCGTATCGAGCGCCGTCTCCAGCGCGTCGTCATCGAGCGTTCCGAATCCTTCATCCAGGAAAAGTGAATCGACGCGGACGTTGCGGCTGGCCATCCTTGAGAGGCCCAGCGCCAGCGCCAGACTGACCAGAAAGCTTTCCCCGCCGGAGAGGTTCTTGGTCGAACGCACCTCGCCTGCCTGATAATTGTCGATGACGTTTAGTTCCAGCGGGTCATTTACGTCCCGCACCAATAGATAGCGGTCGGTCATCTTTTGAAGCTGACGGTTGGCGTGCGCCGTCATCATTTCAAACGTCAGGCCCTGTGCAAAATTGCGGAACTTCTTGCCGTCGGCGGACCCGATCAGATCCCGCAGCGTTTGCCAGCGCAGGCATTCTTTTTTCTGCGCTTCAATCTCATGAAGGCGGCCCTGCCGCTTTTCTTTTTGCAGACGATTATCCGCGAGGGTTTTCCTATCGGCCCCGATCTCCTGGCCGATCTGCTTGAGCTCCGACGCACATCCCTCAATCCTTTGTTGAAGCGCCTCTGACGACTGGTCGGTCAAATTGTCCGTCCGCTTTGCCGCCAGCGCTTCCGCCCTGTCATTTTTTCGGGCCTCAAGCTGAACTTTTTCCTCGGAGATCGACTTTTCCATCGCTTCAAGCGCTTCACGCTGATCTGCGGGCAGACGGGCTAAAAGGAATTGTGCCTCGTCATCAAATCCGGATTTTTTTATTCCGTCGCTAATCGTCAATTCTGATTGGGTGAGTTCTTCCGCCCTTAGCTCCAAATGGCCCTTCAGAACATTTTGCCTCTCTTTTAACGCGGCAATTTCGTTTTCCAGCGCGCTCGATGTTTCGACCTTTTTTTTCAGTGCCTCTTCCGCCTGCCAGACGGCAGCAGCCATGCGCTTTTCTTCCGCATCCGGCTCATTATCGCCGAAGAACTCCCGGCGGGTGGCGGACAGGTCGCCCTGTTCGGCGATCAAAACATTACGTTCATCGTCGCGTGCGGACAGGTCTTTTTCCAGACGTTCCAGAAGAGCCGAATCCTTGCCCATTGCGGCATTGAGCTCGCCGATTCTTTTCTCAAGCGTCCCTTTTTCCTTTTGCCTGTCTTCCCAGATTTGCTTGCGTCCGGTCAGCGCATGGATAACGGCGGAGACATCCGTCGGAATTTCCGCAATGCCGAAAGGCAAAACGTCGCCAAGCGCCGTCAAACGGGCCTTTTCAACGTCCGCGCTTGCTGCGTCGCGCGCGTCGGTGAGCCTCCGGATTTCATTTTCAACCGTCTCCAGTTGATACCGGGCATCCCGAAGCGCGTTGTCTGAGGCTTCTGCCTTAACGCGTAACTTTTCCAGCTCCGCCCGGCCCGTTTTTTCCTGATGGCTTTTCTCCTCGGCGGCCCCAACAATGGCGGAGGTTTCAGCAATGCATGCCTGAACCGCTGCCAGCTCATCTTTCACGCCGGTGGCGCGTTTTTCCATCGTTGCCGGCAGGTTCAGGGCCTGCAATGCCCGGATGCATTGCGCTTCATGGGTTTCCAGCGTCGCTTGCATTTGCGCGTTATCCTTTTTCACGTGTCCGAGCTGGGTATCAATTTTGGCAAGTTCCGTTTCCAGTTTAGCAAGCTGCTGTGCCGCTTTCTTGACTTCCGCCTTTATTTTTTTCAGCTCTGCCTCAGACTGGTTTAGCTCCGGAACATTTCCCCGGGCAAACGGATGATCGGTCGCCCCGCAAAGCGGACAGGGGTTTCCATCCTCCAGACGCTTTCGTTCATCTTCGAGCTCCCGGATGCGGGCAAGAAGCGCAACCTGCGTTTCCAGGTTTTCTGCGTCTTTTTCAAGAGCCAACTTCAGGAGCGTTGCTTCTTTGGCG
Source organism: uncultured Smithella sp. (assembly GCA_964608995.1). GTDB lineage: Bacteria > Desulfobacterota > Syntrophia > Syntrophales > Smithellaceae > UBA8904. Next base: position 31,344 of record CAZSQS010000026.1, on the reverse strand, counting down.
TCGGCCAGCAACCGTTCACGTGTAGCCTGCAACGTTTTTCGCTCAGCGGTCAGGCCCTCCAGCGTTTTTTGGAGGCTATCCATTTGTTCAAAACGTTCCACTACTTGAAGTAGCAGCCTGCTTCGTTCCCGCAGGGTATCGAGATCGTTTCGCCACTGGAGCGGTTCGCGGCCTTGAAGGAGCACTTGAAGATCGCTGGCCAGCACGCTCAGCTCCGTTTGTTTCTTTTCGAAGGCTGCGCGGATTATTTTCTGCTCGTCTGAAAATTTCTTTAAGGCGGCTTTGGCTTTTTCTTTTTTTTCTTCCGCGGCGGATAGATCCTTGCCGATCTTTCCGCGCTTGGATTCAGCATCGCCTAGCGTTGCAAAGGATTTCAGAATGCCGGAAAGATGGACAGTCAGCGCCTCGTCCGCGGCATGCTCTGCCTGATAAGCGCAAACAGCGTCCAGATCTTTCTGTGACTGCTTCAGCGCCAGATGGGTTTTTGCGATGCCCTCTTGAAAGCTTTTGACCTGCCTGCCCATGGCGGCCAGCGCCTTGTCCGCTTCGTCGATCTGCTTTTTCTTTTCAACCAGACGCGCATCGAGCTCGCGCACTTTTTTAAGCGTTTCGGCCTTCGCCGCCTGTCCGGCCCTGATTTGCTGGAGACCTTGCGCCGCCTGATCTCTTGCCGCCTGGGCTTCGGCTACGCCTTTTTCTTTATCCGGTATAAGCGCCTTTGTCTTTTTCAGCGCGTCTGCATCCGTTTCCTGCTGGCGGCGAAGCGCGGCAACTTCCTTGTACGCGCCTTCCAGCAAAAACGCCCGGCGGGCTTTATCGAGTTTGGACGCCTCCGGTTCAAACGCGATGCGACGGCGCTTGGCTTCCTGCGTTTTGCCCTCCAGAACATCAAGCTCCTTCTCAAGCGCCGCTATTGCATCCACCCAGGCCAGCGCCCGTCGCAAACCGGACAGCTTCTCCGCCATTGCGTTTTCGCGGGTTTGCTTTTCCTGAAGACCGGCTGAAATCTGCGCTTCTTCGTCGTGTGTTAAAATCTTTACGCCCTGGAGTTCGGCCTGCAGCAAATCGAGCTTTTCTGCTTCTTCGCGGCTTCGCTCGTGAACCTTGATGGATATGTTGCTGTAAATTTCCGTTCCGGTGATCTGCTCCAGAATCGGCGAGCGCTTGTCGGGTGTTGCTGAAAGGAAAGCCGCAAAGTCGCCCTGCGCCAGAAGCATCGAACGGGTAAAGCGGTCAAAATCCATGCCCGTTACTTTCTCGACCATCCCGGCGACCGCTGTCAGTTTATTCTCCAGAATCTCTCCGGTTTGGATGTTTGCAATTTCGTGGCGGGCCGGGTGCAATTCGCCATCCGGTTTTTTCCGGGCGCGATGCTGGCTCCAGTGGCACCGGTATCGGCCCTTTTGCGTCTCAAAGGTCACTTCGGCAAAACAAACACCGGCCTGACGCGACATGATCTCGTTGACGCTTTTGGTCACCTTGTCCAGACGCGGCGTCCGGCCGTAAAGCCCGAGACTGATGGCATCCAGAATGGTTGTCTTTCCCGATCCGGTGGGGCCGGTAATCGCAAAGATGCCGCTCCCGGCGTAATCGGGATGCGTCAAATCGATCTGCCATTCCCCAGTGAGGGAATTGAGATTTTGGAAGCGAATGCCGAGTATTTTCATATTTTGTTTTCCTATCCGGTCATCGGATCAACTTCATGCTGATCTCCCCTCTTTTCTAAAGAGGGGTCGGGGGAGATTTTATCTGATAAATGCCCTCTGATATAGCTGTGTCGCAAGTGACTTTCATATCCTCCGCTGGCGGAGGTGTCACGAAGTGACGGAGGTGGAGGAAGTGGCCCAATATGTATCTTATGAATATATTGACGACACCAAAAATATACACCCCCTACCCCCGCCAGCGGGGGACATTGAAAATTGAGACAAACCATCTCCTTTTCATTGCGACTCAGTCTCTTCGAAAAGAGGGGCAAACTATTCTGCCAGCGGGTCGGCTTCGTTCAAAGACGTCAGAACTTCCTGATACGTGCTCAATAAAGACGCGCGCTGTTCGTCGGGAATATCATTGGCGTCGAGGCAGCGTTTAAAGACATCCGCCACATCCAGATCATCGAGCGTTTCTTCCGGGCTTTGACGGCTTAGCGCCCTTTCCAGCACGCGGTTGTTTTTGGTGCGCAGAATTTGCAGGCTGCTTCCCGCTGTCGCTTCCGTAAGCCGTTCCTGAAGATTGGCGGCGATTTCATCCCCCTCGTAGATCACCTCCAGCCAGGCTCGGCTTTTTTGCAATTTCAGTTCATCAAGATTTCGGGCCAGTATCGGCCAGTCGCCGCGCAATGTTTTGAGCTCCTGAAACCGGGGGACGGCGATGCTTTTCACTTCCGGCTTGCCGTCCGAAAATTCCACAAGGATAACGCTTTTCTCCTGCCCGGCCTCGCCAAAACTCATCGGCAGAGGTGATCCCGAATAGCGGATAAAGTCGGCCCCGCCAACACACTGCGGGACATGCAGATGCCCTAGGGCCACATAATCAATATACTCCGGAAAAACGTCTTTCCTCACCTGGGCTAGCGACCCGATATACAACTCGCGCACACCGTCGCCTTCAACCGTCTGGCCGCCTGCGGCAAACAAATGCCCCATGGCGACCATCGGGACCGGTTTTGCAAGTGCCGACTGCTTTTTTTGGGCTGCATCGCAGACCAGCCGGTAGTGCTCTTTAATTCCTTCGACGATTTTTCTATCTTTGTCCTCCATGCTTTCACCCGCCTCGGAGGTTCGAATGTCGCGATCCCGAAGATAAGGAATGGCGCAAACCATCAGGCCGGGTTGACCATCTGATCCAGATAGCACAAGCACTTCATCGGCTGGATCGCCTGCCGCATATCCGACAACGTGAATATTGAGAAATTTCAGAAGTTCCTTTGGGGCATTCAAAAAGGACGGTGAATCATGATTACCGGCAATGACCACCACATGACGACTGGCGGAGCCAGCCACACGGCACAAAAACCGATAATAAAGCTCCTGCGCATAGTTGCTGGGCGTGCTGTTGTCAAAAACGTCGCCTGCAATCAAAACTCCATCAACGTTTTCGCTCTCAATAATCACCGCAAGCCAGGCGAGAAAAGCTTCAACCTCGTCATACCGTTTGCGATTATAAAGCATGCGTCCCAGATGCCAGTCGGAAGTGTGGAGGAGTTTCATTTAATTCCTTTGTTGAAATAATCAAATTCGTTATTCTCACGAAAGCGGGAACTTTGGATTTATGTTGAACCAGCATGAGGGCGGGTCAATGAAGATACATTAAATATTTCCGGCTTAGTTCTGCTCCAACGCCTTCAGGGCCAGCATCGGCCAGTTTTCCTTGCCAATCAAGTCAATTCGAGTTTTTGTTTGTCGTTGTCCATTCAAAACACTTCAGCCTTACAATATGAATTTATTAAGAACATTGCGTTGTTTGCAGACAGCTTTGTACCCATGCAACTTTTACTGCCTTCTCAATTATTGCTCTAATACTTTGCGGGATTACAACAGGATCGCTTGATGTAAGTTTTCTGGCTATGTATCTCGCGATAAGCGGCTTACCTGAATCATCGTTCAGTCCCAATAATTTTCTAGCTTCAACCGTCAATTTCTCAACATCAGGGATTTCATCCTTCAAATCATGCTCCCATTTCTTGTTAAAATGAGCAGCGTGTTCACCAACAAAAAAAGAAGCGGGGCTATCGGTTCGTTCACCAACTAACAAAAGCAGTTCTTTTGATTTCGCAATGATATTTTGATCAGAGTTGCCATTGTCATAGTCAAAGAGCAAGTAACAAGGTATATGCAGTTCATTGAATATTCGGAAAAGACGGTCCATTGGCCCTTTCCCTCCACATTCAACAACACTGATGCCTTGTGGATCAAATGAGCAATCCGGTAATGCATCGGCATAAATGGGAAGACTGTATTCTTCAGTAAGACCCTCAACCAAGATGATTTTAGATGCAAAGAACCCCTCGTTCCTGCGCGGGTTATATGCATGGGAATACAACTCGCGTATGGATTTGTCAGTAATTTTACCCTTTAACTTTGGCAGTCGCCTCTCAATATCGTCAATCATTTTCGACATGGGCAATTGCCACGCTTTACATGATGTTGTTTTTTTCCCATCAATGTTTTTAGTAAAGCATTCCATTCTTATGATTTCATCAAAATAAGCCACATCTACGAGAAGAGCAGAGTGCGTTGAAAAAAGGACTTGATCGCCACCCTCGGCTATACGCCGAAATACACGGCGAATTGTACGTTGTGCCTGCGGGTGCATGTAAAGTTCTGGTTCTTCAACTGCAAGTATAAGATTGCGCTTCTTTCCATCCGGCAAGGCGGTCATATGTTCCGCATATCGACGCAAAATGCTGAAAATTACGGCTCTCTGCAATCCATGGCCTTTATTTTCAACAGCATTTTTAAAACCATCATCAATGTACAATTTTGGTGTACTCAACAACACCTCTAAAGTAGGCGTCGTAAATTCAATTTCCAGATCACATCCAGTAAAGAAATCATTTAATAACGTATTAAGTTGCCGTTCTGTGTCGGCAATTAGTGGGACACGCTCATCTCCACCTGTACGGTTCATCTGTTTGGATATTTCTGTAAGAAATCCTTCAATCTTCTCTTTCTTCTCCTGTGTTACTGAATCTAGAATCGCAAACAACAGTTTACCAAATGGGCTAGTCTTAGTTCCCTTGGATTCATCAGTGACATCACGAACAGCAGGAACAAGGACAAAGAATGGCAGATTACCTTTAAGAACATTGGCGTAGCCTTTGGGATTATCAATCCATGCATCTTTCATTGAAATCTTACTGGCGAAAGTCTTTGTAAACTCCAAAGCTTTTTCTTTCCAATCACCGACAGATGGCTGCTTCGTGCCCCCTATAAAATCAGAGAAACTCTCTCCACCAACAGTCAATTGATTTTTATTTTTCCACCACTCCTTGATGCTGCTCCCGCTTATTTCGGCGTCTTGAAGCCACTCTTGCTCGGGTATAGATTTCTTATATTGCTGTCCTATTACGAGTCTATCTATACCTTGATCCGTATCTGATTCCACGTCACCGTTTTTTCCACCCATACTTGCTGTACGAGCCATATGAAACGTGCCGTTCGTTTTTACGCAGGCACTCAATGCTTCTTTTTCTTTTAGCGACAGCTCGGAAAAAACGGCTTCTACACGGATTTCAAGACTCGTATCTTTATTCCAGAATGATTCTTCATCCAATGATCTCGAACTCGGATTGAAAAGAAAATCCAAAGCACGAAGCACTGTCGATTTGCCTGCGTTGTTAGATCCTACCAGTGCATGCAATTCATCGATTTCAAGAACAACATCCTGACATGCACGATAATTTTGTATCCTAATGTGAGTTAATTTCATACTTTCGTCACCTTTCACTCAATATGATTTAGCGATTCTCATCATTTTTGCTGGTTCAATCTTGCAGGTTGAATCAGCAAAAATTCTGATTTAATGGCAAAAGCACCGCCAACATCAATCCCTGCTAATTTCCCAGTGCCCGCCTCTGGCCGGACCGATACGGCGCAGGCGTCCGTCCCTGCGTAACTTTGCAATCTGTTTTTCTATCCCCCGCGTCGTGATTTTAAGCGTGTCAGCAAGCTCGGGAATCGTCATCTCCGGTTTTTCCGACAAAAGAGAAAGCACCTGATCTTCGGTTTTCCCCGAACTTTTCCCCGAACTTTTCCCCGAACTTTTCCCCGAACTTTTCCCCGGCGTCACGTCGGCTTTGCCGTCAACGCCTTTTTGCAAACCTTTTCTCCGGAAGCGCGCCACGAACATCATTGAGCCGACTTCCTCGAATTGCGTTGCCGGTTCCCGCGCCAGGATCATTTTGATGCCGCGTCCCCATTTTTCGATCAAATGGCTGCGCTGGAAGAGTTCGGCCAGCAGCTCATTGCGCCGCAGAGAAACCATCTTTTTCCGGATGTCTGAAACGGTCAGCCCGCCATAAAGCAGGCCCGGATTGCGAATTTCGATTCGATCTTTAAAGATGGCAATGTTCACCGAATCGTATTCACGGTAATCCCGGTGACAAAAAGCATTGATGATGGCTTCACGAAACGCTTCCCGGTCAATCTCGGGAACATCAACCCGCAGCAGGCCTTCCACGCGCATACCGATATTGATGTGCTCCAGAATATACTCTTCCGCTTTTTCGATCAGCGTAAAGACATCGCCTGTGATATCTTTCATATCCAGAGTGACTGTTGTATCGTTTGTTCCGAAGGTAGCACAGCGCAATTTGGCATTGGGAAAGAATTTATCGGGTCTTTTGCCAAAGCACAAAACGGCGGCGTTCAGGATCTTATGTTTCTTGATCAGGTTGAGTTTGTCGAGGGCGTTTTGCGCCGTATCGTATTTGAGCCCACAGGCTTTCAGAAAGCGTTTCAACTTGGCGCTGCTGATGTCGCTTTGTGTGGCCTGAGGGCAAATTTCCATATCCCAGCGGAGGCGATCACGATTTTTTTCCAGGATAATATTTTCCAGCTCTCTGGCGCTTACTTGCCGGTCTTCATCACCCACACGGATATAGGCCCTGCCATAAGCGTAATACGGGACTTCTTTTCCCTCCACCATCACCTGGATGCAGTGCTTACCGTCGAGGATTACCTTTTCCACAGATGGATAGACTTTAGGTTCGATATGATCGCCGATAGATTTGGAGACCTCCCGCAGACTGGCTTCGGAAATGGTTTGGCCGACGGCGGTCCCATCGTTTTTTATGCCAAACCAGAGCTCTCCACGATGATGCTTGTTGAGCATGGCGACAAGAGAAACAATGCCTGCTTTTAAATCACCGGTTGATTTCTTCAGCTCCAGGGTTTCAGATTCAATCCGTTGCATTTCTTGCCTTTGTTTATGATATCAGGCAGGTACGCTACACCAACTGCGGGCGGATAGCAAATAACTCTTTTTTCTGGTTCAATTATGCAGGCTGACAGCAAATCTTTTTTTATCAGGCGCTTGCCGCACTGATGGGTGCATTTAGAGCAAGGCCAACTGACAGTGCAGGCGTCCTTCCCTCATGTAACTATGCAATCTCAGCAAAGCTCGGGGATCGTCATAGCCGGTTTTTCCGACAAAAGAGAAAGCACCTGATTTTCAGTTTTCCCCGAACATTTCCCCGGCGTCACGTCGGCTTTGCCGTCAACACTTTTTTGCAAACCTTTTCTCCGGAATCGCGCCACAAACATCATTGAGCCGACTTCCCTCACCCGATAAACGCTTTTCTCCACCGTTTGTAGGGCGGATCGAAGACAACGGCGTTTGGGTCGAATTTTTCCGGATTCCAGTCTTCCCCGGCCCATGTTTTCAAATCCCGGTATTCTTGGTGTTTGGGATGCGCCAGAACATCGAGCAAGTGACGGTAGCCGTCGTCTCCGCCGCAATCTTCAGGCGGACATGCCCTCTCACCGCCGATGCAAAGCGGATATTTAACGCCACTGTCTTTGATCAGATACCCTTCAAGCAATACGGTGTGTATCCAGTTGTCCCCGTAATCATAGATATACCTGGCCTTTACCCCCAGATCATTGAAATAGTTCATAACGGGAATTTCCCAGCCCGGATAGATCTCATGCGAATCGTCAAATCGGTCGAAGTCCGGAATGCCGATGCTTTCTTCCTTCTTTTTGCCTTTTCCTTTGATCTCGAAATGGTGCAGGTGGTAATCCAGCCAACCCATGGCGTCCTGGACGGCCACATGCAAATCCCAGAAATTATACTCCGAAGGGACCAGTATCCGCCGCCAGATTAAGGGTTCGATATCGTTGAGCTCTATTTTGAATTGCAGCAGGCGGTTCTTATAAGATCCAATATTCGGCGCTTTTTCATAACGCAGCAAATAGCCCTTATCGGTATAGTTTTTCTCGTATTTTAAGCTCATCAATACCTCCTTTTCCTGTTTTATTCTTTCCGGTTGAATTCAGCGCGCTTGTCGATCAGTCCTTTGCCTTGTTGATGCTTGTTTCTATAGCAAGATCACAAAGGCGCTTCAATCACAATAAAAAAACCGACTGCGCAAAACCTGGATTTCCGAAGGGAAGAACGGATTTGAAGATCGTCAATGGGCGTGGTGGCGCCGGTGCAAGGCATTTAAGTTATTCCAAGGCGATACCGATGACTCGACTTAAGCGATGAATTGACACATCCGCGCCGTATGCGTTCGATTTCATGACGTAAGAAAATAACGCATCCCCGTTAACCCGAAAAGGCGAGCAGGCGAAATGAAAGCGCTTTCGGACTGAGCCTGTGCGGATGTCCAAAAACCCGGAGAACCCAAAGGAGATTTTACATGTTGAATCAAAATCGGTATTTTTTATTTTCCCTACTGTCTTTTTTTATTTTAATGCTCGGGTCTTTTTCGGGATGCGGGGGCGGGGGCGGGGATGCCCCATCGGCCTCCCTGACGGCCATTCAGGTGACACCCGCGACCTCTGAAGTCTCCGTCGGCGCCAAACGCGCTTTCACGGCTACGGGCATTTACAGCGATCAGACAACACGCAATCTGACCGCGCAGGCGACCTGGAAGAGCAGCCTGATTACCCACGCCACCATCACGAGTGGCGGTGAGGCCACAGGTGTTGCGCCCGGCACAACGGCCATCAGCGCAACATTCAGCGGCGTCGCCGGAACGGCGGTGCTCAATGTGGACAGCGCCACTCTGACCGGGCTGCAGGTTTCACCGGCCATTGCTCAAGCGCCCGTAGGAACCCAAAAGGCCTTTAGCGCCATTGGGACCTACAGCGACGGGGATACCCATGACCTGACGTCGCTTGCGATCTGGGCAAGCGATCAAACAGCCTTTGCGAGCGTGGCCTCAACCGGCGTGGCTACGGGTGTCTCCGGGGGTGTTGCGACGATCAGCGCGGCGCTTGGCGGCTTTAGCGGCCATGCGGCGTTAACGGTGCTTTCCTCAACGCTGAGCGCCATTGCCGTGTATCCGGTGAATCCGGAAATTGCCGTGGGCGGCCGCGTCGCGTTTACGGCGACGGGAACCTACAGCGATCATCATACCGCCGACCTGACAGCACAGGTTTCGTGGACCAGCAGCGACCCGGCCATCGCCACACTGAGTGCGGCCGGTGTGGCCACCGGGGTTTCGCCTGGACAATCCACCATCACCGCCGCTTTGGCGGGCGTGAACGGCGGGGCCACGCTGCGCGTCGATACCTCAAGGCTTACCGGCATTGAAGTATCGCCGGGAAGCCCCGTCATTCATACCAAAGACACGCAGCCGTTCAAAGCGACCGGCACCTACAGCGACGGCGACACCAAAGACATCACCGCCGAAGTCCACTGGAGCGCCGCGGATGCCGCGATTGCCACGGTGGAGGCCAACGGCAAGGCGACGGGCCTGGCCAGAGGCGCCACACCGATTGTGGCGACGCTTACGGGCGTGAAAGGTGAATCCACCCTTACGGTAAACGACACCAGCGCGGCCTTTCCAACCTATCCCGGCAATGTTTTTTCCATTCAGTATCGCAACAGCTCCGCAAGCGCCATCACCGTCTGGTTTATTCTCAACAAGCCGCCTTGCTCAAAAGCCGTGGCTGAATCGAATAAAGACTATTGCAATATTGATCATTCCGACTGGGCCGGCATGAAAACTCAAATCACCGATTCCGGCACGCGCTTCTATATCCGCAGGGTCAATGGCACTCTGGATCTGATTGCGCCGGATCACATTTCCAACAAGCAGGATTTGCAACCCGGAGAGATATTGCGTGTGATTCCTCCCATTGTGACCGGCACTGATCCGGTGACAGGCGCATCCTACACCCGTCCGGAATGGTACTACAACGTCAATTTTTATGACGCCCATCATACCTACCTGCGAACGGAGACCCAGACATCCGGTACGACCACCTGGGTGACCAAAGCCGGCATCACCATGCCTGCGCCGCAAAGCGTGATACTGTTCGAGTTCAACCTCTCCGCGCCTCTGGACAAGAATATCTGGTATGACATCGGTGCGGTGGACGGTCTTAACGCCAACGGCACCATGGCCTATACCGGCTGCACCGTTGAACATAAAAAAATGTGTAAAACGAATATTTCAGCCTATAGCGCCACCAACGACGGCTGTCCGTATATCCTGCAGATGAGCTCGGCCAATGTCTGTGCAAATCCGAAGCTTTATCCGGCCGCCCTGGATGCCTCCCCCCGGCCGTCCTGGGTCGTTTCGCCATCTCACTACACAACAGCCGATGTTTCCACCACGTACAGCTCTTCCTGGACGGCGGCCGGTTCCCCCAGCGGCGCGGACATGGCCTCTGCCGCAAGCGGTGAGGCGGCAAAGAAAATCGCGTATCATATCTGGTGGGCGACCAATCCGGTGGGTCAGGGGTGGCTCAACTACCTGCAGAAAAATTCGGCCGGCTCCTGCGACGCCTACGGCTGGGCCTATGATGAAAAGAAATGGATTCCCAAAGATTGCAATCCGAACAGCCAGTCCTGCTTTGATGTCAACGGTAATCCGCCGGACAATAAGGATATCCAGGCGCTGGTCAGTTGCCCTTATTCGGCGGGCAGTTATGTTAATATTGATATTTTATCAGTGATGTAAGCGCGATGCTTTTGTATCCGTCCACACAGGCTACGGAGGCGAGCCCCGCGACCTGTGTGGACACCCTTCTACTTTTTCAGTATCAGGCGAAACGGCGCGGGCGGAATAAATTCCCCAGGTTTTGCCTCAATCCGGGTTGAAAACGGCTCGCAGCCTTCAGCGTCAACTGTCACCTCATATGTGCCTTCCGGCATCCCAAAGAATACAAACGAATTTTTAAACGCATAGTCTTGCGACGCCAGAAACGTCGCCAGCAATTCCCGATCGCTCAAAGTGTCATTGGGGATCAACTTCCGGGAGACGCCCGGCCCCGCAAGCGCGATGGACTGAATTTTAACGCTGTCCGGCAGACTTTTAAACAGTCCCCATGAGCTGTCCTCCACGGCAGTGTCCACGGCCAGAATCCCTGCCACCATGGACTGGGGGCTCAGTGTAAACGTCACATCGACAATTTTTCCGGCCGTTACCTCCAGGGGGATGGAGTTAGGCTCCGTCTTGAACCCGAACGCGCAAAGGCTGACGTCATATTTTTTGGGATGAATCCCTCCGGTTTGCTGGTCGGGTTTGAAAGGATCGATTTTAAGCTGTGTTTCCTTTTCATTCGTCCCGGCAGGCGCCAAAACCAGCGCCATCTGCGACGGCGGCTGAACTGTCGGCTGATCAAATCCATGGCGGACATGCACATACCCCTTGGACCGGGAATAGGTCTTATCCCCGTTGGCCTCGGTGCGGGCCAGAAGGGTCGTGAACTGTTCCATCACCTGCGGACTCGACAAAATGCTCATGTGATCTTCATGGAACCCGATCACTTTGAGTGCATCCGCCTGGGCTCGAGAATCCAGAACGCTTTCGAGGGTGACGGTATTGTCGTTGTTGGGCCGAAAAAGGCTGCCGTTGCCTTTGTGCCCGAAAAACAGATAATAGGGAATCGACGGCGGTATCTTCCGGGAAAAAACATATTGGATGTAATCACTGTTGGGCGTCACATCCCGCCAGCTGGGAATGACGGCCGGGGATTCACTGACACCGGTTTTAGCCCGCGCTTCTCCGCCCCACGGGGTGGAAATCGACAGGTAAAGTTTAATGTTTTGCGCAAAGCCGTCATCCTCGATGAGGGCCGGACGCGAGACCAGTCCGCCCATGCTGTGGGCCACGATATAGAGGCGTTCAAAATTGTATTTCGCCTGCAAATCGGCAATTTTTTTGCGAAGCAGAAACGACGTCGTTTGCAGTCGCGTGCCGGAGGGGTAACAAAAAACCCAGGGCTGATACCTCGTACGATCCAACCGACTGATCATGTATTGCCAGTTCGAAGGAGATCCCGCCGCACCGTGAACAAAAAGAATCGGTATTTTTTCGGGATCGTAAGGCTCCAGAAAGAAAATATTACTACCGGCCCTCTTGAAAAATTCCAGCGGCGTCCAGAAACCCTCCTCGCCTGCCTGTGCGGAAAAAGCCGGATTCTCGAGACTCACGATGGCGCCTGCCGATGTCGGAAGTTTTCTTTTGCCTTCGGTATAGGCCAAAAGGGCCTGGCTGATCGCCGCAGTCTCCTGTTTTGTGGAATTATTCAGGAGGACATCCAGACCATAGGCAATGCCGGCGGGTGGCGAAACGACTTTGCTGGGCTTGCCGTAAAATCCAAAAGACTCGTCCGGATCACAGATGAGGTTCTTGTTTTTATCTTCGAAGGCGAAGATTTCATACGCCCCCCTCTGCACCAGGATTTCATACGGACCGGGTTCGGACAGCAAGGCGTAATCGCCAATTTCCACACGGCCGTCAACCTTTGCATAGGCGACGACAATGACCGGGGCGGATGAGGCAAAAGAAGCGGGGTTGATGATTTCTCCGGTCAGAAGACATGAGTCCTGCGAAATCCTGACGTCATCACGAAGCTTGACTAGAACGCATCCGGTCAGCATCCAGACGATGGTCAAAAGAACAATGAGGCGGATCCATTTTTTCATCCTTTCATCCTTTCATCCTTTCATTAGGTGTTTTCTGGTGGGTGCGGAATGCATCGCGGTCATCGCAAAAGTGTGGTTTTGTATTGCGTGCGCAAATTAACCAGCTGTTTGACGTGGCTTTTCTCCTCGTTGATGATACGCTCCATGACCAACTGCCCCTGCAGGTTGACCAGTTTGCGGATATTCTCAAAATAGTCCACGACATCGATTTCGATGTCGATCAGAAAAGCCAGCGCATCGCCAAGCGTTTTGAGTTGCGGTGTTTTACGGACGACCTCCAGGCGGTTGAAAATCCGGTCTTCAAGCATTTCGTGCTTTTTGAAGTCAAACTCATTTTCCTGATCCGGAGTGCCACCGGGCGCGGCAGGAATCTGGTCGCGGAGTTGTTGATAGACCTTGCCGTGCTCGACTTCCTGTCGCGACAGAAGCGCAAAAATCTTTTTCAGCTGGGGGTTTTCCAGTCGCTCGGCCAGCAAGGCATAAAATTTATGACCGGCCTGCTCAATGTCCATTGCGTGCGCCAGCATTTCATCAACATTGTATTTGCCCATGGCCAGTCTCCTTGCCTGCAATCTTTATTTGTCTATGAGACCTATCGGAATATTGATTGAATCACTTGAATGGATTTCGCTATGCCTCAGTTTGAAATCCAGCGGAAAAAGCCGAATGCTGCCGGCTCATGCGTGTGGTCCTTGCCAAAGGTGAAGCACGCTTTCACATCACCGGGCATCTCTCTTGCCACGGGAAGAGCCCCGTATCTGGAGGGCAAGGTTTATAAACAGGACGTTGTTACTCATGCAGACGTTTTTTTGCTTCGTCGAACACCGGCTGATATTTATCAAACCCCTCGGGCAGGGCAATGGCGCTTTCAAACCGCAGTGCATTCTGGAAGCAGGCCAATCCCTTCAAATGGCGTTTTCTGGCCTCATGGACATGGGCCGGGTTGATCCGCGCCAGATGGATAATGCCCAGGTAAAGATAGGCCGATGCGATATGCCGGGAGCCCCGGATTCTGGTGGTCTTCTCAAAAAGGTTCGCCGCTTCTTCAAAGTTTCCCTTGCCAAACAGTGCGTGGGCTTCCTTGTACTCGTCTTCTCCCGGTTCAACCTCGTCTTCGTCCGGAAGGTCGGAGAGGGGCTTTTCGTCCACCTCACGCGGTGGCCTCATCTTTTGCTGGAGGGAGGCGATGACATTTTTCCCTTTGCGGGCAAGTGAAGCCAGTGCGGGATCGGCGGGATGATCGGCAAGACCGGAGGCCACGGCGGCGTTGAAGGCCGAAATGAGCCTGGAAATCTGCTCGGCATTTTTCTTGCGGAAAGCGGCGGAGCGCTCGGCGGCTTCTATCGGCCGGAGCAAATCCCGAATCATCTTTTCCCTGGCGCGGGTTTCTTCTTCGATCCCTCGCCAGGCCGATACGATCAGCCGCCGCAACCGCTCTTCGTCGTTCTCGGGGGTCAAAAGCCCCGACAACGCCTCCCGGAACCCGTTTTCGTCCTTTTGCGCCAGCGCCGATTCGGCCGCCAGAAACGTGGAATGCCATTGTCCGCCGATTTGTCCGGCAAGCGCCGCGCAGGTTTGCGAAACATTGCCATACGCCGGATCCACATCCGCCAGACGCCGGCAGGTCCTGAGTGCCACGACGGGATGCCTTTCTTTTTCCGCATCCAAAATCATGCGGCGGCGGTTGATGTCGGACCGAAGCGTCGCATCGGCGTTTTGTAAAACCGTCTCGACGCAGGTTGAGGCTTCCGCGCTCTTGTCCGGCGAGGCGCCCGCCGTCTTGTACAACTGGCATAGCCTGACCCGGCCTTCAATGTCCGCCTCGGCGCTTTTGAGAAACCAGGTCTGAGCCGCTTGAACATTGGCAGGCGTTTTTTTCCCCTCAAGATAGATGCTGCCCAGGGTGAGCGCGGCCTTTGCATAGCCTTGCCGGGCCGATTTAAGATACCACTTCAGCGCTTCGGGTGGATTGACCGGCAGGCCTGCACCCGTGTCATACACCCAGCCCAGACAGTACTGCATGGCGGCATTTCCTCTTTCCGCGCCTTGCCGGTAGCCTCTGATTTTCTTTGCAAATTCCCGCCTGTGCCCTTTATCCTTCAGATACATGACCGCAAGCATGAGCTGAGCTCGTTGCTGGCCCTGTTCGGCGGCTTTGAAGAGCCATGTCAACGCTTCGGCTGAGTTTCTGCGGAGGGCTTCCCCCCGCTCATACTGGAGGCCCAGATACAACTGCGCATCCGGGTGTCCCTGCCTGGCGGCCAGCCCATACCATTGGACGGCCATCATCAAATTGGCGGGCACGCTCGCGCCAAATTCATACTTTTCTCCGATCAGAACCTGAGCGTTTGCGTCGCCTTGCTGCGCGGACATCCGCAGATCGTGGGCCTCATCCCCCTTGATTAAGGAGGCAGGCACGCATGAGCTGATGCAAAAAGCCGCTACCCAGGCCAGACCGATGATCACAAGGGGTGAAATCACTTTTTGAAATGACATGGGCGAAGATTACGCCTGTTGAATAAAAAAATCAAGAAACGGCGACAGAATGACGATATATAACCGGCGGGAGAACTGATCCTGCAGGAATGACTTAAAAAATACACAAATAGCATCAATTTAGAAGACATTCAGGATGAATAATGTCCGATAATGAAACAACGATTGAAAGCATCGTGCAAATTCAGGGTTTTGAAATTGTCGGCCTGATTTCCAACAAGGGAGGGATGGCCGATGTTTACGAAGCGTACCAGTTATCCGTCGGGAGGCGGGTTGCCGCCAAAAAGCTCAAGTCCCGATTTATGGATAATGACAGGATTAAAAGCAGATTCGAGAAAGAGGCGAGGCTGTTGGGTCGTCTCAATCATACCAACATCGTTGGGGTGATTGATTTCAGCAATGACGATCTGACGCTGATGATGGAATTCATCGAAGGACAAGCCCTCGCTGAGCTGCTTGCGGAGAAAGAAAAAGTATCCATTGAGGAAGCCCTGCGGATTATGTCAGAGGTCCTGGCCGGCCTGAATTACGCGCATCAGCACAACATTATCCATCGCGACATTAAACCGGGGAATATTATTCTGACCGACGATGGCCGGGTCAAAATCACCGACTTCGGCATTGCAAGCATCGTGGGTGGCACCGGAGAGGAAGCCAAAAACCTCCAGGATAACTGGATCGGTACGCCCGCGTATATCTCACCGGAGCAGGTCAAGGGAGAGGCGACAGGCCCCTGGTCGGACATTTATTCCGCGGGAGTGACTCTGTATCGTCTGGTGACCGGAAAGGTCCCCTTCAACGGCGATGACGCCATGCAAACTGCCGTGATGCATGTGACGGACATTCCCACGCCCCCGCAGGAGCTCAATCCCCTGATCTCGCCGGAATTAAGCCGCATCATCCTCAAGGCCATGGCCAAATCTCCGGAAGACCGCTTTACCACCGCCATGGCGTTTAAAGAAGCGGTGGACCGGCTGCTGTCGCCCCGCAAGGACAAAGCCTATTTGCAGGAAGCCCGGGCGGAGTGGGAGAAATCGAAACAGGAGCGCACAACGGAAAAAAAGCGCCGTCTGATGCATTCCATCAAACTTTCTCAAATGGCGCTTACGGAAAATCCGGACTTACAGGAAGCGTCTTTCGTGCTCAACAGCGCCCGCGACGATTTAGACCGAATCAAGCGCAGAGAATACATCCTCGTCGGCGGTGGCGTCCTGATCATGGCGGGCGTGATCATTTTTTTAATCATCCTGCTGCAAAGCGGCGTCGGCAAACTCGACATTTACACCAGCGAAACGGCTGAGGTTTATCTCGACGGCGTCAAAATCGGGACTGCGCCGTTTGTTTTTCAGAACATTCCCACCGGGAGCCACAAAATTGCAGTAGAGCAGCCCGGGTTTTACCGCTCCGCCGAAAAAGAAATTGTGATCGAAAAGAACAAACTGCTGACGCTCAACGAAGTGATCCCCAGCGGTGGAATGGTCATGATCACCTCCGCCCGGCCGGGGCTGACCGTCAGCCTCAACGGCGTGGAAATCGGGCAGACGCCCCTTTCGAAAAAGCTGGTGATCGGCCGCCACCGCATTGAAGTCGGCGGCGTCGCGCGCACGGTGCTCATTCAGGAAAACGATCATCTGACTGTGGCGTTTTAATCCCCCGTTTAGGCGGGTTCAGAACGAAGCATAAGTCAGAGGGGTTGTTAATTTCAACTTGACAAAGAGGGTACATTTGCTAAAAAGGTACCCAAAATAAATATGTTTAAAATCATTTCTCTAAATTTTTAAAAATCAGAGTAATTCGAGAAGTCGCATGGGGGGGACGTGTTTATGAGGCCTAATTTTTCGGCTGTTGAACGGCATTACAAAAAATCAATATCCTCTGTATATCCAAATACATGTGCGATCAGATTAAGCATGGCTTTAATCGCCGCTGATCCAACGATTGAGGATGACTTCAGAATTTACGGCAAAGAAATTCACGAGAGATTTCTGATATCGGGTGCGCAGGATTTAGCCGCATGTTTAAGAAGAAAATGGGGGCGTCCGAACCAGGATTGGGCAGGCGGTTCAGCAGGCAATCCGTTGGGGAATGGCGTCATTTGCTACATGAATATCCCGACATATGCCGGGCAAGGTCATATTGGTCTTTGGAAAGACGGCGCTGCTTATAACAATGATGCATATTGGTCGGCAAATCCAATATGGTTTTGGAGGTTAAATTGAAGAAATTATTATTGTCCATTTATATTGCTGTATTTTTTATACCGGTTTTTATGTGTGCGCAAGCCGGATGGGCGGGCAATGTATTTTTGAATGCCTCAGAGCTGGAAATAATTGAAAGCGCCTGTCCGGGATGTCTGGACGAAGGGATGTTGCTTTGTGGAAATTCGAATATTGGATTTGGACGGCATTTTCGTAATAATTTTTTTTCAGGCAAACCGCCGAGGGGATTTCTTATATCCCCTCCAATTTTATCATCGGATTTTCAAAAAGCAGTGCGTAACGTGAAGGACCATGAATTGTTGCTGCAAGCGATGAAAGAACGTTTTGAAAAAATGAAGCTGATTGTCGTGGCAAGCGCTTATAGTCAAGCCTATTGCCTGGATAATGGAAAAGTTGAGGTTGTTATTCCCGATCAGCTGCACAGTTGTTTGCAAGACAATAACAAAAAATGGGGATGTGGGGTATCTGAGACCAGTGATGGCGAGTGCTGCGAAAAGGGCCTTGGATCGGCAATGGTCAAAGTAACCTGGATCGACCACCATCACCATCAACAGGAAATCATGCTGCAATATAGTCCGCATATCGGTTCAACCCGAATTCTGGTGAAAGAAGGTCAAACGGTAAGAATTGCCTATTTTTGTCACAATTCAGAGCCTGCCTGTTTCAAGGCAAAAAAATCAAAATAAAAATATTGCCCGAAGAAATGTATTTGAACCTATCGCCACGACATTTTCGGAAAGGCAATACCCTGACGCATCGCGGTAGGGAACGGTTTTAAACCGTTCCCTACACCCTGCCAATCGGCCGAACGTCAAAAAAATATTGACACTCCCTTGATTCTCATACTAAACAGACGCGTCTTTCAATTATTTCGACCGAATAACATACGCCGGATGGGGAAAGGATATATAATGTCCCTGTTTCATCGTTATGACGGGTTTGACCGTTCCGGAAATCAAAAACGCGCGGGACGCGTGCGAAGCGCCATTTGGTTTGCCTCGCACGGCAAGGTGGAATCCCTTGTTCGCCGGGAGACGGGTGTAATTCTGCCTGTGGGTCAAACCACACCTGCGTTACTTCGTGTGCTGGTCTATAACATCATGGAAAACTGCGTGGGTTTCGCTTCGGGCTGGGATCTCGACGGGCCCGGAATGCGTATGCCGTTTGGCCCGGTTGCTCGTGTGCCGTCTTATGCCTTCTCGTCGGGAGACTGGATTCGCGAGGCGCTTTGCCTGCCGTTCACCGGTCAGGAAATGGGCGCACGCCTGCGCGAGGCGTCACACAGCCTGGAACGTGGCGTCCGCTTCGCCTGGGGCGAATCCGATGGCAGGCATGGCCGCATCAAAATATATGGCGACGGCGATGTGTTCAAGGCCTCGGATTGTCTGGCCGAGGGTTTGGCCACGCTCTATCGCGGCATTCTGGAAGCCTGCGTCGAGCGCCTCAAGACAAAAGGAGACGAAGGCGCAACCGAATTGCAACTTGGCCTCAAACAAAGCCGACTGGGCGACGAATTTACCCAAACCGTCTCGAGAAACCGCGAAGCCCTGGTGGAAAACCCCCAACTGGCCCGAAGCTTCGGCACAGGTACGGGCGCCGTCGAACCGGTCAGAGTCCTGACCGATCATACCCTGTTTGCCGCTGCCGCCGTCATCCCCGAATGCGCGCTGACCTTATTTACAGTGCAGTGCGGACACGGCAAACGTGGTTATGTGCTCGATGTGCTGGGCGGGAAACCGACGGATGGGGCGCGCTACCTGTTGCAGGTGGTGTCCGAACAGAATAAATTTGACGAAATAACCGTCAATTTTGCAGGAACTTGCGGCTATGGGAAAGGGGGGTGCCCCGCCATCCAAATCAATGGCGGCAACGAAACCTGGAAGAGCCCGCACCAATTTAAGGTAAAGTACAAGACCACCCGGATGACGGACCGCTTCGGCCTTTTTGTAAAGCGCTTCCTTATCCCCGATTCTGATGCCCTGGTTCCGGAAGAATACATCATTTCCACGCGGGGATGTTCCTCCGGAAGTTCCCGGCGCGCCACGATTCATTCCTTCCCGCCTTTCAAATCGTGGGGGAAAATCAGTTTCGGTTACAATCCCGATGCCGCAAAACGTAAAACAGGAAGGATGGAAGGCTTTCTCGATGCCTGGTTTCTGGAAGGCGAACTGGGCTATTACATCGGAGATTCAACCTGGAAGTTCAAAAAAGGAAAGATTGAAGACTATTTCCCAAAACTGGGCGCCGCCGCCGGAAGTGTTGTCCGGGGAATCGACGCCCTCACCGGCGCAGCCGAAGAAGAAAATAAAAAATACGGAAAAATCGTCAAGGTTCAGCTCAAATCAAAGGTGTCCCTTGGCGCTGACGTTGAATTGCTGGAATCCAGGGGGTATTACGATGTGGATTTCGGCGGGAAGATCGACTTCAAGCTCGATCCGCTCATCGGCGCGGATGTGCATGTGGATATTCTTCAGGTGTTGATCCGTCGTGCGCCGGGTATTTCCTCGTTTCTGACCATGGTGCGTGAAAAAGCAGCCAAGGGCTTCGACAATAAAAAAGTATCCGCCTCGGCCATCGTGGAGCTCAACCTGATTATCTCCGGTCAGGTGGCGGCAACGCTGGCGTGGAAAAAGAACGCGAAAGATAAATGGCTCAGCACCGAAGGCGACAAAACCGCCAAGCGATCCGTCTCGTTGACAGTGAGCCTGATAGGAAAGGTCAGGGCGGAAGCGAAGATATTTTATGTTAAAATCACCGTGGGCGTGGGATTCGAACTCAAAGGTGCGCGCAGCAAAACCGAAGGCATCGGCGGCGTCATGGATCTTTTCGCCACCACCGCCGAAGGCAAACCCGCCGTCGGCGGGGAATTCATCTTCACCGGCGCGACGATCTACTATTTGTATTATGCGGAAGTGTGTGTGGAGGAGAATCCGAATATTAAAGATAAAAAATCAGGCAATTCCGGGGTCGGGCGATATGGCGAAGAGACAAGTGCCGAAAAAGTATTTACCCGAAGAGAGGAAAAAAGCGGCAGCCATGTACTATTGGAACCCCGCACATGGCCTGAATGGAGCAATGAAAAAGACAAAGAGAAAGGAGTTGGCATTGCGAAATTGGATATCTGATATAAAACGACTTTGTGCAAGAACCATTATAATCACAGTTGCCATCATCTTGTGTTTCCCCATCATCGGATGCACAAAAGAAAAGCCAAAGGATAAAACGAAAGGTAAGCATATGAGCATTTTACAGAAGAGGCCTGTATTTCAATTGAAAGTCGATGTATTCGGGACAACTCATTATATTAAAGTTAATGGCGTGACGGTGATTTTTGATGTTGGCGAAGACGGCCAGACCTCCGTTGTTCTGCCAGTCAATCACTGGATACGTTCCGGTGAAAACACAATAGGAGTTAACGTATTCCCATCAAAACGAGGCGCAACATTGAATCCGAACAGCTATGTTCGTCTTTCGCTGACCGTCCATGACCTGTCGGACCCGGATAAGGTCTACACCATTGCCACGCTGAACTTCAGCGGCGATAAAGATGAAAATCAGTCACATGTTAGCGGTAGCAGTCCATCCGGCATGTATGCATCGGCTAAAGCATTTATGGCGGATAAAGACGGCGACGTTCAAGTTTATGATGCAGTTGTCGTACCTAGAAAGACCTTCGAAGGAGCCTTAATTGTAGAGCGCAAGATCAATATTCCGTCGTCTTTGCCGCTTTGGGCGTTTTTCGGTAGTGATGAGATAACGAATTATCAAATCACTTGTAAGGATGATAATGAATACAGCAAGGCCATGATGCCATTGTTTACCGAATATAAGAAAATCTATGACGCACTTGAAAAAAAGGACATCGAATCTATCCTTCCCATGTTTGAAGAACGCAACCGCGAGACAGATCTTGCGTTTTACCGGGAACCGGGCACAACCGCAGCCCGCATGCGTGAATCATTATCCGAAACCATCAGCGATATGAAAGACAACAACATGGAATTAGTTGGGCTGGATGTTCACAGTGTTGATTTTCATCTGGAAGATAATAAAAAAGTTGTGAGCTTAAGAAGATCCGGTCTTACACACGCAATTTCAATCAATTACATAAACAAAAAAGATGATTTAGGTTGCAAGCGCTACCCCATGTTCTTCCGCTACTCGAACGGCAAGTACATTTTGACAAGGTGAATAACTACGGTTGACGGTTTCCGGTTAGCAGTTACCGGCAGAAAATAAAGAGACGTCTGCCTTCGGGATACTTGATCGTGCTGCGATTAAAATCGGACAGACCCTATCAGCACATTCCGCCTTCTCACGTTATGCATGTCAATGGTGACAAACTCTTGGCTTGCAAAATGCGAAGGCAGAACTAATTTTTGTTCACAGACAGCCGACGGTCCAGTGTATTGTAAAGAAAAGAAATAGCGCAATGTCCCAAAACGGATTATTTCCTGGTCCCCGGGGGGGGGCGTAAGCCCCCCTCCCCGGTTCCCAAAGGGTTGATTTACTGAAGTCTTGCTTCAGACAGGTGCAGGTGGTCGGTTTCGATGTCCACCAGCGCCGCAAAGATTTGCCGAAGCCTGGGGTGATCCGACTCGGCGGCCGCCTTGCGGTAGAAGTCGATGGCCCGGGTTTCCCGCGCGTGGGATTCCCTGAGGTTTTCGACATTGAGCGTGTGACACGCATCCGTTCCCGGTGCGACAGCGCCAAGCTTGAGCACTTTTCTCCAGATGGAGGCATGCTCAGCCTCGATCTTGCCCAGCGCCTTGAATAAAATCTTTCCTTCCGGATCATCCGTCTGACCCGCCGCGCACATATAGAAGGCGGCATTGCTGAGTTCCACCTTCAGGGCGTGTTCGGCATTGGCGCGATCTTTTGCGGTGAGCTCAACGTCAAAATTCACCTGCGCTTCTTTTGCTTCCTTGATGTGCTCGATATGCGCCCCGCAAAACGGACAGTTGGGCGGGGGCGCAAAGCCGATGTAGGCATCGCCGCATATTTCGCATCGGTATAACTTGGCCATGAATCTCCCTTTCTTTGATGGTTTTACGCCTTCCACAGGCCGTGCAGGTTACAGTATTCCCGCGCTGTCACTGTGGCGGCCTCGATCATGAAAACCGCTTCGGGGGCCTGACCCGGCGCTAAAAACTGACGATAGGCTTTGCCGTCCGCGATGACTTCAATCCATTCGATGTAGTGCTTTTCTTCCATCGGGTGATTAACAGCTCCGACTTTGACCTTGACGCCGCCTGCCACTTTTTCAATGACCGGAACGTGCTTCTCTTTGGCCGCATCCACTGTGTTTTCCGTGAACTTTTTCATGGGTTGATTGCAGCAGACCAGTTCGCCCTTGCCATCGTGCAGCACGGCCACGATGTGACCGCATACGTCGCATTTAAAAATTTCGTTTCTTTGTGCCATGGTGAACCTCCTTGTTTAATAGAATTAATCGACTTTCTTAAACATTTTTCCCTTGGCGCCGCAAACCGGGCAGGTCTCAGGCGCTTCTTCTTCCACCGTGTAGCCGCACACCGGACAGACATAATAGCTGTAGGTTTCTTTTGCGCTCTCCAGATGATCGAGCATCTTCTGATACAGGCCGGCGTGAATCTTTTCCACTTCGTTGGCGAAGTTGAAAGAGCGCTCCGCCTCTTTATGGCCTTCGGCCTTGGCCGCATCGATCATGTCCGGATACATGCTTTTGAATTCATGGGTCTCACCGGCAATGGCTTCGGCCAGGTTTTCCTTCGTGGAACGAATGCCTTTCATCGCCTTTAAATGGGCATGGGCATGCACGGTTTCCGCCTCCGCCGCGGCCCGAAACAGTTTGGCGGCCTGGGGAAATCCTTCCGAGTCGGCCTTGGCCGCAAAAGCCAGATATTTGCGGTTCGCCTGTGATTCTCCTGCAAAAGCTTCTTTTAACGCGTCTTCAGTTTTCGACATTTTTTATCTCCTCCAATTTGTTTATTTACATTACGCCAGATCGAAGCGATCCAGATTCATAATTTTGTTCCACGCCGCCACAAAATCGTTGACAAACTTTTCCTGCGCATCCGCGCAGGCATAGACTTCCGCGATGGCGCGAAGCTGGGCGTTTGCGCCGAAAATCAGATCAATGCGTGTCGCGGTCCAGTTGAGCTTGCCGGTTTTACGGTCTCGCCCTTCGAATACGTCCGCGTCATTTTCCGTCGCCTTCCATTCGGTAGCCATGTCGAGCAGATTGACGAAGAAATCGTTGGTGAGCGTGCCTGGCTCTTTCGTGAAAACGCCGTGCGGCGCGCCGCCGAAGTTGGCGCCCAGCACGCGCAGGCCGCCAATCAATACCGTCATTTCCGGGGCGGTGAGTGTTAAAAGCTGCGCCTTGTCCACCAGCATCTCCTCGGCCGAGACCGCGTACTTTTTCTTCGAGTAGTTGCGGAAGCCGCAGGCTTTCGGCTCCAAAACGCCAAATGAATCCGCATCGGTCTGTTTTTGCGAGGCGTCCATACGGCCGGGCGAGAAGGGGACTGCAATTTTGTAACCGGCGTTTTTCGCGGCCTGCTCGATGCCCGAGCACCCGCCCAGAACGATCAAATCGGCCAGCGATACTTTTTTGTCGCCATCCTGTTCTTTATTGAACGCTTTCTGGATACGCTCAAGCGTTTTGAGCACTTTGGCCAGCCTTGCCGGTTCGTTGACGTCCCAGTCCTTTTGGGGCGCCAGACGAATGCGCGCCCCGTTGGCGCCGCCGCGCATGTCGGAGCCACGGAACGTGGAAGCGGACGCCCAGGCAGTTGAGACCAGTTCGGATACGGTGAGGCCCGATGCCAGAATCCTGCTCTTGAGTGCATTGGCGTCCGATTTGTTAATTAATTTATGATTGACGGCCGGAACCGGGTCCTGCCAGATCAGCGCTTCTTTTGGTACTTCCACGCCAAGATAACGCGAGCGAGGGCCCATATCGCGATGAGTCAGCTTAAACCACGCGCGGGCGAAGGCATCCGCAAATTCTTTCGGATTAGCCAGGTAGCGGCGCGAGATCGGTTCGTAAATCGGGTCGAAGCGCAGCGACAGATCCGCCGTGGTCATCATCGGGCGTCGCTTTTTCGAAGAATCATGCGCATCGACCACCATGTCTTCCTCTTCCACATTTTTGGCCAGCCACTGATTCGCGCCGGCTGGGCTTTTGACCAGTTCCCATTCGTATTTGAAAAGCACTTTCAGATAGCCCATGTCCCACTTCGTCGGGTTGGGCTTCCATGCTCCTTCGATGCCGCTCGAAATCGTATCGCCGCCTTTGCCGCTGCCGAAGCTGCTTTTCCAGCCCAGGCCTTGCTGTTCCAGAGGCGCGCCTTCCGGTTCAGGCCCCACATGGGTTGCAGGCCCTGCGCCGTGGCACTTACCGAAGGTGTGTCCGCCCGCGACCAGCGCGACGGTTTCTTCATCGTTCATGGCCATGCGCGCAAACGTTTCACGTACGTCGCGGCCGGAGGCAACCGGATCAGGGTTGCCGTTGGGGCCTTCGGGGTTGACGTAGATAAGCCCCATCTGGACGGCGGCCAGCGGGTTTTCCAGATCTCGCTCACCGGAGTAGCGATTATCACCCAGCCATTTGTCTTCCGAGCCCCAGTAGATGTCTTCTTCCGGTTCCCAGACGTCCACGCGGCCACCGGCAAAGCCGAACGTTTTAAAGCCCATGGATTCGAGCGCGCAGTTGCCCGCCAGAATCATGAGATCGGCCCAGGAGATTTTTTTGCCGTATTTTTGTTTGATGGGCCACAAAAGCCTGCGCGCCTTGTCGAGGTTGACGTTATCGGGCCAGGAGTTCAGTGGCGCGAGGCGCTGATTGCCGGTTCCCGCACCGCCGCGGCCGTCGCCCATGCGGTAGGTCCCTGCGCTGTGCCAGGCCATGCGGATGATAAGCCCGCCGTAGTGGCCCCAGTCGGCCGGCCACCACTCCTGCGAGTCGGTCATGAGGGCGTAGAGGTCCTTCCTGATGGCGTTGAGATTCAGTTTTTTGAATTCTTTGGCGTAGTTAAACGCCACGCCCAGAGGATTGCTTTTATGCGTGTGCTGAGAAAGAATTTTCAGGTTCAATGCATTCGGCCACCAGTCGCGGTTGGATGTACCGCCGCCGGAAATGGGTTTGCGCATCTGGCCCGTCACCGGGCATTTACTTTCCTCGGTCATAATTTCCCCTCCTTTCGTTTTTGAAAATCGGTTAAATTGTTTCTTCCCGTTGCGCTGTCAGTACTAAGTTATTTGGAATAATTCCGAGTTGAGCATTAATTGTTAATTTTTTAGCCCCGGAAGCTTTGCATCATTAATCGGGGCGCTTCAGGCAGTCGCGGCAGTATCCGGAATATTCCATCCGGATGTCCGTCACGACAAAGCCGGTTTTACGCGCAATATCTTTTGCTTCAATCGTCTTCGGAATCTGAAAATCAATAATCGCACTGCATCGTTTACAAACGAGGTTGATATGATCGGACGGATCGACGTCGTAGCGGTTTTCCATCCGGTCGAATTCCAGTTGCTTGATCAGGCCGTTTTCGCAAAATTCTTTTAGTGTTGCGTAAACTGTTGAAAGGCTCACATGCGGGGCTTTTTTCCGGGCCTCGTCGTAGATGAGCGTCGCGCCGGGATGCAGATTCCGATTGTCCACCAGCGCATTAATGATGGCCAGGCGCTGCGTTGTGATCTTCAGGCCTTTTTCCTTTAATTGACCGATCAGGTCTTCTTTCATGGCTATTCTCACTTCGGAATCATTCCAGTTTAAGGAAGCGTACAAGATCATCCGGATCATTGTCAAGATAATTTTATCCGATATTGTTTACGGAATGTTTTCTCAGAACAAACAACGAGAAGGTAATAAACGGTCAATAAAAAAAGCGGTTTATGTGGCAGGCGGACAAAATTAAGCGTTTGTTACGCCTGACACATCCCAGAAGAAGATAACGCCGCTGGTGGGGAAGTCTTAAATGGCCTTACCACCTCATGCGGTACGGCTGATAATTTCCTTTGCGGTTAAACAGGTTGGCCAGGCTGACGGCTTGCGCTTCAAGAATGCCCGCGGGCGTCCATTCGCGAGAACGCCAATTGAATTTCTTTTGCCACTTTTTGGAAAAACCGATGGCCAGTTGTTTGCGCGTTCGGGTTTTAAGGAAACCATGCGTTCCAATTTCCGGTTGAAAATTGCGGCCAAACATTCCAATTACAAGGCGATCTGCAAAGGGAGCACGGAATTCCTCGATGAGATCAAAAACAAGACTTCCCTGGTTGCGTTTTGCCCCGTGAATCAACCCAAAGTAGGGATCGAGACCGGCTTTCACAATGGCGCGCCAAACTTCGCCGTAAAGAATGCCGTAGGCATAGTTTAAACACTGATTGAAAACATCTTTTGCCGAATGGGTCATTCTTCCGGAAAACTCCATTGCTTCGGGAACAAAAGCCAAAATTTGATTCCAGTACATCGCCGCCGCTTGTCCCTCGTATCCTCTGGCAACCGTTCGAATTTCCGGATGATCCACACCGAGATGACGAATGACTTCTTTTATCTTTATCAGTTTTTCCGCGGATTCCATCAATCGCCATCCCATTTCAAGATTGGTTTTTTTTCTATATTTGGAGAAATATTTTAAGACGGCGGCCTGATTTCCCACTTTAGCGGCAATCATATGCAAGCCTGCGGTCACAACGTCGGGGTCATTCCTTCTCAGAACTTGCTGGCAGCGCAAGGAGGATTTGGTTGAATGGACGGGATTGAGAACTGCCAAAGGCGCGCCGGTTCGTGGGGCAAAAACGACGGGAACATCCATTTCGGCAAGTTTAAGTTGAAGGCTTATGGAGATGTTCATGCCAAAACCCTGGAGAAACAGGAGCCCAAGTTCGCCAAGCGGTCTGCGATATATCTCTTCCTTGTTCTTCTTTATGACGAGATCCGAATCCTGCGCCGTCAGATAGCAACCGTGTGTTAATACATAGAGGCGGTCGCCGTTTTCAATATAGGTGCCGTGATATTTTGAGTTATCCTCCGTCTCGTCGCTTTGGTCTTCAACGACCATAGACGGCTTTTGTTCGCCAAAATCTTGCATCGATTCATTTTTCACCAGCCATCCCCCCGGATGTCCCTGGTCATGATGGTTCGGATAACCCGTTGACGTCGAAGCATTCCTCTCTTCGGTTTCCACAAGAGTTTCTATGTCTTCTATTGATGCAGCCAGGCAGAAACGTTCCCGGCATATCCACGCGGGATCATCCTTGATCGCAGGCGGCAAATAGAAATTGCCCATCATTTCGACTTGCCCGTCAAGAAATCTCATTTGTTCGATAATCCTGCTTTCACCGGACAATAAGAAGTAGTTGCGATAGCCTCTTGCAACGGCGTTGATTCTTAACATGGCTTCAACGCGATTCTCCATATTTGAAGCAGCGTTGCCAAGAATGACAATCTGACGTCGCACTAACTCCTGAACGGAGTCGATTTTGTTTTGACGAATCTCAATGGCGTTATTCGTGATGTGAAAACCCAGATAGTCGAAGCCTTCCGACGCGTGCGTTAAGTGGGTCTTTGCCGGTTTCAACCGCAATTGAAGCGGTTGGATAAGATAATTTTCTAGAATTTGAAGGCCCTCGCGCGCTTGATCTTCCGTTTGAGTCAGCAATATAATGTCGTCGGCGTAGCGTATATAACGCCGGTCCAGTCCCTCAAAATGCTTGTCGAGAGAATCCAGATAGATGTTCGCCAAGAGCGGCGATAATGAAGCGCCTTGCGGCACGCCAGCCAGAGGCGGTATGGCGTCACGGAAATGAAGAACATCAACTTCAAGCCAATGACGAATTAATTTTAAAATCTCCTGATCCCCGACACGTTCAGCGAGTTTATCCATCAGAACGTCATGGTCAATGTTGTCAAAACACTTGTGGATATCGGCGCAGACAACCCATTCAAAACCCTTGGAGATATAACTGCGCGCCATTGCGATTGCCTGATGGGTCGTTCTGTGCGGCCGGAAAGCAAAGCTGTATCGGCTAAACAAAGGTTCAAAAACGGGTTCAATCAGCATAAGGCAGGCGGACTGGACAACGCGGTCGCGTATGCAGGCAATGCCCAGTTCACGTATGCCGCCGTCGGGTTTCTTAATGTTGCATCGCCGTAGCGGACGGCAGTGATAATTGTGAGTAACCAGTTCTTTTTGAAGCTGTGCCAGTTCGTTTTCAAGATTCTCTTTAAACATCGGAATTGTGATCTGATCGCACCCGTGCGATTTCTTATTGTTAGAATGAATTTTGGACCACCCCAATCGCAGGAATTCAATATCGCAAAGTTGCTGATAAAGGTTGTCGCGCACGCGGGGTTTTTGTTCGGGCGGCATCGCCGATGACATTTGCATAACCGATGATGGATGGAATCGTAATGTGGTATTTCGCCGCAATTGATGGCCGTCGCTAATCATTGCCTTCATCGTGCGCGTCTTGGCTACAATAAACTGGTTCACTTTGTTGGCTCGAATCCATAGGTTGCCCGCATCCAGTTTATTGATGTGGCTGATTTCATGTTCGGTGAGCCAGTGGTGGTGCGCGGCCGCCTGGAGCGTCTGTGTTTTTCCCGCAATCCAGACCTCGGATGATTCTTGAATCCATGACAACTGGGAGGGATGCAGCGATTTGTCGCCATAAAGTGAAAAGACCCCTGTATGCCTAACGGCATCGGATGTTTCTTTGATCCAGACCGGTATCACTGCGGCATGCGCGAAAGGTGGGAAAAGGTGCGTGATGCATACGGAACGGTTTTTTAGACTATTAGCTTGCGGCTCCTTAAAAGATCGAACGGCATCTTCAATGGCTATTTCCATGAGACCGGCGGCAAGGTAATATTCATGCCGCTCAAAATGCTCCGTCAGCATTTCGACCCAGAGAAATGTCGTGGATTCCAAAACCTGTTTGAGGTTGATTTGGTTTGTTCCTTCCGATATGGCGTAGACGGAAGGAAAGCGAAGCGCCCAGGCAAGCATTTCCAGTAAATTTGACAGATCATTTGGATGATTTGGGGCATCGAGAAACCAGCGCCGCACATCCGTTGATGCAAGCGATTTATAAAGGGCATTGAGTGTGACCATGCTGTTTTGCGAAAGCCTTGACGCCGCGGCTGCCGCCCATTCAATTGTCGCGTCGGATAATGTATTTTGGGCGACCTCGCGAATCAAGCGCAGCGCCCGTGTGATAATCATTCGTAAATGACCGGATTCGGAAACAGCAAACAAGGCGGCGGGGCGCTGCCGATTGGCCAGGTCATACCAGGTGACGGCGTGGTGGAGAAGTCCCATTTTGTTCGTATCGCCAAGCATCATTGCGCCTCTGCCGGTGTAATCAAGAATAATGACAAGGTCTGAAGGGTGTTTCAATTTTAACGTTTTGCGCAAAGCAAGGTCGGTCACTGTTTGCGCGCCGCCCAGCATGGCGATTATTTTGGGGTGGTTCTTCATGATTTCTATCCCTCCGCAATGATACACCCGGTTCCAATTATTATTTTTGGCCCCGGATGCTGTTGGATATCTTTTCCTTTCTGCGCCGCCATTCCTGAAAAGCAATAAATAAATTTTTTTCGGGATAGACAGCGGCCATGGCGTTAGCCACCGTTTCACAGACCAGCCGTCTTTCCCTGCGCCCAATCATGGTTCGCAAACGTACATCATATTTTTCAACATCATCATTTGCGCCCAATTGCTCAATCATCCGTTCCAGTGAAGCGACGCGACGGCGCATATCTTTCAAGGCCTGATTCGCCGCCCCCAGGTTCATCAGATAGGTTTTCTCAATAGGCACTTCCATTCCCGTAATGAAACATTTAGCCATAGAACACCTCCTTTTATTGGACAAAATTGAAGTTCACACATAACTCAGCCCGTGCTCTTATCGTGACATATATCGTGCTTGAGTTCAAATTATAATAATGATATTATGTGTTTATGTTCCAATTGGAAATGTTGATTGGAGATTAACGGCATGGAGTATCTCAATCTAAACGAAATTTATGCCCAACAGCAAAGCATTCAGGATGCGCTGGATCAATTGCTGCAAACAAAATCCGTTGCCGGTAAACCCCAGGCTAAACAGTGGCAATATTTTCAAGCCATTGCGCGGCGTCTGCTTACGCCTGATGCCTCTTCGCCATTTGATAATCTTTCGCCTGTTCAGGCAGCACAGTTCAAGTTTGAAATTGAAGATAAGCTGCGTTGTTTCTATGCGCGGGCGGGCAGAACGATCGACTATGTGTTCACCCTTTTCCACAAATCCGATTTGGGTAGATATGGATTGAACGCCTTCAAAGATTACCCGTGTCTTTCCGGCTATTGTCTTTTGGTGCGCGATTTGGCAGGCGATTATCAAAAACCGGATGATGTGCATCAGCTACCTCTATATATCGAACGTGTCGTGGCGGAATCCATCGACGCGGAATTTCGCGCCTACCTGAACTTGCCGGAAATTTGCTTGGACGAATTGAAACAGTGGTTTGTGACGGACAGCCCGGCCTTGAAGGAAATCGTAAATGTTTTAACGTGGCATCGTCAAAGAGGGTGGATTATCAATAATACCTGGAATCCATCTACCAAGCGGCTCTTGAATATAAATGTAAAGGAAATCAATGGTGACAGCGCTTTGGTCAATACCGTTGAATATTGGTATCTGCGGTGGTTTGATCAAAACGCGGAAGAATATGTGCATCCCTATCGAGCCACTAACCACCAAACTTACATTTTAAACGGGGAACAAGGCCAATGGAAGGTTTTTCAAAATCTGCGGCCGCTGCCGCGAACGACGAACATCATGAAACGAAGCAGACGGGACAAAAGGCGCGGCTAGTAAATCAATTGCTCTTAGAACAAGGGGTTGCAACCCCTTGTTCTTGTGCGTGCTATCCTCCCTGCAAATAAGCAGCGTGCTTCGGCAGCATGTGTCGGATTTCTTTACAGATTATATTTGAATATTATTAAATAAAAACAGAATGTTTTTGATGAAATGATGTTTTGTCCCCGAT
>CAZSQS010000025.1:0-42608 GCA_964608995.1 uncultured Smithella sp. | reverse complement strand
AGGCTTCTTCGGCATGCTCGAAGCACAGCTCGCTGATAAAGGCTTTCGCCTTGTCCGATTGTTTGGAACGCAATTCCATTGCTTAATCCTGTACCTTCCCTCTGGATCGATAATCCTAGGATATACTTTTGAAAATATTTTAAGCGAGTTTTAAAGATGCAGATGCATAGAGCAATCAGATGCTCTTGTCAATATGCGAATTTCAGTTTGCAAATCTCGGGTATGCATGAAGATTTAGGGGAGCACGCCCTGCGCTATCCACCATTCACCTATAGCCCATTGCCTTTAGCCTTTAGCTTTTTCCCATCCATCCTTCACGCTTGGTATTTCCCCGGATCGCTCATCCCCGCTTCGCGAAAGCCCTTGAGCCTCAGCAGGCAGGAATCGCAGCGGCCACAGGCCGTGCCCTCGGCCGACGGATCGTAGCAGCTGTGCGTCAGCGCGTAGTCCACGCCTAGTTCCAGGCCACGGCGGATAATCTCGGCCTTGGTCAGTGCAATCAGCGGCGTGCGGATTTTTATGTTTGAATGCCCTTCCACGGCAGCTTTTGTGGCCAGATTCGCCATTTTTTCGAAGGCTTCGATATATTCGGGGCGGCAATCAGGATAGCCGCTGTAGTCCAGCGCATTGACGCCGATAAAAATGTCGGACGCACCCAGCACCTCCGCCCAGGCCAGCCCATAGGATAAAAAAATGGTATTTCGGGCAGGAACATACGTCACCGGAATTGCTTTGGCCATCTCTTCGACGCTGCGGCTTTTGGGCACATCCAGTTGCGCCGTCAGCGCGGAGCCTCCGATGCAGCGAAGATCAATATCCACAATCAGATGATGCGCCACGGCAAAGTGTCGGGCAATGCGGCCCGCAGCCTCAAGCTCGACGCTGTGGCGCTGACCGTAACGAAAGCTCAAGGCGCAGCATTCAAATCCAAGATTTTGCGCAATGGCCAGGACGGTGGCGGAATCCAAACCACCGGACAGTAAAACGACGGCTTTCTTTTTTTGAGAATCTTCGTTGGTCATGAAGGGTCGTGTATCAGATTTCTCCAGAAAAATCACCCGGCTTGCATTTCGGAAGGCAGATTTATCCCGAAGAGCCGGCAGGTATTGACGGCGGCGGCCTGGGACAGTTCTTCCCATTCCATCCCCCGGATCCGGGCTACGCATTGGGCGGTATGCACAATAAAGGATGGCTCGTTTCTTTTTCCGCGATGCGGCGCAGGCGTCAGATAGGGGGCATCCGTCTCCAGCAAGAGCGCATCGAGCGGCGCTTGACGGACCACCTCCTGAAGTTTTTGCGATTTGTCAAACGTCACCACACCCGGCACGGAAAGATAAAATCCCAGATCGATGCATTGTCGGGCCATGGCCCAGTCGCCGGAAAAACAATGAAATACGCCGCGGCGAACTTTTGACGCCCGAACCATGCGAAGCGTCTCTTCGTGGGCGTCGCGATCGTGAATGACCACGGGCAAATTCAGGGAAGCGGCCATGTCCAGCTGGCGGGCAAACTGGGCTAACTGTATTTCGCGGGGAGAAAGATTGCGGAAATAATCCAGGCCGATCTCGCCATAGGCGACGACTTTCGGATCACTACTGGCCAGCGCCGTGAGCTCGTCAAAAGTCTGAGCGTCCGCCCCGGCAACATCATGCGGATGTACGCCGATGGTGGCATAGATGTGGGGATACTGGCGGGCAATGGACAAGGCTTTCAGACTGAGCGAAAGATTGGTTCCCACCGTAATGATGGCCGACACGCCCGCAAGCCTTGCCCGCTCAATCACGGCGGCGCGGTCGGCGTCAAATTCCTTCATCTCCAGATGCGCGTGGGAATCAATGAGCATAACCACTATTGATCGCTGGCCTGCGGGGACACTTCTTCAGCATTTTCCGACACATCCGGAAGTTTTTTCAAAAGCGCACTCAAATCTTTTTCTGAAAATTCACCCGTCAAGAGCTTGCGGGAAATAATCCGGCGATCAATTTTCAACAGCTCCGCATTCACTTTTCTGGACATCAAAGGCCTCCTGGAAAACAAATTTTATCGCGTCGTATTCAACGTGGCGCAGTCGTATTATATTTTACAACGCAAATCAAGCCCCATGAAAACGTAAAAAGCCTGAAACGTGAAATGCCTTGACACGAAAGGCGTTCTTCTTTAAAAAATTAATCAATTGTGATCAATAACCCTGTTTTCAGCTATCCGGGCGGAGGCGCGTTCACCATGGCCATTCGACTGATTCTTGTGAGCAAAGCGGGTCCCTCAAGAGACGCGTATATCATTCAGGCCAAAGCCATCGGCATCGCGTTGGATATTGTCGATACGTTTCCCGACCTGGTAAAATTCATGATCACCCAATCCTATCAGGGGGTTTTGATTGATCTGATCACCAGCATCAAGGCCTCCCCGGAGGAAAAAGCGGTGGTGCAGAGCATTCTGGATGTTTTTCCCGTCGTGCATTTAAAATGGGACCCGCAAACCGGGAGCATTCACGCTCTCTCTGACACGTCAGCCCAAAATGATACTCTGGAGCACTTTATCGCCTCTGCGTGCAAACCGTTTTCGCCAAGAGCCATTCGCCTCGACGTTCGGAAAAATATCCACTTCAACATTTTGTTCAGCACAACCCCGGAGATGACCCCGGAAAAAACCCAACGCTCAATCACGGTCAATATTTCGAAGAAGGGCTGTTTTCTGTTTTCCTGCCAGGACTGGTCAAATGTGACAAACGTCTGGATGGTTGGCAATGAACTCGATGACAAAACACCCATCGCCTGCGAAATTCGCTGGCGGCAGCTCTGGGGAAAATCTCTGGCGATCCCCGGCATCGGCCTGAAAGTGATGGAGATCACTGATGGGCAAAAAACGCAGCTCACCCAACAATTTTCTATCTGATTGAAAAAAACTTCCGGAGGCGCCTCCCTTGATATCAACCGCCAAAAAAAATTTAAGTTCCGCGCCGGAAATGCCGTATAACCCTCAAGGAAGCACCTCGAATTCAAAAAACATGCAGTGGGAGGAGGCTTGATTTGATTAAACCGGATCTCAAAGGGAAAGACGACATCTATCTGCGCTTTGCGGGAAATGATGTCCGGCACTCTCATTTTATTGAATTCTTAAGAGATAATCTGCTCGTCGTGGAACAAAGCAAGCCCTCCGTTGACAGCGCAAAGCTCATGTCGCCGAGTTTTTTCACCTATTGCGCGACAGGCGCAGCTTCAAAGCGCATGGGTTTTGAAGCCAGAATCGAATCCCTGACCCCTGATCATCAGATCATTATCCGACAGCTGTCCGACCCGTTCGGCTGTGACCTGCGTCTTTGGCGAAGGGTCCGCCTCGACCTGATTCCCGGTATTCGCGCCTTTTGCCAGGAGGTTGAAGTGCATATTGTCGATATTTCCGCAGGCGGCACGCATATTGTTTCGCGCGATAAAAACGAATTCTTGCCGTCTCAAGGCGCTACGGTGGCCATTGAGTTTGCCTCTTCAAGAGGCGAGCGGCTGCTCGAAGGCGAAGTTATCCGTCAATGGGATGATCCAAACGGCAAAAAACACGCCGCCCTTCAATTTCGCGACGCCAAAGATATTCGTCAGTTGATATATTAAATCAGATACCTAAGCAGGAAACACGGTTCATGGAAACGATGGATGACAAAAAGACTGGCTCTGCCGCTGAGATCGTCCGTCAGATTGAGGCCTGCAAAAAAAACCTTAACGAGGGCAACCTGTTTTCAAGCCTGACGTCTTTCCGGGATGTTCTGGACGCTTTCGTCAACGCGCACGATGTTGCAAAAAACGAAAAAACCCGTCTGGCGGCGGCCATCAACAATTTCCAACGGCAGCTGACCCTTTCAACTTTTTTTCGAGATATCTACGGCAAAGTCCAATTCCGTGATGATGATTTTTCAACCTCCTACGATTTTTTATGCCAGTTGATCGAAATCAAGGAGGATGAAATTTCCGACGTTTTAATCAGCGAGGATATTCGCCAGCGGCTCAACTTAGGCGATTTCAACCCGGATGATCAGCAAATCCTCAAGTCCATGATTTCTCTGACGGAACGCGGCGAATCCTCCGCCCTTCGGGAACTGGTTTTGGCCAACGATGATCTGGGATCGATGGTATTGGTCTTTTATAACGAAGCCGGCATTTCCTCCCGCAAATCGGGCAATGTCGAGAAGGCCATCCTCGAATACAAAAAAGCCCTGGCCGTCTCTCCCGGTGATGAAAACCTCTACTACAATCTGGCCCGGGCCTATATGGAAATCGACCAGAAAAAAAATGCCAAGGCGGCCATCGAGCGCGCCCTTGAACTCAATCCGGACTTTTCCGAAGGCATGCAAATGCTTCGGCACATCAATGCACATCCAGGATAAAAAGCGGTTTTTAAGCTATTTTTTAAGACGGGGATCCGACGCGTCCCGAATGCCCTCACCCAGCAGGTTATACCCTACCACTGTGATCAGAATGGCCAGACCCGGATAAAGCGACAGCCACCAGGCAATATCGATATTATCCTTGCCCGCCGTCAGGATATTGCCCCAGCTCGGCGTGGGCGGCTGCACACCGATGCCTAAGAAACTGAGCGCCGACTCCGTCAGAATCGCGCCGGCAATGCCCAGCGTGGCCGCTACCAGAATCGAGGCCAGCGCATTGGGCAGGATATGACGGAAAATGATCCGCGTATCGCTTGCCCCCAAGGCCTGGGCGGCCCGGACAAAATCACGCTCGCGAAGCGAGATAAAATCCGCACGCACCAGACGCGTGACGCCCATCCAGCCGGTCAGCCCGATGACAATCATGATATTCCAGATGGACGGCTCTAAAAAGGAAATCACCGCCAGGATGAGAAAAAAAGTGGGAAAGCAAAGCATGATATCGACAAACCGCATAATCACCGCATCCACCCAGCCGCCATAGTAGCCCGCAAGGGCACCCAAAAGCGTTCCGATGAGAATCGCCAGACCCGTGGCGACAAAGCCCACTTTGAGCGATATGCGCGCTCCCCAGATCATGCGTGAAAATACATCACGGCCCAACGGATCCGTGCCGAACCAGTGATCGGCCGAAGGCGGCGCAAGCACGTTTGTGAGATCAATCGCGCCGGGATCGTAGGGCGAAAGCCACGGGGCGAAAAGAGAAATGACAAACAACAGCGCCACGATGCCGCATCCGGCCAGCGCCAGTTTGTTTTTAAAAAACATGTCCCGGAAGTTCACGCCGCTTGCCTCCCTAAGATATACGGATACGCGGATCGGCCACCGCATAGGATGCATCCGCGATCAAATTGCCCACCAGCGTCAAGATTGCGCCGATGAGCAATATCCCCATCACGGTCGGATAATCCCGCGCCATGACCGACATGTAAAACAACTGCCCCATGCCGGGAATGGCAAAAATCGTTTCAAAAATCACAGAGCCGCCGATCAGGCCCGGAATCGACAAGCCCAGAATTGTAATCACCGGCAGAAGCGCGTTTCGCAAAGCATGCTTGAAGATGACCTGCCTTTCGCTCAACCCCTTGGCACGCGCCGTCAAAATATAATCCTGGCGGATCACCTCCAGCATATTGGCACGCATGTAGCGCGAAAGCCCCGCCAGGCCCCCGAAGGCGGAAATTAGAACCGGCAGGATCAAATGCCTGGCCAGATCCATAAGCTGGCCCCATGCGCTCAGATATTCATAGTTGAGCGAACGCAGGCCGGAGATGGGAAGCCATCCCAGATGAATGCCAAAAAAGATCATGAGCAAAAGCGCCAGCCAGAAGGTGGGCATGGCAAAACCGATAAACACCACGACCGTGGTCACCTTGTCAAAAAGAGAGTCCTGACGGACCGCCGACAAAACGCCAATCGGAATGGAAATCGCAATAATCAGCAACAATGACAGGAGGTTAATACTGATCGTAATCGGCAGGCGCTCCAGAATCTTGTCCGCCACCGGCCGGTGATCCGAAGAGAAAGACGTGCCCAGATCGCCGCGCATCAGTTTTTTCAGCCACAGGCCGTATTGAACCGGGAGGGGCTTGTCCAGATCGTAGAGCTTCATGAGCCGATCTTTCATTTCCGCCGACGCCTTCGGATTCATCTGCGTTTGCAAATCCGTCGGCTTTCCCGGCGCCAGATGCATGATGAAAAAGCAAATGATGGTGATGCCCAGCAAAAGCGGAATCATGAAAAGGATTCTTTTGATCAGATATTTCAGCACATCAGGCTCCGTATCCGGTATCGATCGTTTTCAGGGGGTGTCTTTCAAAAAAGGCATCTTTTGCAGATTGGACAGCGACTGCCACAAATGCTCCTTTGAGTGCGCCTCGAGCGTCACCGTCGGGTTCGACTTCAATTTTGCAAGCGCCGCGAAGAGCTGGTCAAAGGGAAAAGTCGCCGTCCCCACCGGCAGGTGTTCATCAAACTTGCCGAAATTGTCATGGAGGTGCAAATGGCCGATGAAGCCCCCCATCTGCTGCATCCATACCTCCAGCGGCGCCGTGGCAAAGGCGTTGAAATGCCCCGTATCGAAACAAAAGCAGACGTTTTCTCCCTCAAGCCGCTCGAAGAGCCGCCGCAATATATCCGGCTCTTTTTCATACACATTTTCCAGCGCGATCATCGTGTTGAGCCCTTTGGCCTCCCGGCTGAGCTCCCGCCAGAAATTGGCGCTGTGTTTCAGCCACAGCTCGTCGCAATTCACGTAATAGCGCTCATCAAACGAAGGATGACAGACGATTTTCAAGGGATTGAAAAGCGGCGCAAGCTCAAGCGCCTGCCGGATGCGTTCGAGGCTGACCTGGCGAATCCGCCCGTCAAGCGCGCCGGGGCGCAAATCGACAAAAGGCCCGTGAAACGTGACCTTCACGCCCGCTTCCGCAAGCTTTGCGGCAGAGTCGGCGCACTGCCCACGGTCCAGCGATTGCAGGACGCGGTGGCTGAAATAGATTTCCACATTGATTTTATGATCGACAATCTCCGGCAGATACGCCATCAAAAGCGAATAGGGAATATGCGCGTGAACCTTTTTTATAATCTCCTGCATGAGCCATTCCTTTTGGAAAAAATCCGGCTCGTTGATTACCATAGTCATTTTTTTTTCACAACGCCAATGAAGGCCAGCAAAGCGAAACACCACTACATAGTTTCCTTGCCCATTCGCTATCCACCATCCACCGATCGCCTATAGCCTATTGCCCATTGCCCATCGCCCATTCCCGAGCGCATCATTTCGGCAAATAGAATGCATCCCAGGAAACCTGGTCAATACCAGGCGCCCCGCCGCCCGCTTTTATCGTAATCTTCGTCGTCACCGGCTTTGTCACGTGGCAATCGCCAAATTCAAACTCATGGCGCGGCAATATTTCATCGTCGCCTCGTTTCACTTCAGCCCATGCGGACATGAATCCGCCGCACTTGCCTTGCAGATTCGCGTTTCCGGGCAATGGGCCGATCGTGATACGATAAACACCATCGCTTAGCGTGCATTGTCCATAAACCGTTTTGTGTGAACCGATAAAGTCTTTGTTTTTTTTATCCTTCACAACAAGCGACCAGGGATCCCATTGTTTTGGACTCTTCTTCATCATTTTCTTGCCGGCTTCCTTGGAAGCGCCGGCGTAGGTGAGGATCACCGCATCATTTTGGATATCACAGTCATAACCGACCCGTTTATAAAAGTCATCCGCGCGCGCCGTTGAGACCAATAACAATAATGGTAAAGCGATGAGTACCCGTTTCATGGATTACCTCCATTTTAAAATTTTTTTAAATCGTTTTCATTCCATCATCAAAGGCCTGCCCTGATCCATGCGTTAATGCCCGAAGACCGGTGGATCCTCATCAAAACTGCACTTGGGTTTAGAATAGGCCTCCGTGACATCGGCAATGCCCGTCGGGTCAAACGCCAGCAGAAACTCCCTGGTGTCAAAATCATCCGCAACCGCGGCCACGGCCAGATATTCCGCAACATTCCAGTAAATCTGCTCCGCGATATCCTCTGAGTACTTTTTAAGCAGTTTCTTGTTCAGCCTGGCGCGAATTCCCGGGACCATTTCACGAGCCACCGTCTTGACCGAATTTTTAACGAGAGCCTTGGCCGCCGCTTTTTCCGCCGTCTTCACGGCGGTCTTTGCGGAAGCCTTGGCCGCAGACACGGCAGCATTACCGGCGCCCCCCGTGGTGACGGCCATCGCCACATTCGCCGCGACTTCAAGCGGAGCTATAACCTGGGCAAGGGTGTTTTCCGCGCATTGATTCTTATGCGTTGCACATCCGGCGCCACAGTTGACAGGTTGGGTGCTGGGGCAATCCTGCCAGCATACAGGACCGACACCGTGGTAATTCTCCCGGCAGGGCGTATAGCACAGGCCCGCGTCGTAGGCCTGCCCCTTTTTGCAGGTCATGGGTTTGCCCACGCCGCGCCCTTCGGAGAGCTTCTGACAGGAAATGCCGATATCCGTCATGCCGGGGGGGCATCTTGGAGAGCAAACACAGCAGCCAATGGCTCGAAATCCGGGTTTGCATTTGGGGTAATAAATGGCGCCCGACTTCTCGCACTGGCCCTCTCCATGTTGTTTTTCACAGCGTTTTTTGGCATTTTTCAAACTGAAAGCCTTATCGCCTACCTTCCACGGGAATCCCACGCCCCGACCGTAAGACTTGGTTGGCTTGAAGCAGTAGGCGCCATCATCACGGAATCCCTCGGGGCAGCGCTGCCAGCACAGCGGGCCGACACCTTTCCAGCCTTCTTTTCCAATGTCACCGCACGAGCGATAGCAAAGCCATGCATCCTTTTCCTGGCCTTCGGGACAGGCGCTGACCGGCACCCCCACGCCACGACCGTAGGAGTGCCTCCAGCAATAGGGCTGGTTGGCTCTGCTCAATTCTTTGAGCGCCCATTGAACGAGAATCTTTTGTTCGTCCGGCGACAGGGTTTGCCTCCGATCCGTCTGGACCGGCGCGGTGGAACAACCCGAGATCAGGACAACCAAAACCATCACCATCAAAATCAGGGAAATACTAAGCGGCTTATTCATAGCTCATTTTCTCCTTTTCCTGAATAAGGTGCGGTCTATTCTTACTCTCTTCACGTCATTTTTTGAAACGATATTCTTACATTCATGGCGAAAGATGACTGAATATATTGCACCTGTCCCGTTTTCCATGTTATCAGATTTATAAAACGTTTTTTAGAAAGCCCTCTAAACAGAAGGACGGGGCACCTCCGGGGAAAGGAAAAAAACATGCGGCCGATTCGTGACATTCTGGATGCGCAAAGCGTGGTCGTGATCGGAGCGTCGCGGGATCAGGAAAAGCCCGGCGCGCAACTTTTAAACGTATTAAAGGAAGTGGGCTATGTGGGCCGCGTGGCTGGCGTCAACCCGCAGGGCGGCGAGGTGTTCGGCGTCCCCTTGTACCCAAACGTGCGGGACGTGCCGTTTGAAATTGATCTGGCGGTTTTACTCATTCCTCCCCGTTTCGTCCCTCAAGCCTTGCGGGACTGTGCAGTCAAGGGCGTCAAAGGGGCGGTGATCTCCGCCGAAGGTTTCGCGGAAACGGGAACCGAAGGCGCAACCTATCAGGAAGAAGTACGCGCCATTTTGAAATCCTCCGGCATGAGAGGTTTCGGCCCCAACACCCTGGGCCTGATCAATACGCAAACAAAACTGACCACGTCTTATTTTGCCAATCCCCGCATGCTTGCGCCCGGGAGCATTGGCCTTGCAGCGCAGTCCGGCATTTTTGTGGGCGCGCTTCTGCGTTACCTCAGTTCGCTTGACGGCCTGAATCTATCCAAAGGCATCGGCCTGGGAAACAAGGTGGACGTCAACGAATCGGATGCCCTCTCCTACCTTGCCGACGATGAGCAGACGAAGATCATCGGTCTGTATCTGGAGGATGTGAAGGACGGAAACCTGTTTTTGGAAAATCTGAAAAAGGCGACGGCAAAAAAGCCGGTGCTGATCATCAAAAGCGGACGCACGCAGGCCGGAGCAAAAGCTTCGGCTTCGCATACCGCCAGCCTTGCGGTGGAAGATTCCGTATTTGACGGCGCTCTGCGACAGGCCGGCACGATCCGCCTTTTCGCCATTGACGAGTTTGTCCGGACACTGAAAGGTTTTCTGAACATGCCGCTTCCCACGGGCGAGAGCCTCGCTTACGTCACTTACAGCGGCGCGCAGGCGATCATGAGCATCGACGCAACGATGGAAGAGGGATTGCAATCAGCAAAGCTCGCGGATGCCACACAGGCCCGGATCGGCCGGGTGATCGCAACACCCTCCAAGACGAAAAACCCCATCGACATCTTTCCCGACTGGCTGACCTTCGGGTACGAGAAAACCATCACGGAAGTGGTCAAAGCCCTCCTGGATGACAAAGGCGTTGACGGAATTATTTTTATTTCCTTTGCCGAAAAGAATCCCGATGTGTATCAGTCCCTGATCGATGTCGTTCAAGCCGATCGCCGCAAGCCCGTCTTTGTCTCGCTTCTGGGAGACAGCCGGGATAAAGCAGCCTGCGAACATCTTTTAGAGTCAGGCGGTCTTCCCTGCTATGATCTTCCGGAGCAGGCCGTCCATGTCTTCGCCCGCATGCGGCAATACGCGAGAATCAGGCAAAGGATTTAGCCCCGGACATAAGGCCAGCCATGGATGGTTTTGCACACGTCCGGCAATACCCATATCTAATGGACATTCCCCCTTTTCTGCGTTAATATGGAACCCGTGGATGGTTCTTGTTACTTGTCGCAGGTTTTTTTTCACGGATGTTCAAAACCCTCGTTTTTTTCAGACAACTCCCGCAATAAGGATTGCGTATGTGTTTTTCACAACACCACGCCGCTTACGAAAGTACATCATTTATTTTGGGTCTGCGTTGCGCTTTAAAGCCCCGGACCCGGATGAATACATAGAACAGGAGGAACGAAATTTGAGCAGCTTTCAACAGATGTACAAGGAAAAACGGGTGACGGCCGAAGAGGCGGTCAAAAAAGTGAAATCCGGCGACTGGATTGACTGGGCGATGTTCAACGGCAAGCCTGTTGAACTCGATAAGGCGCTGGCGGCGCGCAAGGATGAACTGAGCGATATCAAAATCATGGCGGCAGTGACCGTCCCGCCGGTCCCGGAAGTCGTTCAGAAAGACCTCAAAGGCGAGGTTTTTACTTATAACGACCAGCATTTCAGCCTGCTGACCCGCATGCTGCAGGAAATGTGCGGGAGCGTTTTTTATCAGCCGACTTTATATGGCGAATCGGAACTTTATGTTTTAAACGGCATGAACGACCCGAAAAAAGCCGGCACCCCCCTGCGCGATCATTTCATGGCCCAGGTCACCCCCATGGACAAGGACGGGTATTTCAACTGGGGACTGCACAATTCCTGCTGCTACCTGCAGGCGATCAGCGCGAAAAACATTATCCTGGAAGTCAACAACAACCTCCCCTACGCTTACGGTGGCAACATGGAGCGAATCCACATTTCGCAGGTTCACGCGATCGTGGAAGGCAACAATACGCCGCTGGCTGAACTGCCCGAGGTGACGCCGACGGAAACGGACAGGAAAATCGCCGAAAATGTTCTGGCGCATTTAAAAGACGGCGACTGCATCCAGCTGGGCATCGGCGGGATGCCCAACATCCTGGGAAAAATGATCAGCCAGTCGGGTTTGAAGAACCTGGGCGGCTGGACGGAAATGCTCGTCGACGCTTACCACGACATGTGGGAGGCAGGCGTCATGAACGGCATGAAGAAAACCTTCGACCAGGGAAAGATCAACTACACCTTCGCCCTGGGCGGGCAGAAACTCTATGACTGGATCGATCACAACCCGGCGCTTGCGTCTTGCAGCGTGGGATACGTGAACCACCCGACCCGTCTGGCCCAGATCGACAACCTGATTTCCATCAATCAGGCGCTTCAGGTCGATCTCTACGGACAGGTCAACGCGGAAAGCTCCGGCTTCAAACAGATTTCCGGCAACGGCGGCATGTCGGATTTTGTACTGGGCGCTTACTGGTCCAAGGGTGGCCGCAGCTTCATCTGCCTGCCCTCCACGCACAAGAAAAAAGACGGCACGATCGAGTCGCGTATTGTGCCCAACTTTGACATCGGCAGCATCACGACCGTGACCCGCCAGATGGTGAATTTCATCGTCACCGAATACGGCGCGGTAACCCTTAAAACCTGCCCCACCTGGTATCGGGCGGAAAAGTTGATCTCCATTGCCCATCCGGATTTCCGGGAGGACCTGATTAAAGAAGCCGAAAAAAGAAAGATCTGGCGGCAGTCGAACAAGAAATAACCCTGCACGGCATTGGGCGGCAGGCGGTCTCACCCCCGCCTGCCGC
This sequence comes from uncultured Smithella sp., assembly GCA_964608995.1. Lineage (GTDB taxonomy): Bacteria > Desulfobacterota > Syntrophia > Syntrophales > Smithellaceae > UBA8904. Next base: position 30,270 of record CAZSQS010000025.1, on the reverse strand, counting down.
CCATACCACCGGACGCACGGTTTCACATCCGGCGCCGCATCACTCCGGGGGGGGGCGTCTCACCCTATCGGGCCGTGAATGGTCCGAAATGCCGTATTGTCAACTTTTTGCATTTGTGACATAGAAAAAAGCCGTTGCGGGAACGGGTTCAAACCGTTCCCTGCTCAAGGAGGATCGTTTGGCCGTTAAAAAAAATGAATCCGCGCAGCGGCTTTTGCTGTGCATCAATGCCGTCTTGCAAAAAAAAGCCATGAAGATTGTCGCGCTGAATGTTCGTGAGCGCTCTTCGTTTACCGATTACTTGCTGATTTGCTCGGGTGCGACGGACCGTCAGGTCCAGGCCATCGCCGGCGCCATTCAACAATATATGAAAAAAGAAGGCATCCTGCCTCTGGGCGTTGAGGGCGAAGCCAACGCGCAGTGGGTATTGCTCGATTACGACGATGTGGTCATTTCCGTTTTTCAGGAAGACACACGCGGCTTTTACAGGCTTGAAGACCTGTGGGATGTCCCGCGCATGGAGATTGACGAAAACGCCGCATCAGTCAAAAAATTAACGAAGGACATGGATTGATTGCAGCGGATTTGATTTCCGGAATCGCCGACGTCATTTTTCCACCCCTGTGCCTGGCCTGCAAGCGCCTCTTGCGAGCCGATGACGAAAAAATTTTTTGCGCAAAGTGCCGGGACAGTCTCTCGTTTCTTTCGCAAAGCCACTGCCCGGTCTGTGGCGTCATCTTCCCCGACTCACCGGCGCACAATCACCTGTGCGGCGACTGCACCACCCATCCGCCGCACTACGATCTGGCCCGCGCCGCCGTCTTGTATGACGGCATTGTGTCCGACATGATTCACCGGTTCAAATACAGCCGCGACCTCATCTGCGGCCGGGCGCTGGGACGCCTTCTGGCCGACTTTGAGTTTGACGATGTGGACTTTGGGGCGTTTGATCTTATTCTTCCCGTTCCGTTGCACATCCGGCGTCTGCGCCGGCGGGGGTTTAATCAATCCCTGCTGATCGCGCGGGAACTCGGGAAAAAACATGGACTGAACGTCAATTTTTCACTGCTCAAAAGACGCAGGTTTACATTGACGCAAACGGGACTCCATAAAAAGGAAAGAGAAAAAAACATGCACAACGCCTTTGACGTTTTGTCACCCCACAAGATTGAAGGCCACAGCATTATTATTGTTGACGATGTCTATACCACGGGTGCAACCATCAATGCATGCGCAAAAGCGTTGAAAAAGGCAGGGGCCAGGCAGGTGGCGGCCATCACGCTGGCGCGCGTTCTGTAACCGCTTTTTTTAAAGGATTGAAATCGTTTTTGATTTACAAGGAGAAATCATGAATAAAATTATGGATCGTATAACCCTCAAGGAAACGATCGAAGCCTTGCGCAAAGAGGGTAAAACCATTGCCTTTACCAATGGTTGTTTCGACATTTTGCACGTCGGACATGTGCGATACTTAAAGGAAGCGCGCCTCCTGGCCGATGTACTGATATTGGCGCTCAATTCCGATGCGTCCGTCCGGGCGATCAAAGGCCCCAGGCGGCCAATTGTTCCCGAAGATGAGCGGGCGGAGATGCTGGCCGCTCTGGAATGCGTGAGTTTTGTAACCCTTTTTTCGGAGCTCACGCCGCTTGAGCTTATCTGTGAACTTAAACCGGATATCCTGATCAAGGGGGGGGACTGGCCGGAAGAAAAGGTGGTTGGCCGCGATGAAATCCGGCGCTGGGGCGGCCACGTCAAGTTGATTGCGGAAGTGGCCGGAAAGTCCACGACGAACATCGTGGATAAAATAATTTCCCTGAATTGTCCGGATGTTGAAAAAGGCGGCTGAACATACCGGTGATTTAAAACGGGATTCGCGCGCTTCATTTTTTTTGCTTTACAAACCTGAAACCATTAGGTAAAAGGTCTCGAATTTCAACACTACATCATAAGGAGTGGCAGCATTGGAAAAACAAACGACTTTGAAGCCGGAAAAACTGGAAGCCTTCCGAAAATTGCTTACCCAGAAAATCAATGAGCTGCTGGATGAGGCGGGAAAAACCGTGTCGGAAATGACCAACGCCAAAGAAAATTTTCCCGATCCCAATGATCGCGCCTCGCTGGAATCCGACCGGAATTTCGAATTGCGTATTCGCGACCGGGAACGCAAGCTCATCGTCAAAATGCAGGAAGCCATTAAACGCATTGACGACGGCACCTTTGGCATCTGCGAATCCTGCGGCGGCCCGATTTCCGAAAAAAGATTGCTGGCCAGACCGGTGACCACCGATTGCATCGACTGCAAAACAAAACAGGAAAAACTCGAAAAACTCAAAGGCGAATAATCGCCAAACTGTCTCCACAAAAAAACCCCGCCCGCGGGGTTTTTTTGTGCACGATGAACACAGCCTCCAGCGTATCTTTTTTATTGTAGAAATGATAGTCACTCCCCATGTATGTTCAAGTTGCTTTAAACATTCCCGCCCATAAGCTCTTTACGTATGAAGTTCCGGAACTCATGCGCGCAAAGGCTGAAATCGGCAGGCGCGTCTATGTCCCTTTTGGTAACACAAAGCGCACCGGTTTCATCGTGGGTCTCTCCCCCGCCTCGGATCTCGCTCACATTAAGCCCATCACCAGCGTTCTGGACGATGAAGCCCTGTTTGATTTGAAGGACCTGGAATTTTTCTCATGGATTTCCGATTACTTCATTTATCCGCTGGGGAAAACGCTGGCCGAGCTCATCCCCTCCGGCGCTGAAAAAAAGGATTTTCGCTGGGTCATGCCCCGCGCGCTCCAAGGCAAGGTTTCACCAAGCCCCGCGCAAAAGAAACTTCTGGAGATCGTCGGGGCGCATCCGCGGGGTTTGGCGCTTCGCGATCTGATCAAAAAATCGGATTTAAAAAACGCGGCGACTGTGGCGCGCAGCCTGCAACTGGCTGGCATGATTGATATCGTTCACAAGGAAAAAGCCCATCTGGCGATCCGCACGCAAAAGATGATCGGGCTTGACGCCTCCGCCGTCGATTCGTTAAAGCTCACGTCCCGCCAGCAGGCCGTTGTGGATTATCTCAAAACCACGGGCGTAATCGAGCTTCACGATCTTATGTCGGCCACCCGCACGACGCGCGCCATTATCAATAAGCTGATTGAAAAAGACATCGTCACGGTCAACGATGCGGAAGTCATCCGCAAAGCGTCGCTTACAACATCCATTCGCCCGCCTGCGGGACATATCGTCCTCAATGACGAGCAGGCAAGCGCGCATGAAACACTGAAGCGCTTTCTGGAGCGGGGCGTCTTCCAGCCGGTGTTGCTCCACGGCGTCACCGGCAGCGGAAAAACAGAAGTCTATCTGTCCGCGATTGATCAGGTCTTAAAGCAGGGCGGCCGCGCCATGTATCTGGTGCCGGAAATCGCCCTCACGCCGCAGCTTTTATCCAGAATCGCCGGACGGTTTGACGACCAGGCCATCGCCATCATTCACAGCGGCATCACGGAAACTGTCCGCTACGACCAGTGGCGTGAAATCCGGCGCGGCCACATCCGTCTGGTCATCGGCGCACGCTCCGCCATCTTCGCGCCTCTGCCGGATCTGAAACTGATCATTGTGGATGAAGAACACGACACCTCCTACAAACAGGATGACCGGCTCTGCTATAACGCCCGCGATCTGGCCGTCATGAAGGCCAAGCTCTCCAATGCCGTCATCGTCCTGGGCTCAGCCACGCCGGGCCTGCGCACCGCCTACAACGCCCGGACGAATAAATATGCCTGTCTGGCTTTAACCAAGCGGGCGCAAAACACCCCTCTGCCGAAAATCGATATCATCGACATGAAGGTGCAAAAAGAGACGCACGGCCAGGCGCCGATCCTGTCGGCCCCGCTGGTTACGGCGCTCAAAGATACGCTTGCGCGCCGCGAACAGGCGCTGCTGTTTCTCAACAAACGTGGTTTCGACACCTTTTTGATCTGCGGCGATTGCGGTTACAGCTTCACCTGTCCCCACTGCGCGGTGTCACTCAAAAGCCACCCGGCGGAAAACCTCGTCAAATGCCATTACTGCGACTACAGCTCTAAAGCCCAGCCCCTTTGCCCGACGTGCCGGGGCAGCCGGATTTTAAACTATGGCGCAGGCACGCAAAAGCTGGAGGCCCAGCTGCAAAGTCTTTTCCCCGAGGCGCGCATTGTCCGGATGGATTCCGACACGACGGCGGGCCGAGGCTCTCAGGAGAAAATTCTCGCCTCGCTTGAACAAAAGAAAATTGACATTCTGGTGGGAACGCAGATGATTACCAAGGGGCATGACTTCCCCGGCATCACACTGGTGGGAGTTATTTCGGCGGATACGTCGCTGAATCTGCCGGATTTTCGCGCGGCGGAAAAAACCTTCCAGACGCTCACGCAGGTGGCCGGACGCGGAGGACGAGGCTCGGCCTCCGGGCGCGTGATCATCCAGACCTTTAATCCGCTTCACTACGCGCTCAAGCATGCCAGACGCCACGACTATGAGGCGTTTTATTCAGAGGAAATCGAACACCGCCGGGCCCTGGCCTACCCGCCCTTCGGCCGGATCATTAACATCAAACTCTCCTGCGCCCGACTCGACACGCTTCTGGATACGGCCACGGACCTGGGCAGGCACGCGCGTGAGCTCGCGGAGAGCTACGGAAACGACATCCAGATCATCGGCCCCGCCGAGGCGCCGCTGTCTAAAATTCGCGGCCAGTACCGCCGGCAAATGCTGATCAAGGGAACCAACGGCAAAACCCTTCACGCCATCGCGGCCCAGCTTCTGGAGAGCCACGACACCGCCCCGGTCAAAATGACCGTGGATGTGGACCCTGAAAATTTCATGTAGATCGGATTTTTTTACAACGCGCCGATGCTTCGCAGCGCCGGGGTGTATTAACAGGGCATCTGGTAGCGGTTTTCACGGAAAAGTTTCAGACAAGCCTCCGCCACAACCTCATCGTAGAGAATCCCCTTGTTTTTGGCAATTTCCTCCAGCGCGGGCTCGATACCGCAGGCGGGCCGGTACGGACGATGCGAGGAGATGGCCTCCACGACATCCGCGACGGCAATGATTTTCGATTCCAGGAGAATTTGATCGCCCTTGAGCTTCTGAGGATAACCTGTGCCATCAACGCGTTCGTGATGTTCCAGAACAATGCGCGCCAGCGGCCAGGGAAATTCAATGTCCTTGAGAATGTTATACCCGGCTTCGGCGTGCGTTTTGATGAGCTCAAACTCCAAATTCGTCAGGCGTGTGGGCTTGGTCAGAATTTCGGAAGGCACGGATATTTTGCCGATGTCGTGGATCATCCCGGCCAGGCGGATGCCGTCAATCTGATCGCGGGAGAGCTTCATGTCCGTGGCGATCGCCCGCGCCAGGTCGGCGACGCGGCGCTGGTGCCCGGCGGTGTATGGGTCTTTCGCCTCGACGGTGGCGGACATGGCGTTGATGGTCGCACCCAGAGACCGGCGCAACCGGTGAATGCTGTCCTGGCGCTCCTCTTCCATTTTCTTTTTGGGCGTGATGTCTTCGACAATGCCGTGATAGTAAAGCAGGCCGTCGCTTTCGTCGCGGACGGCGCTGATGCTCATGCTCACCCAGATGCGGCTTTTATCTTTTCGGAAAAACTCCGTTTCATATCCCCGAATGCCGCCTTCCCGGCTGATGAGCGCCTTGATCTGTTGAAATTCTCCGGGATTGACGTAGATCTGCCGGGAAATATCAAAAATGCTGGATTCCATCTCTTCAGGCGAGCTATAGCCCAGCATGGCGGCTAAAGCGGGGTTGGCCGAAATCCGGCGCGCATCGAGCGCAACCTGAAAAATGCCTTCCTGCGCGTTTTCGACAATCGAACGGTACTTGAGCTCACTTTTGGCAACGGCGTCCACGAGACGTTTGCGTTCAGTCATATCGCGCGACAATCCGCGGAAACCCGTAGGCTCGTCTTCGGCATTGCGCAAAAGCGAAGCGGATACCTCGCTGAAATATCGGGTCCCGTCCTTGCGGATAAACTCACTTTCGAAGCGTGTGACCGGCTCGCCGGTTGAATAAACGCGTCCGTAGATTTCCTTTAAATTTTCAATCATGTTCTCAGACGTGTATCGGCGGTAGTGCATCCCGATCAGCTCGTCACGGGAATAGCCCAAGTCGCGGCACTGCGCGTCATTGACAAACGTGAACCTTCCTGTCAGATCCAGTTCATAATAACACTGATCAATGATATCCAGAATCGTCCGGTATTGCTCCTCGCTGGCTCGCAAGGCCGCTTCGGCGTCTTGCAGGGCCTTTGCCGTCTGTTTTGACGCATCTGCGTCGCTCAAAAGACAACGGATGTATTCCCGGGAACCGCTTGAAAAAAAATGGCATTCAAACGACGCATTGATGCGATGGCCGTCTTTGGTCTGGAAAGGAATATCCCGATGACAGATCGATCCTTTTTCCCGCAGATTTTCAACGGCTGCATGATATTCGCTGATATCCTCCATGGATAAAAAGTCCTGCGCCTTGCGGTCAAGAAACGCTTCACGGCCGCATTGCAGCATCTGCGTCAGGCCGGGATTCACATCAATAATTTGTCCGGTCCGGGCATCGAGAATCAACAGTCCCTCCGGAACCGTGTTAAACAGATCACGATAGACAGCCAGCGCAACATCGGATACCGGCGCCGGCTCGTCACCGTGCAAAGGTTTTTGATCTGCGACAGAGGAACTTGTAGGGGATTTATTGTCTTTTTTAAAGCGTCCTTGCTGTGTCATGCCGATTCTCCGTTGGATCAGTTCCAGGTTTTGCAAAGCGCCTTGAAACGGTCGAAATATCTTTTCAAAACACGGCTGCTTTCTTTATTTTGAAGAGCACATCCGAATGGGTGCATTTTTACCCACATTTTTTTTAAAGTCAAGACCAGATGGGATATTCACACAGTTTTTATCCCCCCCGGCCTTCTTATGACTTGAAATGCATTCGATTAGTCGCTATGATGCCTTCCATGTTGGTGCATATCATCCATAACAGGAAGTTTTTATAAACACATTCCACCAAAAATATGGAGAAGACAATGAAAGTAAAAAATATGAATGTCCGTTGGTTTTTGTTCATACTCATCATCGTTTTGCTTACGCCCTGGTTGGCGGGATGCTCCAAAGAAGCAAAGATGGAGAGGCACTGGAAAAAGGCCGAGACCTACTATGCCGAAAACAGGCTAAAGGAAGCCGCCATCGAATACCGAAATGTGGTGAAGCTCAAACCTGACCACGCTCAGGCCTACTATAAGCTCGGTCTGGCCTACCTTCAGCTCGGATTGGTCCGGGAGGCTTTTGCCGCCATCCATAAATCCGTAGAGCTGGACACGAATCTGCTGGAGGCACGCCACCATCTGGGATCGCTGTTTCTGCTGTCCAAAGAAACCGATAAAGCAAAAGAACAGGCCGAAGCGATTCTGGCCAAAGACGCCAACTCGTCCCTGGGACATCTCTTAATGAGCAACATTAACCTTCGGGACAATCAACTCGATGCCGCCATCGCGGAGGCCCAAAAAGCCATCCAGGGCGATAAAAAGATGGACGCCTACATGCATCTGGCCAATCTCTACATCCTCAAACGCGACCTCGATACTGCTGAGACCATGCTCCAGGAAGCCATTAAGAGCGACGAAAAGGCGCTCAAGCCCCGGTTTGCCCTGGCCGAATTTTATCTGCGCTCAAAAAAACCGGATCAGGCCGAGCAGGAATATTTGCAGGCCATCAGCATTGAACCGAAAAACCCTGAAACTTACAGCAAACTGGGCGCCTTTTATGTGCTGACCCGTAAAATGGAAGAAGCGGAAAATAATCTGAAAAAAGCCGTCGAACTCTCACCGAAAAACGTGCTGCCTGCGCTGCAACTGGGCAATTTTTATCTGGCCTGGAACAAAAAAGATCAGGCGGAAAAAACGTTTAAAGAAGCGGTTAAAAAAGATTCCAAAAATGTCATCGCCCTGGCCCGCCTGGCCGAATTTTACGTCAATGATAAAAATTACGACGAGGGGCTCAAACACACGGATAATATTCTTAAAATCAACCCTCAAAGTCAGGAAGGCCTGTTTTTGAAAGGCAGAATCCTTCTGGCTAAAAACGAGTTCGACGAGGCGCTTAACCTCCTGCAGGGTTATATCAAGGAAAATCCCCAGTCCGCCCAGGGTCATTTCTTCAGCGCTCTGGCGCATGCCGGTAAGCGAAACATGCAGCAAACCAAAGCGTCGCTGGCCGAAGCCATTAAGCTCTCTCCCAAATGGGAACAGCCCAAAATTGCCATGGCGGAAATTTTACTTCGGGACGGCGCCACGCAGGAAGCTATCAGCATGCTCAAGGAAGTGCTGGAGACCGCCCCCCGCGCTCCGCAGGCGTATCTCTTGCTGGGAAGCGCATACATGGCCAGTAATGATGCGGCTTCGGCGGCAAAAACCTTCGAAGACTATATTTTAATCGCTCCCGACAATCCTGTCGGCTACAACCAGCTGGGCAAAGTGCAGATGAATCAGAAAAAAGAAAAAGAAGCGCTGGCCAACTTTGAAAAAGCGTCGTCCATACAACCGGACTTCGTTGAAGCGGTTCGCAATATCGTCGCTGTGCACCTCATGCATTCGGACTTTACCGGGGCCATCGCTCGTATCGAGCGCCAGATTTCGGCCCTCCCCGACAATCCATTTTATTACAACCTGCTCGGCAGCGTCTATGAGGCAAAAAAAGACATTTCACTTGCGGAAAATAATCTGAAAAAAGCCGTCGAGCTCAACCCCAATCTTCCGGAGCTGCATACCTCTCTGGCCGGCTTTTATCTGCGCCAGAAAATGACGGAAAAAGCGAAGCTCTCCTATCAGAACGTGATCGACAAATCACCAAATGCTTTATCCGCTTACATGGCCCTGGGCCTCATCTATGAAAGCGAGAAGGATTACGCCAAGGCACAGGGCTATTATGAAAAAGCGCTGAAAATTGATCCCAAGTTCGTTCCCGCCGCCAACAACCTGGCCTATATCTATGCCGAGTATGGCGGAAATATCGACGTGGCGCTGACACTGGCCCAGACGGCCAAGGAACAGGCGCCGGACAACGCCAACATCTCCGATACGCTCGGGTGGATCTATTACAAGAAAAATTTATTTGGCACCGCCATCACACACCTAAAGGATGCGGCGGAAAAGAATCCCAAGCAGCCGACCATCCGCTACCATCTGGGCATGGCGTATTATAAAGACGGAAAAAAGGATCTGGCCGGACAGGAACTCCGGGAGACCCTGCAACTGGATCCGAATTTTGATAAAGCGGCCCAGATCAAAAAGGTGCTCGCTGAGCTGGGTTCATAAAAAAGCCGGGGCAAAACCATGGGAATCAGAAAAGGATCATATCTCACAGGGTTTCTTCTTGGCGCGCTGGCTTTTGCGCTTGGCGTAGCCTTACCGCCTGTGGGATGGGCCGACTATGACAGTGGCGTTTTGGGCAAGGTCATCTTGCAGACCGACGTCACCACCAATGGCGATCCGATTGTTTATCCCAAAACGCACAACCCTAAAGTCACGATCATGACCGTCGATATCGCACCGGGCGCGCAGACCGGATGGCACAGCCACCCGGTCTGCGTGTATGCCTATGTCCTTGCCGGCATACTCACCGTCGAAATCGAAGGCGGAAAGACTGCCGAATTTAAAGAAGGCGACGCCATTGTCGAAGTGGTCAACACCCCGCACAACGGCATCAACCACGGAAAGCACCCCGTTAAGCTGGTGGTCTTTTACCTCGGGGGAAAAGATATCCCCAATGTCATGAAGGAACAAGCCCCTCCCCCTGACGTCACTCCCCGATAATTTTCACCAGCACGCGTTTTTTCCGGCCTCCGTCGAATTCGCCGTAAAAGATCTGCTCCCACGGGCCGAAATCCAGCTTGTCTTTTGTCACGGCCACCACCACCTCGCGCCCCATGATCTGCCGCTTCAGGTGCGCATCGCCATTGTCTTCGCCAGTGCGGTTGTGGCGGTAAAACGAGGTGGGCGCATGCGGCGCGAGCCGCTCGAGCCAATCCTCATAGTCGGCATGCAGGCCGGATTCGTCATCATTGATAAAAACCGACGCCGTGATATGCATCGCGTTGACCAGAACCAATCCTTCCTGAATGCCGCTTTTTTTGAGGCAATCCTGCACCCGGCCGGTGATGTTGATAAACGCTCTGCGCGTGGGAATGTTGAACCATAATTCTTCCCGGTAGGATTTCATCGCTTTGACCTCTCCGCACTTCAATGTAATTAACTTTACAAGATTACTGCCTTATGCTAGAGAGCGAAAAAATATGCAAGACAATCTTACTTAGGGAGTTGACAATATGTCCGGCCATTCTAAATGGAGCACGATCAAACGGAAGAAAGGCGCCATTGACGCCAAACGCGGCAAGATCTTCACGAAAATTATCAAGGAAATTACTCTCGCGGCGCGACTCGGCGGCGGCGATATCGAAGGCAATGCGCGCCTTCGGCAGGCGGTCCTGGCGGCCAAAGAAGAGAACATGCCCAAAGACAACATCGAACGCGCGATTAAAAAGGGCACAGGCGGAGGCGAGGGCGGCGCCGCCTACGAAGAAGTCACGTATGAGGGTTACGGGCCGGCGGGAGCGGCAGTGATTGTGGACGTCATGACGGACAATAAAAATCGCACGGTGGCGGAAATCCGCCATATCTTCTCCAAACATGGCGGAAACCTCGGCGAAAACGGCTGCGTGGCCTGGATGTTCGCCAAAAAAGGCAGCATCATCATCGATAAAAAAGCCATCGATGAAGACACGCTGATGGAGCTGGCGCTGGAGGCGGGCGCGGAAGACGTTAAAGTGGAAGATTCGGAATATGAAGTGCTCACGGAACCGGCGGCGTACGAGGCGGTGAAAAAGGCCATCGACGCCAAAGGCATCAAATGCCTGGAGGCGCAAATCAGCCTGATTCCCTCCAATACGGTCAAACTCGAAGCGGGCAAGGCGGAATCCATGCTGAAAATGATGGAAAAGCTCGAAGACAATGACGACGTGCAAAATGTGTATTCCAATTTTGACATCGATGAAGATGTCATGGAAAAACTAAGTTAAAACAGTATTTTAACGAAAGCGGGCCTCTTGCGAATTCTAGGCATTGATCCGGGCAGCCACGTGACGGGATATGGCGTTCTCGATAAGAGCGGAAATGATCTGCGTCATCTGCTGCACGGAGAAATCAAGCCCCGCAAAGACTCCCCCCTGTCCGACGTTCTGATGCATATCCATGCCGGGCTTTGCGCGGTGATCGACGAAAGCCACCCGCAGTCGGTAGCACTGGAAAATATTTTTTACGGTAAAAACGTCCGCAGTCTCATCCGTCAGGCCCAGGTGCGCGGCGCGGTCATCTTAGCCTGCGCGTCCAAAGGTGTACCGGTTTTCGAATATACACCACTGGAAGTCAAAAAGGCGGTGGTGGGCTATGGCCGCGCGGAAAAGCACCAGGTGCAGGTCATGGTCAAGGCGATTTTAAAACTGACGTCACTTCCGCCCGCGGATGCGGCTGACGCACTGGCGCAAGCCATCTGCCACGCCAATTTTTTAAAGGAGCAGCCCCTCTAAACGGATGATTGCACTTTTAACCGGAAAAATCGCCCATAAAGGCATCTCGCATCTGATCGTTGATGTCGGCGGCGTGGGCTACCGTGTTTTCATCCCGCTGACCACGTTTTACGAACTGCCCGACGCGGACGCCCCCATTACGCTGCACATCCACACGTCCGTCAAGGAAGACGCCATCCACCTGTTCGGTTTTTATACGCATGAGGAGCGGGACCTCTTTCAATTGATGATTTCCGTCAGCGGCATCGGGCCGAAAATCGCCATGGGCATTCTTTCGGGCATTTCCGCACGGGATCTGCTCGAAGCGATCTCCGGCGGTCATGTGGCCAAGCTGATCACGATTCCCGGCGTCGGCCGTAAAATGGCCGAGCGCCTGATTCTGGAGCTTAAAGAAAAAGTTATCAAAAAGATGGCCGCCGAGCAGATTCCGGCCAGAGACTCAACCGTGCGGCAAAGCGAAGCGATGCGCGACGATGTGCTCTCCGCGCTGGTTAACTTGGGCTACAAGGCCAATGCCGCCAAAGAGGCGCTGGATGCGGCCGCAAGGGAACTTGACGGCGATCCGGCAATGGATCAGCTGCTTAAAAAAGCGCTTAAAATTCTGGCGGGGTAAAACCCGTCCTTTGCAGGTGACAAGGAATGGACGCCCATCTTAAAAATCCGCTCATCGATCCGGCCTTAGCCCTGGATGAAAACCATCTGGAGGTGTCGCTTCGGCCGCCAAACCTCGCCGACTACATCGGTCAGGACAAGGTCAAAAGCAATCTGGCCATTTTCATCGAAGCGGCCAAAAAGCGGCGTCAGGCGCTGGATCACGTGCTTTTGTATGGACCGCCGGGCCTGGGAAAAACGACGCTCGCCTACATCATCGCCCGCGAAATGGGCGTTGACATTAAAGTGACGTCGGGACCCGTCATTGAGCGCCCCGGCGATCTGGCGGCCATTCTGACCAACCTCAACGAACACGAAGTCCTCTTCATTGATGAAATCCACCGGCTTTCGCATGTTGTCGAAGAAATTCTCTATCCGGCGATGGAGGATTTTCACATCGATATTCTCATCGGACAGGGGCCGTCGGCGAGGTCAATGAAGCTTGATATCCCCAAATTCACGCTGGTGGGCGCCACGACGCGCGCAGGCTCTCTGTCATCGCCTCTGCGGGATCGTTTCGGCATGCATTTCCGTCTGGAATTCTATTCGCCCGAAGAACTGGCCGTCATCATCTCGCGCTCCGCCTCCATTTTAGGCGTGAAGCTCACACCCGACGGCGCGGCCCAGCTGGCCGGCCGCGCACGAGGCACACCGCGGATCGCCAACCGCCTGCTCAAGCGTGTGCGTGATTATGCTGAAGTCAAATCCGACGGAACCATTGACAAAACCATCGCCTGCGAGGCGCTCGATCAGTTCGAGGTGGATCAAAAAGGATTTGACCAGATGGATCGCAAGCTTCTTCTGGCGCTCATTGAAAAATTCAACGGCGGACCGGTGGGCGTGGAAAGTCTGGCGGCGGCCATCGGCGAAGAGCGCATCACGATCGAAGACGTCTATGAGCCATTCCTCATTCAGGAGGGCTATCTGCAAAGAACGGCGCGGGGCCGGATGGCCTCAGCCAAAGCCTATGAGCATTTCGGCCTGAAAGCCTCCGGGGCGCAAAAAGAACTTTTTTAGCACAGTCGCCACCCTGGCCAACCTGTGTCAATTACACCACAGTCAGGTATCCGGCAGCAGTCCGTTATCTTCTTAAATAAATCAATAAATACAAAGACATAATAAATTATTCCCGTTTTGTAATACCCGGCATACTTATTGCTGAGAAATTTATTAAAAAGATTAAGGCTAGATATGTACTCCCAACGGACATTAAGAAAAGAAATCCATTGCAACAGCATCGGCTTGCACACCGGGCGCAAAGTCAACATGACGATCAAGCCCGCTGAAGTTGATACGGGCATTGTGTTTATACGCAAGGACATTCCAAATTCAAAACCCATCGCGGCCACCTTCGACAGCGTTTCGGATACAACACTGGCCACCACGCTGGGCACCGACGGCGTGACTGTTTCCACGGTGGAACACCTCCTATCCGCTTTCAGCGGCATGGGATTGGACAACGCCATCATTGAACTCGATTCTTTTGAAGTGCCGATTATGGACGGCTCTTCCGGCCCCTTCGTCAATCTGCTCAAAGAAGCGGGAACGAAATCCCAGAATAAACACAAAAATATGCTGGTCATCAAAAAGCCCGTGTCCGTGAAAAACGGAGACGCAAGCGCCATGCTGCTGCCTGCCAATGAGTTCAAAATCAGCTATGAAATCGATTTTACCCACAGGGCAATCGGCCGGCAGTCCTTCAGCATGATTTTTTCCGACCATTCCTACGAAGAGTACATCTGCAACGCACGGACTTTCGGTTTCCTCAAAGAAGTTGAATTTCTTCAGGCCGCAGGCCTGGGCCTGGGAGGGTCGCTCGACAACGTTATTTTGCTCGACGACGAAAAAATCATTAACAAAGAAGGCCTGCGCATGCCGGATGAATTTGTCCGCCATAAAATTCTCGATGCCATCGGTGATCTGTTTCTTCTGGGCATGCCGATTATCGGGCACCTTGTCGCGTATAAATCCGGTCACCGTCTGAACAACCTTCTCCTGCGCGAACTGATGCAAAACGACCATTGCTGGGAAATCATGACGGAGTCGAACCGGTTTGAATCCGAGACATTTACGTCCTGCAAAATTCCATCCTTTACCATTCTGGATGCGGTGAACATCTGATTTTATCCTGATAAAACAATTTATTATCGAAAATCATCTTGATTTTTACAGGCAGGTTCCCTAGTATCTTTTTTGCGAGAAATCCGCTTGAAAGATAAGAGAAACGATGAAGTTTTTGAAGTTCCGATTATGGCTACCCGCCATCTTTGTGGTCTTTGCCCTTATCGCCTCATGGCCGCAAACAGCCAGGGCCGAGCTCAACCCCAGAATGGTCGATATTTTAATCACCAGCAATGCGCAAAACGTGCTTTTATACGCGAGGCTCGTTGACGGTTTCACGCGGGAAATGGAATCGGCCATTTTAGCGGGCGTTCCCGTGGTTTTTGTCATCTCGGTGGATGTCTATCAGGAAAGAACGTTCCCCTGGGACAAAAAAATGTCCAGCCGGGAAATCCGGCGCGCCATCAAATACGACAACCTCAAGAAAACCTTTACGATTACAACAAATGGCAATCAAGCCGTTTCCTTTTCAGATTATGAAAGCGCCCAAAAAGCCATGGCGGAATTGAGCGGTTTGGCCGTGGTGTCGCTGTCTGAGTTGATCAAAGGCCATACCTATTCAGCGCACATCAAAGTCAAACTTGATAAGGTGAAACTGCCCCTGTCCATGGAATATGTTTTTTTCTTCGTCTCACTTTGGGACCAGGAAACCCCATTGTACAATATTCGGTTTTCCTATTGATGGCCCGTTTTTTTAACGAAAACCTTAAAGATGAACGATTGTTTTGATGAAGATTAGACGAAAATCCAGAAAAACCTATCTCGATGAACGCGAGCTGAGAAAAAGGCGGCGTGAGCGGATTCTGATGCTCGTCGTCGGATGCCTGGCGATTGTGTTCACGCTCCTGGCCAGTCAGCTCTCCGCCCACAAGGAACTGCCGATCTCCGCCAATATCCTGGTTTACGGACTCACCAGCGTCAACATCATCCTGATCCTGCTTTTGTTGTTTTTAATTGTCCGCAATGTCTTTAAACTTTTCTCCGAGCGCCGCAAGGGCGTGATCGGCTCGAAGCTGCGCACCAAGCTGGTGGCCGCTTTTGTTGGCCTGTCGCTGGTCCCCAACATTCTGCTTTTTTTATTCGCCATTAATTTTTTATCCTACAGCATTGAATTCTGGTTCAATATTAAAATCGGCGACGCGCTGAACCAGTCGCTGGAAGTCGCCCAGAATTTCTATACGGAGCAGGAAGACCGGGCGAAATTCAACGCCCGCCAGATCAGCGCGGATATCACCCAGAATCGCCTCTACGATACGGACCGGGATGAATACTTAAAAACCCTGATCGGGCAGCGCCAGAAAAGCTACCGGATGGATCGGATTGAAGCGTATTTTGATTTCCGAAAGGAAAGCATCGTCTTTGCCGACGATAAGTATACTGCTCTGCCCCCGGTGGAGCTCTCACCGAAAATGCTGGAGGAGATTTATTCGGGCAAAGACGTTTCCGTTATCGTCCCGATCGCTTCGGGAGAGGCCATCGTCGGCATTGCGCCCGTGTTTTCCTATGCGGTCGCCTCCGAAGTGATCGGACGCGTCGCTGTGACCTATACCATTTCCAAAAGCTATGTGAATAAGCTGCGCAGCATCGCCAACGCGTCCGAGCAATACGGTCAAATCAAACTACTGAAAAATCCGATCAAGTTCAATTACGTCGTGACCCTGTCCATCGTCACGCTGGTGATCATCTTTCTGGCCACCTGGTTTGGCCTGTCGCTGTCGAAAAGCATTACCAATCCTATTCAGGATCTGGTCACGGCCACCAATCGCATCACGCAGGGGGATCTCGACAGCCGCATTGACATTGAAGCGGACGACGAAATCGGGCAACTGGTCAAATCGTTCAACTCCATGACGGCCGATTTAAAGAAAAGCCAGACGAGCCTTGAGGAAGCGAACCTCTCCCTGGAAGAGAGGCGCAAATATATGGAAGCGGTCCTGCGCAATGTGTCGGCGGGCGTCATTTCCGTCAATATCGAAGGGATCATCACCACCATCAACCGCGCCGCAGAAACCATGCTGGACATTGCCGCACCTGATTTCCTTTTGAAAAATTACCGGCAGTTTCTTTCCAACGAGCACCTGGAACTGATCGATTCTTTCCTGGAGGAGATGAAACACAACAACGAGCGGATGCTCGTCAAGCAACTGGAGCTGATGCTGCGGGAAAAACCCATCACCGCCCTTTTGACCCTGGCGATGATTGAAGATGAAGAAGGCCACGACACCGGCATCGTCGTTGTCTTTGAAGATCTGACCGCGCTGCAGAAGGCCGAGCGCGCCGCGGCCTGGCGTGAGGTAGCCCGCCGCATGGCGCATGAAATTAAAAATCCGCTCACCCCCGTGCAACTGTCCGCGCAGCGGCTGCAGCGCAAGTATGGCGACAAACTCGGCGAAGAGGGGTCGGTGTTCAAAGAATGTACGCAAACCATTGTCGATCAGGTAGAGGTCTTGAAAAATCTGGTCAACGAGTTTTCCCGCTACGCGCGCATGCCGGTGACGACGCTTGCGCCCAATGATCTCAACGCCGTGGTCTCCGAGGCGGTCGCGCTGTTTGTCGATGCGCACAAGGACATTGTCTTTGAGTACAGCCCGGCGGACAATCTGCCGCGCTTCAATCTCGACGCGGAACAGATCAATCGCGTCATGATCAATCTGCTCGACAACGCGGTGGCCTCGCTCAACCGGCAAACCGGACATATCGGCGTCATTATCCGCTATGATGAGACGCTAAAGAAAGTGACGGTAGCGGTGGCCGACGACGGCGCGGGCGTGCCGGCCAGCTACAAGCAAAAAGTGTTTGAACCTTATTTTTCCACCAAGAAATCCGGCACGGGGCTGGGACTGGCCATTGTCACCTCGATCATTGCCGATCACAAAGGCCAGGTCAGCGTCAATGACAATTATCCAACGGGAACGATTGTGTCTTTTCAGTTGCCCGTCGCGGAGGCTTGATGAAAATTCAGAAAGATAGAGAAAAACGACATGAATGAAACCATTTTAATTGTGGATGATGAGGTCAGTATCTGCCAGTCCCTCAAGGCAATTCTGGAGGACGAGGGGTATTCGACGCTGACCGCAGGCAGCGGCGAGGAAGCGCTCAAAATCGTCGCGGACGAACTGCCGCAGCTGGTTTTGCTGGACATCTGGCTTCCCGGCATGGATGGGCTCGACACGCTCAAGGCGATCAAGGCCGCGCACCCGCAGGTGCTGGTCATCATGATGTCGGGGCATGGGACGATTGAAACCGCGGTCAAGGCGACCAAACTCGGGGCATTTGACTTTATTGAAAAACCCCTCTCGCTCGATAAGGTCATTATTCTGGTGAGCAATGCGGTCAACGTCATCCGTCTGGAAGAAGAAAACATCCTGCTCAAGCAGAAAGTGTCGCATCAGTTCGAACTGACCGGCAACAGTCCGCCGATTGTCGAGCTCAAGGAAAAGATCAGCATCGTCGCGCCCACCAACGCCTGGATTCTCATCATGGGCGAAAACGGCACCGGCAAGGAACTGGTCGCGCGCTCGATTCACCATTTGAGCCGCCGGTCGCACAAGCCCATCGTCGAGGTCAACTGCGCGGCGATTCCCGAAGAGCTCATTGAGAGCGAACTGTTCGGCCACGAAAAAGGCGCCTTCACCGGTGCAACGGAAAAGAAGCGTGGCAAGTTCGACCTGGCGCACGAGGGCACGATCTTTCTGGACGAAGTGGCCGACATGAGTTTGAAGGCGCAGGCCAAGATTCTGCGGATTCTTCAGGAAAAGAAATTCGAACGCGTCGGCGGCAACAAGGTCATCGACATGGACGTGCGCGTGCTGGCCGCCACCAACAAAGATCTGGAAGAGGAGATGGAAAACGGCCGTTTCCGTCAGGATTTATACTACCGCCTGCATGTCATCCCGCTTCGCGTTCCACCGCTTCGCGACCGTAAAGAAGACATCCCGGAGCTGGCGGAGCGCTTCCTTTCAGATTTTGCAGGCAAAGAGGGCCAGACGCAAAAACGTCTGACAGACGGCGCGCTTGAACGCTTAATGGCGCATAGCTGGCCAGGCAATGTGCGCGAGCTCAAAAACATCATTGAAAGAATGATCATCATGACGCCAAGCAATGAGATCAAGGCAGACGATATCCCCGAGCTGAGCGTGAGGACCGATCCGTCGCTGATTGCACCGCCATCTCTATCCTCCGCCGATTCCTTAAGAGACGCCCGACTTGATTTTGAACGGCAATTCATTCTCAAAAAGCTTGAAGAATTCGACGGCAATATTTCAAAGACCGCCGAAGCGATTGGTATGGAACGCAGCAATCTGCACAAAAAACTCAAAAGCCTGAAAGTGGCTTTCAAGGAGGGAACATAATGAGACAGTTCACGCAATACGTAAAGACGCTCTCAGCAGTTTTTTTCATCCTGGCGCTGGGATTATCCGGCTGTTCTCCCAAGGACGCCCCCCCAAGCGGATTGGTCAACGTCACGCTTTTACAGACCACGGACATGCATAATGCCGCGGCGGGCACAACGGCCCTTGGCGCCGGAGGCGAAACCGTTCAGGGCGGCTGGGCGCGGCTCGCGGCAAAGATCAAAGAAATTCGCACCGCCAAAAGCCCCCGCGGCGTCGTACTCGCGGTGGACAGCGGCGACTATACGATGGGCACGGTCTATGACCTCCTCTGGGATACCGACCCGGCCCCGTTTCGCTTTTTGCAGGAAATGCAATACGATGTGATTACGCTCGGCAATCACGAATTTGACTACGGCCCCGAGAAACTGGCCACGATGATCAACCGGGCGAGGGAGAGCGGCTTTGCCCTTCCCATTGTGGCCACCAATACCGTATTTGACGGGATTTCCGGGTCAGCCGATGATGGTCTGGAGGCCCTCAACCAGACAGGCGTCATTATTACCGATTATTACATAAAAACCTATCCCAACGGGCTGAAGCTCGGCATTATCGGTCTGATGGGAAAAGTGGCGGACAACTATTCGCCCAATGCGCCTCCCGTCACCTTCAGAAGCGACTACACGGATGAAGACGTCAAGGCGTTCATCCAGCAAAAGGTGGACACCCTGCGCAATGTCGAAGGCGTGCATGCGGTCATCGCCCTGTCCCATTCCGGGATCACCTCCCCCGACACGGATCCGGCCGGCGACGACATCCTGCTGGCCCAAAACATCACCGGCATCGACATCATCGCCTCGGGACACGAGCACCAGCAAACCAACAACGTGGTACCCATCGTCAACGGGGATCACATCTCTTATATCATCTGTGCCGGCGTCAACGGAACCAATCTGGCTGAGCTGGACTTCGTCGTGGATGTCGGCACCCGAAAGCTCGCCGCCCCCCCGACGCTCACGAACCACGCCATCACCGACGCCATCACCGAAGACGCAGTCATCCAGGCGATGGTCCTGGACTTTGACAACGACATTAACACGCTTCTTGTCCCGCTGGGAATCACGATGTCTGAAACGGTCGCGACATCGCTACTCGATCTGGGGCAACCCGGCGGCGTCCATGAATTCGGCCTGGGCAACCTGCTGGCCGACGCCGTTCGCTACGCAGGCACAGCGCCGGGCATTCCCACGTTCGGCGCATTTGCCAACGGAACCATCCGGGGCGACTTTTACGCAGGACAAAACATTTCCTTTGCCGATCTTTTTGCGGCCGCACCGCTGGGAATCACTCCGGACAACACACAAGACCCGCTATTGCCGGGCTATCCGCTGCTTAAAGTGTATCTGACGGGCGATGAGATCTGGGACATGTGCAAGTTTGACGCAAGCATCATGGCCTTCCAGCTCTACATCGAATATTTTTCCAGTCTGGCCGGTTTGAAATATACGTACAGCGGCACCACCATCAATGACGTTCAGGCCTGCGCCTGGGATGACTACACCTGCGATGGTCCGACAACGGCCATTTCCAAAGGGACAGCAACGCTCTATCCGCTGATCATTGATAAGTATGTGATGGATATGCTGTTGACACAGAGCGTGCAGGACCTGCTTGGGCTCATCGGCATTTCGCTGCATCCCAAACTCTCCGACGGCACGGTGATCGACCCAAACAATCTCATGCAGGCGCGTCTGGACCGGGATCCGGGAACACCGGGCATTCAGGAATATTACGGCTGGTCGGCCGCGCTGGAATACTTTACGGACGCAAACGGCTTAAACGGAACGATTCCGGAGGCGCCTTACAATTTATCCGTGCCGCGCATGATTGCTCAGTAGCTAAAAAACACACTCGGGAAGGCTGCGGCGGCAAGCAGGCGCGCTCAGCCTTCCTTTTTTTCGGCCTGCCGGGTCATGTCGGAAATTGAAAATTTATTAAACGGCAGGAAGATCACCCCCAGAAGCACCACCTCAAAAAGCGCCACAAGATGATAGACCAGCGCAAAGGAGAGGGCTTCCGGCTTGGCAATGTTAAAAAGGCTTAACGCCAGAATACAGGCAAAATGCCAGTTGCCGATGAATCCGGGCGCGGTGGGAATCGCAATGCCGGCCACCAGGACCACCATGACCACAAAGGAGGCCACCATCGGCAGGTTAAAACCGAACGCCAGCAGGAGCACATAAATGGCGCCCACGTCCACCAGCCAGACAGCCGCGGACAGAAACAGCAGATACAGCAGCGTGCGCACATTGGTAATCACCTGGAAGCCGTCAATGAAATGATGGACCATGGCGTTGATTCTTTCGGCAATTTTTTCAGGTAACAGGCGCACGAACCACTCGATGATTTTTACCGCAAGCGGGCGCTGCCAGACCAGCATGATCACAAAGGCAATCGTTAAGAGCGTCATGATAAAAAAGAGAATGCCGGATTTAATCATCCAGTCCGGCAGATCCTGCAAAACCACAATAGCCAGTGTGATGGCCAAAACAGCCAGCATGTCCAGGACGCGCTCCACGATGACCGTCCCGAACGCCGCCGACATCTTGATGTGGCTCTTTCTCGAAATGAGGTAGGGGCGCGCCAGTTCGCCGATGCGCGCCGGAATGGCAACAATCGCCATAAATCCCACGGCGGTGACGGAAAAAAGCGTCAACTGATCAATTTTCTGCATGGGGCTTAAGATGACGCCCCACCGGTAAGAGCGCAGCGTCTGCATGACCAGCATCATGACAAAGGACAGGCAGACATACCCCGGATGAATTTTTTTCAGATGCTCCAGCGTTTCGCTGATATTGACGCCGCGAAAGGAAAAATAGACCAAAACAACGCCCAGGACAATCCCCAGGATCAGTTTTTTATTCATGAGGTATTTCCGCCTGCCGATACATTAGACTTAAGATCCGGAATTCGCCAGATAGGCGGCGATTTTGTCGTGCAGAAGCTGCGACGACATCTTGTTGCCCATCAGGCCCACGCGAATGCCCACCGTGGTCTGGTTCTTGGCCCGATAGACGATCTGTATTGTGACCTTTTCATCATTGATGACGGCGGTCATCTTTCCGCGGGCGATTTCCTTATCCGGCTGAACTTCCGTGCCACGCAACTCGGCGATCGTTTTTTCGCACGCGCTCCACACCTGGTCAAAGGGCGCCATATACTCGGCTTTCATCTCGCCATTGACATAGAGATAGGTGCCGGCGCCAGCGCCAACCGCGGCGCCACCCGCCACTAAAACCGTAGCGCAGCCACAACAAAGCCACACAGCCCAAAAACCGATCATCAGGCGATAAACAGCATTTTTCATAGCGGCTCCTTCAGATTCTAAATTGAGTCCGTTTAAAACACATTGGCGGGCGGTTTGCAACCCTATTGTGGGGGATATCCAGTCAAATGCCTTCAGGCGGATTTCGAAAATTCCCGCAATAATTCTTCCTGCTTGCGGCTCAAATGCGTGGGAATCTGCACATGGACTTCGATGATCTGGTCGCCCCGGCCGTAGCCGCGTACATGCGGGATCCCCTGTCCTTTCAGACGGAAGGAATGACCATTTTGCGTGCCGCGGGGAATTTTAATTTTTTCTTTGTCTTTGAGCGTCGGCACTTCAATAGTGTCTCCCAGCGCCGCCTGCACGAAAGAAATCGGCACCCGGCAATGGATATTGTCACCCTCCCGCTCAAAAAACTCATGATCTTCAACATGCAAAAAGACATACAAATCGCCACTCGGGCCGCCCATCTCGCCCGCTTCGCCCTCACCGCGCAGCCGAAGCCGCGACCCGGTTTCGACGCCGGCGGGAATCTTCAATTCAACCGTCTTTTGTTGTCGCTCTTTGCCTGTGCCCCGGCAGGTCGAACAGGGTTTGGAAATCATTCTTCCCTGGCCATGACAGTGCGGGCAGGTCGAACTGATGGTAAAAAATCCGCTGGACTGAATCACCTGCCCCCGCCCCTGACAGGTCGGACAGGTCACAGGCGAGGTTCCCGGCGCCGCGCCGCTGCCTGAGCAAACCGAACAGGTGGAGTATTTTTCCAGATCGATGGTGGTGGTCAAACCGAAGGCGGCATCCAGAAATGATATTTTAAGATCATAGCGCAAATCTGCGCCCGCCCGGGCGCCGGAACGGCCGCGTGAGCTTCCCCGGCCGCGCCCCTGTCCAAAACCGAAAACATCTTCGAAAATATCGCCAAAATTGGAAAAAACGTCCTCGAACCCGCTGAACCCCTGAAAGCCGGTGTTACTCAGGCCTGCGTGCCCGTAATGATCGTAGATTTCGCGCTTCTGTCGGTCGCTTAAAACTTCGTAAGCCTCGGCGGCTTCCTTGAAGCGCTCTTCTGCCTGCTTGTTGCCCGGATTTTTATCCGGATGGCACTGCATGGCGATTTTCCGGTAACATTTTTTAATTTCATCTTCCGGAGCCGTTTTGGCGACCCCCAGAATTTCGTAATAATCTTTCTTCGTCATTCGTGCGTCTGAAACTCCTGTGCTTTTCCGGCCGCCTCTAAAGCAGCCAGGTGTTTGGCATTGCCTGTTTTATCAATCGCATGGCGGGCAAATGCATATTTTTTCAGGTCGATGGCACGCTGGGCAATATCGTCCCAGTCTGCGCCTGACGGCTCCACATTGAGCGCCCGGGCGGCTTTCGCATACAGAAAGACATCCCCGTTTTGCATGGCGATATCCGAAATTTTTTTGATCCCTGCCGTATGATTGGCCCTGGAAAAGAAATCCAGCGCGTCACTGACGGCGCCTTCTTCCAGAAAGGCGTCGCCCATGCGAATAAGAACCTCGGGTGAGGTTTTGTCAATATGCAGTATCTTTTGTTTTGATCGGTAATCCGGCAGCTTCCTTTTACTCAAGGCGCTCCTCCTCAGAAAAAAAATGACGCCGTGTGGATAAAACACGGCGTAATGTAAGCACGCATCTTCATCTGTCAATGGTTAAAGTTATTTCACCAGACGGGCAAAGGCCTCCTCATATTTCATCTTGGTTTTCTCAATGATATCCTGCGGCAATTCCGGCGCGGGAGGCTTTTGGCCCCAGTGAATGGACAACAGGTAATCCCGTAAAAACTGCTTGTCGAAGCTTTTTTGCGGGCGCCCTTGCTCATAATCATCGGCCGGCCAGAAACGCGACGAATCCGGCGTCAGCAATTCATCAATCAGAATCAACTGATCGCCAATCAGACCAAATTCCATCTTGGTATCGGCAATGATGATGCCGGCCTTCAAGGCAATGGCGGCCGCCCGTTCATACACCGCCTGCGATTTTGAAATCACCTGCTCAGTCAGCGCCGCCCCGATAATATCTTCCATTTCGGCGCGGGTAATCGACGAGTCATGCTCGCCTTCGGGCGCCTTGGTGGTCGGCGTAAAAATCGGCTGTGGGAGCCGGCAGGATTCCTTCAGGTCATCCGGAAGCTTAATGCCGGAAATCGTCTGGCTGTGACGGTAGTCGTTCCAGCCGGAACCGGACAGATAGCCGCGCACGATGCATTCCACCGGCAGCGGGGTTGCTTTCTTAACCAGCATGCTGCGGTCCTTAAGCACGTCATGATAAGGCGCGCATTCCGGGGGAAAATCAGCGACATCCGTCGAAATAATGTGGTTGCCGATAATATCCTTCATCTGCCCGAACCAGAAGACGGACATCTTGTTGAGAATGGCGCCCTTGCCCGGAATCGGATTGGGCATGACCACGTCAAAGGCGGAAATTCGGTCGGTGGCGACCAGCAGCAGATCATCGCCCACGGCGTAAAGGTCGCGCACTTTACCGCGATTGAGAAATTTGAGTTTGGGAAAATTGGTCTGTAAGATGCTTTTGGTCATGGGCTTTTGTGCTCCTTCATCGAACGGATGGATTATACTTTTTTTCATGGCCGATCGTCGATGTCGGCGTCCGGCCGTAGTTGTGGCCCGGCATCACTTTCGTTTCGTCGGGCAGTGTAAAAAGCTTCGTCTTGATCGCGTCATACATGACCTGCCAGGACCCGCCCGGCAAGTCGGTGCGCCCGACGGCTTCAACAAACAGCGTATCCCCGGTAAATACGTAACCGGGTGTATAAAGACACATGCCGCCCGGAGAGTGGCCGGGCGTGTGAATCACTTTGAGCTCAACGTTGCCAACGGTTATCGTCTGTCCGTCGGACACCAGAATATCCGGCGGGGGGGACTGGGCTGCGCCGAACATTCGAAGCATGGCGGCAGGCGTGGAGGTCAGCATGACAGCATCGTCTTCATGGACGATAATTTTGGCGCCGGTGAGCTTTTTCATTTCCGCGTTTCCGCCAATGTGATCGACATGGCCGTGCGTATTGACAATGTAGTTGATCCGTAAATTATTTTTTGCCGCCAGGGCAAGGATCTCATGGACGTTGTCGGCCGGATCGATGACGAGCGCATCGCCCGTGACCGGATCGCCAACGAGATAGGCGAATACAGCCATACGACCGACCTGCATTTGTTGAACAAACATGGCTTCTCCCTTAAAATAATTTAGGGGCTCACGCTAGCATGATTCCGATTTATTCGTCAATTCAATTCCGGCGGCGCATGACCGCGCCGAAAAACCCGTCCATGCCGTGCCGGTGAGGATAACTCCGGAACAAACCGCGCGAATCCGTCAGGACGGCGGGAATGGCCGTGGAAGGCTTCTCCGAAACGAATTGTGGATGATCCCGTAGAAATTGCCGCAAAACCGCTTCATTTTCGGCTGGCAAAACCGAGCAGGTGCAGTAAATCAGCCATCCGCCCGGACGGACGGCGCAGGCGGCACAGTGGAGAATCCTGTTTTGCGTCCTGGTCAATTCCGGGATATCCCCCTCCATCAAACGCCACTTGATTTCCGGATTGCGCCGCAGCGTCCCCGTGCCGGAGCAGGGCGCGTCAACCACCACCCGGTCAAAACCATCCGTCAGCGTTTCCGGAAGCGGCGCCATCAGATCCGCCCGGATCGTCTCAATCCCGGTGGCGCCCAACCGTCTCGCATCCTTTTGCAGAAGCGCCAGTTTTTCCTCATCCCAATCCAGCGCCACCATCCGTCCTTCGTTTTTCAGAAGCGCGGCCAGGTGGGTCGTCTTGCCGCCGGAACCGGCGCAGACATCCAGCACACGGCTGCCCGGTTGCAAATCGACCAGATGCGAAATCAGCTGCGCCGCCTCATCCTGAAGGCGGACAAATCCTTTTTCGAAAAAAGAGGTTTTCCGAACCGGCCCGGACGCATCGATCAGATGAATGCCGTCCGGTGAAAACTGCGTTGGTTCGCAGACGCAACCGTCGTCCCGTAAAACTTGCAATAGCGCGTCACGTGTTATTTTCAGTGTGTTGGCCCGCAGCGTGAGGGGCGGCAACTCATTATTCGTGCGGCAAAGCGCGATCGTTTCATCCGCGCCGAAGACCTCCAGCCACTTTTTCACCAGCCAGGCCGGATGGGAATACATCGTGGAAATATGTAAAACGGGATTGGCCAGAAGCGCCGGAAAGACCACTTTATCAATCCCGCGCAGATAGTTGCGCAGCACTGCGTTAATGAGCCCCCCCGCACGCGGGCTGATCCGCTTGGCAACTTTGACCGACTCATCCACCACGGCAAAAGGCGGAATCCGGTCGCTGAATTTCAATTGATACAGGCCAACACGAAGAATGTTTTTGACCGCGTCCTCCATGGCGGCGTAATCACCACGATAGAACTGGCGCAAAATACCGTCGAGATGCCCCTGCTGACGAAGGACGCCATACACCAGGTGCGTCAGCAGCCGCCCATCCGCCGTCGAGGAAAGACGTTGCTCCTCCAGTGTCTCATCGAGCAGGTCACCCGCGAAAGCCTGGCGAAGCGCCACGGTATTTAAAATCTCTACCGCCGAATGGCGAACTGTTTTTTTCATCCGGTCATCCCAGCACAGAACCGGCGCGAATCTGATACCCGCGCAGGAAATCGGAAACCGGCATGCGTTTTTTCGAGGCAAGTTGTACGTCCTTCAAAAGGACTACGCCGTCAGAGGCGGCAACCGGCAGGCCCTCGGCAACCGGCTCGCCAATCGTCCCCGGCGGCAAAAGCGTCTGCCCCGGCAGCGCCACTGCGGCAAATATCTTCAACGGCTGTCCGTCAAGCCGGGTATAAGCGGCAGGCGTTGGGCTCAGACCGCGAACAAGATTGACAATGTGGACCGCCGAATCGGACCAGTGAATTTGGCCGGTTTCCCGGGTCAGGCGCGGTGCGAACGTGACCTGGCTTGCCTCCTGCGGCCGCCTGACGGCCTGACCTGCCACCACCTCGTCGATGGTGGAGACCAGAAGCTTCGCGCCAAGGGCGGCCAGCCGATCATGCAGGTCGCCTACTGTTTCATTCTGCCCCAGCGGCGTTTCTTCCTGAGCGAGAATGTCCCCGGAATCCATGCCCTCATCCATTTGCATGATCGTCACGCCGGTAGTCGTTTCTCCCCGGATGATGCTCCAGTTGAGCGGCGCCGCGCCCCGATATTTGGGAAGGAGCGAAGGGTGAATATTGAGGCAGCCAAACCGGGGAAAGTCGATCATGGCTTTGGGCAGAATCTGTCCGAATGCCGCCACCACCACCATATCCGGATTCAGCGCGTAAAACGTTTCCAAAAAAGAAAGATCCTTCACCTTCTCGGGTTGTAAGATGGTCAATCCGAATTCCCCGGCCAAATGCTTCACCGGCGAAGCGACTTCCTTTTTTCCCCGCCCTGCGGGCCGATCCGGCTGCGTGACCACGGCCACCAGGGGATAGCCGCCGGAATATAAACGCCGCAAAGCAGGCAGAGCAAATGACGGCGTTCCCATAAACACAATGCGTGGGTGGTTCATACGGTCCTTCCTTCTTTCATTTGCGCCATCTATATGGAATAAGACCGGCCCTGTCAAGGATTAGCCTGACTGCCGGTTTGCGTCTTCTTCGGCTCCTGCCAAATACCTGTTGTCAATTTTGGATTCCTGTTTTATAGTGACGCCAACGATTGCACGATCAGAATACAATAAATTATTAAAGCTCAAAATCAGGCAAATTCGGCAATGATCAAACGGAAAGGAGATGCACAATGAAGACATACACGATAAAATATGTGGAACTGGCCGAAACACATGCGGAAAAAATGGCCAAGCGATGGACGCTGGATGTTCAAAACAATACCCGCACCAAGAAATACAAAGAGATTGAAGAGGAAAGAATTATCCATATCGGCGTGAAGTTTTATAAAAACTTCAGTAAAATGTTTTCCGACGAAAAAATCAGCGAGGCGGCGCTGAAATACTTTCGCACCTATGCCGAAGAGAGTTACGGTCTGGGCATCCCGATGGATGAAGCAGTTTACGGACTGATTCTCTTACGGCGGCATATCTGGCTGTATGCTGAATTCCAGACGATTTTCAGCTCCGGCATCGATCAGCGCCAGGCCTTGGACACACTAAGCCGCACGATATTGCTTTTTGACTATGCGGTGTATGAAGTCACCAAGGAATACCAGGAACTTATTCGCAAAGGAACCTCAAAAAAATAATCCATCCGTTTCCTGTTTAACGCAGGCGCCGGAGAAAGGAGCAAGTCATATGGTCGAATCAATCAAGCTGTTGGATGTCTTAGAAGCCAATATCGATGAAATCGCAGAACGCTGGGCGGCGGATGTGAAGAAGAATAAGAGAACCGTGCATTGCCACGACCTTCCCACGGAGAGGCTGGTCTTGCAGGCCATTAAGTTTTACAGTCAGTTAAGAAACATGCTGGTGGACCCCCATCGCCTTGAAAAGGCCCAGGAGTTCTTCATGCATTACTCTCGAATCTTTTACGAAAACGGCGTGCCGCTGCATGAAGCCATTTATGCGCTCAACATGATGCGCCGGCATATGTGGCTGTATGCCGAGTTTCAGGCCATCTTCATCAACGCGCTGGAGCACAACCAGGCCATTGACTCGATCATGCGCATCATGCTCCTGATCGACCACGCGGTCTATGAAATCACCCAGTACTATCAGGACCGTATTCGCCTCGAAACCTGCAGCGCCCTGTAGCTGCAAAATTTTTTCCAAAGATCATTTCAAAAAAGGCAGCGCGCGAGGGCTTCGCTGCCTTTTTTGAAATTTGACTCATCCCCCTCCCGAAGTCCGGAAGGACGTTTAGATTACTGACTCCAGTTTTTCCAGGCCATGTGAAAACGGGCAGACCCATTGCAATCCGCACGCCACCAGCCTCAGGGGATTGCCGTCTTTATTGCCTTTGCCGTAGCGCGGATCTCCCATCACCGGATGGCCGATATTGGCCAGATGCCGCCGGATCTGATGCAGTCTGCCCGTTTCAATTTCCACCTCAAGAAGGGCGGTGTTGGCATCCGGTTGTCGCGTCAGCACCCGGTAGCGCGTTCGGGCCTCCTTGCCGTCGAGGGAATTTTGGATTACACCCTGCTCATGGGCGGGCAGACCGAGCACTTCCGCACGATAACGCTTGATGACTTCATGCTTTTGAAACAGTCCCGACAGAAGCCCCGCCGCCTGCCGGGTATGGGCCACCATGATGAGCCCCGAAACTTCCCGGTCCAGTCGATGGACGGGAAAAACCTGCCGGCGCGGCGTGAAGAAGAGTTCCACCTGACGCAGAAGCGATGCATGATCACCAAACTCCGTTCCCTGTGTCAGAAGATTGGCTGGTTTGAACCAGATACTGTAAGCGTCAAAATCCTTCAGGCAGAAGGCGGTTGGCGGTTCAAGCGACAGGACGTTGGGGTCATAATTGAGTTCAAGCGCATCCCCCTTTTGAAGACGGAAGGTGGCTTTGCGCAAACGGATGCGCCCCTGCCCTTTTCGCGAAAGCCAAAGCGCGCCTTTATTCATGGCATCTTTCAGGCACGTTTTGGAAAGCCCGGTGTGTACGGCCAATAAGTCGCACACCGGCAAAGACGAACCGTCCGTGACCGTTTTGACGAAACGAAACTTGGAAGACGAGGGATTCCCCATGAACAGATTTTCAACAACCTTGAACTTTGAACTTTGAACTTTGACCCTTTACCCCTGACACGTCTCAAGATGCGCCGTCCCGCCGTGCAAACGCCCTCCGTCAACGACCAGCGTTTCTCCGGTAATATAGCTGCCCGCTTTGGACGCCAGAAAAACAATTGCACCGGAAACGTCTTCCGGCTCTCCCAGACGCATCATGGGAATGGTTTCCAGCGCTTTCTCATTGACGGCCGGATCTTTCCACAGCGCTTCGCTTAAGCGCGTTTTGATGATCCCCGGCGCAATGGTGTTGACCCGGATATTGAATTGCCCCCATTCCTTGGCCATAACCTGGGTCAGCATCACCAGCGCCGCCTTACTGACGCAATAGACGCCGATGTCGCCCGGCCGCAATCCACCGATGGAGGAAACATTAATGATGCAGCCGTCACGCTGTTCTTTCATGATCCTGGCCGCCATCTGGCTTAAAAACCAGGGTGATTTTATTCTCGCCTAAAAGACGAGAAGGATTAATTTGTTATAGAAG
>CAZSQS010000024.1:0-43245 GCA_964608995.1 uncultured Smithella sp. | reverse complement strand
ATAATACTCATTGACGGGCAGCGCGACATTGGGGAATTCAGCGTCTTCTTTGATGAGTTCCAGTAAAAACGGATCCAGATCCACCAGTGACATTCCACCATAATCGGCCATATACACCCAGCCGTCTTTGTGAAGAGCGGGGCAGGGGGAGATTTTTCTCCTTCTGATTGTTCTTTTCAAAATTGCTCTCGGTCTCCCTTTAGAAAAGGAAAAGAGTCAATCGAAAGATTCAGCGGCCGCCGACCACGCCGGACAGTGAAAGGACGTGATCGGTCAGGCCTTCCACTTGTTTGTTCAGGCGGTCCGCCGCTCCGGAGGATTGGTCGGCGTAAACGGCGGAGGACTGTGTGACCTTGTCAATATCAATGATCGCCTGGGCGATGCTGGAGATGCCGTCCGCCTGCTCTTTGGAGGCGATGGCGATTTCCTCGACTAGCTGATGAATCTTTCCGGAGGCATTCATGTTGGATTTAAAGGCGTCCTGTGTGGCGTGTGTCAACTGATTGCCGTTCTGAACCGCCTTGATGGTGTTTTCAATCAGCTCGCTCGTATTTTTGGCCGCTTCCGCCGAACGCATCGCCAGATTGCGCACCTCGTCGGCCACCACCGCAAAGCCTGCGCCCGCCTCGCCCGCGCGGGCCGCTTCCACGGCGGCGTTGAGTGCCAGCAGATTGGTCTGGAAGGCAATCTCGTCGATGGTTTTGATAATTTTGCCCGTTTCTTCCGATGATTTGGTAATCTCCACGATCGCTTTGGACATATCGTCCATGTGGCGGTTGACCCGTTCGATGATCTGAGAGGATTCCTGCATCATCTGTTTGGCCTGAGAGGCGTTTTCGGCGTTTTGTTTGGTCATGGAGGAGAGCTCCTCAAGGGAGGCGGAGGTTTCCTCCACTGAAGAGGCCTGGGAATTGGCGCCTTCGGCGACATGTCCGGCAGCCACCGATACCTCAACGGCTGCGTCTGAAACGAAGCGCATGCTCTCTTCCAATCCGGAAATGACGTTTAGAACCGGTGTCACGATTGAAGAGTAAATAAACCAGCCCAGAAATAAGACGATGCCCAGGCCGATGGCGCCCAGAAAAACCACTCTCAGGGATATTTCCTTGACGATTTCATCGTAACGCGTATTGGGTACGCCCACAAACAACATGCCGATGACCTTGCCTTGTTGACTGAGAATCGGTTCGTAAACCGTCTGGTTGTCCACACCAACCACATTGGCTTTGCCTTCAAACCTTTCTCCATTTTTTAAAACAGCTGCGATTACCTGTTCAGACGCCTTTGTGCCTGTCGCCCGAAGACCTTCCGCCGTGGTCACATTCGTGGCGATTCGCGTATCCCCCTGAAAAATGGTCACGTTGTCGCCTGTATTTTTACCGATCAAATCAACCAGTTCCTTATTGTCGTTCATGACCGTGTCACCCTTCGTGAGCTTTCCGTCTGCAATCGACCAGATTCCGGGGTATTTATTGTCGATGAGCGTTTTGGTCATGGCCAGATCGCCTTGAAGCTTTTCCTGCGCCGTCTGAATGACTTTGTTGTGAACGGTCCAGAGGGTTACGGCGCCGATCAAGGCAAATGTTACGCCCATAATGACAAGCACCAGCCATAATTTCGCTTTCAGATTCATCCCTTTCAATTTCAGCCTCCTCGAATTCCTTGTAATATTATGTGTAGTTTGAACTGGAAACGCAAAAGGAAAAGCAAAATAAATGCCAGAAGGCTGATAAGAGGCAGGTGGCTGGAATTAAAGGGATAAATTTAAAAAGAGACGGGAAAATATCTTTGGAAAAACAGGGAGGTCATAGAAAAATGCCGGAAACACCGGCATTTATTTGACATTTATTTAATTTTTTGACGCAGGGCTTGGCTACAAAGAGCCCATGGCGATGAGCTCTTTAATGTTGATATGACGCGATTCATCAACCGTTAACCCCTCTTGGATCAGCTCCAGCACGCGGGACTTTTCTTCCGGAAATTTATACCCCTCGTAATCCAGAGAGAAAAGCAGTCCGCCTTGGCGGTTAGTCCAGGAATTCATATTGTGGTCAAAGCACACGTGCGAGGTCACGTTCAGATTTTCGATCATCAGCTGCAACTCTTCCAGGCGCTCATGCGGCGAGGAGATATGCAGCCGTCCCTGCGCATAGTCTTCAAAAATTTCCGTTCCCTGGCGGGGGACGAAGGGCCGGGAGCGGATGTAGTTCGGATTGATTTCACTGAGCACTTTCGCCGAGTTTTCGGCATGCTGGCGCCAGCGTTCGCGCCCGCCGAGGTCAGGCATCCAGTATTCGGACAGCTGAAAACCCGCCGCCATCGCTTTTTTGCCGCCTTCGATCTGCTCGGCGCTGGTCACGCCCTTTCTCACGAGCTTCAGCACTTCGTCATCTCCCGATTCCAGACCGACATGAATGCGATCCAGTCCCGCCTTCCGGATGGCGATCAATTCATCCAATTTTCTCTGAGCCAGGGTTTTCGAGCGGGTATAAGACGTCACGCGGTTTAACCCCGGCAGCGTTTTTCTTAAATGCTCTAAAACTTCAACAAATTCGAGGGGCCGCATAATCATGCTGTTGGCGTCCTGGAGAAAGGCGGTTTTTCCGCCGTAATACATCCAGGAAAAAACCGTTGAAAAGCAGGGATTTTCATTCATGTAGGGATTGACGCTCAGAATGGCCCGCAAGACGTTGCGGGTGAGCTTTCCTTCTTCGCCGGCTTTCCGGGATATTTCGGTGATCTCATCCGTCATGGCCTTCACCGTGTCAATATCGTTTTTGATGTCTTTGACGGATCGGTAAACAAAGGGATGTCCCTTATACATTTCGCAAAACGTGCACTTGTTCCAGGGGCAATTCTCCGTCACGCGCAAAAGAAGCGAAGCGCTTCCCCCCTCGCTTGGCGGCCGGTAAACTCCCACGGCAAAGGACATTTTGTTTAGTTTTTCAACATTTTCGCTAAACGATCCGTTTATGGATGCTGAAGTCATGAGATACTCCTTGAAGTAAATATTCTGGTTCGTAATATAACAACTGCTCATCATTTGACAATAAAAGTCCGCCGTTTTGTGTTTATTCTGAAATAGCACCACGAAAATCATCACTTACATGAAGCATATGACATAATTGACATAATTGACAAATCGGCTGTTTACGACTATAAGTCATTTCGGTAAATTTAAAATAATTCTGATGAATTTTTTCAATATCGTCAGATATTTATCCTCATGAGACTGGAGAAAAAATAATGGAAAAAAAGATCACAATTACAATTGACGGTCAGGAAGTTTCGGCCAGCCCCGGCCAAACGATCCTGGAATGCGCCAGAAGTCTCGGCATTTACATTCCAACCCTGTGCCACCTGGAGAAAACCACCAACGTTGGCGCTTGCCGGGTGTGTGTCGTGGAAGTTGAAAATGCGCGCTCACTGGTTGCCTCCTGTTGCATGCCGGTTTCTCCGGGCATGGTGGTTCGCACCGACACACCTGCCGTGCGCGCCGCTCAGAAAATGATTGTCGAGTTACTGTGGTCATCCGGCGACCACAACTGTCTGGTCTGCGAGCAAAACGGCGCCTGCGAACTGCAGAATCTGGTTTACTGGCTCAAGATCGATCAGCCGCGTTTTTCGATTCAATCTCCGGGGTATAAGCTCGACGACAGCAATACCATGATCTCCCGCGACTTGAACAAATGTGTTTTGTGCGGACGCTGCATTCGCGCCTGCAACGAAATCCAGGTCAATGAGGTGCTGGATTTTGCCAAGCGCAGCTCCGATGCCAAAGTTGGCCCGGCCTTTGACGCGGACTACATCGATTCATCCTGCGTCTTCTGCGGCGAATGCCTCCAGGTGTGCCCCACAGGCGCCATCACCTTCAAGCAGGCGAAATTTGCAGGCCGCCCCTGGGAACTTTCAAAAACCCGCACCACCTGCACCTACTGCGGTGTCGGCTGTCAGATGGATCTTTATGTCAAAGACAATAAAATCGTCAAGGTTTCAGGCAACCGCGAATACGGTCAGCCCAATAACGGCAGCCTCTGCGTAAAAGGCCGTTTTGCCATGGATTTCGTTTCTCACCCCGACCGTCTGAAAAAACCGCTTGTCCGTTACAAGAAAAATGAAGATTTCAAGGAAGTCTCCTGGGATGAGGCGTTCACGTTTATTGCGGAGAAGCTCAAAACCGTTAAAGACAAACATGGCGCCGACAGCATCGCCGGGCTTTCGTCCGCACGCTGCACCAACGAAGAAAACTATCTCTTCCAGAAATTTCTCCGCGCAGGCATCGGTACCAACAATGTCGATCACTGCGCCCGTCTCTGACACTCTGTCACGGTGGCCGGTCTGGCCGCCACATTCGGCAGTGGTGCAATGACGAACTCCATTGATGAAATTGAATATACGGATCTGATCCTCGCGACGGGAACCAACACCACGGAAAACCATCCCGTCATCGGCGCCAAAGTCAAACGCGCTGTCAAGCAGCAGGGAACCAAGCTGATCGTCATCGATCCGCGTAAAATCGACCTGGTCAAATATGCGGATATCTGGCTGCGCCAGAGACCCGGCACGGACGTTGCGGTTCTTAACGGTTTGATGAACGTGATCATTTCGGAAGGTCTGGAAGCCAAAGAGTATATTGCCGGGCGAACGGAAAATTTTGATGCGCTCAAGGCGGCAGTGGCCAAATACACGCCCGACTATGTTGAAAAAATATCCGGCGTGCCGGCCGAAGACTTGAAAAAAGCCGCAAGGCTCTATGCAGGTGCAAAAAGCGCAAGCATTCTCTACGCGATGGGGATCACCCAGCATACCACCGGCACCGATAATGTGAAAAGTTGCGCCAATCTTTCGATGCTGTGCGGCAATGTCGGCATTGAAGGCGGCGGGGTCAATCCGCTGCGCGGTCAGAACAATGTGCAGGGAGCCTGTGATATGGGCGCTCTTCCCAATGTGTATCCGGCCTACCAGCAGGTGGCCTCAGAAGATGCCCGCAAGAAATTCGAAGCGGCCTGGGGCGCGACGCTTTCCCCCAAGCCCGGGCTGACGCTCATGGAAATCATGGCTGCGGCGGGGGACGGCAGAATCAAGGCGCTCTATGTGATGGGGGAAAATCCGCTTCTGTCGGATCCGGATCTGCACCATGTGAAAAAAGAGCTTAAAAAACTGGACTTAATGATTGTTCAGGATCTTTTTTTGACCGAAACCGCCGAACTGGCCGATGTGGTTCTGCCGGTCGCGAGCTTTGCTGAAAAAGATGGCACCTTCTCCAACACCGAACGGCGCGTCCAGCGCATTCGCAAGGCCATCGAGCCGCCCGGAGAGGCGAAAACCGATTGGGAAGTCATCTGTGGTATTTCCAATAAGTTTGGCTATCCCATGAAGTATGCATCAGCTGAAAAGATATTCGAAGAGGTAGCGACGGTGACGCCCAGCTATGCCGGAATCACGTATGCGCGCATTGAAAAGGGAGGCCTCCAGTGGCCCTGCCCGACGCAGGATCACCCCGGCACGAAATATCTGCACAAAGATAAATTTTCTCGCGGTCTGGGGCTTTTTTCGGCAATTGAATACATTGCGC
Organism: uncultured Smithella sp.; assembly: GCA_964608995.1. Classification (GTDB taxonomy): domain Bacteria; phylum Desulfobacterota; class Syntrophia; order Syntrophales; family Smithellaceae; genus UBA8904. The sequence goes on along the minus strand of CAZSQS010000024.1, from coordinate 37,670 downwards.
CGAACGAATTACCGGATGATGAATATCCGCTGCTGCTGTCCACGGGGCGCGTTTTGTATCATTACCACACAGGCACCATGACCACGCGTTCCGTCGGTCCATCCGAACGGTATCCGGAGAGCCTGGTGGAAATCAATCCGGTGGATGCAGAAAAGCTCGGCATTGCCGACGGGCAGATGGTTAAGGTGACCTCAAGACGCGGCTCTGTGGAAGCAAAAGCGCAGATTACGGAAAAAAGCACGGCAGGCGCCATCTTTATGAATTTCCACTTTGCGGAGGCGCCGGTCAACCTCCTCACGAATCCGGCGCTGGATCCGGTAGGAAAAATACCTGAATACAAAGTCTGCGCCGTGAAGCTGGAAGCGGCATAGCGATCGAACAAGATTGTTATGCTAAAGATTACATAAAAGAAAAAAATGAATATGCCCCTTGCAAGGGGCATATTCTTTATGTATAAGGGCGTTGCCCAAAAAGGGGCATGACACGAGCAGAAGGTCTTCTTATTTAAGAAATTCCAAAGCGTGTCGGAAAATTAAAAAAAGTATGGCAAGGGAGGAAGCAACGTATGGCGAATGAGAATTTGGAAAGTAAACGATGGTTGATTGCGATTGGGGCCGTCATCATCCAGTTGTGTCTGGGGACGGTTTATGCCTGGTCAGTATTTAAAAATCCTTTGATGAACATGCACGGCTGGGATGGCAAGACCGTTCAGTACACCTTCATGCTGTTGATGCTGATCATCGGTTGCGCCGCGGCTTTCGGCGGCACGCTGGTGGATAAGAAGGGGCCCCGTTTTGTCGCGACAATCGGCGGTATCCTTTTTGGTGTTGGCACGCTGGTTGCGGGCTATGCCGACCAGGTGGGCAGCATTGCCCTTCTGTATCTGGGTTTCGGTGTGATCGCCGCTCTGGGTAATGGTTTCGGCTACGTGACGCCAATTGCCACGCTGATCCGCTGGTTTCCGGACAAGCGCGGTCTGGTGACGGGTTTGGCCGTTATGGGTTTTGGCGCGGGCGCCTTCTTCATGGGGAAAATCGCTCCGGCCATGATCAATGCTTTCCAGGAAGTGGATGCAAACGGCGCAATCATCGCTTCTGGTGTTTCCACCACCTGGTATATCTGGGGTATCATCTTCCTGATTTTAGTGACGGGCGCGGCCCAGTTGTTCAAGAATCCGCCAGCGGGCTGGGTTCCTGCCGGATTCAAGCCTGCTGCAACGTCGGTTTCGGCCGCTGATTCCTTCAAGTTCGGCGAAGCCGTGAAACGTCCCCAGTGGTGGATGCTGTGGGCTATGCTGTGCCTCAACGTCTCCGCCGGTCTGGGTCTGATTTCCCAGCACTCTCCGCTGGCGCAGGATGTTTACAAAAAGACCATGGGTCTCCTGGGTGACTTGACCCCCGAGCAGATCGCTATCGTGGCGGCAGCGGGTGGAACCGTTGTGGCCGTTGCGGCTATCTTCAATGGTCTGGGCCGTCTGTTCTGGGCGAAGATTTCCGACAATATCGGTCGCCGGATGGTCTTTTTGATTATGTTCGCCACGCAGGCGGTTGTTTATCTGCTGGTGGCCATGGGTTACATATCCAATTACTATCTGTTCATCGTTGTGTCATGTTATCTGCTGGCCTGCTACGGCGGCGGTTTCGCCACGATGCCCGCGTTTGCGGCCGACTCGTTCGGTCCGGCGTATATCGGCAAGGTCTATGGCTTCATGCTGACGGCCTGGTCGGTGGCCGGTATCATCGGTCCGTTTGTGTTTGAGGCCTTCAAACCGCAGGCGCTCTACATCGCCGCCGGTTTGCTGGTGGTTGGTTTTGTCATCGCGCTGGTCTATAAAGCGCCGAAGGGTAAAAACGCCTAAGCGTCATTTCCAAACCCCCCTGCGGCTTCAGGCCACAGGGGGGTTTTTTATTTTGTTTCAATGTATTAGGTCATTTTTGACATACGGGGCGCTATCCCCCCTTCCGTCGGGGTAAGCTGCCCCGTTTCCTTTTTTATTTCATCCTTAAATTATCTATCTATTTGAAATTGTTGAGTAATGACATTTGGCATCGAAATTGCTAATCTTTAGTGAGCATTTACTAGAATCCTCAAGATGAAGGAGGCGTTTTTATGGGGGAAAATTGCGGACATGAAAATATCTATCAGCTTCGGCCTGTTTCAATTATTCGAACGTTGCCGCAGATCAAGGATCACCGGCTTTTTCAGCTGAAGCTCGAAGATGGAACCACCTGGGAGCAATTTGGGCATCAGCCCGGTCAGTTCGTTGAAGTTTCCATTTTCGGAAAAGGGGAAGCGCCCATCAGCATCTCTTCGCCCCCGACCCGGCCCGACACACTGGAAATCTGTGTGCGCAAAACGGGGAAGGTCACGGACGCCCTTTTTGAAATGGAAAAAGGCTCAAGCTTCCATATTCGCGGCCCATACGGCCGGGGATTTCCTATTGATCAGCTGAAAGGGAAAAAGCTTCTGTTGATCGCCGGCGGGCTGGGTCTTGCACCCCTGCGCTCTCTGCTTTTGTATTCCCTGGATAAGCGAAAGGACTTTGACGACATCATTTTGATGTACGGAACGAATAATCCCGACAACGTTCTTTTTAAATATGAGCTTTTGAGTTTCTTCGATCGCGACGACATCAATTACTTGTACAGCGTGGATCGCGATGACGAAGGCATCTGGAAACAGTATGTGGGCGTGGTGACCGGTCTGTTTGATCGCGCGCATCTTTCTCCTGTTGACACCCAGGCGGTCATGTGCGGGCCACCCATCATGTATCGATTTGTTTTGCAAAAGCTTCTGAGCCTGGGGTTTGCCAAGGAATCCATCTTCATGTCTCTGGAGCGAATGATGAAATGCGGCGTCGGCAAATGCGGACACTGTGCTTTCGGCGATAAATATTGCTGTATCGAGGGACCGGTTTTCCCTTATCCGGAAATTGAAAATATCAAGGAGGCAATCTGATCATGAAAAGGACAAGAAGCATATGCCCGTTTTGTGGATGCGGATGCAGTTTTAATCTTATCTCCGAAGGCTCCCGGGTGACGGGAGTGGAGCCCAGTCCTTCCAATCCGGTGAATAAGGGGATGTTGTGTGTCAAAGGCTGGAATGCGCATGAATTTGTCAACTCCACCGAACGGCTGACGAAACCGCTGATCCGCAAGCACGGGGAGCTGGTGGAAGCCACGTGGGAAGAGGCGCTCGACCTCGTGTCCGGCAGACTCCTGGGAATCAAAAAGCAGTTTGGCCCCCGGGCGCTCGCTTTTTTAAGCTCCGCCAAAGTATCCAACGAGGAAAATTATCTTTTGATGAAAATGGCGCGGGCGACCTTTGGCACCAATAATGTGGATCACTGTGCCAGGCTTTGACACAGCTCAACGGTGGTCGGTCTGGCCGCCACATTTGGTTCGGGTGCAATGACAAACTCGATTAATGATTTTGACTCTGCGGATCTGTTTTTAGTGACGGGATCGAACACAACCCAGCAGCATCCGCTCATCGGCACGCGCATCATTAACGCCACGCAAAGAGGGGCAAAGCTCCTGGTGATCGATCCGCGGGACATTCCGCTGGCGCGATTTGCCGATTTGCATCTGAGGCATCATATCGGCACGGATGTGGCCGTATTAAACGGCATGATGAATATTATTATTGAAGAGGGGCTCTACGATAAGGAATTTGTCGAAACGCGCACGGAGGGATTCGACAAGCTTCAGGAAGTCGTAAAAACCTACACGCCTCGCGTCGTGGAAAATATTTCCGGCATTCGGGCCGCCGATCTGGAAAAAGCGGCGCGCATGTATGCCGCGGCCAAAAGCGCCATGCTGGCCTATGCCATGGGCATCACCCAGCATACGACGGGTGTGGATAATGTTAAAACCTGCGCGAATCTGGCCATGCTCACCGGCAATCTGGGAAGGCCTTCCACTGGCGTTAATCCGCTTCGCGGCCAGAACAATGTTCAGGGCGCCTGCGATATGGGCGGGCTCCCCAATGTCTATAGCGGCTATCAGCCAGTGATTGATCCCGTGGCAAAAAAGAAATTCGAAGAAGCCTGGAAGGTGGAGGGACTCGACGACAAGGTTGGCCTGACCATCACCGACATGATGATTGCCGCGCACACAGGCGATCTCAAGGCGCTCTACATTATGGGAGAGAATCCGCTGATGAGCGATCCGGACACGTCGCACATTGAGCATGCTTTGGCCAATTTGGATTTCCTGGTGGTTCAGGACATCTTCCTGACCGAGACAGCGCGTAAAGCTGATGTCGTGCTGCCGACCGCTTCGTTTGCCGAAAAAGACGGCACCTACTCCAATACGGAAAGACGCGTACAGCTGGCGAAGAAAGCCATCGATCCTCCGGGACAGGCCCGGGCGGATTGGCAGATTATTTGTGATCTCAGCACGCGCGCCGGGTATCCGATGTCTTATGCATCGCCTGCGGATGTGCTCAAGGAAATCAATGCCCTGACGCCTTCCTACGCGGGGATCACGCGGGCGCGTCTGGAGAGCGGTTACGGCCTGCAGTGGCCCTGCCCCAATGAAGATCATCCCGGGACACCCTATCTGCACAAAGACAAATTCTCAAAGGGCAAAGGCACGTTTATGCCCTGCGAGTTCAAGCCGCCAGCGGAAATGCCGGATGAAGAATACGACTTCATGCTCACCACCGGCCGCGTCTATTACCAGTTTCACACGGGGACGATGACCCGCAAGGTGAGCATTCTCGAACGGGAAGCCCCCTGCGCACTTCTGGAAATTCATCCGGAAGACGCCAGACGACTGGGTATTCGCAATAATGACCGGGTGGAAGTCGCCTCCCGTCGCGGTGTTGTCGAACTTCAGGCGGAAGTGACCGAGCGGGTTCCGCCTCGCGTGGTCTTCTCCACGTTCCATTTCTCCGAGGCGGCGATCAACCTCTTGACCAATTCCGCGTATGATCCCATTGCCAAGATACCGGAATACAAGGGCTGTGCAGTAAAAATAAGGAGATGCGCATGAAAACACTGGCCAAAAAAAATATAACCGACGTACTGGCGCACTGGGCTGAAAAATACGATATCTTGTGTCCGACTCAAACGGCTCAGGGCGAATGCATTTTCGATTCATTCGACAGGGCAACATTCACGCTGGATTATACCAAGCCGCCGCTTTCTCCCAAGTCCATCTTTTTCCCGCAGGCGGACATTATTTTCAAAGTTGAAAATAATGAATACCGGGAAGTGGTATCGGCAAGAAATACTCTCCTGTTTGGCATCCGTTCCTGCGATCTGATGGGCATCCGTCAAGCCACAAGCTTCATGACGCGCGACCAGCAGGATGTTTATTATCAAGCCAAACGCGATGGCGTTTTGACGATTGGAATGGCTTGCCCGAAAGCGCAAAATGAAACTTGTTTTTGCACAACGACCCACAGCGGTCCCGTTGCGGAGAAAGGTTTCGATTTGCAGCTTTTTGACATGGGAGAGGATTTCCTGGTCCAGGTCGGCTCCGCCCGCGGAGAAGCCCTGCTAAACGGTGTGGCTTGTGGCGATGTGGATGACACGTCGGCCAAAAAATCGATTGCGGAATTTGATCAAAAGGCCGCCCGGAGCATTCCCGAGGTGACATCGGTGGCCGAGGCCATGAACAAACTCCGCGACCGGCATGTTGATGACAAGCTCTGGAATGAATTTGGCGACAAATGCATTACCTGTGGCGGCTGCGCCTTTGTGTGTCCCACCTGCACCTGCTTTAATGTCTATGATCAGCAAACCAAGACGGGCAACGGATTGCGCGTGCGCGCCTGGGACGCCTGTCTTTACGGCGGTTTTACACGGGAAGCGTCAGGTCATAATCCCAGGGGCAAACAGGCGATACGACTTAAACGGCGACATGAACACAAACTGCTGGATTACAACAAGACGGATATTCAGGAAGCCTTGTGCGGTTGCGTGGGCTGCGGACGCTGTTCCGATTACTGTCCCGTGCACATCGGAACGCTTGAGGTGGTCAAAGCGATTGCCGGATAGCCACCGGCAGACAATAACAGGATCGGAGGGGAGCATGTCTGACAAAAAAAAGATACTGATTGTTGATGACGATCAGGACTATGGCAGAGCAATCAAACTTGTTCTGGAAAATAACGGTTTTGAGGTGAATCACGCGCTGAATATTAACGATGGCCGCAAGATCGTTGAGGCGGATAAGCCATCCATGATTATTCTGGATGTCATGATGGACAAGCACACTGACGGGTTTGATTTTTGCCGCAGCCTCAAAGGCGATGAAAAGTATAAAAACATTCCCGTTCTGATGGTGACGGCCGTGACCAGCAAAACAGGCTTTAAATTTTCTCCGGAGACAGACGGCGAGTATTTGCAGGCCGACGATTATGTTTCCAAGCCCGTGGCAACCTCTGAATTGTTGCAACGCGTGAAAAAACTGGTCGGCTGATGTCTCGCGGCTGCGGGCCGCGTCCGGCGTCGCCCGGCGTCGCAAAGAGTGTTTGGTTGTGGCGCGTGATCCGTGCTAGGATTCGGCATTCTATCATCGGGCTGGTGGCATGAAGATCACAAGTCAACAAATAAAAAACCTCTTTCGGCTGGATCTCCAAAGCCGGCTGGCCATCGGCTTTTTGATTGCCACCTGCCTGACGGGCGTTTTTGCCACCATCGTCAGCATCTGGACGCTCAACCGCAACACAATTGCCGAAGTTCAGAATAGGGTTCGTCAGGACATCAACACGGCGAAGCTCATCTATAATCATAAGCTGGAAAAAATAAAGTTCATTACCAAGTATCTGGCCGAAAGCCCCGATCTTCAAGCGTTGGTCACCACAGGCAGCAAGGCGGGCATGACGTATATGCAGGGGCATATCCGCGAAGAGGTTCGCGTCCGGGGCGCCTCCGGCGACCGGCACGACATCCTGGATATGCTGACGCTTGTGGATACGCGGGGACGGGTCATCTATCGCGCGGCCAATCCGCTGGTTGCCGGTGACAACCTCGCCAACGATCCCGTCGTGAAAGCCTGCATCGAAAAGAAGGGGGCGGTGAGCTCGACGGAAATTATGTCACTTTCGGAAATCCTGCGGGAAAATCCGACCCTGTCGGACAGGGCGGCCATCAAGATCATTAAAACGCCACTCGCAGCCGACATTGATTCAGAAAGGCTTTTAGAAGGCATGGTGATGAAGGTGGCCTATCCGGTCATCGATAAAAAAAGGAACGTTCTTCTGGGCGTGCTGGTGGGCGGCGTGCTCATCAACAACGACAACGAAATTGTCGATATGGTCCAGGAAACCGTTTACCACGGCGAAAAATATAAAGGGCGCGAAATGGGGGTGGCGACGATTTTTCATGGCGGAATCCGCATCTCTACCAACGTCATGACCGAGGATAATCAGCGGGCCATCGGCACCATTCTCTCCCGGGACGTTTATGACCGGGTGATCGTGAAGGAGCAGGACTGGGCCGGACGGGCGTTTGTGGTCAACGACTGGTATATCACCACCTATACCCCCATTTTCAATCTGCAAAGCAAACTCGTCGGCGTGCTCTATACGGGCATCCTGGAGGCGAAGTACCGCGATATTAAATGGGAGATGATCGGCATCAATCTGGCCATTACCGTGTACGGTATGCTCATTGCTTTTATCATCTCGCTGCGCATGGGCAATAACATCATCGAACGCATCCGGATTTTGAAAAAGGCCACCGATGCCATCGCCTCGGGAAATCTCGACTACAAACTCTCACCGGACAAAATATCCGGCTTCAACATGCTCGATGAGGCATTCAACGACATGACCGTGTCGCTTAAAAAGCACAATGACCAGCTTCAGAAAATGCACGAGCATCTGGCCAAATCCGAAAGGTTAAGCGCCCTGGGCGAACTGGCGGCGGGTGTGGCGCACGAAATCAACAACCCTCTGGGGGGGATTCTGCTCTACAGCAACATTCTTCTGGAAGACCTGCCTGAAGACAGCCCGCTGCGCGACAACCTGCAAAAAATCGTTTATCAGACCAACCGCTGCAAGGAAATCGTGCAGGGGCTGCTGGACTTTGCCCGAACGCCATCGGGCGAAATGGTTTTGCTGCATATCAATCAGGTCATCAGCACGTCTTTGAAACTGGTCAAAGACCAGTCTCTTTTTCACGGTATTGATATCGAAAGCCGGTTGGCGGACAATATTCCCGATATCATGGGGGATCGATCGCGCCTGGAGGAAGTCTTCCTGAATCTCTTTATCAACGCCGCCGACGAGATGAAAGGCGGGGGCCGTCTGACCATTACGACGAAAATGAGCGATGCCGAAACCATTCGCATTTCCATCTCCGACACGGGCCGGGGGATTGATGAAAAGCTCCTGCCCCATATCTTTGAGCCGTTTTTCACCACCAAGCAGGCCGGCCATGGCACGGGGCTGGGCCTGTCTATCGCCTACGGCATCATCAAAAAGCACAACGGCAATATCGACGCCGTTAGCGATAAGGGCATGGGCACCACCTTTATCATCACGCTGCCGCTCGATACCCTAGCGGAGTGCGACGAAGACAACGCCACGCCGTAACGGCCGTTCCAACAGCAAAACCGGCCGCAGCGCCAAAGCTTTTTCTTGCATAATTTCATGACATATTCTAGCATTCCCCGTCTTTGTGCGGCGAAGCGCCACGACCGTCACCTGCGCACAAGGACGATTCCCTGAACCCTACGACAGAGGACGCGTGAAGGATAAAACGGACAGGAGTGAAAAAATCCTCATTATTGATGATGAAGAAGCCATCCGGGACGGATCCCGCCAGATTCTGACGCGCAAGGGCTATGTCGTGGATGTCGCGGCGGATGCCGCAAGCGGCCTGGAGCTGGCGCTCCAAAATGCCTACAACCTGATCCTGCTGGATGTCCGCATGCCCCAGATGAGCGGACTGGAGATTCTCAAAAAACTCAAGATCGAAAACAGCATATCAGCCAAAGTCATCATTATCACCGGATTTGGCACTATCCCGCTGGCCGTCGAGGCGATGCGGTACGGGGCGCATAATTTTCTCACCAAGCCTTTTAATGCGGACGAACTCAAGGAGGCCGTTGCCAGTGCGTTAAAAGGGGAGGAGTGCGCTGCGAATGAAAAAGAACTGGCCGTGCTGATCGGGGCCAGCGACTACATCAAGGAACTCAAGGAATCCATTCGGCGCATCGCCCAGACGGACAGCACGGTGTTGATCACCGGCGTCAGCGGCACAGGTAAAGAACTGGTTGCGCGCACCATTCATCAGCTCAGTAAACGGGCGGACAGGCCCTTCATTCCGGTGGACTGTTCGTCGCTGGCGGAAAACCTTATGGAAAGCGAACTGTTCGGGCACGTCAAAGGGGCCTTCAGCGGCTCGACGGAATCGCGCGAAGGCCGCTTCCAGATGGCGGACAAGGGGACTTTGTTTCTCGATGAAATTTCCAATATCAATCTCAATATTCAGGCCAAGCTTCTGCGGGTCATTCAGGAGCAGGAGGTTCCCCGCGTCGGCAAGTCCACGCCCGAAAAAGTGGATGTCCGGCTGATCGCGGCCACCAACCGGGAAATCCGCGCGGAGATTGACGCGGGACGCTTCCGGGAGGATCTGTTCTACCGGCTGTCGGTCGTGCCGGTCAATATCAAGCCTTTGTGCGAACATAAGGCGGACATTTTACCCATTGCCGAGCATTATCTCGATCACTACCGCAAAAAATATGAGAGCAAGGTGCGCGGTTTTTCCGAGGAAGCCAAGAAGTCGCTCCTGGCCTACAAATGGCCGGGAAATGTCCGGGAACTCAAAAACACCATCGAACGGCTGTGCGTGCTTTGCGATCATGACATCGTTGATCTGACGGACATCTTTTATTATGGCCAGTCTGAAGGCGCCAAGGCGCCGGTGGTGGATACCTCTTCGGGGCGCGTGACGCTGGTGGACGTTGAAAAAGAACACATCGAAAAGGCGCTCAAGCATTTTCAGTATCAAATCAACAAAACGGCGCAGTTTTTAGGAATCGATCGAAAAACGCTCCGGCTTAAAATGCGAACCTATAATATTCCCCCACAAAACTGATTGAAGGGGTATTTTGCCCCATTATTCGGTTTTAAATGTCTCGCCATATAAAAAACTAAGTAAAATCAATACCTTAAAAACTGGCATCATCTTTGCGTATATATAAATAAACCATTTAAGGAGGTGTTTGATCATGACGGCTAAAAAGAAAATACTGCTGATAGATGATGACAAAGACTTCTTGTTTGCCACCAAGCTGATTATTGAAAAGGGTGGCTACGAGGTGTTCATGGCCGAAGATGGCAAGACCGGTGTGGAAATGTGGAAGTCGATCAAGCCGGATCTGGCCATCATTGACATGATGATGGAAACCTGGGGAGAAGGCTTTTCCGTGCTCAACAAGATTCGCGCCACCGACACCGGAAAAGACATCCCGCTTTTTATGCTCAGCGCCGTGGATCTTCAAGGGCCTTACAACGCTTTTGAACCGCCTCCGGAATTTCCGACGGTCAACAAGGTGTTGCATAAACCCATCAAGGCCGATGAACTCCTTCGTTACATCGCCCAGGCGCTGGATGGCAAATAGCCATGACCGGCGAGACTCAAAAACATCTGATTCTGATCATCGATGACGATGAGGCGCTTCGCGACGGCTGCAAGCAGGTGCTTGAAAAAAGCGGCTATACGGTGCTAACCGCGAGGCAGGGCGCCGAGGGGATCAAGCTTGCCCGCGAGCATATGCCGGAGGTGGCGTTTGTCGATCTGAAAATGCCCAACATATCTGGCATGGAGGTCATTGAAATCCTCGCGCGGGACATTCCCGACATTGTGCTGGTGATGATTACAGGCTTTGCCACCATTATGTCCGCCGTCGAGGCCATGCAGAAGGGGGCCTATGATTACCTCCCCAAGCCCTTTAATCCCGATCAACTTCGCGTTTTGGCCAAGCGCGCGCTGGAGCACCGCGCGCTCAAGATCGAGACGAAAAGACTTCGGGAAGAGAAAGATCTACTGGAGAAAAACTTCATTACCTTTGTCAGCCATGAAATGCGCTCTCCGCTGGTGGTCATCCGCCAATATATTGAAGCGCTCATGGAAATATCGGGCGACCGTTTCGGCGCAGATGTCAGTGATATCATCGAGCGATGCCGCAAAAGGGTTCAGAATCTGGAAGAAATGGTTGAACACTGGCTCGACATCAGCCGGATCGAAAACGGAACGCTGGCCCAGCAGAAGGTTTCATTGAATCTGGCCTCCATTGTAGCGAAAAGTGTTGAGGAGATGACGCCGCTTTGCAAAAAGAAGGGCATTATCCTGGAGACGAGCGTTCCGGATGATTTGCCGGCAATCATCGGGGACGAGGAGAGTCTCGTTCGGGTGTTTACCAATATCATCGGCAATGCGACAAAATATACGCCTGAAGGCGGAAAAATATCCGTCAGTCTGAAAAGCGACCAGTATTACATTAATGTCAGCATTTCGGATACCGGCAGTGGCATCCCGCCTGAGAAACTCGAATTGATTTTTGAGCCTTTTTACCGGTGTGGCGGAAAAAATGAACGCTCCAGCGGTTCGGGGCTGGGGCTGACCTTTTGTAAAAAAATTATGGAATCTCACAAAGGTTCCATCTCTGTCTCGTCAAAGGTGGGCGAAGGGACAACGTTTGTCCTGACATTGCCGGCCAATATCAGCGCCGGCAAAACGTAATGTAAATAACGAAAAGTCCTTTGGGATATCGTATCTTCCGCCAGTGGCCGGAAGACGACGCTCAAGAGGAAGCTATGAAATACTACGATGAAGAAAATTACCGCTTTCATGAAAGTGACGCGGCCGATCAATGCTTCTGCTGCCATCACACCGCAGAGCGATTAATTATCGTCCGGCATATTGAAAGTAAAATGATGGTGCATCTGTGCCCGGAGTGCATGGTGGAAAAATGTGACGACTATCTTCTGGATAACACCAGGCCCTGGCTGGGCCCTAAAGATAAATGCTGACGCCATCAGCCCAATCGCCCAAACGGAAATAACGCGTGTAAAGCGCTCATAGAAAACCCCGCAATCTTCACAGTAGCGGGGTTTTTTATCTTCGCATTCTTGGGAGATGATTATTTCAAAGACGTTCAAAACCAGGCCACCGCTACTTCTTCTTAACGACAGCGATTTTAACCACATGGCAAAAGCCATCCCCGATGTGAAAATATTTGAAGCGCTTCAATAGCGCTTCTTGACACCGCGACGCTTCGTTTGGTAATAATCTTTCCGACAGGCGATGGAGTTCGCCTTTAACCGCAAATTATGCTGATGACTCCTGCGATGCCAACCTTCAGGTAGGAGTTATTTCATGAGCGCAACACCTTCAACCTCTCTCTCCGCGATCCGGCAACTGCTCGATCTTTTGTCGTCAACCATCGCGCAATCTTCGATGATTTCGCTTTCCCGGCAGCTTGCCTCAGCTAAAGACCTGCTTACGGAGAACCCGCCCATCGACGTGGCGGTGCTGGGCCAGTTCAAGGCGGGTAAAAGTTCCTTTCTCAACAGCCTGATTGGCCGTGAGGTTTTACCGGTAGGCGCCATTCCGGTCACCACCGCCGTGACCCGCCTGCAATACGGCGAAACTGAGCGCGCGCTGATCCGGCATTTCGACGGGCGGATCACTGAGACGCCGCTTTCCACCGTGGGTGATTACACCTCGGAGGCGAAAAATCCCGGCAATGAAAAAAATGTGGAAATCGTCGATATTGAGCTGCCGACGCTGCACGCCCTCACGGGTTTAAGGCTTGTCGATACGCCGGGACTGGGCAGCGTTTACAAATATCACCAATTGACATCCACCCAATGGCTTCCGTCTGTGGGCACAGCGCTTCTCGCGGTGAGTTCCGACCGGCCATTATCGGAGGATGATCTCAATCTGATCCGGGAACTCACCACCCATACGCCCAATATCATCCTGCTTTTGACCAAAGCCGATCTCTTGGACCAGGATCAGCAGCTCGAAGTCATTGCATTTTTCTCCGAGACGCTCGAGCGCGAACTCAAACGAACGCTTCCGGTTTATCTGTACTCTATCAAATACTCGACCGGCCATTACCGCGACATGATCCAAAAAGATATTTTCCAGTCGATTTGCGCCAACCGCGACGAGGAATTTTTGCGCATTGTGAATTACAAAACCCGGTCGCTTAGTGCCTCGTGCCTGGGGTATCTCCGGATCGCCTTGCAGGCGTCGCTTGCAGCAGACGCAAACCGCGAAGACCTGCGAAGCAGAATCCTTGATGAAAAAGTCAATGAAGCGCTGATGCGCGAGGAGCTGGGCATCATTGCCCGCGAGCATCAACGCCAGACGAGATCGCTTATTGAAAATTATCTCGCGCCGTTTCAAGCGCCGCTGGCCCGCACCGTTCGTGAAAAGCTGACTGCCGACCTGCCTGCCTGGCGAGGCAATCTCTGGAGGCTTTCCCGTCGCTATGAAGCCTGGGTCTCCGAGACATTTTCGGAGGAAATGCGCCGCATTTCAAAAGCCCAGCAGCGCCATTTTCTGGGTACGCTGCACAAGGCCCACGCGGGGTTTTCCCGGTCGCTTGAGGCGTTTCGAAAATTCCTGGGCGATAACATTGAAAACGTCCTGGGCGCGAAGCTTGCGCCGGTCGAATGGAAAATCGAGGTGGCCGAACCGGATCACCCCGATGTTTCCTTCACCAAAACCTTCGACATTCATCTGGATCTCATCTGGTTTCTGATCCCGATGTTTTTGTTCAGAAAGGTCTTTGAGCGGCATTTTCTTAAAGGCATTCCCAAAGAAACCCATATCAATCTGTCGCGTCTGGCCTATCAATGGGAGAAAAGCATCAACATGTCGATTGACACGATGCGCCGTCAGGCGGTATCGTACATTTCCGAAGAGCTGACGACCGTTGAGGCGCTGCTTTCGCGGACACAGGGACAAACGGACTCAATCAGGCAGTCGATTCAGCAAATAGAAAGCCGGATCGAAACGACAGCTACCTGAAAAAATCCTTTCTCAAATGAAAGGTAATAATACGATGTAAAGGAGATAATAGTTTATGGAACACACACATGAAGTTCAACAGATGTGCGTCGTCGCCAAGGGCGCTAAAAACGGCCCCGCGCCCATCCCGCAGGAAGGCGGCTGGTCACAGGTCAAAGAGATTAAAGACATCAGCGGCCTGACCCACGGCGTCGGCTGGTGCGCGCCTCAGCAGGGCGCCTGCAAACTGACGCTCAATGTGAAAAACGGCATCATTGAAGAAGCGTTGGTCGAAACACTGGGATGCACCGGCATGACGCATTCCGCTGCGATGGCCGCCGAAATTCTGCCCAACAAAACGATTCTGGAAGCGCTCAACTCCGACCTGGTCTGCGACGCGATCAACGTCGCCATGCGCGAGATCTTCCTCCAGATTGCCTACGGCCGGACACAGACCGCATTTTCCGAAGGAGGGCTGCCCATCGGCGCGGGTCTGGAAGATCTGGGCAAGGGATTGCGCAGCGTGATTGCTACCATGTACGGCACGAAAGTCAAAGGGCCGCGCTATCTGGAAATGGCTGAAGGATTCGTTCGTGAAATCGGCCTCGACGCCGACGACGAAATTATCGGCTACAAATTTGTCAATCTCGGCGTCATGATGGATCATATCTCCAAAGGTATGGACGCCAATGAAGCACTGGCCAAGGCAACAGGAACTTACGGCCGCTTTGCCGAAGCCGTCAAAACCATTAACCCCCGTAAAGAATAAGGAGTTTGAATATGGCTCTCTTTGAAGGATATGAAAGAAGAATTCATCAGGTCAATGCGTTTCTGGCCCAATATGGCATTGCGTCGCTTCAAGACGCAGAAAAAGTATGTCAGGACAAAGGCGTTGACGTTCGAAAAATCGTAAGAGACATCCAGCCGATTTCGTTTGAAAACGCCGGATGGGCCTATCTGGTGGGCGCGGCCGCTGCGATCAAGAAAGAACAGAAAAAAGCAGCCGATATCGCCGAAACACTGGGCTTGGGACTTCAATCTTTTTGCATTCCCGGATCGGTCGCGGACGACCGGCAGGTGGGCATCGGCCACGGCAATCTCGCCTCCATGCTGCTTCGCGAAGAAACCGCCTGCTTCGCTTTCTGCGCGGGTCACGAATCTTTTGCGGCGGCCGAAGGCGCGATAGGGCTTGCCAAATCCGCCAACAAGGCCAGAAAGAAACCGCTGCGCGTCATCCTGAATGGATTAGGAAAAGATGCGGCCCATATCATCGCCCGCATCAACGGCTTCACCCATGTCGCCACGGCGTTCGATTATAAAACGGGCAAGGTCTCCGTCGCCTTAGAAAAAGCCTATTCGACCGGCGACCGCGCGGCTGTACGCTGCTATGGCGCGGATGACGTACGCGAGGGCGTGGCCATCATGCACCTGGAAGGCGTGGATGTTGCCATCACCGGCAACTCCACCAACCCGACGCGCTTCCAGCATCCGGTGATGGGCGTGTATAAAAAAGAATGCCTTCTGGCGGGGAAGAAATTTTTCTCGGTCGCCTCCGGCGGCGGAACAGGCAGAACGCTTCATCCGGACAATATGGCCGCAGGGCCCGCCTCTTACGGTATGACCGACACGATGGGACGGATGCATTCCGATGCGCAGTTTGCCGGGTCGTCTTCCGTTCCGGCACACGTCGAAATGATGGGCCTCATCGGCATGGGCAATAATCCCATGGTGGGCGCATCCGTCGCGGTCGCGGTGGCTGTGGAACAGGCGATGAAATAACCAGAATTCCGCGGGGAACGGCTTGTAACCGTCAAGTTATCTTGGTCGTTCCCCGCGGAATCGTGTCGAACCCTTCTCCAGTATGTCCTACAGCAGCCCAGCTACTTCGCCCACCACATTCCGGCAGACGCGCGCACGATGCTTTCTTTCGGTAACATCAGCCTCTGTCGCGTGCTTTTTTAATAATTCCCGGCATTGGCTCGCGCCGCCTCTCATGGTCAATGGTGTTTGCCATTAAGCGTTTTTATGATAGCACCAATGCGAATATATGAAGGAGAATGATCATGTCCGAATTGTTGGATTGTGTTTTCTGTACAATCGTGGCCGGGAAGGCCCCGGCGCATATCATCTGTGAAGACGAACTGGCCATATGCATTCTGGATATTCACCCCTACACCAAAGGGCATTGCCTGGTGATTCCCAAACGGCATGTACCCTGGTGGCATGACATGACACCTCAAGAAAACAGCGCGGTCTTTCAAATGGCGCAAAAAGTGTCCGATAAAATGATGAAGACCTTCAGGCCGGACTTTGTGTTTCTCTACGCGCGGGGAAGGCGAATTCCACACACGCATCTTTTTTTGATTCCCACATACAGCGGCGATGTGCTGGATCGGTTTTTCAACGCGCTGGAGAATTTTCAGGAATCGCCGCAGGCGCTGGCAAAGCTGAAAACACCTGAAGAAATGCAGGAAGCGGCCACATTGCTGAAATTCTGAAAGTCACCCTCAATCGTATGCAACCCGAGCCGGTTGCAAGCAACACAGGAGAAGTGATCCATGCCGAAAGTTCAATATCCCCTCGAGCCCCTGTTTGGGAAAATTCTCACGCCGTTTGAGCGATTCCTTCGTCAAACCACCGCAGGCGGCATTGTCCTGATGACGATGACGCTCGTCACCCTGATTGTGGCCAACTCCCCCTGGGGAGACGCTTTCCGGCATTTCTGGGAAATCCCCATCCGCATCGGCGCGGGGCGTTACGCCCTGGAATTATCGCTTCATGCGTGGGTCAATGAAGGCCTCATGGCCCTGTTCTTTTTGCTGGTGGGCCTGGAGCTCAAGCGCGAAATTATGGTGGGCGAGCTGGCGTCGCTTCGCCATGCGGCGCTCCCGGTCATGGGTGCGATCGGGGGGATGCTTGCGCCCGCTCTCATTTATCTTTCTTTGAATCCAACCGGTCCGGCGCACGCAGGCTGGGGAATTCCGATGGCCACCGATATTGCCTTCGCGGTGGGCATTCTCGTCTTACTCGCCTGGCGCATTCCCCGGGGGCTGATTATTTTTCTAACCGCTCTGGCCATCGCCGACGATCTGGGGGCGGTGCTGGTCATTGCGCTTTTTTACACCCAGACGATTAATCTGACTTTACTGGGGGCAGCGCTGGCACTCTTGGCCGCACTGGTCCTTTTCAATCAGGGTGGCATCCGCCATCCCCTGCCTTATGCGATCCTGGGCGTATTGCTTTGGCTTTCACTTCTGGAATCCGGCATTCACGCTACACTGGCCGGCATCCTGCTGGCCTTCACCATTCCTGCAAAACCGGTTATTACGCCACGCCAGTTCGACCTTCGCCTCGGGGAAATGCGAGATGCTTTTTCCACGGCGTCCACATATCCGGAAGAAAGCGACAAACCCCTGAGCGTCATCCGGATGTTCAGCATTGCTGAAAATCTGGAAAAAGCCTCCGCCGCCGTGCAGTCGCCCCAGCAGCGCATGGAGCATCGCCTCGCGCCGTGGGTGACCTTTATCATTATCCCGTTATTTGCCATGGCCAACGCGGGCCTGGATATTTGGGCGATGCCCTTTTCAGAAGTGATCACTCATCGGGTCACCCTTGGCGTCGTTCTGGGGCTGGTGTTGGGCAAGTTTGTAGGCATTTCGTGTTTCGCGTGGCTGGCTGTCAAGCTGAAGCTGGCCAGCCTTCCGCATGGCGTAAAATGGCGTCACATGCTGGGCGCGGCCTGGCTTGGGGGCATTGGCTTTACGATGTCGCTTTTCATCGGCCAGCTGGCCTTTCCCGGCGCCCCGCTGCTTTATGAAAAAGCGCGGTTGGGCATCATCCTGGCTTCCGTCATTTCCGCCATCATCGGGCTGACCTGGCTTTATTTCAGTGCTGATAAGTCTGCACAGGTTACAGACGACTTGACATAGGGGGGTCATCTTCCCGCAGAGGTGCGGGGATACGGCAGGAGGCTTGACAGGCAGATCAAATAGATTCCCAATAACTCCGCAATCCAGTTGATCCGTAGCAACATCGGACTATCTCACAATGTTTTTGCGGCCGCTCAGTGCGTTGATCAGGATCAGCGCAATACCCGTCATTTCAAAAAGATCGCTTAGCCGAAACCCCCACCGCTCAAAAGAGTAGAGTTTTACGGGCAGAAGGCTCTGCGGCGTTGCTTCCACAATTCCATATAGACATAAAATTCCGATCCCGCACAAAGCCAGGGCATGACTTCTCCAATGCCTGCGGATCAGATACGCCATCATTGCGATGAAGCCTCCCGCTACAGCCGCCAGAGCAATGG
Organism: uncultured Smithella sp.; assembly: GCA_964608995.1. Classification (GTDB taxonomy): domain Bacteria; phylum Desulfobacterota; class Syntrophia; order Syntrophales; family Smithellaceae; genus UBA8904. The sequence continues at coordinate 19,380 of CAZSQS010000024.1, read as the reverse complement.
CAAACCAGACTTGAGCCACACGGCGGGTTTCATACCAGCCGCCTGTTTGGGCGATCGGCCGCGCGATTTCGGCCAGCAGCACCTGGAAATCAAGCTGTTTGTTGAGGCCGAATGCCAGAAGCAGCGCAAGAACGCCAAGCCAGAAGACCTGCAAGGCCACAGGCCCCGTTGCCTGACGAAGCGATTTGACCCGGAGGGCGCAAACCACGACGCCTGCTCCATAGAGGCACGTATTGATCAGCGATGAAAGATAGGCATCGCCTGCGCGGGCCATCCAGGTGCGCAGAATATGATAGACCACATCGGACAAGGGCATGGGGTGATAACGAAGCTCCCGTTTTTTTGCATGTTGTGCATGTTGGGTGGGCTATACCATGCTTTTGAATATTGTGAAAGTTTAAGGACTGAGGTGAATTGTCGAAGGGGAGGCAAGCAATAAATATTGCGTTGACAGCCAATCGCGATTTTGATAATTCGCACTCGCCTTAAATGCAATTCGATTTTCCGGCAGGCGATGGAGTTCGCCTTAAACCGCCCTGGATGCTGATGACTCCTGTTTAACTTATTCGATAAGGAGTTGTCGCATGGAAAAGATTTATCTTGTTGCCGCGTTCTGGTTTTTTGCCGCTGTTTTATCCACCGTTTTAGCCAACCGTCTGAAAATATCCATTGCGCTCATGGAAATTATGGTGGGTTCTCTCATCGGGTTTGCTGCCTACCAGCTTGGCTATTTCGATCATCTGGCGCTGAGCGCCGACTGGATGAAATTCTGCACGGGCTTGGGTGCCATCCTGCTTACGTTTCTGGCGGGTGCGGAACTCAATCCCGACGCCATGAAAACCAAAATTAAGGAAGTCACCATCATCGGTCTGATCGGCTTTTCCGCGCCGTTTGTCGGCTGCTTTCTGATTGCTTATTTCCTGATCGGCTGGAACATGCAGGCGAGCCTCCTTTGCGGCATCGCCCTGTCCACTACGTCGATGGCGGTGGTCTATGCCGTCATGCTGGAATACGGATTTAATAAGACTGAATTCGGCAAGGGCATTCTGGGCGCCTGTTTTGTCAATGACCTGGGCACAGTCATCGCGTTGGGGCTCATCTTCGCGCCTTTCACCTATAAAACCATCATCTTTATTGCCGTTACGATATTTTTGATGTTTACGCTGCGTCCGATGACGGAGCATCTCATCCGGCGCTTCGCTCATAAAACAGCCGCCATCCGCGCCAAATGGATTCTCTTCGTTCTTCTGGCAATGGGTGTGCTCGCCGCGTGGTCCGGCAGCGAACCGGTGCTGCCCGCGTACGTTCTGGGTATGGTGCTGGCGCGTACAATGGAGCAGGATGGCCATTTTGTGCGTCGCTTGCGGACGCTGACGGTTGGATTTCTCACACCGCTTTATTTTCTTCGCGCCGGCGCCCTGGTGTCCATTCCCGCGCTGATATCGGGCGCGGGGATTTTCCTTATTCTTTTCGGGGGAAAAGTGGCCTCCAAAATCTTCGGTCTTTACCCGGCCATCCATCAGTTCCGGGAAGATAAAAAAGAGAAGTGGTATTACACGCTCCTGATGAGCACGGGGCTCACCTTCGGAACCATCTCAGCGCTCTACGGCCTGTCGAACAACATTATCACTAAGGAGCAGTACTCGCTGATCGTTGGCGCGGTGATTGCCAGCGCCGTTGTGCCGACGCTGATTGCCAACAAGTTCTTCCTGCCGAAGCACCTTTTGGCAAAGCCGCTTCTGGACGATCAGGCGCCGGATGAGAAAGACATCCACAACCAGTTATGAAGTATCCTGCCGGTTATTTTCCGACGCCGGGCGGACTTTGGAAAGGCCCGCCCGGCGGATGACGGTTTACCTATTTGAACAGGTTTAAATATTCTCCGTAGCCTTCCTTTTCCAGGTCTTCGCGGGCGATGAAGCGAAGCGAGGCGGAATTGATGCAATAGCGCTTGCCGGTGGGTGCGGGACCGTCGGGAAAGACATGCCCCAGATGCGAATCAGCCCGGCGGCTGCGAACTTCCGTGCGGCTCATGCCCAGTGAGATGTCTTTTTTCTCGACAAGAGCATCCTTGCCGACCGGTTGTGTGAAGCTTGGCCAGCCGCTGCCGGAATCGTACTTGTTCTTTGAGCTGAAAAGCGGTTCGCCCGAGACGACATCCACATAAAGGCCTTCCTTTTTGTTATCGACGTATTCATTATCAAACGGCGCTTCGGTCTTGTCCTTCTGTGTCACGTCATATTGCAGGCGCGTGAGTTTTTTCTTCAGCGCCTCATCATCCGGTTTTTCATATCGGCCGGGTGTTGGTTTGACGGGGGTGGATTTCTCCCGCCAGGTATCCTTCAAGAACCCTTCGCGGCCCGATCCGACGCGGTATCGCTGATAATGCCCCGCGTTTTTTTCATAGTAGCCCTGATGATACTCTTCCGCCGGATAAAATCCTGTAAACGGCCGAATCTGAACGGCGATGGGGGACTTGAACTTACCCGATTGCGCCCAAGCGCGCAGAACCTTTTCAGCCGTGCGCTTTTCTTCGTCGTTGGCGTAAAAGATGGCCGTGCGGTAGCCCTCGCCCCGGTCGGCAAACTGCCCGCCTGAATCGGTGGGATCGATGTGCCTCAGAAAATAGGTCAGAATGTCTTCATAGCTTAGCTTCTTCGGATCATAATAGACCTGCACCGCCTCAATATGCCCTTTTCGGAGATAGGTTTCATACGTGGGGTTGGGGTCCTTACCGCCTGCGTAGCCGGATATGGCTTCATGGACGCCGGGAAGTTTTTCCATATCCGCTTCAACACACCAGAAACACCCGCCCGCCAGTGTGGCGACGGCTGCATTTTGGATCGTCTGCTGATTTTGCATTTTGCTGTTTGCCTCCAGGGGTTGACCATTGCCGCCCGAGCAGGACAATATCGCTCCTGCTGCAAGCAGACTCAGTAAATAAAATTTCATACTTGGCCTCCATTCAGGCTTCTTTTCCGTCGGCCTGATCGCTTCCTTTCTTCTTTCTGTCCGGAGCCGGACAGGCAGGTCTCATTCAGGTCGGTACCCCAAGACGGGGCAAAAGCCAGGCCTGCAAAAAAACCCATACCGCAACGATCACCAGCACAATTAAAATATCACTCATGGCGCTTAGCCTTTCCGGCGATGGGTTCGCCTTAGTTTAAGTTCCGGTCAATCATCGCCGTCAGTTGCGATTTTGACAAAAGACCAATTTGTGTGTCCTTCACTTGACCGTCACGGATGACCAGCAGGGTCGGAATGCTGCGAACGCCGTATTGCGAGGCGGTTTTCGGATTTTCATCCACATTGACTTTTACGATATCTACTTTCCCGTCATACTGATCGGCAATTTCTTCCAAAACCGGACCAATGGCGCGGCAAGGACCACACCAGGGCGCCCAGAAATCCAGAAGTACGGGATTTCCCGATTTCAAAACGGTTGAGGAAAAATTCTGGTCATTTGCGTGTTTTACTTTATCGTTTGTACTCATGGTGTTTCTCCTTTGTGTATTTATATTTTTTTTCTTACTTGCCTGTGGTAAACCTTTGCATCTTTCGTATTTAAGATAAGCACACCGAGCGTTCGTGTCATTGATCTGGATCAATGGAGAAGAGTTTTATGGATATTGTCCGGCAATTGGAAAACACCCAATTATTTCAGGGGGTCTCAACGCAAAGCCTCAGCGATCTGGCCGCGCGGGCCGTGTATAAAACTTACGGAGCGCAGGCGGTGGTGCTAAGCGAGGCCCAGCCCGTCAAATCGTTTTATCTGATTTTAACCGGGAAACTGAAACTTTTCAAAATATCGCCCGACGGTAGAGAGCAGACGCTTCAACTTCTGGGGCCGGGCGATCCGTTCGGGCTTTGCACAGCCTTTGCCACTGAATCCTTTCCCGCCTCCGCCGTGGCTCTTGAACCCAGCACGCTGTTGTCTGTTCCCGGCCCGCAGGTGGAGGCCATTGCGCTTCGCGAACCGAAACTGCTTTTGAACATCATTTCGATTCTTTCGCGGCGCCTCAAGGAGTCCATGACGCTGATCGAGTCGCTGTCACTTAAAGACCTGCCCGCTCGAATCGCATCATTCTTGCGCCATGAGCTCTCCCGCGGCGCCCCCGGCCAGACACATCTGACCCTGTCGCTGTCGCAGCGTGAACTGGCCAAAATTCTCGGGGCAACACCGGAGGCCCTTTCGCGCACACTTCGAAAAATGTCCGACGACGGCCTCATCCGCGTTTCAGGGCGCGACATCGATATTCAAAATCGCCCGGCGCTGGAAATCCTCTCGGGAGACCCGTCAAGATGAAGTCCCGCCTGCGGATTGAGAGGCTCATCTGGGGCGGGAAGACACATCTCTTACAAATAATATTCAAAACGCCTGACTGTTTGTAAACAACGGCAGAAGGCATGGCGACAGACACACCCTATCATTGTCTCGTTTAAAGCTTTCAAAGAGGATAAAAAAACGGCGGTTCGCGAAGCGCTGGGGCGCACGCGAACCGCCGTTGGCTTTTCCGGTTTTCAAGCCGCAGGCTTTTACAGGGGGATGTTGTTGTGTTTCTTGACCCGCCTGGCTTCTTTTTTGTCCTGCATGGCCTCCAGGATGGCGATCACGCGTTTGCGCGTTTCGGAGGGCAGGATGACTTCGTCAATGGCGGCAAGCGATGCGGCGAAATAGGGGTTGTTGAATTTCTCTTCGTATCCCGCGATGAGTTCGGCGCGTTTGGCCGCCGGGTCCTCTGCCGCCGCAATTTCGCTTCGGTAAATGATATTGCAGGCGCCTTCGGCGCCCATGACGGCAATTTCCGCCGTCGGCCAGGCCATGACGTAGTCGGCGCCCAGCTGCTTGCAGCACATGCCGATGTAGGCGCCGCCGTAGGCTTTGCGCGTGACGACGGTAATTTTGGGAACGGTTGCTTCCGAATAGGCGTGCAAAAGTTTCGCGCCGTGGCGGATGATGCCGGCCCATTCCTGATCTGTGCCGGGCATGTAGCCGGGGACGTCGGTGAAGGTTAGAAGCGGAATATTGAAGGCGTCGCAGAAGCGGATGAAGCGCGCCGCCTTGTCGGAGGCGTTGACATTGAGGACGCCCGCGTAAAACATCGGATTGTTGGCGATGACGCCGACGGGTTTGCCCATCACGCGCACGAGCGCGACAATAATATTTTGCGCCCATGAATCATGCAGCTCGAACATTTCGCCGTTGTCCGCCACCGCCTTGATGATGGCCTTCATGTTATAGGCGCGCGCCGCCCGGTCGGGGATGATTTTGTTGAGCTCTGGGCAGTCGCGCTGTGCACTGTCGGTTGCGGCCACAACAGGCAGGGGCGAGTGGCAGCTGTCGGGCAGATACGACAACAGGTCTTTGATCTTGTTGATGCAGTCCGTGTCGTTTTCCGTAACGACATGGCAGACGCCGCTTTTGGTCGCATGCGCCGCCGCGCCGCCCAGCTCTTCCTGCGTGACCGCTTCGCCGATGACGGCCTTAATGACATCCGGGCCGGTGATGTACATGAAGGATTTTTCCTTGACCATGAAGATCCAGTCGGTGAGCGCCGGGGAATAAACCGCGCCGCCTGCGGTGGGGCCCATGATGGCCGTGATCTGGGGAATATAGCCCGACGCGATCGTGTTGCGGTAGAAGATGCCGCCGTAGCCTTCGAGCGACGGGACGCCTTCCTGAATGCGCGCACCGCCCGAGTCGTTGATGGCGATGAACGGTTTTTGCGCGTCGAGCGCCATGTCCATGACCTTCCAGATTTTTTTGGCGTGCATTTCGCCGAGCGTGCCGCCTGCGCTGGTGAAGTCTTGGGAGGCGGCAAAGACGGTCCGGCCGTTCACCTTGCCAAAGCCTGTGATCACGCCGTCGGCGGGAATTTCTTTTTTGTCCATGCCAAACAGGTTTGAGCGGTGCGAAACGAAAAGCTGCACCTCCTGAAACGTTCCCGGATCGAACAGGACATCCAGCCGTTCACGGGCGGTGAGCTTACCGCCCTCATGCTGCTTCTGCACCGCTTTGGCGCTGCCCATTTGTTTAAGGGCCTCAAGGCGGGCTTCAAAGTTCTGGATTTTTCCCGAAGTGGTTGCTGGTTTTACCTCATCGCTCATAAAGCATCTCCTTATTGTGTTTTTAAGTTTTTTGTCTTGACCCTGCTTAGGGGGTAAGCTACGATCCCGTCCGGTCAAAACGGCTCTATCCCCCCGGAAAAAAGGCAAGTGCGTGAAGAACTAACCTTTTTTGAAAAAATGGGCAAGCCTGATTTGGTGTCAAGAATGCGGACGTTCAAAATGATGTTGGAGTATGACGGCACGAGCTACTGCGGCTGGCAAAGGCAGCTGGGCAGCCTGTCGATTCAACAGGTGCTCGAAGAGGCGCTGGAGCGGATCATTCGCGAGAAGGCGCCGATTATCGCTTCGGGACGCACCGATGCGGGTGTGCATGCTTTGAATCAGGTGGCCAGTTTTCGGGCGCAAACGGCGCTTGGGGTGAATAAAATATTTATGGGTGTCAACAGCGTATTGCCGGATGATATTGTTGTGAAGGAGCTTACCGAAGCGCCGCCGGATTTCAATGCGCTCAAAGACGCCAAAGGCAAGGTGTATCTTTACCGGATCAAAAATCAGCGCCTGCGGCCCGTGCTGGGCCGGCAGTATTTTTGGCTTGTCCGCTTTCGTCTGGATGTGGACCGGATGCGCGAGGCGGCGGCTTTTCTAATGGGCGAGCATGATTTTTCGGCTTTTTGCGCAACAGGCTGTGATATTCAGGAACGTGTCCGGACGCTTCGGCGTCTCGACATTACGACGCGGGACAATGCCATGATTGAGTTTACGGTTGAATCCGGCGGTTTTTTGCGTCATATGGTGAGAAATATTGTGGGTACGCTTGTCGATGTCGGGCGGGGTAAGTTTTCTCCGGAAGACATGCGCTCTATCCTGGCATCCGGCGACCGGACGAAGGCGGGAACGGCCGCGCCGGCTTGCGGTCTTTTTTTAATGGAGGTGAAATACTGACGTCATGAAAGTTTTAATTCTGGGAGATAAGGGGATGCTGGGGCAGGACTTGATGTCGCAGTTTAAATATCGTCATGAGATTGTGGGAATGGATGTGGAAGACATCAACATCACGCGCGACGCGGAGTGCCTGAGCGCCCTAGCGGATGTGCAGCCCGAACTGGTCATCAACGCCGCCGCCTACACCAATGTGGACGGCTGCGAGACGGATAAAGAAACCTGCTTTGCGGTGAATGCCGAAGGCGTCAAAAATATCGCCGAAGCCTGCAAGCCCAAGAATATTCCGGTCATCCACTACAGCACCGACTATGTTTTTGACGGAAACGGCAGCCGTCCGTATCTGGAAGACGACCCCTGTGATCCGATCAACACCTACGGCGCCTCTAAGCTTGCGGGTGAAGAACATCTGCGGTGCCTTTCAGACAATTATCTTATCATCCGCACCGCCTGGCTTTACGGCGCGAAGGGGAAAAATTTTGTGCAGGCGATTCTGGATCGCGCCCGATCGACAGGAAAGCTCACTGTGGTGGATGATCAGACGGGATCGCCCACCTGCACGCGGGACCTGGCGGCGGCAACCGAACTTCTGGTGGATAAAAACGCGCGGGGCATCTTTCATGTCACGAACCGCGGATGTTGCACCTGGTTTGACTTTGCCCGCAAAATCCTCCAGGAGGCGCATCTGGAAGAGGTTGAATTGCTGCCGATGAAATCCGCCGATTTGCAACGGGCGGCCAAACGTCCGGCCTACAGCGTGATGAGCCATCAGAAATTTATGGCTACGACCGGCAAAGTCATGCAACCCTGGCAACTGGCGTTTTCCGACTATTTCAAGTTTATTACCAGCCGAACCTGCATGGCACAGGCCTCCGCTCCCAAAGACGGAGGTGCCGTATAGCCTGGGCGGGCCATGTGCATCTTGTTCAGGCGTCCAAATTCCAAAACGGCTCTGCTCAATCTGACGATGGGGCAATAGCGCGGACCGCACGAAGCGCTTTTGCGTCTTCGGGCGTATTGACGTTGGCAAACAGTCGGCCCTCAGGGTTAAACGGCAAAATCTGTTGTTCGTCTATTTCCAGAACGCGCATGTCGCGATAAAAACCGGTCACCTTGAGACGATCGGCCTCGAGCAGCTTCTTCATGGAGGGCAGGCAGGCGCGTGAGTAAAGTGCGTGAAGGGGTTGAAAGCCGTCGGCAACCCTTGGAACGACAATATCGTGTTTATCCGCCCGGCCGATCATGTATTCAATAAAGTCCAAACTCAGAAACGGCATGTCGCAGGCGCTGACAAAACTGCAGGTGTTTTTGGCGTAATGCAACCCGGTATAAATTCCCGCCAGCGGCCCCTTATTTTTGTAAATATCCGTCACAATGCTTGCGCAGGCAATGTCCAGATAAGCCAGAGGGTCGTTGGTGACAAGGATGATTTCATCGAACAGGCGACGGTAGAGGTCGAGTGTTCTGTCAATCAAGCGAATCCCGTCGGCTTCCAGAAACGCCTTGTTTGCACCCATGCGGGTGTTTCTCCCGCCGGTCAGGATGATGCCGGTCATGCGCTGGTTTATGCCGCTCACGGTGTGTTTCCCCCAAGGTTTTGTGATCCTCCCTTTATCATAAATGAGAGCCGCCTTGAAAAACATTTTCGTATTATTAAGACTTTCCGATTGACTCTGGACCACAAAGCGATTAAAGGCCGACAAACGCACTATTTACTATATTTTAGAGGAGGTATTGCATGAGCAAGGGTGTAAAGCTGTTTGGCCTGTCCGCCGAGAGCGGACGATGGGTGTATGTCATCCTGGGGTTGATTATATGCGTGTGTCTGGGCGCGGTCTATGCCTATAGCATTTTCCTTCAACCCGTTCGAACGGCCTATGACATTTCCGCGTCCATGGCCAATTTGCCGTTCATGGTCTTTCTGGCGTTTTTTGCCGTCACCATGTTTTTCGGTGGACGCATGATGGAGAAGATGGGGCCTCGTAAATTGGGAATCATCGGGGGCGTGATTGTCGGACTGGGGTGGCTGCTGTCGAGTTTTGCGCCCAATATCTGGGTGCTGACCTTGACCTACGGCGTGATTGCCGGATCCGGCGTTGGCCTGGTTTATGGATGTCCCGTGGCAATGGGCGCCAAATGGTTTCCGGACAAGAAAGGCCTGGCCGTTGGTTTGACGCTGGCGGGCTTCGGCGGATCGGCTTTGATTACGGGTAAGATCGCCAATCTGCTGATTCCGGCTTATGGCCTGTCGTCCACCTTTATGTATTTCGGCATCGCGTTTGGCATTATTCTCGTTGTGCTTTGTCTGCCGTTTCGCTTTCCGCAAACCGGCTGGACACCCGCCGGGTGGACGCCTCCAGCAGGAGCGGCGGTGGCCGAAGATTTCACACCGGGCGAAATGACAAAAACGCCGACTTTCTGGGGGTTGCTTTTTTGCTTCATGATTGGCTCTATTGCGGGTCTGATGGCCATTGGCATTTCCAAACCGGTCGGCAGTGAGATTATCAAGATTACCGGCGAAACCGCCGCATCCCTGGTCGGCATCTTTGCCATTTTCAACGCGCTGGGCCGCCCGCTGTTTGGATTTCTGACCGACAAAATCAAGGCCCGCAATGCCACAATTCTTAATCTGGCGATCATTCTGGCAGTATCGCTGATTATGATTGTGGCCAAGGAGGGGGACACGACGCTCTACACGCTTGGTTTCATCGGATTCTGGCTGTGCCTGGGCGGCTGGCTGGCGATTGCGCCAACAGCAACAGCCGCGTTTTTCGGCATGAAAAATTATGCGCGCAACTACGGCGTGGTGTTTTTTGCTTACGGAATCGGTGCGATCGTGGGGGGCATCATCTCCGGTCAGGCCAGAGATGTGTTTGGCACATACACGTATGCGTTCTATCCGACGGCGGCGCTTGCGGTGGTCGGTCTGGTTCTGGCGGTTCTCCTGCTGAAACCGCCCAAACGAGCATAGCGTCATTTCGGATAAAAAAAGCGGGCCTGAAGCCCGCTTTTTTTATCCGGTTTTAACGGATGATTTTCCGATTAATGGTGGTGTGAGGTGTATTGTCGCGCTCCACCATGGTGGTCATATCGCCTTTGCCACGGAAGCGCTTGACATTGAGCATGAAAATTTCCAACTTGCTCAACACATTGGGGGGCAGCAGGTTCCCGTCGATTTCAACGGATATGGTCGGATAATTCCTTGCTCTGGCCCAGGGCGTATAAAGGCCTTCAATGACGCGGCCGATCAGGCAGGCAAACGGTGAAATATTCACGACGCCGGAGTAGCCGTCCATCATGGCGGAGGCGGCCACGCCGCTGGAGACGCTGATTTCGGAGTTCAGCTCGTGACTGACAAAATACTTTTCTGTATTGTTCATGATTTCTTTCATGTTGTGCGGCGTTTTGGGGATCAGGCCGGTCAGGTTCAGCGTGTCGCGGACTTTCTTTTCCACATAATGTTTGTAGGAGTGTTCAATTTTCCAGTTGAGAATGTCGCGAAGCTCCCTGGCGAAAACGCGACGGTACCAGGGATGAAGCTTTAGCTTTTTTTGAAGTTCGTAATGCCGCATAAAATCGCAGTAGTAAAACCATTCGGCAACATTAGACACCTTGCCGACGATCCCGTGGCGGCTGAACTGTTGAATCAATTCGTCAACGGCAAAGTCGTCGCGCCGGACATAAATTTCTCCGACAATCAACACTTTCGGGCAGTCCTCCATTTTCCGGGCCAGCGGTATTTGAGAAATTTCACCGGCAATATCCTTCAGCACCGGAAGAACTTTGGTAATGTCCTGTTCGGCCACACTGAGCATTTTCTGCCAGATCTGATCGTAAATCCTCATGGCCTCGGCTGGATCTTTGGCGCATGTTCTCAAAGAGGTTTCCACATCTTTCATATAGTCACCGATGATTGCCGCCCACCAGGCATATTTGGTGAATTCCGGTCCCAGTTCCGTGTAGGAATTATCTGAATCCATGGTAAAGACCAGCACGTTTTCCAGTCGCAAATCCTTGAAAAGATTTTCGTAGAAAACAAAATACTGGCCGGTGCGGCAGGGACCTGTCGTGGTGGGCACAAACAGAATGTAGATTTCATCCTTGCGGTATTGGTCGGAGGCCAGATACTTCAGCGTGCTGCCCAGCACGAGGTGCGAGGGCAGGCATTCCTTGCCGGAGGCGTGATTGCGCGCCAATTGCAGCGTGTAGATATCCGGCACCGGCATGGCTTCGGCATTGATCCCCAGGCCCCGGATCGTCGCGCCGATTAATTCCGCCGAGAGACGCCCCATGTTGGACAGCAGGAGCTTGACCTTGGGGTTATGCCTGATCTCAATGCGCTCACCGGTAATCTCGTTTAAGATATGGATCTCTTCACCGGGCCGGTTGATGAAACGAAGCCCGTTGTCGTAGCGCTCTTCGTGGATGTCGGTGAGCTTGGACCGATAGCCTTCGATAATATCCAGAAACGCTTCAATGCGCGTGTCCACCCCCGCGTCCGCCGTGTGCGAATCAAGCTCCAGAATCAGGAAGGGTTTGACGCCCATAATCCATTTGAGATAGTGCAGCATGAAGGAGTCGGGGGCGCACGAGAAGTTGGAAATGAACGTGACGAAAATATTAGTTTCCTTTTTCAAAAGTTCAGCCGCCTTCATGTCCTGCTGTCCGTAGTACCAGTACATGTTGGGATAGATCGGCTGGTCTTCAAAGGGCAGAATATCAAAGGGGATCACCGAATGCCCGCGGGAGGTGTATTTCCGGGGAATGCCCATGTTCGCGTCTGCCGTGAAGGAGTTGTAAGGGCGCCCCAGAAGCGCAATTACCGGACGCGAGGCTTTTCTGGCCTCTTCCAGGGCCTGCCGGCCCAGCGCAGAAAATCGGGCAAAGCATTCCATTTGTTTTTGGTAGGCAAGATCAAAGGCCCGGCGGGCGTCGTCTTCGCTTACGCCCAGTGTGGCGGCCATCGCGATAAACGATTCGGCGGCCTTGTCGAGGCCGTACATGAAGCTGACCACCGGCATCAGATATTTTTCTTCCGGAATTTCGGGAAAGGCCTTTTGAATGTAGTAGGGAAGGCTCTGTGTGATGGGACAGAAGCTGGCCGGCGTGTTTGGCTCATAGCTTTCCATATCCCGGAAATGGGGCAGGAAGATGTAGTCGATGTCGCGGTTGAAAATATCCTGCGCCGCGCCATGCGCGATTTCCGCCGGAAAGCAATAGCTGCTCTCCACGCGCGCCGTGCCTTCCGGTAAAATGTCTTGAGAGACAAAAGTCTCGATACCCAGACTGTGGAAAAACCAGGCGTAGAGCGGCCAGAGCGTGTAAAACGAGAAGCAGCGGGGAATGCCGACAACGAAAGGCTTTTGCTTCACGAGTGTCTCTGCCGCAGGCGCGCATTGCCTAAAGAGAATGTCGTTTCGCTTTTCGATGTAGTCGATCACCTGCGTTTCGTCGAATTCCTTTTTCTTGCGGATATTCGCGTATTTGTTGCAGCGGCCGCCAAACATGTATTTGTGGCCGTTGACGGCCAGCACCCGGATCGGACAGAAGTTGTCGCAGGCCTTGCACTGGAATTCTCTCTCATACACGATATCGGTGGCCAGAATCTGATCGATATCGTATGAAGCTTGCGTTATAAACCCTTCAGAGACTTTTTGTTTGGCCAGAAGACCTACGCCAAAGCAGCCCATGAGCTCAGGATCGGGTGGCACGAGGATGGGTTTATCCAGAAGCATCGCAAACGCCAGCGGCACGGCCTTGTTCTTGGCGACGCCCCCTTGCAGGACGATCGTCCGGCCGATGGTGCGGTTGCCCACGACGCGGTTGAGGTAGTTCGAGACGATTGAGGTCACAATCCCCGCCGTGATGTCTTCGCGCGAGGCACCCTGCTGGACGGCGTTGCGGATGTCGGAGTTGATGAAGGCGGAGCAGTGTTCGCCGAACTTCAGGGGTTCTTTCGCCGCCAGCGCAATGTCGCCGATAAGCGAGGCGTCGGGGATGTTGAGGTCGCCCTGCGCCGATTCCTCCAGAAAGGAGCCGGTTCCCGCGGAGCAGGCTTCGTTCATGGCGTAATCGATGGGAACTTTGTTTTTCAGCGAAACATATTTGGCGTCCTGCCCGCCGATTTCGAAGATCGTGTCGATGTCGTCGCGGTAGAAGGTGGTGCCGACGGCGTGCGCGATGATTTCGTTATAGACGGCGGGCGTTTCCAGAAACACGCCGAGAATTTCACGTGAGGAGCCGGTGGTTGCGGCCAGGGGGATGGAAATCCGGCCGTCGTCGCCGATATCGTCCCGGATTTGTTTTTTGATCTCGCGTAGGCAGTTTTTCAATGAGCTGACCGGGTCGCCATGCGTGCGGCCGTAAAAGGAGGCGGTAATTTCGTTGGTTTCGCTGTCGATCAGACAGGCTTTGGTGGTGGTCGATCCGCCATCGACGCCGAGAATATATTCGCGCCCGGCTTTGACTTTGCCTTTCTGCGACGGCAGATACGTGACCTTGCCCTGAGCCGTCGAGAGGCTTTTGAAGCGCTTGAACGAAACGCGGCTGCTCTTAAACAGCGCCTCGATGGCGGGCAGGGGGCTGCCGGAGTCGCCGGCCAGAAGCGCCGCCCCAAAGGCTTCGAAATAGGGCGCCTGCTCGGGGACGATAAATTCGATGTGCGGCATGCGCTCCCTAACGAAGCGCAGGAGGTAGGGGTTGAGGGTGACGCCGCCTGCCAGCATGACTTTTCCTTTTTCAATCCGGGCGCGTTTGAGAAAGTCTGAAACCTTGATGGCCATCACGTCGCTCAGCGACAGGACAATATCCCCGGTGCGGGCTTCGCCCTTATTGAGACGGTGCGTGCAGTCGCTTTTCATGAACACCGAGCAGCGCGAAGAGAGCTTCAAGACGCGGCAGTCTGCAGGAAGCGAAGGAATGTCGCCAAGCGTCATGTTCATCCGGGCCAGCTGTTGCTTAAAGAATTCTCCCGTGCCGGAGGCGCATTTGTTTCCCGAAAAGCTGGTGAGAATTTTTTTATGCGCATCGAGCGTATAGACGACCAGATCCTCTCCGCCCAGGGAGACCAGCGCGTCGGCCTGCTGATCCAGATGGCGCAGGGCTTCCTCAATGCACAGGGGTTCAATGACGCTGTTGATATTTAAAAGATGCCGGCCTTCCGTTCCCGTGGCCAGTGTTGCCGTACCGGTCGGAACGTCCCGGGAGGAGAGAATATTCTTCAGGGTGCCGAGAAAATTTCCCTCATGCGGCTCCACCGCGCTCCATACCAGGCTGTCTTGATCCAGCAGGACAACTTTAATGTTGGATGATCCGATGTTGATTCCCAAACGCTTCATAAAAACTCCAATGTTCAATCTCGTTTACCGGCCCCCCAAATATTACGATTAAGCGGGACCGTCAAGTCTTGAATCGTTTCCCCTGTTGAATTTTGCTTAAAAACCGGCCAAAAAAGAAAAAAGGCCGACAACTCTGCGCTGCCAGCCTTTTTCTATCCGGAATAATGTTGATAAAGGTTAGTGTCCTTCTTCCATTGCTCCACCGATGTACATCATGGACAGCAGCATGAAAACGAGCGTCTGAACGATGGAGGTAAAAATCATCAGCGCAAACATCGGCAGCGGCACCAGGTAAGGCACCAGGAACAATAACACCAAAAGTACAATATCTTCGCCTTTGATATTCCCGAAAAGGCGGAACGTCAGGGAAAGCGGGCGGGATAAATGACTGACGATTTCGATGGGAATCATCAGAGGCGCCAACTGCCACATCGGCCCGACGAATTGCTTGAAATATTTAAGCCCGTGCGTCCAGATCCCCACGACGTGGGTGGAAAGGAAAACAACCAGCGCCATGGCCAGGTTTGTATTGATGTTGGCCGTGGGAGACTCAAAGCCGGGGAGGATGCCAATCAAATTTGACGTCATAATAAACAGGCCCAGCGTTGCAATTAAAGGAAAAAACTTCCTTCCATGCTCTCCCATGGTTTCAAGCAGCAAATTATGCAGTCCGTCAATGATCACTTCCATGACATTTTGGAAGCTGCCCGGGATGATTTTCAGTTTGCGCGTGGCCAGAACTGAAATGACGATCAGCAGGATGACCACAAAAATGGCGTAAGAGACTTGTTCAGGGACGTATTTGTTTTCCAGAAACAACAGAGGGTGCATATTCTAACGAACCTCCTCAATAAAGTTTTTTTTTGCCAGGGCGATGATCGTTGTGACGCCGATGTTGATCACCACCACGGAAAGTCCAATAATCAGGCCAATGACGTTGACTGTGTCATAAGCGATCAGAAAATACAAAACGACGCCGGTCAGGGCCAGACGGATATAATATTTGATCAGTACCGGACCTTTAACATTGGCGGAGGATTTTTCAAACACGCCGCGCAACCCCCGTTCCATCCCATGAAAGTTGACAATACTGATCAAGCCGCCGACGAGGACGCCCAGGGCGCATTTAAACGGAGCAAAAATCAAAAAAGGAATAAAGATAGCGGCAAGGATGATCCAGTTGCTGATTTCAAGTCTTTTTTGGAGCGGGTCTTTGGCGATGCGATTCACTTTTTAAACTCTTTATAATCTGTGCTTCGTCTTTAAAGTTCCTTTTTATCAAAACATAGAGGTTTCGAAACCCGGCCGAAATACCGATGACCAAAAAAATGATCGTAAAAACGTGTCCTGAGTCAAATTTTCGGTCCAGATACGTTCCCAGAAGGAGACAACCAAAAATGGCCAGAACCATTGCTATGCCGATACTGCTGGCATAGGCCATCTGGATGCTAAGTTTTTTAGTTTCGCTATCCATTTGGTGACGAGCTCCTTAACATGCGCCTTAAACAATGTCAATAAAAAACATGACCGACGTTCATTTTGAAGATAAAAAACACCGGTTGTTCCGATACCAGTCGATGGTCTTGCGAAGACCGGATGATAAATCGGTTTTCGCCTGAAATCCAAATTCTTTTAAAGCCTTGCCTGTGTCGAGCCGGCGTCGGGGCTGGCCGTCGGGACGCGTGGCGTCCCAGATAATTTTCCCTGAAAAGCCGCACAGTTGGGCAATTATTTGCGTCAGCTCTTTAATCGATATTTCAAAGCCCGCACCGATGTTGACCGGTTCGCTTTTGTCATAGCGATCTGTGGCCAGGCAAATGGCGTCAGCCGCGTCTTCCACATAGAAAAATTCGCGGGTTGCAGCTCCTGTGCCCCACACTTCAAGGGTGTCCGATCCGGCATCCAGCGCGTCAAAGCACTTCTTAATGAGCGCCGGAATGACATGGGAGGATCGGGGGTTGAAGTTGTCGCCCGGTCCGTAAAGATTGACGGGCAAAAGGAAAATAGAATTGAATCCATACTGCTGGCGGTAAGCCTGAGACTGGACCAGCATCATTTTTTTAGCCAGCCCGTAAGGCGCGTTGGTCTCTTCTGGATAGCCATTCCACAAATCCTCTTCATGGAAGGGTACAGGGGTGAACTTGGGATAGGCGCAGATGGTGCCCAGCGCGACAAATTTTTCAACGGCATGCAAACGGGCTTCGTGAATGAGCTGGGTGCCCATGATCAGATTGTCATAAAATAATTCGGCGGGCTTTTCCTGATTATAGCCGATCCCCCCGACGTTGGCGGCCAGATGAATGACAATCTCCGGCTTTTTGTCATGAAACATTTGCAGAATGTCATCGCGCTTCGTTAAATTATATTCAGGCAAATCAACGATATCGATACTGCGACACCCGTAAGTTTTCAGTTGATTGATCAGGTGTTTGCCTAAAAAACCCTTGCCGCCGGTAACCGTGACACGTTTATGGTTTAACAAAATGGAAATCCTCTTAACAGGGCCTCTTCAGCTGATGCGTTCCGAGTTCAGACAGGAAAAACCAGCATCAACCAGTGTTTTTTCTTTTTTCGCCAATTCCAGATCGGAGGCTATCATCATATCGACGAGGGAATCAAATGAAACTTTTGGCTGCCAGCCCAGCGCGTTTTTGGCTTTAGAGGCGTCGCCCAGTAAAACGTCCACTTCCGTCGGCCGGAAGTATCGGGGATCAACCGCCACATAACGGGTATAGTCCAGGTCGAGTTTACTGAACACTTTTTCGGCAAACTCCCGCACGGAGTGGGTCTCGCCGGTGGCAATCACATAATCATCCGGTTTGTCCTGCTGAAGCATCAGCCACATGGCTTCCACAAAATCGCCAGCGAAGCCCCAGTCGCGCTTGGCCTCAAGATTACCCAAATAGAGCTTGTCGCGAAGCCCCAATTTGATCTGCGTGGCGGCCCGGGTAATTTTTCGCGTCACGAAGGTTTCGCCGCGTCGTGGCGATTCGTGATTGAACAAAATGCCGTTGGTGGCGAAAAGGCCATAGGCATCCCGGTAGTTTTGCACAATATAGTAGGCATAGACTTTAGCTGCCGCGTAGGGGCTGCGGGGCTGAAAAATTGTTTTTTCATTTTGCGGAGGGAGCGCCGCGCCGAACATTTCACTCGACGACGCCTGATAGAATCGGGTCTGGATACCGGTTTTGCGAATGGCCTCAAGCAACCGCATAGTGCCCAGGCCGGTGACGTCGCCTGTATATTCGGGCATGTCGAAGCTTACCCGGACATGGCTTTGCGCTCCCAGGTGGTAAATTTCCTCTGGTCGGATGGAGGCCAGTAAATCCATTAACTGGCCGGACACGCTCAGATCGCCGTAATGCAGAAATAATTTTACATTCGGATCGTGAATATCCCGGTAGAGGTGATCAATGCGATCCGTGTTAAACGTGCTCGACCGGCGGATGAGCCCGTGAACCTCGTATCCTTTGCCAAGCAGCAGTTCCGCCAGATAGGAACCATCCTGTCCCGTGATGCCGGTAATAAAAGCTTTTTTCATCTCATCTCCTTTGTCCTTCATCCTTTTTCTATAACCGCCAATAGGTAACGCTTTGTAATTCGGCCTGTCGGGGATCAAACACCGATTTAATATCCAGCAGGATCGGACGATTCTTGCGGCACAGCGCCGAAATATTTTCAAGGCCCAGATCCAGATACTCCCGATGCGCCACGGCCAGAATCACCGCGTCAACGTCCTTGATGCTTTTTAAGGCGACCAGCTCAACGCCGCAATGGTCGCGGGCCTCTTCGGGAATGGCCAGCGGGTCATGCGCCAGGATGGTTACGCCATAGTCTTTGAGCTCGTTGATAATATCCACCACCCGCGTGTTGCGCAAATCAGGGACGTCTTCCTTGAAGGACAGGCCCAGCACGGCCACCCGGGATTTTTTGACCTGAACGTCGGCGGCAATGAGCATTTTTATGGCACGCTCCGCGACATACTTGCCCATGCTGTCGTTAATCCGGCGGCCAGCGAGGATCACTTCCGGATGATAGCCGATGCTTTCGGCTTTATAGGTCAGATAATAGGGATCAACGCCGATGCAGTGACCGCCGACCAAACCGGGACGGAAATTCAAAAAATTCCATTTTGTGCCGGCTGCCTCCAGGACTTCCAGCGCGTCGATGCCCATTTTGTTGAAGATGATGGCCAGCTCATTCATGAGCGCGATGTTGATGTCGCGCTGCGTGTTTTCAATGACCTTGGCGGCTTCCGCGACTTTGATCGATGAGGCCCGGTGGAGACCAACCTTCACGACTGCGCTGTAGATGCCGTCGAGCAGATCCAGCGTTTCTGTATCGGAGGCGGAGATGATTTTAATGGTGTTATCGACCGTATGCACTTTATCGCCGGGATTGATACGTTCCGGGGAATAGCCGACGGTGAAATCCCGGCCGAATTTCAGTTTGGATTCCCGCTCTAAAACGGGAACGCAGATGTCTTCCGTGACGCCGGGATAGACGGTGGATTCATACACCACACAGGACCCGGCGCTCATGTTCCGGCCGATGATCGCGGAGGCGTTTTCCATGGCGGCCAGATCGGGAACATGGCAGGAATCCACTGGCGTGGGCACGGCGACGATGAAGAGCTTGCAGGAAGCCAGCTCGGCGGGTTTGGAGGTAAAGTGCATCTTTGCCTTTTTCAATTCCGTATCCGAGACTTCCATCGTGCGATCATGTCCCTTTTTCAATTCGGCGACGTTGGCTTCGCTGATGTCGTAGCCCACGACGGTAAAATGGCGCGACAGGTGGACGGCCAAAGGCAGGCCTACGTATCCGAGCCCCACAACGGCGATTTTATTTTTTCCCGCGTAAAACGATTGTGCAGTTAGTGCTTTTTTCATATTTCGTTCCTTTTTGAAATTGGAGTATGGATAAATAATTCGATGTTAATAGCGTATCCGGGAGCCCTTGTCAATTATCCGGCTAAAGCTTTCAGGGTGATTTTATTCTCGCCTAAAAGACGAGAAGGATTAATTTGTTATAGAAG
>CAZSQS010000023.1:0-44875 GCA_964608995.1 uncultured Smithella sp. | reverse complement strand
GACTAAAAATACTTGCGCATCATGGACATGATATGGAGAACAAATTTACCGTGTGCGCTTAAATACCGCTTTGACTTGCTTTGCCTGAAAGGTATAAGAATCATACCATGGAATTTGAGTTGACCCGGAAAAGGGCGATAGTATTGATAGGCAAAGTGCGGATCATCCCCGTCCACCTAATCGAGGAAAGAAGAGGTTGAGCTCTATGAAAGCGAGTGATTTTGATAAAAAATTTGACGATGGCGAGGATATGACCAATCATCTGGATTTGAAAGGCGCAACGCGTCCGGATCTGGCGCTAAAAAGGGTGAATGTGGATTTTCCTGTCTGGATGATTCAGTAGCTTGGCCGGGAGGCCAAACGACTGGGCGTGCCCCGTCAGTCCATTATCAAGGTCTGGGTCGCCGAGCGTTTGGAAAAGGTCGCCTGATTTTTGAAAATTGATTTATCAATGTTCTTCTTAGCCGTAGCCCAATCAATAAAAACTTCCTCTCCATTAATGATTCCGCTTTCTCTTTCATTCAATACGGTCTCATGCCAAGTTGGTGATGATATGCTATCAGCATTTTTACACAAATCATTCCAAATCGTTTCCATTGTTTGAATTTTCTCTTCTATCGACATATTCTCAACCGATAGTGCCATTCCCATTTTATTTCTCCTTTCCGGACAAAATTAACTTTTCGATAACGAAATAATCACCCGGCGCGTAGTGATCGGCTGGATTTATTTTCAGTCAGTCATTTTCTGTCTATTTGAAATCTAGTACAGTCAACTTGACTGCGCCATGGCCTTATCCCTATACGTCCATTAATATTACCTGACACATCAAAGGAATGTATTAGCTTGTCATCAACGCTAAAAGTAATTTTATCATTTTCGTAAATGATTAAAAAATTGTAGTATTTATCCTCAACGATTAAGAGATTCACACCTGCATCCAAATGCTCAACATCTCTTCCGTTATTAAATCCAATACGTTCGAATTCGACACGATTACCTGTTAATAAAAGATTATAATATTGAGGATTTGTTTTTTCAGGTTTCCATCCGTAAATGAAACCACCATTAAATTCAGGAATTCCTTTTTTTCTATAGTGATCAAGATTAGAAAATTTTAATTTTGCTCTAACCGAGAAGGCTGAATCACCAAATTCATTTCGAGAAAGAATATAATTATTCATTCCAGCACCAATAAATTTTTCGTTCTTAGAATCCAATATCCAATCACCTATTTTAATTAACTTAGTCCAATCAGGATTGGATAAGAAATTTTCACCGCTTGATACTTTTGCCTCCATGTTATCAGATACTTTTTCATCTAAGCCTACAGCAATATTACTATGGACTATTTCCGCAACATTAAGAAAAATCTCCTCTTGTTTACCTTTTTCCACAGATACTAATGATTCTTTGAGCGTATTCACGGCTTGAAATTGGGATAAATCATCATTGTAAATAAAGAGGCTTGGGCTTACGATCACAGGAAGTATAACCGCACCTTCATTTTCAGCAGCTTTTAGCAAAGGAGGTAATTCATGATTTGTTATGAAGTCAGATGCGAGAAAATCGGCACTGACCAATAATATTGCTATTTTCGCTGAGTCTAAAGCTTTTTGAATTTCTTCACGCCATTTCGAACCTGGCTTTATGCGTGTGTCTTCCCATATGTCGATCTTTAAATTCCGTTCTAACGGTTTGAGATGCACCTTCAATCTGTCTAACCAATTTTTATCAACATGGCTGTAGCTTATAAAAATGCTTTGTCTTTGTTTCATACGTTATCCTTTTAAGTCAAACGACAAGCTCACCGGGAGCAAGCCAGAGGCTTGCGATTTTGTGTAGTGACGGGCTATGCTTTCGTTTAAATATCTAATAATATGAATTACTCTCATCTACAGAGAATGTAATCTTGAATGGTGGGGTCGTTAATTATTTGCCATGAAACATCATGAATAGATTGAGCCATTGCATCATGCAAATAGGGTGATGATTGCTTGGACGTGTATGTTTCTCTATAATTTATTTCCGGCACATAAACTAATAATTGAAGATGCGAATAGCTTACAAATCTGAATATTCCAGTCGGCCACCCAGTGATTTCCTTAATTGATATATGAATTATTTTATTCGATGATGGATTTGTTGGAACCCTGCATTGTTTATACGAGTTCTCCATGTATTTAATGATTTGACCAGTTAGTTCTTTAGGATTTATTTTCCAACTCGGACTTAAAACAGCGCCAGGCACGGCATTGATGTTTTCGTCTATTTTTTCAACATTAACTAGTGCGACGGATAGATCAACACATTTTGACGGTTCCTTAAGGTTTGCAGGCTGCGTGTTGAAATGTGTGCGGAGCGCAGCAGGTTGAAGGGCATTAGTTAAATCTGACTTAAACCGCTGACCAGCACAGCCAGCCAATACCACAATGCATACAAACAAGATCAGTATTCTTTTCATAATTCACCTCTACAGGGCAATAGATTCAGCGAACGAAAGGCTCACTGGGAGCAATCCAGAGGCTTCCGATCCGGTGTAGCGCCTGGTTAATTATTGGTTCATTTAGCCTCATCTTTTTTTGAAAAAAGTAAACCAAGAAGAGAAAAGACTAAAACTGGTATTGTCCATACTATAAATGCATATATTGGGAAAAATAAATAAATTGAAGTGTCCTTGACTTTGCTTTTCGATTCAATTGTGACACTTTTAGCTTTCTTTATACGTTCGATAAACTCTTTTTTTGTAATTGATATTGTCTCATATACATCCTTACCGGAAAAAAGAGATTCTGCGACAATTTCCCATTCCTTTTCTGGATTAGATAGTGATTTAACTTTTTCAGGTGTTTTATAAACTAATGTGACTTCATAATCTTCTTCGATAAAATGGCTTTTCATTAATTGAAAAGTTACAATGACAATCGCTACGGAAACTATCGACCACCCAATAATTAGGTATCTCGCCCATATTCTCATGATGCATCCTCATAGTGTGCAATATTTATATAATCAACATAACGAGAGTGTCACCGGGAGCAAGCCAGAGGCTTGCAACCTGTGGAGCGACTGGTTATGAATTTTTTGTATAAAAAAATAAGTACAATTGTCCTATTTCCATGTGTTGTCAATTCCTACCTCAAATCTTATCCTATGCACCATTTCGTTATTCATTGCCTTCTCGATGTTTGCACCAGCGCCAATGTTCACGAGTGTAATCATAAACCCTGCTTTATCTTTTTGGTTTTTGGCTGCTGTTACAGCAATATCGAATTGTATTCCTGGAATTTTGGCATTATCTCCAACATTGCGCCTTAGGCTGAATACTTCATACTCTTCTTTTTCTGGGTTTTTCAATTCGGCATTTGCATCTTTGATCCCAGTTGCAATGTCGATTAGCGCACTTTTTATAAAGTTCTTAAGCTCAACCTGTTCCATTCATTCATCCTTCGTTATTGCTAATATTCATATCAATTCTCAAAACACTAGCTGCAAAATTCACCATAACAGTTAATTCACCTGCTTTGCCCTCTGTCGACTTTTGCCCGCAATCCTAAACTATTTGCGGCGCAAATAAAAGTGAAAATCCGTTTTAAAACAGCAGCATTTCAAAACATCGTTTAGCTTTTCAGGAGCATAAAGACCAAAAGCCAAAGGGGGCATTTATGGTCAAATTATCCGGTGTAGAAATCTGACGTTTTGCCGGAGGGTCAGGCTTTGCTTAAATCCGTCGCGACGGTTTGAAGTGCCTTCACCAGAAAGTCAAATTCCGTCTCGGCGACGGTGCGCAGATCCAGCAGGATTTCCTCATCATCCGTTCGGACTAAAACAGGCGGATCGGCCAGGCGAAGCCTGGCCTCCATCCGGGCCGATGATAGCTTTGCGTGGCGGATGGCAAGCGCCCAGGAGGGAATGTTTTCACCGGGGAGCGATCCGCCACCGGCTGCGGCCTGGGTTTCGCGAAGCGAAAAGGTGAGATGGGGGATGCCCGCGCGCCGAAGCCTGGTCAGGAGTTTTTGCGCGCGTTTTTTAACGTCGCTTTGGGGCTCGATGAGCGCGCGAACGGATCGCATGCGGCCTGGGCCCTCCGGGCTCAGGTACTGCATCAGTGTGGCCTCCAGCGCGGCCAGCGTGAACTTGTCGATGCGCAGTGCGCGGTTGAGTGGATTCTTTTTGATGCGCGACAAAACCGCAGTTTTCCCGACGATGATGCCCGCCTGCGGGCCGCCTAAAAGCTTGTCGCCGCTGAAGGTGACGACATCGACGCCCGAGGCCAGCACTTCGCGCACGGTGGGCTCATGGCGAAGGCCGTAGTCTTCCAGATTAATCAGGCAGCCGCTTCCCAGATCGTTGTAAACGGGAATGCCCGCTTTTTTTCCCAGCGCCACCAGCGCCATCAGATCCGCCTCTTCGGTAAAGCCGATGATGCGGTAGTTGCTGGTGTGCACTTTGAGGATAAGGCCGGTTTGGGGGCCGATGGCTTTTTCATAGTCGGAAAGCCGCGTGCGGTTGGTCGTGCCGACTTCGCGCAAGATGGCGGAGCTTTTGGTCATGACGTCGGGAATGCGAAACTCGCCGCCGATTTCAATGAGCTCACCGCGCGACACGATCGATTCTTTGTTTTCGGAAAGCGAATTGAGCACCAAGAGAACCGCCGCCGCGTTGTTGTTGACAATGAGCGCGTCTTCCGCGCCGGAAAGCGCGCACAGCAGTTGAGTCACAGCGTCATAGCGAAGCCCCCGCTCGCCCCGGGCCAGGTTATATTCGAGATTGCAGTAGCCCTGCGCGACTTCGGTGATTCGTTCCAGCGCTTCGTGGCAAAGAGGCGCGCGCCCGAGATTGGTATGCAGGATGACCCCCGTGGCGTTGATGACGCGGCGCAATTTGTAGTGATACAAATTCTGAATGGCCTGTTCGGCCCTGGCCGCGGCGTCCGCGGCGTCAGGCGCGATGCCGTCAAGCTGTTTGTCCTGCGCGGAGAGAATCTGATCGCGCATTTGGCGCACGACCTCGCGGCAGGCCTCTACGGCGATGTCCCGCGAAACCCTGTGGTAAATGTCTTTACCTTCCAGAAGCGCGATGACGTCGTCCATCTTGGGCAAATTGCGAAGCAGGTGCTTTCGTTTGTCGTCCATCATCTGTTGTCTCCCGTTGATGCGTCGAGGCCTGCCTGCTTGCGGCAGTAATCGCGGAAGTTGTTCACCGCGATGAAAAATTCCCGCATCATGATAACCCATCGATAGCGGCCCGACGCGGTGAGGCGATACTCGGGCGGAAAATACCGCAACGATCCGGCCAGCGAAAAGGCGGCGATTTCCTTCCAGAGCGTTTTGACAAATCGGCCATCGTATTTTTTTTCGATGTCCTGAACATTGAGGCGCGTACTGAAAAGCTTCATGAGAAAATCATAACGCATGCGGTCTTGCAGATCAAATTTTCGTCCGGCGCCAATCGGCAGGTTGCCGTTTTCCAGATCATGGATGTATCGGGGAATGTCAAACGTGTTGGCGTAGCAGGCGCCGTTTAAAAAGCCAATGGCGCCGCTGCCCAGGCCCGCGTATTCGTCAAAATCAACCACGTATTCGTCGATGAGATTTTTGCCGGCCTGCTTTCGCGAGAAGCACCAGGCCGAAGAGGCGTTGTAGTTGGGCGCCAGCCGTCTGGCGATGCGGTAGAAAAACGATTTTTCCCGCCGGTAGTTGACCTCGCCCAGCGTTTTGGCCATCAGGGTTTGGGTGAGGGTGGAAACCATCAGTGGATAAAAGGTGATCTGCTGCATATCCAGTTTTAAAAGGATCGCCAGATCCGTCTCCAGCATGCTGTCGGTCTGGCCGGGGAAGTTGAAAATCATATCCGCGTTGACTGTATCGAAATGCCCCCGGGTTTGGGAGAGCCTCTCGGCAATGATTTCGCCTGAGCCATATTTGTCGTAGCGGCCGATTTGTTGAAGCAGGCCGTCATCGAAGGTCTGCACGCCGACGGAGAGGCGATGGACGCCCGCTTGACGCAGGGCCTTTAAGTTGGCTTCGGTGAGCGCGTTGGGATTGGTCTCGACCGAAATGGAGCTGATGGAAAAAAGCTTTCGCGCCTCTGAAAGCAAATCGCAAAGTTCGTCCATCAGCACCGTGGGCGTGCCGCCTCCGACATAGAGGCCGGAAAAGCGATAGCCTCGGTCTGCATAGAGCTTCATCTCACCTTTGAGCGCCGCATAATATTTTTGGGCCAGCAGGCGGTCGAAGCGGATGCGGTGAAACGAGCAGTAGGGGCAAAGCTCTTCGCAAAACGGAATATGCAGATACATCAGGCGCGGCTCATCATCCGTGCAGGGGCCCAAAGTGGGAATGACGCCGTCTTCAAAGCTCAAGGCGCGCGCAAATTGCCTGCGGGCCATGTGGGTGACGATTGAATCAATCAAAGTAAGACACACATCTTTCGTAGATTTTTGATACCGGCTAACTGTTTAGCAAAGGATGGACGGGATTTGCAAGCGGCGATTTTCCCGGGTAGCCAAATCAATAAAAAACCGGGTGGACTTTTTTGTCCACCCGGCGGGTTTCCCGAAGCGATGCTGAGTCTAAAGCGCATCCATGTGAGCGTGAGGGGAGGTTACGGAAGATTCGCGGTTTTCCAGGTGGAGGCATCGCTCGGTTTGACAATATATGTTGACCATCTCGTATCTCCGTCGAGAAAGGTTTTCTGAAACGCCACGGCAATGGGCGCAATATTGCGGCTTGCGGAGGTGGGGCCGCCCCAGACCATGTGGCCGGCCGTTGCCACTTGATAATGCACTTTGGGAATGTCTGCGGGAATATTGGCATAGACGCCTTCGGACTGACCCAGACCGCCCAGAATGGTTGTATCCAGCGCGCCGCTGAAAATCATCGTGGCGCATTTGGTGGAGCCGCCCTTGGACAGGATGCTCAGCGCCGTGTCATTGTGTCCGGCCAGTGTCATGGCCGACTTGTAGCCGGCTGTGGCCGAGTTGATCCAGGTGGCGCCGCCGCCCATCGACCAGCCCATCAAGCCGATTCTTGTGGTGGCCATTTTCCCTTTAATGGGATTGGGACGAAATGTTGATGCTCTTCGTGTGTTTTCTTTTTTCAGCGCGGTCACGGCGTTGGCCTGCTGCGTTGCGCGGGAATCCACCGTATCCATGGTGGTGGTCGTCGAGCAGTTCACATAGATAAACCCGTGCGAGGCAAAGAAGGGGCCCCAGGCGGCATTCATCGACTGGGTTCCCGTGTAGGGCTGCATGAACACAATGGCCGCAAAGGGTGGAACGGCGTTGGTTGGATAATAGACCGTGGCGCCTGCGATGTAGCTGGTGGTCGGCAGAGAGTATTTGGAGGTGGAATAGGGGCCGTTGCCATAGTAGATTCCGGGGGTGACGGTGCGGCAGATGGCACCTGACGGACAGGCTGAACCTGAACTTGAAGATGAACTGGACGATGAACTCGATGAACTTGACGAACTTGAAGAGGAACTTGAAGAGGATAAATACCACCACTGCGCGTTACAGGTTGCCACGGTCATTCCGGTCAATACCAGACAGGCAACGGCTCCTATAAAAAGATTCCGCAAGGTTTTTCTTTCCATGACTAACTTTCTCCTTTTTAGTCATCTATGAAACGATCCTTTAAAAAACAACACGTCTTCGTGCTAAAAATGCTTCCATCATTTAGTTGCCGGCGTTCCACCTTTGAAAAAAATTAAATTTTATGGTTTTCTTTTTTGCAACCGGCGTGCCATCGGCAGAGGATGAAAATAATATTTATAATTATTTAATATTACTTGATAAATTATTTAACAACGATCTGGGGAGATGTGTAGGGAGGCCAGATTTACTGGCTCATAGTGATCAGGCTGCATGTTTTGATGTAGTACAAAAAAATTTAATGATTTCTTGCGTTAAGCTTCGTGATTGCCGTCACAATCAGAATGTTGTATTACATTTTCAAATCCGAATGATTGTGGCATCCAGCGCGACGACGCTTCCCTGCCAG
The DNA here is from genome assembly GCA_964608995.1 of uncultured Smithella sp. Taxonomy (GTDB): domain Bacteria; phylum Desulfobacterota; class Syntrophia; order Syntrophales; family Smithellaceae; genus UBA8904. The sequence goes on along the minus strand of CAZSQS010000023.1, from coordinate 36,872 downwards.
ACGGCAAGCGGGTTGATGTCGATCTGTTCAATTTGGGGGCAGGCCACAGCCAGATCACCAAGGCTAACCAGAATTTTGGCCATCCTTTTGATATCCAGGGGCTTTTTACCGCGAAATCCCGAAAGGAGCTTTTTGCCGGAGATGCGCATCATTAATTTTATGGCAGTGGCCTCCGACAGAGGGGCAGGGGCGAACACGACGTCCTTTTGCAATTCCGAAAAAATGCCCCCGAGGCCGAACATGACGCACGGGCCGAACTGATCATCGCGCAGCATGCCGGCAATCAATTCATATTCAATGGGCATTTTGCGCTGGAGCAAAATCCTGCCTTTCCCTTTCAGGCGTGCGTTCATCCCGACATAAGCCTTTTTCAGAGCGGCGGCATGGGGAATGTCGAGATCCACCAGCCCGGATTCCGTTTTGTGAATGTCGCCGGGGATTAATCCTTTCAGGACAACCGGATAGCCCATCCGGCGCGCCCAGCTTACGGCTTGCGAAAGGGTAGGTGCGAGTCCTTCCTCAACAACCGGGATGCCGCAGGCTCCAAGCAGGCGCTTGCTGTCAAACTCATCCCAGATGCGCTCCGGCGCGGAAGAAAAGATAGCCGCCGCATCCACGCTAAGTTTTGGTTTTCGCGATGCAATCAGCCGGGGGGATTTTTCCCGGCTCATGTAACGGGAGGCATGGGCCAGGCACTCCACCGCCCGGAACAATTCGCCATGCGCCGGAATGCCCGCCTCCTGCGCTTCGATTTTAAAGGCCTTAATCGCGTCTCGCCTGCCGATGACCCAGATGATCAGAACCTTTCCTTCCCGATCCGCCTTTTCCTTGAACTTTTGCAGCTTTTCATAGTTGGGATACAGGCCGACAAAGAAATGCAGAAACAGAACATCGACGTTTGAGTCGCGAACCACGGCCTCAAAGGCGCTCTCGTAAGCCGCCACCGCTCCTTTCAGGGAAAAGGCGGGAAACATATCCACGGGATTGGACGCGGGCAGCCAATCGGGGAAAACGCGGGCCAGATCGCGCCTTGTTGTATCTGAAAGCGTAGCGACGCGAAGCCCTTCGGCTTCCAGCAGATCGCATGACAAAATGCCCGCGCCGCCACTGAAGGTCATAATGGCCGTGCGGCATTGGGCAGGCGTCTGGGGAATCATCGAAAGCGCGCGGGCAATTTCCATCATCTGCTGAAAATCACGCGCCAGCGTCACGCCCGCCAGTTGCATAAGCGAATCCTGAAGTCGTGCGTCGCCCGCCAGGCTTGAGGTGTGGCTTTGCGCCGCCCTGGCGCCCGCTTTGCTTTTGCCGCCCTTGAGCAGAATAATTGGTTTGGGCGAGCGATCCGCCAGGTCCAGAAATTTGCGCCCCCGGAGAATCGATTCCAGATACAAGGCGATGGTGTCGGTTTCTTCATCCGCGATCAGGTATTCCAGAACATCGCACTCATCGATGTCCATCTTGTTGCCAATCGAGCAGGCCTTCCCGACGCCCACGGCGCGCTCGCTCATCAAGTCGGCCAGGAATCCCGCCGAGAGCATGCCGCTTTGGACAATCATGGAAATGCGGCCGGGGATGAGTCCGTCGGCATAGATGTTGGGGTGCATGAATGTGAAGAAGAATTTGCGCGGAATATCGACCAGTCCCATGCAGTTGGGCCCCCAGAGGCGGATGCCCGCCTCGCGGGCCAGTTTTAAACATTTGTCCTGAAGAAGTCGCCCGGCCTTGCCGGTTTCGGCAAATCCGGCGCTTTCGATGATGACGCGGTGGATGCCTTTTCGACCGCAGGCCGCAATCGCGTCAGCCACGGCCGGGGCGGGGACGATAATAATGGCCAGATCCACCGCGCCGGGGATGGCCTCCACGCCCGGATAAGCCGGAAGGCCTTGAATTTCTGTTGCATTGGGGTTTACCGGATAAATGGCGCCCGAAAAACCGTAGCGCAGGTTGACGACGACTTGCGCCCCCAGGCTCCCCGCGCGCGAACTTGCGCCGATGACGGCTATGGCTGACGGAGAAAAGAAAGACTTCATGGCGCTCCCCCGGAAAGAAAAGATGGTATGGAAATACCATAACCTGTCGGCCTGTCAATGCTTTTGTCGCCGGGGCGGCCCCGGGATTCATTCAATTTGATATTTCCTGAAGAATATTGTAAACGAAGCCACATGAAACAGACCCCGAAGACGCTCCCGAAGACCACCGAACTTGCGACCAACGCGTATGACGGCATGGCGCTCATTGCCGATCCGATCCATTCCTACGCCTCTTTTACGGTGCCGACGGAGAGGGACCCGTCGGAAAAAACCGAAAAAGATCTGATTGATTCGGCCTGGATGCAGAGATTGCGCCGCATTTTTCAGCTTCAGAGCGCGCGCTGGGTCTATCCGGCGGCGGAGCACACCCGTTTTCAGCATTCACTCGGGACGATGCACGTGGCGGGCGAATTCGCCCGGCAGCTCTACCCCAGCCTCAAAGAGGTCTGCAAGGATACGCCCTCCTTTAATTATATTGAAGAGCTTTTGCGCGTAGCCGGTTTGCTCCATGATGTGGGGCATGGCCCGTTTGGCCATTTTTTCGACCATCATTATTTGAGCCGCTGGCATCTCACGCACGAAATGATCGGCCAGCAGATCATCGTCCGGCAACTGGGGCAGACGATTTCGCACCTGAGGCGCGGCCCGTCCGGGCCCTTTGCCCGGGGCGAAAAAATCGATCCGGTCCAGGTGGCCTATCTCATTAAAATGCCGGAGGCCCGCGAAGAAGGACAACAACCGCGCTGGCTGGGCTGGCTTCGGCAATTGTTTTCCGGCATCTATACCGTGGATAATCTCGACTACGTGCAGCGCGACGCTTATATGACCGGTTTTTCACTGGACATGATCGATATGGAGCGCCTGCGCTACTACACGTTTTTTTCGCCTGAAGGCCTGACGCTGCATTCGTCCGGCATTTCCGCGCTTCGGCGTTTTCTCAATGCGCGGCTCAATCTTTACAGCAATGTCTATTTCCACCGCACCACCCGCGCGCTCGATTTGCACCTGCAGGAAATATTTGCCGAAACGCTCGGGCTTTTGTATCCGGACAACCCGCTGAAAAATCTTGATGCTTATCTGGCCTGCGACGAGTGGTCGCTTTTCAGTCAGATGCAGGGCTGGCTTTTGGCCAAAAACGCGCAAAAGCGGCGGCTGGCCGCCGAGTGGCAGAAAATTCACGCCCGCGAAGTGAAGTGGAAGATGGCCTTTGCCGCTGAAATTTCCGTCGATACGCTCCAGCGCGGCACGGAATTTCTGGACGCGCATAATTACGAGACGAAAATCCGCGGCTATCTGCCTGCGAAACTTCAAAAACTGCCGTTTCGCGTCGATGTGGCCACACAGGACCCGCGCCCGCTTAATCCCATTGCCGAGCCGGGCAAGCGCATCAATATTTTCAATCCCGTCACCGGCCGCACGTCGGCCGAGCCGCTGGCCGATATCTATCGCTTCATCCCCGCGCGCATCCGGCATTTCCGTGTTTTTGCGCTCAACCATGACAATGATGAAGCGCTGGCGAAGGCGGCCGACGCGGCGCTTTGCAATCTCGACAAATCCATTCCGACAAACGTGTAGCATGGTAGAAGAATCCGAAACCACCGACCTGACCCTGTTTATCCGCACCTCCGGCGAAGAGATCGCGCCTTGGAACCGGCAGCGCATCGTGGACGCCCTGCTTCGCGAAGCGGACATCGATTATCTGCTGGCCGCCGAAATTTCCAAAGACGTCGAAAAACAGATTGTCGCCTCCGGCATCGGGCTTTTGACCACGTCGCTGGTGCGCGAGCTGGTCAACGCCAAACTCATCGAACGCGGCCTGGAGAAAGAACGCCGGCTGCACGGGCGGCTGGGCTTTCCGCTCTATGACGTCCGGCGGCTGATTTTCCGCCAGAACAAGGAAAACGCCAACACACCCCATTCGCCCGAAGGCACGAATCTGCTTTTTGCCGAAGGCATCAAAAAAGAATTTTCGCTGCATGACGTTTTTTCCTTTGATGTTGGAGACGCGCACACGGTGGGCGATCTGCACATTCACGGTCTGGGCTACATCGACCGCCCCTACAGTTGCTGCCAGAGCCTGGAATATCTGAAACGCTTTGGCATGAAACTGCCGCATGCCGTCAATTCCGCCAAACCCGCCAAGCACGCCGAAGTGCTGCTGGCGCACATGGTGCGCTTCAGCGCCGTACTGCAGGGACATTTCACCGGCACCATCAGCTGGGATGCGCTCAATATCTCGTTTGCGCCGTATCTCACCGACAAGACCGACAAGGAAGTCCGGCAGTTTGCGCAAATGCTCGTCTATGAATTTTCGCAGCTCTCCGCCACGCGCGGCGGTCAAGCGCTCTATACCGACATCCATCTGTATTATGACATGCCGTCGTTCTGGGCGGATTTGCCCGCCATTGGTCCCGAAGGCAAGCCCACGGGAAAAACGTATCGCGACTATAAAGACCAGGCACAGCGTTTTACGCGCGCGATTTTTGAAGTGTTTAAAAAGGGCGATGCCACCGGAAAACCCTTCATCCTGCCCCGGCCTCTTTTACATATTACGCCGGATTTCTGGTCGGAACCCGGCGCGGATGATCTGCTGGTTCGGGCCTGCGAGGTGGCCGTCTGTCAGGGCAACACCTGCTTTGCGTTCAGCCGCGATCGCGACGCGCTGGCGGCAGGCTGTCTGACCAGTCTGTTCTTGCCGGAGGCAGCCGCGAAAGACGAACTGGACAAACCCTGGCTTCTGCGCCAGGCGGCCGTGCAGAGCGTGACGCTGAATCTGCCGCGTCTGGGCTATCTGGCCGCAGGGGACGAGGAAAAACTTTTTACCCTTTTGAAAGATCTGCTGGCCAAAGCAACCAAAGCCCACGAGCAGAAAAAAGATTTTCTGGAGAAGCTTCTGTCTTTCGCTGAGGAGGGGCCGCTGGCGGCGCTGGCAATGAATCTCGATGGCAGCCCGTTTTTACGCATGAACCGCGCCACGTACATTCTGGGTCTGGCCGGACTCAATGAACTGGTGTGGATTTTTTCGGGGCGTCAGTTGCACGAATCGCCAGACGCGATGGCGCTCGGGCTTCGTGTGGTTGAATTTTTGCGCGAGGAGGCCAGAAGGCTCAGCGAGGAATTGAAGATGACTTTTGTGCTGGAGCAGTCGCCCGCCGAAACCACCACCTATCGCTTCGCCAGACTCGATCTCAAATATCATTCGCCCGTCGCCGGGCGTTTCGTCCGCGGTGATATTGCCGAAGGCGCCATCTATTACACCAACTCCACGCACCTGCCCGTCGAGGCGGAGGTTTCCCCGATGCAGCGCGTGTTTGAAGAAGGCCGGTTCCACCGCTATCTGCAAGGCGAAGTCATCACGCATCTCCAGCCCGGCCCCGCGCCGCCCGACGCCTTGGCCCTTTGCCGCTTCATCCGCGAAATATTTGATGCGACCGAAAACCGCCAGGTGGATTTCAGTCCCGAGTTCACGGCCTGTACGGCCTGCGGGAAACTTTCGCGCGGGATCGTCCGGATCTGCGCTCATTGCGGCTCGGCGGAGGTTGAAGGCCTCGCGCGGCTCACCAAATACTACAGCAAGACCACCGGCTGGAACAAAGGCAAGCTTGCCGAGCTTTCCAACAGAAAAGCCAGCGCGCGGTTTGATACTCCTGACCCGTCTTGAGCATCAGAAGTGAACGACTTCTTAATATCCCGGAATAACAAACCGCCCATTTCAGAATTTGGTCAAGTTTATCCTTTGTCTGCCGATATAGAAGGCGAATATGCCCCATCCGGCATCACTTTCTGTTAGGAGGATAACCCCATGAAAAAAACCCCCACGCGTGTGTTGACACTGATTGTCCTTTTAACCTGTTTTTTCTTTACACAGGCCGAGGCCTGCTCCGTTTTCAGCGTCACCGCCAAAGATAAAACGATCATCAGCGGGCGAACCATGGAATTCGGGCACGACATGGGCTACGCCATGATTGTCGTCCCCCGCAATCAATCGTTTATCTCTCCCGTGCCTGAAGGCATTAACCCCGCCAGGTGGAAAACGAAATACGGCTATGTCGCCAACAATGTTTTGGGAAAAGAAGACGGTATCAGCGATGGGCTCAACGAGGCGGGTCTGTCGTTTAGCCTGTTGTGGTATGACGCCGACATGGTCTGGCAAAGCGTTTCTCCCCAGGACAAGACGCCAGCGCTGGCCAATACTGTTTTCGGCTCCTGGATTCTGGGGAATTTTGGCTCTGTGAAAGAAGCCGTCAAGGCGCTTGATAAAGTCCGCGTGTTTGGCTACAAAAATCCGGAACTGGGCGGCGCGGTGCTTCCGGGCCATTTCATCCTGCATGACGCATCCGGCGAGAGCGCTGTGATCGAATATGAACAGGGCGTAGTCCATGTTTACGACAACCCCCTGGGGATCATGACTAATGCGCCGAACTTTCCCTGGATGCTCACCAACTTGCGAAACTACGCGGGGATGACCAATGATCAGGTTGGGCCTGCCGTTTTCGGCGGGAAAACCTACCGCTCCGTCGGCCACGGTGCGGGCTTTTTTGGCCTGCCGGGTGATCTCACGCCGCCTGCGCGTTTTGTCCGCATGGCCGTCATGACGAAATTTGCCGATCCTCAGGAAAATGCCGAGGGGCTTCTCAATCTGGCCCAGCATATCGTCAGCTCGTTGCATATCGTCCGGGGCATGGCGGTGGACCGCGATGCACAAGGCAAGGTGATCGCCAGCGAAACGACGCAGTGGTCGAGCTTCCGCGATCTGACCCATCGCGTGTATTATTATCGCACATACGACAACTTCAACCTGCGCAAAATCGATTTGAAAAATCTCAATTTTTCGGCCGAATGCATCAAAACCATTCCCATGTTCACCGACCGGGAAATCATCGTGGATATCACCGATCGCGCGAAATGAGCGTTGTGAGACAGTTGTTTTTTAGAGGATTGCCCCAGAGGCATACACACTCCGTCGAAATGTGTGACGCATCGCTAGATGCGCCGCACATTTTATTCCTGAAGTCCTGAACTAGACGGATCATTCGCACCCAAACAACCATCAGCGACCTGAAAGCGGATGCTTGCGGCCAAGCCGATTTCATATCTGAGACAGACAATATCTTTAATTTGAAAACAAAATAAAACTGGGCTATTGTTGGGGCCATCTCATTTTCAGGAGTAAAACATGTTTGCCTGGTTAATGTCTCCCGAAGCCTGGATCGCGCTGGCAACGCTCACCGCCCTGGAAATTGTCCTCGGCATTGACAATATCATCTTTATTTCAGTGCTTGTCGGCAGGCTGCCTGCCGCCCGACGAAACGTTGCCCGGCGGACGGGACTGATGCTGGCAATGGTCATGCGTCTGGCGCTCTTGTTTTCCATTGTCTGGATCTCGCGCCTTGTTCACCCGTGGTTTACCGTTTTGGGCATGGAGATTTCGGGGCGCGATATGATTCTCATCGGCGGCGGGCTGTTTTTGCTGGCCAAAGCGACGCATGAAATTCATGTCAGCCTGGAGGGCGCTTCGGAGGCCAAACCCAAAATGAAAACCGCCTCGATGGCGTCCGTGCTGACGCAAATCGCCCTTCTGGATGTGGTGTTTTCACTGGATTCCGTTATTACGGCGGTGGGCCTTGCGCAGCATATTTCCATTATGGCAATTGCCATTGTCCTGGCCGTGGGCGTGATGCTTCTGGCCGCCAAGTCGATTGCCGATTTTGTGGAGAGTCACCCGACGATTAAAATTCTGGCATTATCGTTTCTGATTCTGGTGGGGATGACGCTCATCATTGAAGGGTTCGACGTGCATGTCCCCAAAGGCTATATCTATTTTGCGATGGCGTTTTCCGTTGGTGTTGAAATGATCAATTTGCGGATGCGCAAGAAAGAAACCGCGCCGGTCAAGCTGCGAAAAATGCGCGTTAAATAATGACGGAGGTCCCGCACGGTCTGCGCGTCAAGACTTAAATAGTTAATCCGTTATTCGGGAGGTACGGATGACATTAAGACAAATGTTCAACCCGACGCCCCATCGATCAAGCCCTGGTAAGCCCCGATTTGGGGATTCGGTTAAAATCATACGCGCCTCCGGCGATGGCACATCGAAAGAACCAGTGGGAGGCCCTTTGTCGTCGGGGGTCCGGTTTGATTTCAGCCAGGCGCCAATCTACCCCAATCCGGCACGATCTGCAGCAAGCAGGGGTGCGCCCCTGTCCAACCCGCTTCGCCGCCGGTTTGAAGATGCGCTCGGAGCGGATCTGGGGGTTGTGCGGCTTCACACAGACGCAAACGCTGCGCAGGCCGCGTGCGCCATCGGCGCCGCCGCTTTTACGTATGGAAGTGATATTTCTTTTGCCGCAGGAAAATTCAATTCCTCTACAGGCGCAGGTGGTTATCTCCTTGCTCATGAGCTGACACATGCGCTCCAGCAGCAGGGTGCGGCGCAGACAGCATGCTGTCTTCCCGCGGTCAGCCGGCCCGGAGACCGTTATGAAGCCGAGGCGGATCGCGTGGCGGAAAATGTCATGACGGGCAAACGGGCGCAAGTCTTTGAACGATCCGGCATGCGTCAGGTGATGGGGACGTTTCTGGAAATGGAGCGCGCCCGGGCGCTTTCCGCCGATTTTGCCAGGGAGGCATTGAATCAAGACGAGATGATCGATGAGATCCGGCGCACGGTGCAGGAGCGGCTGGAGTCGCCCCCGCCCGCCTCTTTCTTCCGGCGCGAAGGAGACGAACCGTGGGTGGGAGAGGCAGTCGAACACCTGACAGGCCTTCCATACTCTGCCTCTGCGAGGCACCCGGGCGCAACGGGCGGGCAGCTTGCCGCCTCGGGGCAGTGCAACGAGCTTGGTGGTGCGATTCAAAGCATTCGGGGGCTGGCCGGCTATGCCCCGGCCGGAACGCTTCCTTCTCACTACAGCTTCTATATGAGGCACGGCGGTATCCACCGTCGCGATCGCGATATTGAAGAAACAAATGCAGGCGCAGGCCTTCAGGCGGGTGCGACGATCTTTCACCTCGAAGAGGATGCCACGGATTCTCAGCTAAACCACCAGATGCCGGCGGGTTCGGGCATGGGGCCCCATTGGCGCATCAAGCACGAAAACACGGTGCTTCGGGTTTCCATCGGCACGCAAAGCGAACCTGTGATCGGGGAGGCTGAAAGCGACGCAGATCCAGCCACGGAGGAATCGGCAGGCAGGTTTAAATGGATCCAAATTTTTGATACACCGCGTTTGGGAGAAGGATCAACCTGGCCCGGGTATGTCCGGGGAACGGGTGATCTTCTGGGTGAAAGAAATCCAAACGGGTATCCGGGAACGCTCGCTCAGGAAAGCGGCTGGGATTTGGCCAGCGCTCAGTTGCGACGAGGCGAGCGGCACTGGGGCTGGGCCGAGGCCGGGCCCCCTGAGGAAGCGCCTGCCCCAGTTACCGCCCATGGGGAAGAACAGACAACAGAGTCTGAATCCAGCGCTTCCGGACACTGGTTCATGCGGGGCCGGGCAATGCTTCGGACGCGTCTGCGCGGCGAGGCGGCCTGGTCCGCGCCCATCGAGATCGGCTTGACCGGAGGTTTGCTCCATCCGTTTACCTGGTATATCCACGCCCTGAGCGGTTTGCCCTATGCCGAGACGATTGAGGTGATGGTTGAGCTGTGGGATGCGCAAAGCACGCGCGGACGCCTTCTCAATATTATTACGCTTTCCGACGGCAGGGCGCAGCCGGTCGGAACCGCCGAACATCCACGTTATCTGACAAGACAGGCGGAGGCTGTGCGCGTGCTCGGTGTGAGCGCCATACCGGAGGCTCCCGCATCAACGCCATAGAGGCTCTCAGGATAACTGCTCAGATGCCGAACATGCCCAGGCCGGTGAGCGATAGTTTAAGCATGACGCGCTCGTCGTCGTGCGTTTTGACATAATCCACACCGACACCCCAGCATTGTTCCATAAAGAGCAGGCCCGCGCTGGTCTCCACGTTGCGGTCGTTGAAAAGGTCAAGGCGCGCGCCGAAGCTTGCGCTGAAGCGATTGGTGATAACTGCTTTTAAACCCAGGTTGATCTCTTCAATGGCGTCGAGCGTGTAGCGATAGCCGACGGAAAGCCTGTCGCCCCGCGAGTCGCTCAAGCCCAGATCGTAGTTCATTTCTTTCCAGCCATTATAAACACTGTATTTATTGCGGGCGGAAAAAGAAAGATACGGATGCGGGCGGACGTCGAGCTCAAGGCCGAAATTCGACAGGGGGCGGCGCTCGGCGCCTTCGCCTGTCCAGTCTTTTCCGGCCTGGCCGATATCGTAGGCCGAATAGACTTTAAAGCGCATAATGTCCAGATACTCGCTTGCCTCAAGCGTGGGCTTTCGCGCAGTGAGCGTTTGAGTCAGCGCCCAAGCGACAGCGTTTTGCTCGGGAAAGGCGCTGGCCGGTGCGGCGGTGGAAGAGACAAACGTCTCCAGAAGCGACCCGAGCCTGGGCAGATAATCGGGAAGATTGCCGTCTCGAACGGCGGGGCTGTAAGCATAAAGGATTTCCGGCCGGATGTCGTGACGGAGTTTGTCCCAGCCTAAAATCCTGACGTTGAAGACCCGCGAAAGGCGGCTACCAAGGCTGACGCCTGCGTTAAACGAGGTTCGCTCAGAGCTTTTTTCTCCCGCCACGGCCTGCTCGTCATCGCGTTGCCAGTAGGTTTCCCGCGCGGTGAGATACGGTGTCATAATGGCGTAGTTGGAGAGCTTCAATGGCAGCGAAAGCGTTGGCGCGACGTCAATGTAGTGACCCCGGTCGCCCTCGCGCCGATAAAAATAATCGTAGGTGCCGGTAAAGGCGGCATAAAGCGGCGTTGAAAAAACCGGCTGGCGAATGCCGGTAAGCAAAACTTCCGGATATTTTTGCAGCGTCCGGTCGTTATAGACCTGCGAAAAATCATCCACGGAACTGGCGCGCGCGATGACATTCACGTTATTCCAGCCTTTAAACAGGCGAGCCTGCGACTCCAGAAACCGCAGGGATTCGTTTCCCGTAAACGAAATACGTTTAAACGGGTCGTCGTCTGTGTCTGCGGCATGCGACAGATAATAGTTGTGAGCGTTGAAATCCCGGAAATACCAGGCGTCCGACACCTTGTGCAAATCGGTTCGGATATAAAACTCCGGATCGAAAGCAGCCTGCGTGTTGATTGCGTAAGACCAGCGGCGCCTGGTTTCCTGCCAGTCGCGTGAAAGGCCCGCGTCGATGCTTTCGGTGATGTGCTTGGTGTCTTCCAGAAAATCGCCATAGAGCGTGCCATAAAACCGGTTACCCGCCGTAAAGCGAAACTCGGCGCCCTGCTTGTAGCCGCGTTTTTCAATGTAGCGCGAATAGAGGGTCGCGTCGGTCTGGGGGCTTATGGCCCAGAAAAAAGGCAGCTCGATGTCGAAGCCGTCCTTGTTTCGAGAGTAGGCCAGATAGGGGAAAAGAAAACCCGTCTGCCGTTTGGTTTTGGCGGGAAAGGCGATAATGGGCGTATAAAAAACCGGTACGCCCTTGATTAAAAGACGTGCATGCGTTACCCAGCCGTACCCTTCGACGGTGACGCCCATGCGCGAGCCGCGCAGCTGCCAGTCCGGCGATTCGCCGTCGCAGGTGGTGGCCGATGGGGCTTCCATACGGTAGGTGTTTTCACCGGTTTTCTCGATTTTAGCCGCCTGGATATAAAAGTGGTTTCGCGCATAAAAGGCTTTGGCGTTATAGGCCACGCCGGTTTTGTTCTCGACATTGACTTCGATGCGCTCGCCTTGCAGATAGTCTTCGTCCATTTTTAAAAATGCGCCGCCCTCGGCTTTGGCCGAATTGCTTTTGCGGTCATACGCAACGCTTGCGGCGGAGAGGGTGCCAGCTGCGTAAGTGATGACCACATCGCCCTCGGCGGTATAGAGATCACGCGCCGAATCGTAGGCCAGACTGTCGGCTTCGATTTTAACCGGCGCATCCGCGGCCACTTTGAACTCCTGCGCGCGCGCCGGAGCGCAAAAAAGAATTAAAAGAAATAGCGCCCAGAGGATGAGACCGGGACGAAAAGTTAAGCGTGTCGGCAAATCAGATGTTTCCTTTATGATGAAATCGTATCTTCGCGCTACGCCTTACCACAAGAACGCATTTGTGAAAACGCCTGTTTTACCTCACCGGCAAGATACAAAGAACCGGCGGCGCACACAATGTCATCGGGACGCGCAAGCGAAAGCGCCCGGCGGATGGCGCCTGATATGCTGCGGGCTTCAAAGGTGGGAAGGTTCAGGCTTTTGGCTTCCGCGGCAAGCTTTCGCGTTCCCAGAGCGCGCCCGGTGGCGAGCGGCGCAATAATCAGAGCCGAGGCCAGCGGCGCGAGAAGGTTGAGCATCGCGCGGTAGTCTTTATCTTTCAAGGCGGAAAAAATAAAAAGGAATCGTCTGCCAGGGTAGGAGCGCTTCAGCGCGTGCGTAAGCGCTCTCATGCCGGCGGGGTTGTGTGCGCCGTCAAGGATAAAAACCGGACGCTCTTGCAGAATTTCCATCCGGCCCGGCCAGCGTGTTTTTGTAAGCCCGTCACAGATGGCCTGGTCGGACACGGGAAATCCTTTTTCAGAGAGCGTCTCGATGGCAGCCAGCGCCAGGGCGGCATTGGCTCTCTGGTGCGCGCCTGAAAGCGAAAGACGGATATTCGAAAGCGTGCGGGACAGTCCCGTATAATGGACAAGGTTGTCTTTGGCGGCGCTCAGGTGAAAGTCCCGGCCCAGGCGATAAAGCGCCGATGCCTTCTGTCGGCAAATCTTTTGCAAAACATCCAAAACGCTTTTTTGCGTGGAGCCGGTGAGGCACACGCCGTCAGGCTTGATGATTCCCGCTTTTTCCGTGGCGATGGCGGTTAGCGTCTTTCCCAGATAGTCCATGTGCTCCAGGCCAATGTTCGTGATCACCGACACCAAGGGCTTGCAGACATTGGTTGCATCGAGCCTGCCGCCCAGTCCCACCTCCACCACGGCGATATCCACCCTGCTTCGCTGAAAATAAATAAACGCAGCAGCGCTCAGCGCTTCGAAGTACGTGATTGGCAAACCGGCAGATTCCCGAATTTCAGCAAGAATGCCGCCGAAATCACTTGCGGGAATTTTTTTGCCGTTGAGGGTCACGCGCTCCCGGACATCCGTCAGGTGGGGCGAGGTGTAAAGCCCCACGCAATATCCTGCCTCGCGCAGCATCGAGGCGAGCATCGCGGCGGTGGATCCCTTGCCGTTGGTGCCGCCGATGAGCACGGTCGGATAATCGTTTTGCGGATGGCCGAAACGATTCAAGAGGTCGGTTACGGCTTCCAGGCCGAAATGCATGACGTTGATATTCAGACTTGTGAGGTATTGGCCGGGGGATATTTTTTTCATGGGGGGTAAGGCCGGTTAAATGCGAATGACCTGACCGTCTTCAACGATGTGAATGCTTCTGTTTGGAATGGCTGCCACTTCGCGCCGGATGTCTTCCGCGTAGCGGGGTTTGATATGATACAGATAAATTTCCGGCTTCGCACCTTTGAGCTTGGCCAGTTCCGCCGCCAGCGATACCGGTGTCAGATGTCCGGTTTTTTCAGCAATGCTCTGCATGGCGCCGGGCAGAGACGTTTCAACAAAGATCGCTTTTATTTCTTTTAGCGTTTTGGCGATCTTCCAGACACGATCAGTGGGGCCCGTGTCGCCTAAAAACAAAACCGCCTTGCTGCCTTTTTGCAGGATGAACCCCATCGTTTCCACCGTATGATTGAGGGCAATGGCCTTGATCGAAAATCCACCCATCTGTCTGGTCCTGCCCGGCGAAAGCGTTTCAAATTTAACAACAGGCGCCTTTGCGCTGGGAATGCGCGAAAAGTCCGGCCAGATGGTATTGTTGAAGATGTGGCGTTTGAGGCTTTCAATAACATTGGCGCTCGAGCAGATCACGAGCGGTTCTTTGCGCTGGCCGTAATAGAGATTGTCGGCCAGAAACGCGATGTCGCGGATGTGATCCAGATGCGCGTGCGTTACGAAAATATAGTCAATGCGCATCTGCTCTTCCAGCGTGAGGGCCTGTGTGACCGTGCCCGCGTCAATCAATACATTTTTATCCACCAGGAAACCGGTAATGTTGTGATGAGGCAATTGTGAACCGTGACACCCTAGCACCCGTATTTTCATGCCGTGCTCCCCGCCATCCATGGTGTTGATTTATTTTTCCTTAAATTATCATACCTTCCCGGGGCTGACAATCGGAATATTGCGCATGTTGGGATAAATTCATAGTCATCAACAAGCAGACGGGAAAGAAATGAACAAGCCCCTTCTTGTCAGAGCCTGTGTGTTGAGATATACACTCAGGTTATGATGCAAGATGTCCCCAAAATTAATAAGGCTCTGTCCCGCCGTCTTTTGCTTTGGTACCGGCGAAACGGCCGGACGCTTCCCTGGCGCGAAACGGCCGACGCCTACCCTATCTGGGTGTCCGAAATTATGCTGCAACAGACGCAGGTGGACACCGTCATCCCTTATTATGAGCGATTTCTAAAAGCGTTTCCCGATGTTTCTGTGCTGGCTCGCGCGCCTTTGGAGCGCGTTTTAAAGCATTGGGAAAACCTGGGCTACTATTCGCGCGCCCGCAATCTGCACAAAGCGGCCGCAATTCTCATGGAAACCTGTGATGGCCGGATTCCCGACACATACGAAGAATTGATTCAGCTTCCCGGCATCGGGGACTACACCGCCGGCGCGATTTTAAGCATCGCTTACGGTCAGGCGCTTCCCGCCGTGGATGGGAACGTCCGCCGCATCTTGAGCCGTCTGTTTGCCCTTCGCCCCCCGGAAGATGAGGCCAAAGCATTACGCGCTTTGGCGGCGTGCCTGATTCCGAAGCGGCATCCCGGCGATTTCAATTCGGCGCTGATGGATCTGGGCGCAGCGCTGTGCAGGCCTAAAAATCCGGACTGTGGCGCATGTCCCCTCGCCCCGCTGTGCAAAGCATACGCTGCCGGATGGCAACAGGCGCTGCCCGTCAAAGTAAAGCCTGCGCGCATTCCCCATAGGCTTGCGGCAGCCGCCGTCATTGGCAATGACGAAGGGAAAATTTTGATGGTGAAGCGCCCCGCTTCGGGCCTTTTGGCTTCTTTTTGGAAACTGCCCGGCGGCTTTGCGGGAGAGGATGAGAACATGGGCAAGGCCCTGAGGCGCTCCGTTAAAGAAGAACTGAATCTGACGATTCGCGTGGGCGCGAAGCTCGGGAGCGTTCAACAGGTCTATACGCATTTGCGCACAACGCTTTGGGCATACGACGCTCTCATTGTGAAAGGGCATCCCGAAGCGCGCGCCTGTTCGGATTTCAAATGGGCAACGCCCGCCGATCGAAAAAAACTGCCCCTGTCTAAAATCGACCGCAAGCTTCTGGCCATGTTGTAGCCTCGGGTGTGGCAGAAGATATTCAGCGCGCCTCGCTAGGCCGGTGTTTCAAAATAAGCGTCCGTTACGCCGTCGAGCAGTTGCAGCGACTGGATGCGAACAACCACGATCCGGGTGTCGGGATCAGAAAAAAACGCCTCCAGATCGGGGTGCTTTTTGATCAGCGCCTCCCTTATGGCCTTTTTGCGATTCGGGGTTACAGACTCGTCCAAAACGCCTGTGACCGTCAGCGCGCGCGTATGGCTGGCCGCGCCTTTCGCCGCCGCATCGCGCGTATCGATCAGAAGGCTCACCGACGGGTTGGAAACAAGATTTTGGTACTTGCGGGTGTTTTTGAACGTCGCCATATAAATTTCACGGCAATCGTCGCTTGCCGCGTAAGACATGAGTGAACAGTGAGGCGAGCCGCCGGATACGGTCGCCAGCACACACACGCGATTGTCCGCTATCATCTGCTGAATGTCACTGCGCATAACAATATCTCCTTTGTGTTGAAGGTTGCTTGCTGATCCTTCCGGGGCTTATAGCATGAAACCGGAATAATGCTGAACCCTCTTTTTCGAGTTTGGATTGTGGCTATAAACGTGATAGCGAGGAGCGCATCAAACGGATGCAGGCCCTCCGGGGCTTAATGCCGATGCCTTTTGGAAGCAAGCGTCGAGAGGATATAATGATGATGACCCGAAAACGCAGGATGACTTCAACCGTTCCCCCGCTTTGTGCGCCGCAGGCGCTGGATGCCTACCTTGCGGGCAGGTTTTCTTATCTGACGCTTGAGAAGTGGCGCGACGAGATCAGCGGGGGGAAGGTCTGTTGCAATGACCGGGTGGTGACGGATCGCTTTCAGAGTCTCACCGGCGGCGAAACGATTGCGTGGGATGGCGGTGAAATGATCGAGCCGGACATCGACGCCAATATTTCAATCCTT
Source organism: uncultured Smithella sp. (assembly GCA_964608995.1). Classification (GTDB taxonomy): domain Bacteria; phylum Desulfobacterota; class Syntrophia; order Syntrophales; family Smithellaceae; genus UBA8904. The sequence continues at coordinate 20,499 of CAZSQS010000023.1, read as the reverse complement.
TATGAGGAGAAGGCGTTTGTCGCCGTCAATAAAACGGGGAATCTGCCGGTTCATCCGTCCGGGCGTTACTTCAACCATACGCTCGTGGCGCTGCTTCAGGAGCGCTTCGGGCGCGCCGCGCATCTTGTGCATCGTCTGGATCGTGAAACCTCGGGGGTGGTGCTTGCGGCTTTCGATTCTCAAAGCGCGGCCGCTTTATCCGCGGCGCTGGCAAAAGGGGAAAAAGAATATCTCGCGCTGGTTTGCGGCGCTTTTCCGGAGAACGAATTATACATCGACTGGCCGTTGGGTCCGGACCCAAATTCCTCTGTAACGAAGAAGCGCCGGGCGTGGCCGGGCGGAACCGAGAGCGCCCGAACGCGATTTCAAAAAGTGACGCAGGCGAAAGATGTGGCGCTGATTCGCTGTTTTCCCGAAACGGGCCGTCTCCATCAGATTCGCGCGCATCTGGAAGCGGCAGGCTATCCGATTGTCGGTGACAAGCTCTACGGCGGCGACCCCCATGCGTTTCTGGATTTCATTCACTCCGGTTGGACGGACGATCTCGCGGCGCGTCTGATCCTGCCGCGACAGGCGCTGCATGCCGCGGGTCTGACGTTTCAGCATCCGTTTAGCGGGCAGGAGATGGCCCTCCGCGCGCCCCTGCCGGAGCTGTTTGTCAAATTGATTGATGAAAAAATGCGGCAGGAATAAAAAAACCCGGCGTGGCCGTTTCACAGGCGACGCCGGGTTTATGAACCTCAGAACATCCGGTTATTCGATATCGTCAATTTTTGCCTCAAAGCGAATCATGTTGGCGGTGCTTTTGGAAACCTTTTTGATGTTTTCCCACTCTTCGTCGCTTTTAATCCACCAGAAATACTGTTCCGGTTCGGTGAGCTTGCCGTTTTCAATGGTCTGAATCGAGCCGTTGATCAAGAGCCGGCCGTTGGGATTGATGCCGAAGATTTCCGTGGGAATTTTATCCCCGACAATCGGCAACACTTTGGCAAAGGCCGCGCGGATGGCCCTGGCGTCGGTCGTGGTGCCGGCCGCCTCGATGGCTTTGGCCAGCGCAATCGTGACACCGTAGTTTCTGAAGCATTCGGACGTCATCATGCGTTTGTAGGTGGCGCGGTATTTCTTTTCAAAGGGCGCCGTGGCCGGCACGGGAACGCTGGTGGGCGTGGCCACGCCGATGGTGTTGTTCATCAGCTTGTAGCCTTTGAGCAGGTTCGCCATGTAGTCGAGCTTGGCCTGATCAATGCAGATGAATCCGCCGGTGAACCCCATGCCGCGGGCCTGTTCGATGACCAGCGCGGTGGTGGCCGAGGGGCCGCCGATCAAAAGCGCGTCGGGCTTGGTGGCCAGCGCCGCCGTCAGGGGTGCGGAAAAGTCGGTTTCGGTGTAGTAATTGGCGGGCTTGTCGATGGTGACCGTTCCGCCGGCTTTGATCCAGTAGGCCCCGAATGCTTTTCGCCACTCTTCCCCATAGGCGCCCAGTGTTGTGACCATGGCAATTTTCTTCCAGCCTTTTTTCATGCCCAGCTCCGTGAACTGCTGAATATAGACGGGGAAGGCCGGCGCAGTCACGCCGATAAGCAGTTTGTTGCCCATCTGGACGACTTTGGGCGTGCTGGTGTAAGCCATCAAAATAAACTCTCTGCCCGGTTCCTCATTGATTTTGGACATGGCGGCAATCGTTGTGAAGACGCCGTTGTAAATGGCGATGGCTTTTTGGGTCTGAAGCCTGCGGGCATTGTTGACCGCAGAGGTGGGATCGGTGCGGTCATCGAGTTTTTCCAGTTTAAACTTGTATATTTTCCCTTTGACGGTAATGCCACCGGCTTCATTAATTTCATTGACGGCCATATCGATGCCGTAAACAATATCCTGCCCGTATTCGGCGGCTGGTCCACTGAGCGGGCCGGAAAAACCGATGACAATTTCATTCGCGCTGGCTGCGACGGCCCATGAGATTGCCAGACAGGAAACCAATGTACAGATGATGCCTTTCCAATGCTTCATACCCCTTCCTCCTCTTTTTTATAGTTTAAAGATCAAAATTCAATGCATTATAGGCGATGATTCATCGTCGAATGATTTCAGATATTGGATAAAGTAAACTTTTAGAGACATGGGCAAGACACCGTTTTCATATTTAAAAAAATAATGACCGTTTGCCGCCTGACTGAACACTCTTTTGTTGTTTAAAGACGAGTATAGAAAAAACTTATGCCAGTGTCAATCGAATATTAGGGGTGTGCCGGGGAACATTTTCTAAAGTTTTTCAGAGGCAAACCGGCGCATGTGTTCGTGCAGGCGTCGGGCGCGAAGGCAAAACGCTTCGAGTTTGGCTTCGATAATTTGCGGGAAGGGCGATCCGTCGCTTTCAATGGAAAGATACGGCAGCTCGTCGAAAGGGGCCAGCAGCTTGCCCAGGGTGCTGTGTTCGGGATTTTGGGCAAGCTTGACGTCGCGATGCATGGCATCATTCAGGATCGCTTCGGAAAGACGGCTGGGCATGCAGCCGAAGGGGCCGATGGAGATGACGCCGCACACCGATTCAGCAATTTCAGCCAGTGCGCCGCCGATGGTGAGAATCGCTTCGCCGGTCAGGTGGGGCGAGATAAACGGCTGAGCGTTTCGGAGAATGTGCGAGATGTCCACAGGGTGCGACAAAAGCAACCCGGAATCATTCATCGTCTCCTGCAGCTTTCGCGTGTAGCGTGCCACATATTTTTCGACGAGTAAAAATTTCAGCCGGCCGGTTATCGAAAAATCGTGCCGGATGATATTTTTTCGAACCAGGTAGTTTGTGTAAAGAATCCATTCGCTCACAGGCGAGCAGATGACCGCAAAGCCCTGCCGGGCCAGTTTTTCCGTCAGGCGCTGCCGGGAGAGGTTGTCCCGCCGGACGAATATCTCTCCCGCCAGCGCGATAACCGGGATATTCGTGTCCGTCCGGTTCACGCCGTCGATGGCCTTCATGCGTGCAAAGCTTTGCTTGAGCTGTAAAAGGAGTGCTTGAAAATCTGTTTGCTTAAGCGACTGGATCAGCGCAACGGACTCTTCTTCAAAAACGCGCATGGCCGCATCCGAGTCTTGCGCTTTCACTAAAAGAAGGGAGCGGACATCTTCCAGCGCGTCGGAAATGACGGCGGCCCACCAGGTGCGCAGGCGGAAAAATCCGTCCAGGCCCGCGTAGGAATTCTCTGAGGAAATCGACAAAATCGCAACGTCGGGGATTTTATGCCGCTGGATCAAATCTTCCATGAATACGGAATACTGGCCGAAACGGCAGGGGCCGGCGCCTGTGGGCATGAAGTAGGCGACGATTTCGCCTTGCTTACGGATATGCTGAAGGTAGTGCAGAAGCGAACCAGTAGTGAGAATCAGCGGCAGACACTCCTTGCAGGAGGTGTTGGCCCGTCCGATCTTGAGAATGGCTTCGTCCGCCTCGGGCTGAACGAAGGTTTTAAACCCCTGAGAGGTAAACACGGCGGCCAGCATGCGTGCTGCGATTTCTCCCATCGAGGGAAACACGATCGTGACGCGCGGATGGGTCAGCGGCAGCACCTCTTTGCCGGAGGTGGTGATGGAAGCCACGCCGCCTTTGAACCGGGTTTGGGCGGGAGAAAAATGATCCTGGATGGGTGTGATCCGCCCGTGTTTTTGCAAATGGCGGTAAGCGGCGACCACATCGAGAAATGCCTCGATGCGGGTTTCGATGCCGGCCGATGCGGTGTGGCTGTCAAGCTCCAGCGTCAAAGACGGTTTGCCGCCCATGATATCGCGGAAATACGTGAGCAAAAACGAATCCGGCCCGCAGGAAAAATTGGTGATATATACGCCGAAGAGCTGCGGATGTTTTTCGGTAAACGCGGCCGCTTTCATGATTTGCTGGCCTGTGCCCCAGTACATGCGGTTTTTTCCGGCTTCGGCGCCCGCCGGCAGGGCGTCTTGCGAAATCACTCTCAGTCCGCGCGAGGCCAGCATTCTCGGAATGCCCTTGTTGGCCTCGGCCGCCAGGCCGGAGTAAGGGCGTCCAAAGATGACGACGCCAATGTTGTCGGGATGCGCTTCCAGCTCAGCCAGGGCCGTGCGCCCCGAATTTTCCAGATGATCAAAGAATTCCCGCTGGCGTTTGAGGGCGGCATTCAAGGCTTTGCGAATCTCAACCCTGGCTCTGCCCATCTTGCGGGCGCACTCGGCAAGCGGCTTTTCAATGGCTTCAAGACCCGGGGCCAGATCAATCAGCGGCGTCAGAAGTTTTACGCCGCTTTGTTGTAAAATCTGCAACTGTGGCCGGAAGGCGCTTTGCAGATAAAAGGTTTCTCCCTGAACAAACGGACACAGTTGAGAATCGTTGGCGCTGCCGTCGTTGGGGAGCGCCTTGACATGCGGCAGAAAAATAAAATCGAGGCGCGGCCTGGTTTGCAAAAGCGCTTCAAAATAGCCGTGGGCGAGCTCCGCCGGGTAACAGAAGCTGGAGCGTTTTTCATCAATGCCCGACTGCGGGCAGGTATCCGGTAAAACCACGTCATAGCCCAGGGTGGTAAAAAAGGTTGAATACAGCGGGTAGTAGGTATTGACGAGAAAGCTGCGGTTGAAACCGATGCGGCCCCGGTCGGGCGCTTTGTGCGCATCCCCTGAGGCAAAGACCGCCCTCTGGCGGGCGGTGACCCCATCGAGCCGGTCTGTGTCGTACCTCAGGCCGTGTTGCAGGTTGTAGTATTTGTTGCACGCGCCGCCGAAAGGATAGGACTTGCCGTCGATGATGATGATGGAGATGTCGCAGCGGCGGTCGCAATGCTCTTTGTCCGCCTGGCAGATAAAGGATTTCCCGTAGCGGATCTCGCGGTTCGCAAGCTCATCCAGATCAAACGATCCGGGGGATAAAAGCCCCTGCGCCAATTTATTTTTGATGACCAGCGCTGCGCCGAAGGCGCCCATGAGCCCCGGCTCCGGCGGTACGATGATGGGCTGACCTGTCAGTGCGGCCATGGCGATGGGCACCGCCCGGTTGTAACAGACGCCTCCCTGCATGAAGATTTTTTTGCCGACGGCGCGGTTGCCCTTTACGCGGTTGGCGTAATTCATACACACGGAATAGACCAGACCGGCCAGCAGATCTTCGCGCGTTGCGCCTTCGGCGATGGCGTTTTTCATGTCCGATGAGATGAAGGCGGCGCACTGATCGTTGAAGTTGGGCGGCCGGGCGCCCTGAAGGGCCAGCGCGCCGATGTCTTCCATCGCGACGCCCAGCGTTTCGAGGGCGGATTCTTCCAGAAACGAACCGGTGCCGGCCGAGCAGGCTTCGTTCATGGCGTAATCGGACGCGACGGACTGTGTCAGATGCGTGTATTTGGCGTCCTGGCCGCCAATTTCAAAAATCGTGTCCACCTCCGCATCGAAATGCGCGGCGGCGGTGGCGTGGGCGAGAATTTCATTCATGACGCCGTTCGTCATGGCATGGAGCCCCGCAATCTGGCGTCCTGATCCGCAGACACCCAGGCCCGCAATGGTCACCGAGGCTGGATCGATGTCGCGCCGGATCTCATCGAGAAGCGCGCGGTAGCACTGCCGGGCCGCGCCCACCGGATCGCCGTTGGTGCGAAGATAAACCTGACCCACCAGCGCACAGTCGTCTTGCCTGAGCAGGACGGCCTTGGTGGTGGTCGATCCGACGTCAAGCCCCAGCAGACAGACATCGCCTGACCGCGCGCGCCCGCGCGCCATTGGTTTGAACTCTACGCAGCTTTCAAAGTCGGTCAAAGGCGGGTGCGTCTCGAAGGCGGGCCGTGACGACTGGATCAGATGTTGAATGTCCAGTGGCAGGGTTTCGTTTTCCAGCGCCCAAAGGGCGGCCCCCAGTGCCTCGAAGCAAGGCGCCTCATCCGGAACGATCAGTCCTTCAATGTCCCGGCGCAGATATTCGACCATCATGCGGTTTTGCGCTGTCCCGCCCACCAGCAGGATATGGCGTCTCGGCAGTTTTTTTAGAAGCTCCAGAATTTTTCCCGCCATCATTTTGCACAGGCCCGCCGTCACGTTGGCCTTGGGAATGCCCTTGTTGGTGGCATGCGTGCAGTCGGACTTGCAGAAGACCGAGCAGCGTCCCGACACGGGATGCGGGTCTTCCTCGGCGGCAAAGTGCGCCGCCTCATCGAGGCTGACGTTCATGCGCCGCAACTGCTGCAAAAAAAATTCACCCGTGCCGGAGGCGCATTTATTGCCGGTCAAAACATTGGAAACCCTTCCCTGGCGGTTCATGACATACACTATAAAGGTTTCTCCGCCCGCCGACACGACGGCGGGGCAGAAAAGTCCCTCAGGCGCGACGTGACGATAGGCGTATTCAACAGCCTGGGTTTCGGAAATGGAGGATAAATGGAGTAGTTGCCGGAATTTGCGCCCGGTGGCGGCCACGCGGTCGTAAGCGCTCAGATCCAGAAAGGACAGGGCGTCAAGCAGCGTTTGGCGGGGATTGCCTTCATGCGCGCGCGCCCCAAAAGAGATCACGCGCGCCTGTCCGCCGGTGAATTGCACTTCGGCCATCGATACGGTGGATGCGCCCAGACAGATGCCTAAAGTTTTCATGAAGGTGGATTCCTGATTGTTTTGCTTTTTCGCGCGGGGAAACTATTTCAAGGAATAGGCGGATTAGTCAAGCCTTAAATAACTGGCCCGATGATTTTTTCTACAGGATGGCGCTTAAAATCCGGCGAAAGGCTTTATAAAATTATTGCTTGTAATGAGGGACAATATTCGTTATTAAATTTGCCGGATTTATGCCGCCATGCCCTAAACCATGGCCCTGCAATATCGATTTACAACGAAGGATAGGCGGATCAGCATGCAAACGTCATCGGCCGCACCGGCCACACCGGATACTCAGTCAGACAACAAACGCCTGGCGTCGGAGATCGCCAGTCTCAAACAATACAAAGGATATCTTGAACATCTGTCCTACCTTGTTTCCGAAGGCCTGGTCATGATTGGCGCAGACGGGATGATTTCTTACGTCAACCAGGCTTTTGAGCGGTTGACCGGGTGTTCGCAGGCGGACATGATCGGTTCGTTTTACGGCGATCCGCGCTGGAATTTTCAATATGACCGCCAGCCGCAGGCGGGCAGAGCATCCGTTTTTAAAACCGTTTTCGATACGGGGCTTACGTTTGCCGATCAGGTTTGCCGTCTGGAGCGCGATCCAAATCGCATTTTCACTATCAGCGCCACGATTCACCACGATGCAGAGGGCACGATGGCGGGTATTGGCGCGATCGTTCGGGACACCACGGAGATCAGCCGCGTCAAGGCCGAAAATGTCGAAATCAAAAGTGTCTATGAGCGCCTGGCCCAATACGCCGATGAGGCGATCTTCCGCGTGGACGCCGAGAGTGGCCGCATCGTTTATATCAATGAGGCCGCTGAAAAAATTCTGGGTTACACTCAGGCCGATTATTCATCCGATGCGCCGATGGCCTCGAAAATTTTCACAAAGCATCATGTGCAAAGCTGGCGCCGCGCGCTTGAAAAAGCTGGCGCCGCCCGGGATGTTTTAAAAAATTATATCCTGGAATGCGCCACGCGCGACGGCCGGATGGTCATTATGGACTTTACCATCATCGCAGTGCGCGATGCGGATCAGCGCCTGGTCTGTTTCGAGTGCTTAGGCAGCGACGTGACGGTTCGCCGCTTTATGGAGGCGGAGCTGGCGCGCTCGCAGAAGCTTGAATCCATCGGCCTTCTGGCCGGGGGCGTCGCGCATGATTTCAATAATATCCTGACGGCCATCTTCGGGTCGCTGGCGCTGGCCAAGATGGACACGACGCCCGAGAGCCCCGTTTACATGCGGCTCACCAGCGCCGAAGAGCATTGCATGAAAGCCAAGGCGCTCACCCGCAAGCTTTTAACGTATTCCCGCGGAGGCTCGCCGCAGCGAAAAACCGCCTCCATCGCCAATGTCATCCGCGATGCGGCCAATTTCGCCTTAAGCGGAAAGAACGTGGCGTGCCGCTTTGATCTGCCGGAGGGGCTCTGGTCGGTGCAAATTGACGAAGGTCAGATGCATCAGGTGGTTCATGCGCTGGTCAGCAATGCCTGCGAAGCGATGCCGCAGGGGGGCACTGTCGAGGTGACGGCCGAAAATGTGCGCATGGAAGAAGGCCAGATCGTGTCACTTTGCGCCGGACAGTATGTGAGATGGCAGGTTCGGGATCATGGCGTGGGCATTTCCCGCGAGCACATCAAAAAAATATTCGATCCGTACTTCACCACCAAACAGATGAGCAGCATTAAGGGCATGGGGCTGGGGCTGGCCATCTGCTATTCCATCGTCAAAAGTCACGAAGGCACGATTACGCTGGACTCCACGCCCGGTGTCGGAACGACGTTTACCGTGTATGTGCCCGCGGCCCGGGCGGAAAAAGTCGAGTCCAAGCCGGTCGGCGTTGTGGAGGCCCCCGCCCAGCCGAAGCCGAAAATTCTGCTGATCGACGACGAACAGGTCCTGCTCGACGTCACCGGCAGCATGCTTCGGCATCTGGGCTATGAAGTCACCACCACAGACAATCATACCGATGCGCTTTCGGCATACAGCCGCGCCAAAGAGATGGGCAACCCCTACGCGCTCATCATCCTGGATCTGACGATGCGCGGCGACGAGGGCGGAGAAATTGCCATTCAAAAGTGGAAGGCGGCGCATCCGGAAGTCAAGGCCGTGATTTCCAGCGGCTACATGAATGATCCTGTGCTCGAAGAGTACTGGAAATATGGATTTATCGGGGCGATGGTGAAACCCTATTCGCTGATGGAGCTTCAAACCGCCCTGGAAAAGTTTCTGGCCAATGGCCGTCAATAAACGCGCTGCGACAGGCAGCCCCCAAGGCGTCGGTGCAGGGCAAACAACCAAACCCATCGTGAGGACTCTATGGCTGACCCAATCAATGTTGACGTGAAAAATGTTGTGGATTTGCGCCGCCACATGTGGATGGCCGGCGTGGAAGTGGAATTGCGCAGGCTGATCTGGCAGATCGCCGTCGTGGGCAAGTATATTTCCGCCAAAATCCAGGAATCCAACCGTAAGCTCGCGGGCTTTAGAAACGTCTATGGCGAAGAACAACTGGCGCTCGACCGCATCTCGGATGATATTCTCAAAAACAAACTCCAGCACTCCGGGTTTGTCCGCGAATATGCCTCCGAAGAGCTCGAAGACATCGTGACGATCGGCCAGGGGCACGAAAAATATATCGTCACCGCCGATCCGCTCGACGGCTCGTCGCTGGTGGATACGAATCTGGCCATCGGCACCATTATCGGCATTCATCAAAAATCCATTTTTGACTGCGGCCGCAACAGCATGGTCGCGGCGCTGTATATCACCTACGGGCCGCTCATCACCATGATTTACTCGGCCGGCAACGGCGCGCACGAGTTTGTGCTGGACCGCGAAGGCGAGTATGTCCTGTCCGAAGAGTTTATCCGGCTCAAGGACAAGGGCTCCATCTTTTCGCCCGGCGGGCTTCGCAAGGACTGGACGCCGGGGCATCTGAAATTCATCGACCGGCTGGAACAAGACGGCTACAAGCTGCGCTACAGCGGCGGATTCGTTCCGGACATCAACCAGATCATCATCAAACGCGGGGGGCTTTTCACCTATCCCGCGCTTAAAAAATCGCCCCAGGGTAAATTGCGCCTGTTGTTTGAGCTGCAGCCCATGGCATACATCGTGGAACAGGCCGGAGGCCTGGCCACGGACGGCAAGGACGACATCCTTTCCCTCCCGGTGACATCAGTCAATCAGCGCGCCCCGGTGTATATCGGTTCGGCTGAAGAAGTGAAGATGGCCGGGCAATATTTGTTGCAACCCTAACCCAGTAAAGGAGAGATCATGATTTATGAAAATAAAGACCAGTTGAAAAAAGCGTGCGAAGCCATTCTGGCCTTTGACGACGGCGATGTCCGCATTCTCGATGAAAAGCAGTTTCAGGAGAAGCTCATTGACGATCTGATCTACACGGTCGTTTTCAGCCCCGATGCGGGCGTGAAGGAGGCGGCCGGCTGGCTTCTTCGGCGCGCCGCAGCGGCGCTGGGCATTCATTCCGCCTCCATTCAGGCCCTGTATGAGGCCATGGGCAAAAAGGAAGTCGGCGGCTTTACCGTGCCCGCCATCAACCTGCGCGGCATCACCTATGATGCGGCGCAGGCGGTGTTTCGCGCGGCGAAGAAAGGCAATGCGGGCCCCGTGCTCTTTGAAATTGCCCGCTCCGAAATCGACTACACGAATCAACGCCCCTTTGAATACACCTGCGCCATTACGGCGGCGGCCGTGAAATCCGGCTGGCGCGGCCCGATTTTTATACAGGGTGATCATTTCCAGATCAGTGCCAAGAAATTTGCCGCGGATGCGGAAAAAGAAACACAAGCCGTCAAAAACCTGATCTGGGAAGGCATCGAGGCCGGGTTCTACAACATCGATATCGATACCTCCACGCTGGTGGATCTGTCGCAGCCCACCCTGAAGGAACAGCAGCAGACCAACTACACGCTCGCGGCGGAGCTTACCATGATGATCCGTGATCTCGAACCGGAAGGCGTGACCGTGTCCGTCGGTGGCGAAATCGGCGAAGTTGGCGGCAAAAACAGCACGGTGGAAGAGTTGCAGGCCTACATGGACGGCTACCTCGAAGAACTCAAGAAGCGCGGCGAGGCCTTCAAGGGCATCAGTAAAATCAGCGTCCAGACCGGCACCACGCATGGCGGCGTGCCGCTGGCCGACGGCTCGGTGGCCAGCGTGAAGATTGATTTTGACGTTCTGGAAAAACTCTCCGAAACCGCGCGCGTGCAATACGGATTGGCAGGCGCAGTGCAGCACGGCGCCTCCACACTGCCCGATGAAGCCTTTGACCGTTTCCCCGCCACCGGCACGGCCGAAATTCATCTGGCTACCGGTTTTCAGAACATGATTTACGAAAGCAAATCTTTCCCCGCCGAGCTGCGGGAAAAGATCTATGATCATCTGAAAATAAACATGAAGGATGAATGGAAGGAAAAGGATACGGAAGAGCAGTTCATCTACAAAACCCGCAAGAAGGGGTTCGGGCCATTCAAGCTTGAGCTTTGGCATCTGCCGGCGGATATTCGCGGCGCGGTCTGCGCCGAACTGGAGCGCCAGTTTGCCTTTCTGTTTGACAAGCTCAAAGTCAATGGCACGCACGAGGTCATGGACAAATACATCCAACCCGTCGATGTGATGCTCAAAATGCCCGCGGCCCTGAAGTAAAAAAATAAAAAGCGGCTGCGGGTCGTCACCACGGCCCGCAGCCGCTTTTTTTTGTTCATATCCGGCGGCAAGAAAAAGGAGTCAGTGATGCTACTTCAGTTATTAGATGTTATTCGGATAGGGAGTGTTGCTGTCGCGTTTTTCTTTGGCTATCAAATGGGTTTTGCCGAGGGCCATGATCCCATTGCCCAGTTACATTTCATGATTCCCATCATCATCGTTGCTCTTGCAGGGACCTCCGGGATAGAGGGTGTTTTCTTTGCGAAGCGCTCAGCTGAACTCAAAGGCTTTGAAGTGGGGAGCAATTATCAAAGGCAGTCCGCATTTGCCTTGCTCTCCTATGCTGCAGCGGCAGGTCTTGTTTATATCGTTCATTGGGGAATCAAGGCGGAATTGACGATTCTGTTTGCCTTTATGTTCTTTTTCTTCTGCTCCGGCATTAATCACGGCGTCGATGCCATCAGAAGAAAGAATTACAAATGGCAAAACCTTAATCGTCCCTTCATGACGCTGCTTCTGATTCTTGGATTGATATATCCCGTGATCAAAGCCCTGCAATGCCTTTAGAAATGGCCTGACAAAGGTGTGGCAAACCCGACCCATTTTGCAAGGCAAGCTTCGGCGGCAAAGGGGCGAACAGGGGTGTATGCGGCCTTTTAAAGGACATTGTTTTCTGCTAATCTCTGTGCGAACCGATAGCGACCCCCTCAGGAATGAATGATGAATCTGACCGTATCTTCAATGAATGCCGAAGAAATTGCCCTGGCGGTCGATTGGGCCGCCCGCGAAGGATGGAATCCCGGCCTCCATGACGCAGCCTGTTTTTATGCCGCCGATCCGAAGGGGTTTTTCCTGGCCCGGCTCGACTCAAAACCAGTGGGCTGCGTGTCTGCGGTTTGCTACGACGAGCGCTTCGCGTTTGCCGGTTTCTACATGGTCGATGCCGGATTCCGGAGTCTGGGCGTAGGCCATGCGCTGGTGAAAAAAGCGCTGGACTACATGGGAGGCCGGATGATCGGCAACGACGCCGTTGTTTCCCAGCAGGAAACGTATCGGCAGCTGGGGTTTGGAATGGCCCACCGCAATATCCGTTTTCAGGGCAGGGCATGCGACGTCGTTTCGCGTCCATCCGAAATTGTGAATCTGTCAGCGGTGCCGTTTGACGAGCTTGTGGCCTTTGACCGGCGGATGTTTCCGGCCCCGCGCACCTCTTTTTTACGGCAATGGATTCGTCAGCCCGAAGGGGCGGCTCTGGGGTACCTCCAAAACGGGCGGCTTTCCGGCTACGGCGTGATTCGAAAATGCCGTCAGGGTTATAAGATCGGGCCTTTGTTTGCCGAGAGTGAAATCATCGCCGAAGCCTTATTCGGGGCGCTGATCCAGTCCGCCGCAGGTGATGACTACTTCCTTGACATTCCCGAGCCCAATCTGGGCGCGATAAGGCTCGTTTTGCGCCACGGCATGCAAAGCGTCTTCGAAACCGCGCGCATGTATCGTGGCGGGGCCCCGGCCCTGGCGCTTGACCCCATCTTCGGTGTCACAAGCTTCGAATTGGGGTAGTTTGTATGATTGGCCAAAAATAATATACAGGGAGGCGTTCGTGAAAAAAAGCAAGATCATCCTCATTGCTGCCGTTGGTTTTATCGCCCTGATGATTATGGCCGGATTTGTTGTCGTTCCGGCCATTGTCAAACCGATTCTGGAAAAAAAGATGTCCGAGGCCCTGCATCGCAAGGCCTCCATTGAAAAGCTCAAGATCAATCCGATTCGGATGGCGCTGAGCGTTCACGGCTTTCGGCTGACTGACCCCGGCGCCGAGACGCCCTTCGTGGCCTTCGACGAACTTTACGTCAATGCAAGCCTCTTTGCGTCCGCCTTTCGAAGAGCTTTGGTCATTGAGGAAATCCGTCTCGATAAGCCCTATATCGGTCTCACGCGAAAAGCGGACGGGACCTACAACTTTTCTGACCTGATCCCCAGGGAAGAAAGTAAAAAAGAAGAGCCTCCACCCAAACCGTTTCTTTTTTCCCTCAACAATATTCAGATTAACGAAGGTCAAATCGATTTTACCGACGCGCCGAATCAAACCGCTCACACGGTGCGCGACCTGCAACTGGCCGTCCCGTTTATTTCCAATATCTCACACTACACAAAAACCCATGTCGAACCGAAATTTGCGGCCGTGGTTAACGGGCACGCCGTCTCCGCAACGGGGAAAACTCAGCCGTTCCAGGCGTCCCGCGCCACGCATCTTGATATCGACATCCGCGATGTGGATGTCCCTCATTATCTGCAATATGTTCCCGCGCGCATGAATTTCAAGCTCTCCTCCGCCCGCCTCGATACGCATTTAAAAATTCAATTTCTGATGGATCCGGAAAAAGCCCCGTCTCTTCAAATTACCGGCCATGCGGCCCTGAGAAAAGTGATTCTGGACGATCTGCGGGGAAACCAAATCCTGCGGCTTCCCGAACTGCAAGTGGAGATTGCCGCCATTGAGCCCTTTGTTCCCAAAGTACATCTGGCCCGTGTCACGCTCAATGCGCCGGAACTGGCGCTGAAACGCGACAAGGAGGGGAACATCAATCTGGCAACGCTCTTTGGGATGGATAAAAAAGAAGCGGTTGCGGGCGGCAAAGACATTCAAGCGGCGCCCGCTAAAAAAGGCGAAGCACAAAAAGACCTGGTTTTGCTCATTGACCGATTTTTGATCGATAAAGCGGATATGACCTGGACGGATGCTCTGCCGGCAAAACCCGTCAAGATTTCCATGTCTCCCCTGCGACTGGAGGTATCCGGGCTATCGCTCGAAAAAGGGAAAAGTGCCGCGGTGGAGCTTGCCCTCAGCGTCGATAAAAAAGCGAACATCACCGCAAAGGGGGCTTTTGGCCTGAAGCCGCTTTCGGCTGATCTTGCGCTCGGTGTCGAGCATCTGGCCATCCGTCCTTTTGAGCCTTATTTTGCCGAATCCGTTGAGCTGGATGTTGTGAGCGGTTCTGTCTTCACCACCGGACAATTGACGCTGAAAATGGATGATCAGGAAAAACCGGTGATCACCTATTCGGGAAACCTGTCGGTTGGGCGGCTGGCCACGATCGACCGGATTTCCTCCCATGATTTTATTAAATTTCAGAAACTGTCTTTAAACACCCTTTCGGCGGGCTACAATCCGCTGTTTGTAAAAATCCACGAGATCGCGCTTTCCGATTTCTTCGCCAAAATCGTGATTAACGAAGGCGGCATTACCAATATTCAAAATATTTTCGGCGCGGCAAAAAATGAAGAAAGCAAACCGGATGATGCCGCCGCCGAAAAACGCAATCCCGAAGGGTCTGAAGAAACACCGGCCGGGCCGTCGCCGGACATTTCCATCGGCAACATCCGTTTTTCCGGCGGCACGATCGATTTTGCCGACCAGAATATTAAACCCCATTACGCCGTGCATATGCTCAATCTTCATGGCGCCATCACGGGCCTGTCGTCTAAAGACCTCTCACGCGCCAAAGTGGATTTAAAGGGGAATCTCGGACACGGCTCGCCTGTTGAAATTTCCGGCACCATCAATCCGCTTACCAAAGACCTCTTTGCCGATATTCACCTGAGCTTCAAGAACATCGACATGAGCCCGGTCACGCCTTACACGGCAAAATTTCTGGGATACCCGATCACCAAAGGCAAGGTCACCTTTGAGGTGTCTTATCTCATCGATCACAGAAAGCTTCGCGCTGAAAATAAAGTGTTCTTCGATCAGCTCACCTTTGGCGAAAAAGTGGAAAGCCCGGATGCCATCAGCGCTCCCGTGCCCCTGGCCGTTTCGCTTCTGACCGATCGCAACGGGCAGATTAACCTGGATATTCCGCTTTCGGGGAGCCTGGACGATCCGGAATTTCGCATTCTGCCGCTGGTCTGGCAGATTTTAGTGAACCTGATTACCAAGGCCGTCACATCGCCCTTCTCGCTGTTATCGACGATGACCGGGGGAGGCGAAGAAATGAGCTATATTGAATTCGAATTCGGCAGCGCCCGGATACCGGAGGGTCAGCGCGAAAAAATCGACGTCCTGGCCAAGGTCCTTTTTGACCGCCCCGGCGTGAAACTGGAAATTGAAGGCTATGTCGCTGTCACTGAAAACGAAGACAGGGAAGCGCTTCGGAAAACAGCGTTCAGGCATCTTCTTCAGGTGCAAAAACATAAGGAGGTGTCGGCAAAAGGCGAGGCCCCGGCTTCCGTGGAGGAGATTTCGATCAGCGACGCTGAATATGAAAAATATCTGACGCTGGCCTATAAAGCGGCGGACTTTCCGAAGCCGCGCACGGCCATCGGCACCCTCAAAGAGCTGCCGCCTGCGGACATGGAGAAAATGTTAAACGACCATGTAACGATTTCAGACGGTGATCTCGGGCAGCTTGCCGCAAGGCGCGCCCGGACGGTTCATGAACAACTGCTTTCAACCGAAAAAGTCGATGCGGCGCGCCTGTTTCTCGTTAAACCGGCCGGGCTTTCACCTGCCGGAAAAGAAAAAGTCAAAGACAGCCGCGTGGAGTTTAAACTTAAATAATTCCCGGGAAAGCGATCCACACACAGGACGGAGGGCGGCCGGGCAGGATTTTATGGATAACCACCTTTGGTTTACCGGGGGCTCAGAGCACCCCGGTGTAGGGGACAGCATAGCAGGTCTCCTGCAGTTTACAGATATTTGATCCAGTCGTAATGCTTTCGATGTTTCAGATAATGGCGGTCCTGTTCGTGGAGGTAAGCTTCTTTTTCAAAGGAAATATTGCGATAGGCGCTGCCTTTGAGAGTCAGACGAATAACCCATTCGATCAGGTACCACAGGTAAAAAAAGACATAAAACATCTCTTTCATCTGTGCGGTGTGGATGGCTTCGTGATGCAGCGTTCGTGCGGAGATTTTAGCGCCTTTCGGCGCGATCAGCAGGCCGAAAAGATTGATGGCGGAAAACCGGCGCAGGCCAAATATTTTTGTATGAATAATCTTCATGATTTGCTCTTGGCAATCGGAGCCGACAGTTTACGTCTTCTTTCCAATCTGTAAAGATAACCGACATATCTCCGTTAAGCCTTCAAGATTTATGTCGGAGAGCCAGTTCGGCATCTTGGATATATTATTCAAGGTAGCGCTTCATGGCGACCATTCTGTCATCCGCTCCGAAATAGTCAAGACTTTTTCGGCGTGGATGACGAAACGGGAAGAACAGCATCATCTCTGTGATCCAGTTCCTCGATATGATTCTGAAATATCTCCAAAGCAGCCCAAAAAGCGCGAAATTATATGGGATAATTTGCTCAGTGCCGCAAGCTCTTCCCGAAAATAAAAATCGCCGGGCCACTTATGAGGCGACCCGGCGATGATCTGCCTGAAAAGATCGGCAGATGTCAGGATTGAATCGTTATTTCAAACTGGTTCTCCAGACAGCGGCGTCGAACGGCCGGGTGATGTAGCGTTTCCAACGGGTGTCGCCATCGAGGTAGGTCTTCTGGAACGCAAGTCCTATCGCCGCAACATTGCGGCTTGCCGATGTCGGGCTGCCCCAGGACATGTGACCGGCTGTGGAAACTTTGTAGTGCAATTTGCTGACCGAATAGGGAATGGCAGCGTAAACGCCTTCCGACTGGCCCATGCCACCGAGCATTGTTGTGTCCCACAAGCCGCTGAAAATCGCTGTGGGGCATTTGGTATAGTAACCCTTGGAAGCGGCGTTCATGGACGTCATGTTGTGGCCGGCCAGGGTCATGGCCGTTTTGATGCCGGATTTCGACGAGTTGATCCAGCTGGCGCCGCCGCCCATGGACCAGCCCATGACGCCGATTCTGGAGGTGTCAAGTTTTCCTCTGAGCGCGGATGAGTTTTTCAGTGCATTGATGGCATTCATCTGCTGGGTGGCTCGCTGATCAACCTGGTCCATCGTTGTGCTTGAGCTGCAGTTCACATAGATGATGCCGTGAGAGGCAAAGAAAGGCCCCCAAGCTGCATCCATGGACTGGACGCCCGTGAAGGGCTGCATGAAGACGATGGCTGAATAGGGAGGTGTGCCGGTTCGCGGCGTATAAACGGTGGCGCCGGCCCAATAACCTGATAATTGACTGGTGGTGTAACCGTAGGGGCCGCTGGTGGATTTACTGCCCGGAGTCTCGCTCTGAATCGCATAGCTCGTGATGGATACGCCCATCAGCATTAAAAACACGACCGCCATCATTAAAACTTTTCCAAATGATTTCCGCTTCATAAAATTTCCCTCCTCAAATTGTACGGGTCGCTAAAATGGATTTCGGTTGCGCATTCCTTAATATCCTGATTTCTGGAATTCGAAGGCCTGCCTGATTGCCGCGTTTGTTTTGTATCGAATGACTCGTTTCCTGCCATCCTGTCCCGTTTTTATATTTGACATGGAATAATACAACATTCATGCCAATCTGATATGAATTTTGTACAATGCTGATAATATTGATATAATGTGAATTTTACAATGTAAAGTCTGGTGATTTGTGTTACATCGTAAGACAGATATGACCGAAAAAATCGGACACATCTGTCTTACGATGTAACACCTCTGAGACATAGTTATTTGTCTTGACATATTTGACGCACTTTTGGAACATGGGCCTCGACATCGCCACGGTGTTGTGAAAGTTTTTATTCATCGGCAGGGATGATCTGGTTGCATCCCTTATTGATCAAAGGAGAAGACCATCATGACGGTTTCTGAATGGCTGGACAAAAAAGTGGCAGAGGGTGTTGATGTGTCGCACATCGCGCTTCCTGAGGATTTGGCGCAGGATGAAGCGCCGGATGAGACGCTTTATTTTAAGGAAATCCGCCCCTGCAGCGTTTTATGCACGGGCGATCACCCCTTTGCGACTGTCGAGCGTTATGGTCGCTGGTATCTGGCGCGCGGGCGCGAAAAAGAAAAAGGCCCCCACACCACCAAAGCCCAGTGGTGGCTCTTTACGCGGAATCAGGACCAGGCCATTGAGACGGCCCGGACGCGCATCGAAAAATAAGGCGTTTGCCTGCGCAGAGTTCTTTTTAGCCACCCGGCCGGGATGCCTGCCGGAGGATGGATCATAGAATCAAGCGCCTCAAATTCTTTTTTTCTTGATACACAAGCGTCCGTTTGATACACTCCTGCATCTCAAAAAATCTTATCAATTTTTCAAAGGAGGGAAGGCATGAAGATGAGTTTCCGGTTCAGGTTTCTCGGATGTCGTTTGGTGTGTTTGGCGCTGATTTTATGCGCAGGCGGGTTTTTGCTGTCCGGCTGCGGCAGCGGCTCTGATCCGCAGGTGGGCGTTTTTTTAGACAGCGCCGTGTCGGGGCTGACGTATTCCATCGGAAATCACACAGGCGCAACGGATGCCGAAGGACGATTCAGCTTTTATGAGGGCGATACCTTAACTTTCTCCATCGGCGGCCTGACACTGGGGTCGGCTGCGGGAAAAGCCGTCATCACGCCTCTGGATATGGTGCCCGGTGCAACGGATGTCACGGATCAGAGTGTCACCAATATCTGCCGCCTTCTCCAAACGCTCGATGCCGACGGCGATAATAACAACGGCATACAGATTACCGCGGCCATCCGCAACGCAATCGCATCCAAAACGAGAGCCATTTCCTTCAATCAGACGGCAAGCGCCTTCGCGGCGGATGCCGCAGTCGTCGAACTTTTGGCGGATCTCAATGGCGCCTCCGTCTTTACCGAAGGCAATCCCAATCCGCGCGCGCTCAAACCCGCCATCGAAGCCCGTGAGCACCTCGCAGCGTCGCTGAGTGAACGAGTTGTGGTGGAGACCACCACCGGGAAGCTCCGCGGTTATGGCCCAACGGCCAACACCTGGCAGTGGCTGGGCATCCCCTACGCCAAACCGCCCGTGGGCGCGCTGCGCTGGAAACCGACTCAGGCGCTGGAGCCCTGGACGGGTCTTCGGGAAGCCACGGCCTGGGGCAATCAGGCGCCACAGGCTGCGAGCTATCGCACCTATCTGGATGGCAGAGGCGGAGTCAGTGAGGATTGTCTGACGCTCAACATCACGGCGCCCCGCAATGCTCAAAACCTGCCGGTTATGGTCTGGATCCACGGCGGCGGTTTCGGAATCCTGACCGCCCATACACCGCTGTACAACAACCCCACCGGTCTGCCCAGTAAAGGCATCGTGCAGGTGTCGGTCAATCATCGCCTGGGGGCCTTTGGCTATGTTTCGCATCCCCTTCTGGCGGCGGAATCGGGGTATGGCGGCTCCAACAACTACGGGCAGATGGATCTGGTCATGGCCCTCGAATGGATTCGGGACAACATCGCCGTCTTCGGCGGCAACCCCAACGATGTCACCATTTTCGGCCAGTCCGGCGGCGGGGGTAAGGTCGTCACGCTGATGATCTCACCCATGGCCGTGGGACTCTTCCATAAGGCGATCTGTATGGCCGGTCAATACGTGCCGGATTCCGTTACGACGGCCGAACAGTCCATTGCCGCAAACGAGGCGATCGGCGAGGCCCTTTTTGCAAGAATCGGCGTGACAACGGTTGAACAGGCGCGTGCTGTGCCCTGGACGGACATCATTCAGGCCGACACGACGCATGGAATCAATTACGGTGTGTACCGGCCGTCGATCGATTATTACTATCTGTCAAAAACTTCGTACAGCAGCATCGTTGACGGTCAGCCCTCCGATGTGCCGTTTATGTCGGGCGCCACCAACAACGACAATGCGCACCTCATCGCCGGATTGATTGCGTCCATGCCCTTGCGGTCCAACCATGCCACGGCCAGTCAGTTTGTTTACAAATTCAGCCGAGGCGCCAGCACGGTGGTGCATGGCGGGGAACTTCAGTATCTTTTCAACTACCCGTCGCATCTCTACACGCCGGGGCAGGCCGAGTGGTGGACGGATGAAGACCGGACGGTATCCAACAATATGATGGATATGTTTTCAAACTTCGCCAAAACAGGCAATCCCAGCATTACAGGGTTTACCTGGCCGGCTTACACCACCGCCAACGACACGTATGTGCTCATCGACGCGCCGCTTGAGGAAAAAACGGGTCTGGCCAACGCCTGGGATTAGCCATCTGAAGGAAGTCTCTTTTTGATATTGCCCTTAGCCGGGTCTCCCCCTCGCGGGAGGCCCGGCTTTCATTGACCCGCCCAGACAAAAAAAGCCGGCAGGGTGATTTTATTCTCGCCTAAAAGACGAGAAGGATTAATTTGTTATAGA
>CAZSQS010000022.1:0-45433 GCA_964608995.1 uncultured Smithella sp. | reverse complement strand
GACAACACCCGATGGACGGCTGGTCTGGCTTGCGTATAAAAAGTGGGGATCGGACTCCTGCAAACACATCTTCGGTGACTGGTCATTTGCCGCCTGGCATGCGAAAGATAAAAGGCTTTTCATGGCGCGCGATCATCTGGGCAACACGGGGCTTTATTACTATTTCAAGCCGCCGCTGGTTGTGTTTGCGTCAAATGTAAAAGCTATCCTTGCCCATCCGGAAGTTCCATGCGTGCTTGATGAAATTCGGCTTGCCCGGCAGTTAGGCATTGCTGTTAACGATAACATCCCTAATCGCACGTCTTGGGAAGACATCCGTCACCTGAATGCTTCTCATGTAGCAACGGTTGCGGAAAAAAATATAAAAATTGATCAATTCTGGCGGATCGAAAATGTGCCGGAAGTTCGTTTTCCGTCCGACAACGATTATGTGGAATGCTTTCTGGAACATTTTCGCCGTGCGGTTCGTGTGCGCCTTAATTCGATTCGGCCCATCGGCACAACGCTCAGCGCCGGGCTCGATTCGAGCTCTGTCACGGCGTTAGCTGCACAAGAGCTGAAAAAAGAAAACAGGCCTCTTGTCGCCTACACCTCTGTTCCTCTTTATCCATGTCAGCATCTTTATCCCGGATACATCACTGACGAATGGCCCTTTGCGCATCAAGTGGCGGATTTATTTGAAAATATAAAACATATAGCCATTCGCGCGGAGGACATTACACCCCTCACCGCTATTAAACGCAGTTTGGATATCACTCATACGCCACGGTATGGTGCAAGCAATATGGTCTGGATTATATCTCTTTTTGAACATGCTCAGAATCGCAGTGTTGGTGCTATGCTGACAGGGCAACTCGGCAATGGCGGCGTTTCGTGGAGCGGGGGCAGGGATTATATCTTCTATCTCTTCGTTCACAAAAGATTTCAGAGCGGTTGGCAGACTTTACATGCCTGGAAAAAACGACATGGCCATTCTTGGTTTCATGCAGTCAAAAGTCAACTATTGCGCCCCATACTGTTGCCTGTTTTATCTGCATATCAAAATTATGCGCACCGTCAGGCAAATACATTAAATTATTTTACACACGAAAAATTTATTAAACAAATGGGTTCATACGCCAATGACCGGTTTTATAATCACACCAAAAGCAGAGATCCTTTAATAGAAAGAATGATGACATTAATCCGCAATGGTACAATGGTTGGTCCGACCTGGCATACATTTGGAACTTTCTATAACATGGAAGTACGGGATCCGACGGCCGACGTTCGTCTGATTGAGTATTGCATTGGCGTTCCAGATGAACAAGACACGTTTGAAGGTGGAAAGCGAATGTTGATTCGGCGCGCAATGGTCGGTATCCTGCCGGACGCGGTTCGCTTCAATACTATCAGAGGGATTCAGGCTGCCGACATTCTTGCACGGCTTGCTCATGATCGAGAGGAACTGGAGAGAGAACTCGACGTAATAGAATTGGCATTTGAAGTTGGCCAATACCTAAATATTAAGGTTATGAAAAATTATCTAAATAAAATATTTCAACAAAAACGAACAGTAAGTGTACATGGGCTTCTTCGGGCCATAAACATTGGTTGCTTTCTTGTTTCGTTTTCGAAAGGAAAAAATACAGTCACAAACAAAAAACGACTTGATATAGTTTTGTAATTTAATTATATAACTTAAAAATGAACTAAAATAAAAATGATGAGGGGGGGATTTATGTCAGAATATGCTCAGAAATCAAATAGTGAAAATGGATCAACAAGTACATCCTCCAATGCATCCAAAATGCATTGGCGAATACCAAAAATTATTGAAGTTGATTATACCAGTACAGAAAGTGGGTCAGGTGACGCTTCTTTTCTTGATACGGATACATATGCGTCATAAAATATTAAAAAAATGTGAATAACTTTAGTCGAACAGCGATCTTGATTTTGTAGTTTTGCAGAGAAATGATCGAGTAGATTGCATTTAATATAGACAAAAGTGTTTTAAGGCAGGTGTTGTTTATTATTAAAGATTATTTTAAATGAAGAAATACATAAGAATCAAAAAAGGCAGGGTTTTTAACCCTGCCTTTTTTGATTCATTCAGCAACGATAGAGTATTATTTTTTTAATTTTTTTCTCAAACCTGCCAATCCTACAAGACCAAAACCAAAGAGAAGCAACGTTGCCGGCTCCGGTATAGATGTCGTTCCCTTGAAGGAATAAAAATTACCATTCGTTAAATTAGCAATGGTCCATTTTTGATCGTAGTCATTGCCGGAGTAAGAACCCGCGCCCTTTACAAGCACGACAAAGTCAACTTCTGTTGGTACGCTTTCTACCACCAATTTTAAGTCTGTTAATGTATTTCCAGAACTAAGTGAAAAACTGTTAAACCTAGAATAATTATCAGGATAATAACTGTTCAATGCCATATATCCGTAGTAACGTGGTGACGAATTGCTTGGATCAGCTGTTCTTCCACTAATTGCTTCAATATCAAAACCAATCATGTATACATTAAAGCCCGTCATATTGTTGGTAATAGAAAAATTTAATTCTTTTCCGGTAACAGTGTACGATACATCAATAGGTAGCGCCCACGCGCTGCCTGCTGCCAGAAAAACCACCGCCATTACGGCCATCATTAATTTCGATTTCAGTTTCATTTTTTGTTCCTCCGCATATATTCGAAAAGTTGTTTTTTTTTAATCTCGCCACTTCTTTTGTAATACAAGGTAAGCATAAGGTGTGCCACAAACACATACAGGCGATGCGATATTCTTTTAATATGCTGTTATTACTTATAATTATATTAATTTTCAAGAGTGGGGCGAAAGGGGGATGTGTTGAGGCATTTTCGAAATTGTAAAGAATGCCGACATGGTAAGCGCGAGGAAAATGATCTTTTTTTTGAAAAACAAAAGAAATACATATATATACAAATTTATGACATTGTAAACATTTCCGACAAATCAAGAAGGCTTACTCGGTGGTCAAATGTCATGTTTCCGGTCGTGATAAATTGAGACAAGAATGGTCGCTGGAAAGTGTGTCACTTCGAGGTCCTGACTGCGAAAAAATGGAATCAACATTGAGTGATTCGGCGCACCTGAAGGTACGCACTACATAATAAAAATACGGCATATAACAAAACACGACATGAAATAAATTTAGTTCGGGCCTTCATCCGGTAAACGCTGGATGAAGGCCCGGAAATGACTGGTGTGACTGATGTGGGGATGATGATTTGGCAAGGCCCTGAATTTATATCAGATACGCCTGCAGCGCTTTGTAGTTCTGAAAATCCGCATCTACGAAGGAGGCGCCAATCTGGACGCTGTCCTGGTCGCTGATGATGCATTTGGATTCGCAGGCCAGCCGGATGGGTTTGTTGTTGGAGGGCAGGTTGAAAACCACTTCAAATTTTGAGCCCTGGTCGTTAATGACCAGCCGGTCTTCCAGATCCTTGGGAACCAGGATCTTCAGGCCGCCCAGCGATATTTCCGTAATGGCGGCAATGCCGACCTTGTCGGTATTAGGCTGGTTGATGACTGCCGGCACGGACAGCGATTCGCGCGGAAACTGGCGCTTTTCGTTTGTCACAGACGCGGTTGGGCTGACTTTGCGTTTGGAGATGTAGTCAGACAGAATAATCCCAATGGTGGATGACAATGACCGTCGATCTTCTTTGGAGATGGCGATCAGGCTTTCATGCAACTCCGTACTTGCGCGGAAACATATTGAGCTGTCTTTTTTCATATACACGTCCTTGTTATATGGGTTAATTGTTGCGATACAATGTATGCATATATTATGCCCCTGTGAAATTGTGCTTCGGTAAATAACCTCTATGCTCTTGTAATGATTTACGATGTGAAAGGATATTGCCAGAAGTGGCGAAACTTTGCAACAGGTTTGTAGGCCAATGTTTACCAATTTGTAAAGTTATCCGACAAACGCGTCCGGGCCGGATTTACAGGGCCGCATCAAAGACAGGTTTTGTTTCGATTTGTGCTTTGACACGGGAAGTATTATTCGTTATATCCGCACACAAATAATTGCTCAGGTTTTTCATGAATCAGACCTATTCCATTTTCGGCTTGAAAATTCAATCTTCCATCCCCCTGCCGGCGCAGGTGATTATCGATGAGGCCCCGCCGTATGTCGTGATTGATTACGGTGATACACCTCAAGAACTGTCGCATCCGCAAAGCAAAAGCGCCCGTTATCAGGCGGCGCCCGGAGAATTTCTCCTCAATATTTCATGGCTTGGCCGCTACTACGTTCGCAATGGCCGGACGATAACCATCACGCCGAATCCGGGGGCCTCTGAAGACTGGATTTTAGTTTTCCTCATGGGATCGGCGATGGGGGCATTGCTGCACCAGCGCCATTATCTTGTCCTGCACGCAGGGGCAATCCGGGTGCAAGACGCTGCTGTGATTTTTATGGGGCCATCCGGCATCGGCAAATCGACGCTGGCCGCCGGATTTCATCAGCGCGGCTGCCCGCTTCTGGCCGATGATGTCTGCGCTGTCGCGCTGATCGATCACATCCCGCATGTCATCCCGGGTTTCCTGCAATTAAAATTATGGGGGGATGCGTTAAAGAAACTGGGGAAAGATGAAAGTGGACTTAAAAATGTCCTGTGGGCTGAGGATAGAAATAAGTTTTTTCTGCCGGTTCAACAGGCCCATGAAACCCCGGCGCCGCTGAAAACGGTTTTCAGCCTGAAAACGCATGATGCGGATTCTCCGTCTGTTACCAGGCTCACCGGTATGTCTAAAATTGATGCCTTCATCCGAAATACCTACCGTCTGGGGTTTCTCCACGGGCTGGGTGGCAAGCGCGAGCATTTTCAGCTTTGCGCCGCTGTGTCCGCTCAGACAAACGTCTATCAGGTCGAGCGTCCGGCGGAGAGTTTTCGTCTTGACGAGCTGATGAACGCGCTGTCTGAAACGTTCTGATCCGCGGCGGCTGCCGATTTTCTAAAGAAATTCCCCCCAATAACCGATTTGACCCGTAAGATGAATGCCGATGGGGTTCTTTCCCGCAGTATCGCCTGAGAAATCACACTATATCTCATCGTTTTTGTTAACTATATAATCAATTATTCGCTTGAAAAACCATGGAGAATGTCTATGAAAAAGAAATCATTGCAGTTTAAGCTGATTGCCGGCGGTTTGATTGCCGTCATCCTGCCACTTTTTATTGTTGGTGTTTTTGCCGTTTACCGCTCGATGGGGGCGCTTGAAGAAATTGCGATGTCGAGGTCAATGGAAGTCGCCAAAGGCCTTTCCCAGATGGCGACGGTGACGGTGGAGGAAGAGATGAAATTTGTCTCGCAAATCGCACAACGAGCCTCGGTGGTGGCGGCGGCCGAGCAGTATAACGCGGGCATCAAAACCGGCCCGGAAATTGACCGGGTGACCGCCGACATCATCGCCGTGCAGAAATCATTTGAAAAAGACTATGACGCTATTTTCATCGCCGGACTCGACGGGCAATTGATCTCGTCGGAAGGCACAAATGTCAATATTGCTTCGAGGGAATATTTTCAGATGGCCAAGTCGGGAAAGATCAACGCCGGGGCCGTGGTGCGCTCTCTATCCAACAACAATGTCATTCTGACATTTGCCGCGCCGGTTCGCTCCGCGACGCAGGAAATCATCGGCGTTGCGGTCACCATTGTGAAAATCCGTTTTCTCATCGACAAGGTTTCCGCGACGACGCTTGGGAAAACAGGTTACGGCTATGTGATCGATAAAACCGGTATGGTCATCGCGCATCCCAATACGGACTTTATTTTGAAAATGAATCTGGCCCAGCAGGAAGGGGTGAAAGAGTTTACGGGGCGGATGATGAAGGGAGAAACAGGGGCCGCTCCTTACACCTTCCAGGGCGTTAAAAAGGTGGCGGGGTTTGCGCCTGTTCCGATTACGGGCTGGAGTATCTGCCTGACGCAGGATTACGGCGAGTTCATGACGCCGGTTTACGGGCTGGTGGCGTTCATGACGATTGTCGGACTGATCTTTCTGGCGTTAACGGCGGGAGCAGTCTATGTGCTGGCCCGCAACATTACTTTACCCATCGGCAATATTGCGCACGATCTCAACGAGGCGTCCGAACAGGTTTCTTCCGCGTCGGATCAGGTGGCGCAATCCAGCCAGATGCTGGCCGAAGGCGCGACCGAACAGGCTTCGGGGCTGGAGGAAACCTCGTCATCGTTGGAGGAGATGTCGTCCATGACGAGGCGAAACGCCGACAATGCGGCCGAGGCCAAGGCGCTCATGAACGAGATCAAGGGGATTGTCGATAAAGTGGATAAACAGATGAATTCGATGACCGCGTCTATTCAGGATGTGACGCGCTCCAGTGAAGAAACAGGCAAGATCATTAAAACCATCGATGAAATCGCTTTCCAGACCAATCTTCTGGCTTTAAATGCCGCCGTGGAAGCGGCGCGCGCAGGCGAGGCGGGGGCGGGCTTTGCGGTGGTCGCTGATGAGGTGCGTAATCTGGCGATGCGCTCCGCGGAGGCGGCTAAGAATACCAGCGAGCTGATCGAAAACACGATCAGCACCGTTCGCGCCAGCCGCGATTTGACCGAACAGACGCAAAGCGCCTTTAAGGAGAATGTTGCCATATCTGGAAAGGTGGTGAATCTGGTGGCGGAAATTGCGGCTGCCTCCTCGGAACAGGCACAGGGGATCGGCCAGATCAGCAAAGCCGTAGCCGAGATGGACAAGGTGGTGCAAAATACGGCGGCCAGCGCCGAAGAGTCCGCCAGCGCCGCCGAACAGATGCACGCGCAGGCCCAGCAAATGAAGGGTTACGTAAAGCATCTGACGGACATTATTCATGGCGGGGCGGACGCAAAGAGCGCGTCGAGATTTGCCGGTAAGGAAAAACCAGCATCAGGCGGCTCGATGATGATTGAGCGATAACCCGGGTTTTTTAAAAGATGAAAAGCGCGGCGCATTGTGTTTTTGGAGCGGCCTTGCGCGTTCGTCATCGCTTCATCGCATAAAAAAAGAGGTTTGCCCCGATGGGGCAAACCTCTTTCGCTGTTTCGGATATAAAAGTTAAATTACACGGACGCGTCGCAACGCAGGCAGCGACAGGCTTCTTTGATCGCGTCTTCGCGGCTGAAACCCGTTTCCACTTCGGCAAAGTTCATCTTGCGCGTGGCGTGGTGCAGCTCCGGCATAGCCGTCTGCGGCGCTTCCACACTTTCTTCGTCGATGATCAGCGGGATGTCAATCTTTTCCTGCGCCGGTTTTTCGTAAGCCGGTTCGCCGTTGGCCTGGCGGATGGCTGCGTCAATGTCATCGGCTGCCTGATGACCAGCGGCAATGGCTTTAATGGCGCTGTCCGGACCGCTTTCCGCGTCGCCGCCCGCGAAGTAACGGGGGTTGGCGGTGCGGGACTTGAAGCCCTTGCCTACGGCATAGCAGTCCCATTTGTTGATCTCAACGCCGACCTTCTGATCGATGAAGCTCATATCGGGCGCCTGCCCGATGGCCGCCACGATGGCGTCCACGCTCAGTGTAAATTCGGAGCCTTCAATCACAACGGGTTTTTTCCGGCCGCTCGCGTCAAAATCTCCCAGTTTCATGCGCTGGCAGGTAATCGCGCTGACCTTGCCTTTGGACCCTTCAATTTTCAGCGGCGCCACCAGATATTCAATCTTAATGCCTTCTTCTTCGGCTGCCTTGATTTCTTCTGCCGCGGCAGGCATATCCTGTTTCAAACGGCGATACAGAATGGTCACGTCAGCGCCCAGGCGCAACGCCACGCGGGCCGCGTCAATGGCGGAGTTGCCGCCGCCGACGACTGCGACTTTTTTGCCCAGCGTCTTTTCGCCCTTGAGCCACTTGTCTTCATCATTGTTGAAGTCGCGCAAAAATTCCACGCCGCCGAACACATTTCCGAGATTTTCGCCTTCGACCCGCATCTTCTGGCTTTTGTGTGCGCCGGTGGCCAGATAGACGTAGTCATACTCTTTCTCCAACTGGTCAAACGAGATATCCCGGCCGACGCGTGTGTTGAGGCGGATATCCACGCCCAGAGATGCGATATCGTCAATTTCGCCCTGCAGGATATTACGGGGCAGGCGGTAGGAGGGAATGCCCCAACGCAGCATGCCTCCGGCGTATTTGAGCTCTTCAAAGACGGTGACTTTGTAACCGCGCAGCGCCAGATCGCGCGCGGCCGTCAGGCCGGACGGGCCGCCACCGATAACGGCGATTTTTTCCTTGCGGCTGATCGGCACGGCGTCGGTTTTGGGACGCGGCGCATTGTCCGTGATGAATCGTTTCAGGAATTTAATGGCCAGCGGTTCATCCATGTTGCCGCGACGGCACTTGGTCTGGCATTGGTGATCGCAGACCCGGCCGCAGACGGACGGGAAGGGGTTGGTCTGAAGCAGAATTTTGTAAGCGTCTTCGAAACGGCCTTCGCGAACCAGCGCGATGTAGGCGGGAATGTCCATCTCAATCGGGCAGGTGTGCTGGCAGGGAGACTTGAACATGGCCGAGCAGACAGTGGCGCGGCAGCGGTGTTCATAAATATGCTCTTCATATTCTTTGCGGAAGTAGCGCAGCGTGCTCAAAACGGGATTGGGGGCGGTTTGCCCCAAACCACACAGGGCCGCGTTCTTGATGACGGAGGCCATCTCCTCCAGCAGTTCGATATCGCCGGCTTTGCCTTTACCCTTGGTGATGTCGGTTAAAATATCGAGCATGCGTTTCGTGCCTTCACGGCAGGGGGTGCACTTGCCGCAGGATTCATCCTGGCAGAAATCCATGAAGAAGCGGGCCATATCGACGGCGCACTTGTCTTCATTCATGACGATAAGCCCGCCGGAGCCCATGATAGCGCCCAGTTCCGCAACTTTTTCGTAATCGACGCCCGCGTTTAAATGCTGAATGGGGATACAGCCGCCGGAGGGGCCGCCCAGCTGGGCCGCCTTGAATTTCTTGCCTTTAGGAATGCCGCCGCCGATGTCGAAGACGATCGTGCCGAGCTTGGTTCCCATGGGGACTTCCACCAGACCCACGTTGTTGACGTCACCGGTGAGCGCGAAAACTTTCGTTCCCTTGCTTCTTTCCGTGCCGACTGAGGCGTGCCACTTGGCGCCGCGCAGGATGATCTGACCGACGTTGGCCAGCGTTTCCACGTTGTTGAGGATGCTGGGTTTCTGCCACAGGCCGGCCACGGCCGGAAAGGGCGGACGGGGACGCGGCATGCCGCGCTTGCCTTCGATGGAGGTCATCAGCGCCGTCTCTTCGCCACAGACGAAAGCGCCTGCGCCCTGATAGATTTCCAGATCGAAGTTAAAGCCGGTGCCGAGGATGTCCTTGCCCAGCAGGCCTGCTTCCTTGGCCTGCGCAATGGCGATGTTTAGGCGATGAATGGCCAGCGGATATTCCGCGCGGCAGTAAATGTAGCCGTGGCTGGAACCGATGGCTTTGGCCGCGATGACCATGCCTTCAAGCACGGCGTGCGGATCCGCCTCCAAAACGCTGCGATCCATGAACGCGCCGGGATCGCCTTCATCCGCGTTGCAAAGGACATACTTGACGTCGCCGGGGGACTGGGCGGCGAATTTCCACTTCAGACCGGTGGGGAATCCTGCGCCGCCGCGGCCGCGCAAACCGGAATCCAGCATTTCCTGGACAATCTGTTCGGGTGTCATTTCGGTGAGCGCCTTGGCCAGACCGGCATAACCGTCGCGGGCGATGTATTCTTCAATTTTTTCAGGATCGATCAATCCGCGATTTTTTAAAACTCTGAGTTCCTGATGGGCGAAGAAAGGAATATCCTGCATGGTGGGAATGACTTTATCCGTGCCGGGTTCTCGATAGAGCAGCCTTTCAACCACGCGGCCCTTCACGAGATGTTCTTCGACCAGTTCGGGAATGTCTTCCGGTTTCAGGCTGATGTAAATCACCCCTTCCGGGTAAATCACCATGATCGGGCCAAGTGCGCAAAACCCGTTGCAGCCGGTTTCGACCACTTTGATCTCTTCGGCCAGTTTTCGTTTAACGATTTCTTCCAGGATGGCGTTTTTTACACCAAGACTGCCGGATGCCTGGCAACCTGTGCCGCCGCAAATTAACAAGTGAGAACGAAATACTTTCATTGATCCAATATCCTCCTTAACAATCGTCGCTTGGGGGCTTGGAAGCTCCCGCAGGGGACGATCATAATTATTTTATAATTTCAGAGCCTTTAGCCAGAACAAACGGCGTCTGCACTTCTCCGGCCAGAATGTGACGCTTGAAAATCTGGCGCATTTTATTGGGATTGACGTACTCATACTTGATGGGGTCCGAATTGAGCACCTCAACGGTCACCAGCGGCTCGCGGCTGCAAAGCCCCATACACCCGGATGTCGTGACCACCACATCATGAACCTTGGCGGTTTCGATTTCTTCCATCAGTGTGTCCATCACTTCTTTCGCACCGGAAGCAATACCGCAGGTGCCCATATGAACAGTGACTTTCACGCGGCGGTCGCCGTCGCGCAGTGACATTTCCTTGTGAACTTTTTCTTTAATCTTTTTTAAATCATCAATGGTTAATTTCGCCATGGGCGCATCCTCCGTTATCTTGATCTGTAGGGGTTAATTGTATTGGCTCAAGAGGTCTTTGAGCTTTCCGGGTTTTACGCGGCCGTGCACATCTTCATCCACCACGACGACCGGCCCGAGACCGCAGGCGCCCAAGCAGCGTACGGATTCCAGCGTGAACATGCGATCCTCCGTGGTTTCACCTTCCCGCATGTTGAATTGTTTTTCCAGCGCCTCGGCAAGCGCCTTGCCGCCGCGCACGTAGCAGGCCGTTCCCAGGCAGACACGGATGGTGTGTTTGCCGCGCGGGGTCATGGTGAAAAAGGAATAGAAGGTGACCACGCCATAGACCCGGCTTAAAGGCAGATTCAAACCTGCGGCTATTCTTTTCTGAACGGGCATGGGCAGAAATTCCAGACAAACCTGCGCCTCTTCGAGCACCGGTATCAATCCGCCCGGCTTATCTTTGTATTTCTCAATGATGCTGTCGAGCTTGGCGACTTGTTCTGGCGTAAATTCTTTCAACAACTCTGTATCTTCGGCTTTCATGACTTCCTCCTCGATCTTTAGGGGCGATCTATGCTTCGGACCCGATTTCTTTTAGACCCTCTTCCACTACGCCCCGGATATATTCGATAATGTCTGGATGGTTAATTGGTATATCCTCGATTTCCTTGCGGATTTCACGAGTATCCAGCTCGAACTGCCGGTCATTATGCCTGTGTTTATAAAAAAAATCAACCTCAGAATTCGAAATAATGAGAATTAAAATTGTGCTTTTTATGGCACCCAGCGGCTGGCGGTCCAGGTGATGGAGCTTGAATGTTGCCGTCACGGTAGTTCCTTGATTTTCTACAGAATTTAGCAGAAATGTTCCCTCGGCCCTTTCGGCGGCTTCTTTTAGCAGAGGCAGGCCCAAGCCGACCCGTCGGACGGTTTTGGTGGTGTAAAAGGGGTCCAGTACTTTTTTTTGCATCTCCTGGTTCATCCCATGACCATCATCTTGAATGACGAGGTGGAGTAAATCCGCGGCGGCATCCTCGATAATGCTGATTTCAACAAGCTTTGCGCCGGCGCGCGTCGAGTTTTCCACAATGTCGAGGATGTGATTGGCAAGGGTCAGCATGGGGTCTCGATGATCCGGCGTCCATTCTGAGCGGATAAGGCCAGATTGAATTCCTGAAATGTTGGCGCCGCCATCTGTATCTGTGTGGGTGAGGTTCCGATGTCGCGCACGAAATGTGCGTCGGAGGAGGTCACAAAAGGGTAGCGCGCCAGTTCGCTGTAGTTTTGGCGGGCTTTTGGCAATCCCGTCAATTTTGAAATTTCCAGCGCATCGAAACCTGCGGACTCATCGATAAACCCCAGTTGGCTTAAGACGCTGAAACTTTCCCGGTCGATATGCGCGGGAATCGCCAGTCCCTCCTCGCGGTGAATGGCCTCGACCAGAACGTCAATGGATAAATCCGTTGCGCCAATGAGCAGCTGTTCATTGAGGCCTTCCACTTCGCCATTTTCATTGACGATGGCCTGAACGCCAAAACGGTCTTCGTTATTTTTTCCGAACAGGTGCGCATCGATGAGCGCCTGAAGCTTGAAAAGACTGGAAAGGGATTCAAAAAGCGCCAGCAGATGCACTTCTTCGCAGGTGGTGATTTCCATGCCCGGCAGAACCGTCAGCCCGGTATGCCGGGCGGCGGCAATCACATAGGGGGCGTTGGCGGAGGCGTTATGATCGCAGATGGCGATCATATCGAGCTTTTTTTCAAGCGCGTTGCGGACGATGACCTGCGGATGCATGTCCAGCTCGGCGCAGGGTGAAAGGCAGGTATGGATATGAAGATCGCAAAAAAATGTTTTCAACATCGGTTCTTATCGCCGGAAAATCACGGGCGTCGGATGCGACCGCAGGCGGCGCTGTGTGTCAGATGGGTTTCGTCGTCAACAAATTAAAGACGCCGCCCGACAATTCAAACGCGGGTAAATCGGACACAAGAATCGGGATCCCTTCCGTTTCGGCCCTCGAGAGCGTATCGGCGGCAGGCTGTGAGGCGTTAATCAGGATGATGGCCGCAAGTTCTTTGAGACTGGCCACGGCCACGATATTCTGATGAACCTGGCGGGTGATCCAGAGATGGCCTGCTTTGGCGTTGCCCATGACATCACTGAGCAGGTCTCCGGTGTAGCCGCCGGTCACGTTTCTGTCGAGACCCTCCGGGCAACAGGCAACCGCCAGCCCGAGTGCTTCAACGATTTCTCTGACGTTCATGACAGTATCCTTTGAAGAAATTATGTTCTTCCGATGGTCATTTTCAAGTGGGTTCCCTTGTCCACTTGGGAGTTGATTTCAAACGCATCGGAATAATTTTTGATATTGCAAAGTCCCATGCCGGCGCCAAAGCCCATTTCCCGGATTCGCCGGTCGGCGGTCGAATAGCCTTCCTGCATGGCCAGTTCAATGTTGGGGATGCCGGGGCCTTCATCGATCACCTCGATGCAGACCTCGCCGGGACTGACCGTCAGATTCACCTGGCCTTTTTTAGCGTAGGAGACGACGTTGATTTCCGCTTCATAACAGACGATGGCGGCTCTGCGGACGATATCGCTGGGGAGCCCCAATTTTTTGAGGACGGACTTGATATTGGTCGATACGGTGCCGGCTGAGTTAAAATTGCCGCCTTCAATATCAAAGCTTTCCGTATGCTGTCTGGAATCAGTTTCGCACACTGGTGTTTTCAACTCGTTGCAGACAGCCGACGATGCCTTTTTCATAAAGACGTCCGGCTGTTTCAAATAATATGAATTTTGTTGAGAGCAGGGGGATTTTCAATTCCGTGGCCAGCTGGATCGTATCGGAAGAAGGCTTTTTCCCGCGAACCAGGATGATGGCGGCGATGTCGAGCACATTGGCCGTGCGCACCACCTGCGTGTTGGTGAGGCCTGTCAGCAGCATGCTGCCGGATTTTGCAAACGCCAGAACATCACTCATCAAATCGGCGCCGAAGGCGGTTTTGACGTCCATATCCAGGCTTTCTTCGCCAACAATGACCTCCGCACCCAGGATATCTTTTACCTCGCTTAGTTTCAAGGGCTACTCCTTTTTCTTACTGCTTTATATAAATGTTTCCGAACATTCCGTGGATTCTGGTTGCTTGTAATATCGTATAATACCGCGCAAATCTTGAATTTCATCTATCATGGCCTTTGACGCAAAGTCAATAAGATAAAAGATCGTTTACCTTTCTTGCCTGTAATTAAAACTAAAGTATTTTCAAAATTCGCCGTTATACTAACTGTAACGGGTGAGTTGCCCGAAAAGTCATGTCTTATTGAGTATTTTTTACCGGAGGGATTGCAATGAAAACAGCAGTTGCAGCTGGCGCGCGCGATGAAAGCGTTCATACCCGCGAGGGAAAGTATTTAACTTTTTCACTGGCTGAAGAGGAATATGGCATTGGTATTCTGAAGGTCAAGGAAATCATTGGCATGATCGCCATCACCTCGGTTCCTCAGACGCCCGCCTATGTCAAAGGGGTCATCAATTTACGCGGCAAGGTCATTCCCGTGGTGGATCTGAGGCTGAAATTCGGTCTGCCGGCCATGGACTATACCGAGCGCACCTGTATCATTGTTATAGAAATATCTAAAGATAACGGAAATATCCTGATCGGCATCCTGGTGGACTCTGTCTCGGAGGTGCTCAATATTAAAGGTTCGGATATTGAAGATACCCCCAATTTCGGCGCCCGTTTGAATACCGATTATATTCTGGGCATGGCCAAGACCGGCGGAAAAATAAAAATTCTTCTGGATATCGATCGCGTCATGAGCGCCGATGATATTGTTGTGCTGGAAAGAACCCTGTAGTTGATCAGAGGAAGATTACTTTCGAAGGAGAAAACTATGTCGCAGATGAGCCTAAAATCAAAGATTGTGAGCATCATTCTTGTTCAGGCGATTTTTTTATTGATTCTAGGTCTGGTTGCCCTGTATCAGTTATATGCCGTTGACAGCGCGAATATTCCCATGGTGAATAAATATATGCGGATCACGGGCGCGCTGATGGCTGTTTTTATTGTCATCATTGTGGCGGTGAGCGCTTACGTCAATAAACATCTTACCGGTCCTCTCGAAAAAGCGATGCGCGGTGTGTCTGAATCGCTCAACACCGTCTCTTCCGGTTCCGTCCAGGTTCATTCATCCGCCCAGCAACTGGCGGAAGGCTCGAGCGCGCAGGCGTCTTCTCTGGAGGAGACCTCGTCGTCTCTGGAGCAGTTGTCTTCCATGACGAAACAAAATGCCGACAATGCCGCGCAGGCCAGGGCCATGATGCAGGAAGCGGGGCAGATTGTGAATAAAGTCAACAAGCACATGGACGACATGGCCAAATCCATTGAGGAAATTACCAAATCGTCGGAAGAGACAGGAAAGATCATCAAAACGATTGATGAAATCGCTTTCCAGACGAACCTGCTGGCGCTCAACGCCGCCGTCGAAGCGGCGCGCGCAGGTGAGGCGGGAGCGGGATTTGCCGTGGTGGCAGATGAAGTGCGCAATCTGGCCATGCGATCGGCTGAAGCCGCGAAAAACACGAGTGAGTTGATCGAAAATACCATGATGGCCGTCAAAAACGGCAACCAGCTGACCTCTTCGACGCAGGCGGCTTTCAAAGATAATATCGCCTCCTCGTCCAAAATCAGCCAGCTCGTCGATGAAATCGCCACGGCTTCGCAGGAGCAGGCGCACGGCATTGCCCAGATCAACCGGGCGGTGGCCGAAATGGATAAAGTCGTTCAGCATGCCGCCTACAATGCCGAATCGTCGGCAACCGCATCCGAAACGATGAATGATGAAGTCATTCACCTCAAGGGGTATGTCGAAGAACTGGTGGCGTTGATGGGCATTGATGTTTCCGCGTCCGGTGGATTTACGTCGGTATCGGCTAAACCCAAACGCGATGCGGTCGCAATTGCCGCGTCAAAACCGGCACTCAAAGCCAGAAGTGCGTTAAAGCCGGCCATCAAGGCGCTTCCCGCGCCCGCTAAACCGGGGGCGGCCAGAGCAGCGAAACCCCTTGCGAAAAAGACGGCGGCCACCGGCAAAAAAACGCTTCGGCCTGAACAGGTCATTCCCTTTGACAAGGACGATTTTAAGGATTTCTAGATCCCCTTTTTCCCCCTTGCAACGATGCCGTCAGCGTACAGGATGTCCTGACGGCATCATTGTTTTTTGGGTGATCCTTTTTCTTCATATCCCTGTGTGATGTAAAAGGTGGCCAGATCGAAATAAAGGGTCATGCGCCGCTGCAGCTCGAAGGACATGTATAAATCCACATGCCGCTCAAGCGATCCGCGCGAAATCGCAATGTCCCAGATGTGCTTGCGAATGAGGCTCAGGGCGCTTAAGACCCCGCTGACGCTGAAGTGCGCCTTCTTTCGTTCGCGGCCCAGTTTCAGGTAGAAATTCCGTATCCGGGGCGTATCGCAGACATTTCCCAGCCACAGCGTCAGTTGAGAGATGACCCGGTCGCAGATCGCATCGAGTTGGCTTGTCGCGTAGGCATGATATTCGGCGGTGGATGGATTGGAGACCATTTCTTCGATCCAGTGCGAGACGATGGCTTCCTTGTTTTTCAAAAGCACGTTGATCAGGCGCTGCGTCAGGTCGTTGAGCGCCGTGGCGCAATCTTTATTCTGGGGCTCCCGAATCGAATCCATAATGGCCCAGTAGTCTTTTTTGCTGCGGATATAGGCCGAAAGCGCCCGCCGGTTGGAGCGAAAAGCCAGATGCGGAATTTCTCCAATGGGCCAGAAGCGCGCCTGGGCGCTGTCATCGCCTGCGGCAAGCTTGCCGCCGCTTCTGCGGGCGACAAACGTCAGAAAAAGCAAATCCCCATAAAAGCGGCTTTTATAGGAATCGACATCCAGCAGTCGCGAAATTTTCCCCTGAAGTCCTGTTTCTTCCCGAAGTTCGCGCAAGGCGGCGCTTTGAATGTTTTCGCCCGTTTCCGCAAAACCGGTCGGCAAACACCAGCGGCCCTTGTGCGGCGCCCGGTCGCGTTTGACTAAAAGCACCTGCCGGTTTTCTTCAACGATCGTGGAAACGACCGGCAGGGGATTGTCATAGAAGTAGCTCTGGCACGACGGGCAGAAATCCCTGAGCACCCCGTCTTCCTTTTTGGGGATGATCGGACCTCCGCAATAAAGACAGAACCTGCGCTTTTTTTTCATGACGCCTCCGCTTAGAATGGTTGGGTGCAGATAAAAATACTGTCGTCCTTCAACAGGGTTGCCGCCTGGCCGTTTCGGGCCATGTCGGACAGGGCTTCGGTGACATCCTGCAAGATGCCCGCAGGCGCCGGAGCGTTACCGGTCAGGAAAAACGGCTCTTTGAAGCGGTAATAGTCAATGAAAGCGTCTATCTCAGCCGGTTCAAAAACCAGGGTGTTGGGGAAGTCCCGGCGGCGGACCTCGGCGAAGTGCGCGCTGAGCAGATCCTCGCCGTTTTCGGAAGAAAATGCGCCGAGGATCATTTCAATCGGCAGGCGCTGGTCGTCGCGCAGGAGGCGCTGACGGTTCAAAATCGAGCGCAGAAGGTCGATCATTTCGCGCATGTTGCGGCGCGCATGCGTGATGGCGATAAAGCAGCCGTCGGGCTTCAGGACACGGGCGATCTCCGGGATGAGTTCAACAAAAAAATACAAAGCGAAACTGCACAGGATCAGATCGCAGGTCTTGGAATGCGCAGTTTGAATCTGATCCACGCCGGCGCCCGAAAAGGTTCCTTCATAACCGGCCTTGTGGCAGGCCTGCAAAAAAAAGGGCTTGTATTCCTCTACGATATCCAGGCCGGTGATATGCGCCTGCGGATGCAGGCGGTCTTTAAGCGCACCGGTAAACGAGCCGAAAGCGCAGCCCAGTTCCAGAACGGTCCGGCAGCTCGTCAGATCAAGTGAATCCAGCGCCTCCTGGCGAATGTCGTTTGGATTGGAAGAAAAACGGCGGATCAGCGCCTCGATGTGCTGATGTTTTTGCACATCCCGGTACGCCTGGCGAATCTTTTTTTTGTCAGGAAACGTGGCCATGTGACATCACTCAATCTGAGCGTTGTTGTCTGTGGAACGTGCGGCCGGGCGCTTAGTCGAACTGGCCGTGGCTGTCCATCGGCGCAAGATTTTCAAATGCGGTGAACTGATTGAGGAAGGCGAGCTTCACCACGCCGATGGGGCCGTTACGCTGTTTGCCGATGATAATTTCCGCTTTGCCTTTTTCCGGATTGTCGTCGGATTTGTTGTAAACCTCGTCGCGGTAGATGAAGGCGATGACGTCCGCGTCCTGCTCAATGGCGCCGGATTCGCGCAAGTCCGCCATCTGCGGGCGGCGGTTGGGACGGTCTTCCACCTTGCGGTTGAGCTGCGACAGGGCGATGACGGGCAGCTGGAGCTCCTTGGCCAGCGCCTTGAGTGAGCGGCTGATTTCGGAAATTTCCTGCTCGCGCGAGTCGCGCGAACTGTTGCTGCCGCGCATCAGCTGAATGTAGTCCACCAGAATCAGTCCCAGGCCGCGCTCTGCTTTGAGCCTTCGGGACTTGGCCTTCATCTCCAGCACGGTGATGGCGGGCGTGTCGTCGATATAGATGGGCGCCTCTGAGAGGCGGCCCGCCGCTTCGGTGAGCTTGGGCCAGTCCGTTTCGCCCAAAAATCCCTTGCGCATCCGTCCCGAATCCACGCGGGCCTCGGAGGCCAGCATGCGAAACGCCAGCTGTTCTTTGGACATTTCCAGCGAAAAGATGGCCACGGCCACTTGTGACTCAAGCGCGGCATACTGGGCGATGTTGAGCGCGAAGGCGGTTTTCCCCATGCTGGGGCGGCCGGCGATGATGATCAGATCGGAATTCTGCAGGCCGGAGGTCATATCGTCAAGGCGTTCAAACCCTGTGGGAACGCCGGTAATGAGTTCCTTGCGGTTGAACAGATTTTCAATGGATTTGAAACTGGTTTTGACAATGTCGCGAAGCGGATAAAACGACTGGCGAATCTTATTTTCAGAAATTTCAAAAATACGGTGTTCCGCCTGATCGAGCACCTGATCGACGTCCGAGCCGCTGTCGTAACAGCTGGTGACAATTTGCGTCGCCGAAGTGATGAGGCCGCGCAAAATGGCTTTTTCCTTAACGATCTTGGCATAGTTGGCCACGTTCGCCGCCGATGGCACGTTGTCGGCCAGGCTGGCCAGGTAGGCGACACCGCCTATGGAATCCAGCAGATTGCGGTTTTTAAGCGCGTTGCTGAGCGTCACCAGATCGACCGGCTCGTTTTGGTCGGCAAGCTCCACAATGACGGAAAAAATTTTGCGGTGCGCCTCGCTGTAAAAGTCGTCCTTCCCGAGAACTTCCTGAGTTGCGTTGATGGCGCTGTTTTCCAGCAGAATGCTGCCGAGAATCGATTGTTCCGCTTCCAGATTCTGCGGAGGCAGTTTATACAGGGACGGCTCGGGTTGTTTCATGAGGCATCGCCTATCACCGAAATTTTAACCTCCGCGTCCACACCGGCCGCCAGTTTGATTTTTACCTGGAATTCTCCCAGCGATTTGATCTGTTCATCGTGCACAATCATTTTGCGGTCAATGTCGAAGCCTTTTTCTTTGAGCGCGGCTTCAATATCTTTGGAGGTGACCGAGCCGAAAATTTTGTGCTGGTCTCCCACCTTGCGCGAAAGCGTCAGGGTCGTTTCCTTCAGGCTCGAGGCCAGTTGCAGGGCGGCGTCTTTCTCCTTCTGGGCTTTGAGCTTGACATTTTTCTTTTCATCTTCAAAAGCTTTGATGTTTTTATTGTCGGCTTCGACGGCGAGTCCTTTGGGAAAGAGCAGATTGCGCGCGTATCCGTCGTTGACTTTAATCAGGTCGCCTGCCTTGCCTAAAGACGCCACGTTCTGTTTCAAAATGACCTTCATTGAGTAAACCTCCTGTTTTAGCCTTGAAGCATTAATTTTCTGCCGGGTCGGTGCGGAAATACTTGCGAAAATCCATCCAGATGTCAAAAAGTCCCACTGCGGCTATTGCTATCATAAGCAATTGCTGGATCGCAATGAAAAAATAAAACAGCGCGCGCAACAGGGGCGGAACGTGTTTTTTTTGAAAAATATATCCAATAATCGCAAATCCTTGCAGAAGATAGGCCAGCGAGAGGCAAAGAAAAATATTGATGCCGACAAAACTGGCATAGGTCCAGGGAACTAAAATCAGCGCACCGGAGACGAGAAACAGCCAGACCAGCCACGGCATTGTCCGCCACTGGCTAAGCTCTGCCATCTGAACCGGTATCGTTCCATATTTCATGAGAATTTTTCGGGCCATCAGCACATTGAGCCAGAGGATGAAAATCACGCCGTTTACGCAGAAGGCGGGAAACACTCTGGTGAAAAGCTGCACCATGGAATCGCGGCTCTCCTGCATCGCCTTGAGGCTTTGCGCCTCCAGTGGGAGCCGGCTGTAGATGCGAATGTTGAGATCAACCGCTTCGGCGATGTGTCTTTGCACGGTCTGCCAGGGGCCAAGCGTCAGTTGCCAGCCACCGTAAATAAAATAACAAACAATGGCGAAAAGGATGACCCCGGTGGGTAAAATCACGATGAGTTCAATGGAATAATTCTTGCGGACGGCGGCCGCCATGACCAGTCCCGCCAGAGCCATGGCAACCGGCGCTAAAACCGGTAAGGCGGTCTGTGTGATGATGAGCATCACGGAGATTCCCGCCAGAGCAAGGATGACGGCGTAAGTTGTTTTCCTCGCGTCATTTTGAAGGCTTAAGACAAACACGGCCAGGGGCAAAACGCACAAAAAAAACAGACCGATCACGGGAATCAACGATGCGATTCCTAAAAACGTGAAGACCGCGGTCAGTTGGAGAAAAGAACGATCGGGCCATGATTTGCTTCTTTGATCCAAGAGCAAAAACCTGTTTGAAAAAGAAAAACGGGATAATGACAAAGAGTGATTTCGTTGACGCTGGCGGTTCAGGCATCAACGCCGGCGGTCGGATACCCGGACGCCGGCGTTGAGAAAAAAAGCAGTTTTTTACCGGCCATCGGCTGCGATAAACGGCATGATGGCAATGGTGCGCGCGCGTTTGATGGCGACGGTCAGTTCTCTTTGATGCTTGGCGCAGTTGCCCGTGATGCGGCGGGGCATGATCTTGCCGCGCTCAGTGACAAAGTTGTTGAGAATCATCGGATTCTTATAATCAATTTTAATATTGGAGTCCGTGCAGAACCGGCAGAATTTTTTTCTATGAAAAAATCGTTTCTGGGGCGGACGAGAGGGTCTTGTGCTGTTCGGTAAGGCCATAATTATTCCCCTTTCGGTTGGCTGTCTTCTCGATGGTTGATTCTTCGAAATGTCGGACGGCCAGTTCGCGCGTCGCCTGCGGGCGTTTCACCGCTTCTGGCTTCCGGATTTTCATTGTCCGCTCTGGCCTGCGTGCGTTTGATTTCGGCCTGGGCGACCTCTTCATCCATGCCTTCGCGGGTCACTGCGCCTTCCTTCTGGATGGTCATGAATTTCAAAACGCGATCGTCGATTTTGAAATTTCTTTCCATTTCATCCACGATGGCGCCGTTTCCGGCATAATCGATGTAGAAATAAAAACCGTCTTTTTGTTTTTTGATTTCGTAGGCCAGGCGTCGTTTGCCCCATTTTTCAACTTTGGCAATAACGCCATTGCGTTCGGTGATGATGCTGGAAGACCGCTCGATGATGGCATTTAGGTCTTCTTCCACCAATTCCGTTTTGACAATAGCTACAACTTCGTATCTTTTCAAATTTCCTCCTTTCGGCTCTGTAGCCCGCCGTCTTTGCGGCGAGCAAGGGGAGTCCTCAAAAAATGTGATGCGCGCTTTTATACCAAGGCGTTTTTAAAATCAAGCGTTATGTTGATTGCGCCTTTTTTCGTCTAAAAAGAGTTTATGCTTTAGTAAAAACCGTGTATACAAAGAAAATCATGAAAAGATTGGATTACTTCCTCCACGACGATCCGGATTTGCCTTTGGCCTGGGGTCCCTGGTTTACCCACGAATATCTCCATTATTTTTCCGCGCGCGCGGTTGGCGCTTTGATGAACGCGCCGCCCGTGCTGGTTTTGGCCAATCCGCAGTATGGTCAAAAGCTTTGGCCGACCGGTCCCAGGCACATCGATCTTTACAAAGAAAGTTATACGGAGCGAAGGGCGCTTCATCCGCTCGACGCATATGACTACAAAAAAAGAAATGGCGATTACGCCCAAAGCGTACCTGCCGGAAAAACCATTGAACCCTGGAAAATTCTGGTGATTTACGCGACGGAGCCGGATTTATACCTGGATGATTCCCTGAAACTGCACAAAAACCAGAGCGTTGCCGGAGGATCACACGGCTGGCGCCACATGTACTTTAAAATTCTGGGATCCACTTACGGCATTGCGCCTCAATCCTTCCGTTTTCACCGTGACATGGCGAGTCTGTGTTTTGAAAACGGCAACAATTACTGGGGATGGCGCGAGCTTTCGCGCGCCGCCCATTACCTCGCGGATATGGGCAATCCCTTCCATGTTAAAACGCTGCCCGGCTCTTTTCTCATTCGGAAAATATTTGCCCGGCGCCAATTTTTCCGGATCATCGCTGCCATTCATCACAGCTACGAGATTTATGTCGAACGCCGTTTGCGCGAAGGCGACTGGCCGTTTGGCGAAGCGCTTGTACAGGGCGCCCGTGAGGCCCAGGTGACAGATGTGGATATTGACGCCTCGCTTCGGGACTACATCAAGCGTGCCCGGCAAAAGCATGATGTCATTTTTTATCATTTTTACAATCAGTTCGGGGAGGAACTGCTGGATGTCTTTTTACAAATTGATCCAAACAGTCCTGTTGAGGCCACAACCCAAACCAACCGCTTGTCCGCCGATGCGGCGAAAGTGCTTTTTCGGCGGGAGAATCTTTATAAACTTGAGTATCTGGATATCCTGACCGGCAATATGCTCCATGATGTCGGTAAGATGCTGGGGGCCTTGTTCAAACGCTTTTCTTCGTAGAGGCATTGGTATGCGATTGCCGCAGTTGTGCGAGAAGATCGTGTGTTGATGAAGGCAGCACACCCGCCGGTCTGCCGGTGGAAAGCGCCAGACAGTAGATGTGCGCGACTTTTTCCAGAAGTTCCGCATGCCCGATGGCTTCATCCAGATGGCCGCCAAGTGCGACAACCCCATGGTTTTGAATAATGTAGGCATTGGCGCCATTGGTAAGTTTTGCCCCCGCGTTGGCCGCAAGTTCCGCGCTTCCGGAAAACGCATAGGGAATGACGTCGATGGATTCGCCCAGCGCCAGCGAGACCTCGTCAAACAGGGCCGGAATCGGCAGGTTCAAAACGGCAAAGACGCTGGCGTAGGTTTGATGCGTATGCACGATGGCGCCCACATCGGGGCGGTTTGCGTAAATGACGGCATGCATGCCCGATTCCATGGAAGGCTTGCGTCCGGCTTTCACCCTCAGCGGCCTGCCATCAAGACCGATAAGGCAGATATCCTCAACCGACATTTCTGAATACCGCACGGACGAGGGAGTGATGGCCATGCAATCGCTTTTGATGCGGACGGATACATTGCCGCCTGTGCCCCGAAGCGAGCCGAAATATCCCTGCCCGGAAAGCCACAGGCAGGCATCGAGAATTTCTTGTCCGGCTTGATCAGGCTCTGTCATGTGTGTTGTCCTCCGTGCGTGAGTTTCAATGGCGCGCCACTATAGTGTGAAAGCCTTCCGGTGTCAATGTGCGCCTCAAAGCCACCGGCAAAAGCCACTTCCGTCTTGACGCGGCGTTTCTTTTCAAGTAGTAGATTTGCACCATTTCTTGAGGGAGTAAAACCATGAGAAACCGTCTTTTATCCCGCTTCATTTCCGTTTTCATTTTTGTCGCCGCTTTGGGCCTGGCGTCAGGGGCGAAAGCCGCGGAGCCCATTAAAATCGGTGTGGCCGGCGCTCATACCGGCGATCTGGCCTCCTACGGTATGCCCACCGTGCACGCCGCCGAACTGATTGCCGCGAAGGTGAATGCCCAAGGCGGCATCCATGGCAGAAAGATCGAGCTCCTGGTGGAGGATGAAGCCTGCAAGCCGGAGCTGGCTACCAACGTGGCCACAAAACTTGTCTCTGCCCGGGCGCACGCGGTGATTGGCCACATCTGCAGCGGCGCCACCAAAGCGGCG
Source organism: uncultured Smithella sp. (assembly GCA_964608995.1). Lineage (GTDB taxonomy): Bacteria > Desulfobacterota > Syntrophia > Syntrophales > Smithellaceae > UBA8904. The sequence continues at coordinate 21,635 of CAZSQS010000022.1, read as the reverse complement.
CTGGGAACTTACAAGGACGCCGGTCTGATTGTCATATCGCCTTCGGCAACCAGTCCCGAGCTCACGCATTCCGGCCAGTACCCGAATTTTTACCGCACCATCGCACCGGACGATGCGCAGGCGAGGCTGGTGGCGGACTTCGCCGTCAAAACGCTGAAGCTCAAAAAAATAGCCGTTCTCCATGACAAGGGCGACTACGGCAAAGGCTTTGCCGAATACGCTAAAAAGTACCTCGAAGACATGAAAGACACGCAGGTGGTGCTTTATGAAGGCATTACCCCCGGCGCGATGGATTATTCCGCCATTGTGCAGAAAATTCGCTACGCCCGGGCCGATGCGGTTATTTACGGCGGGTATCATCCCGAAGCCGCCTCCATTGTGCAGCTCATGCGCAAAAGGCACATGAAGACCCTTTTCATTTCCGACGACGGCGTCAAGGATCTGACTTTCATCAAGGTGGCCGGACGGGCCGCTGAAGGTGTTTATGCCTCGGGTCCCATGGACACGACAAAAAACCCCCTGGCCCTTGAAGCCATCGCAGAACATAAAAAAGCCTACGGCGCGGAACCCGGGGCTTTCTATTTAAACGCCTATAGCGCGATGCTGGCGCTGGTCAACGCCATCCGCCAGGCCCGGTCCACGAGTCCTGACGCTCTGCACAAAGCGCTTCGCACACACCCGACCGACACGCCGCTGGGCCGGATAAAATTCAATGCCGCAGGCGACGCCATCGGCGTGGGGTTTTCCATGTATCAGGTGAAAGGCGGCAGTTATGTGGAAATTAAAAATTGACCCGAGCCCCTGTACGTTTTGTGCCGGCAATGATGGACGGCCATGAATTATTTCTGGGATTTATTTTTAGGAGGACTCACGCGCGGCAGCATCTACGCGCTCATTGCCCTGGGCTACACGATGGTTTACGGCATCTTGCAGCTCATCAATTTCGCCCACGGTGAAATTTACATGATCGGCGCGTTCACGGCGCTGATTGTCGCCTCCATTTTGACGATGCACGGCCTTTCGGGCCTTTCCGTTTTGATTCTGGCGGGCCTGATCGCGATTCTCTACGCATCGGCCTATGGTTTCACGGTGGAGAAAATCGCCTACAAGCCGCTTCGCCAGGCCTCGCGGCTTTCGCCGCTCATTTCCGCCATCGGCATGTCCATCTTTTTGCAAAACTACGTGATGCTGGCCCAGACGTCCGATTTTCTGCCTTTTCCGAATCTGCTGCCCGAATCCGTCTTTCTGGAGAAAATCAGCGCCTGGATCGGCCCCTCGGATTTTGTCATCATTGTCACCTCGGCGATCGTCATGATTTTGTTGTCGCTGTTTCTGAAATTCACCAAAATGGGCCGCGCCATGCGGGCGACGGCGCAGGACCGGGAGATGGCGCTCCTGTCCGGCGTCAATGTCAACCGGATCATCTCGCGCACCTTCATTATCGGCTCCGCGCTGGCCGCCGTGGGCGGCATTCTGATTGCGTCACACGTCGGACGGATCAACTTCTATATCGGTTTTAACGCGGGCATCAAGGCCTTTACGGCCGCAGTGCTGGGAGGTATCGGCAGCATTCCCGGCGCGATGCTAGGTGGGCTGATCCTGGGGCTTGCCGAAAGTTTCGGCACGGGCTACATCGCGAGCGACTATGAATCCGTTTTTGCCTTTGCGATCCTGATTCTGATCCTCATCTTAAAGCCGGACGGCATTCTGGGACGCTCCTCCCAGCCCAAAGTGTAAGGGAGTCAGGCCATGAAACTTACGGAACAACTCAAACGATCCGCCTATATCGCGCTGTGGATGATCCTGCTGACGTTTCCCATTATGGTCATTCAGGTCAACACCATTGAAAATGTGGTGATCTGGCGCTGGGCCAATATCGCGGGCGTGGGGCTGGTGGCGTTTGCGGCTTCGTTTTTGTGGCAGGTCTTTCAGAACAGACGTTCAAGCCCCTCTGTCGGCAAGGCGGCCACCGCGACGCTTGCGCGCCGGTTTCTGACGGACCCGAAACTCTACCGGCCGCTTCTGGTGGTGTTGGCGGCGTTTGTCCTCGTATTTCCCTTCACCGCATCGCACTATCAGATCAATATTATGACCACGGCGCTCATTTACGTCATGCTGGGGCTGGGGCTCAATATCGAGGTGGGGCTCGCGGGCCTTCTGGATCTGGGCTACGTCGCCTTTTACGCCGTGGGCGCTTACAGCTATGCGCTGCTCAATTACCACTTTGGCCTGGGGTTCTGGACGCTTCTTCCGGTGTGCGCGCTTTTGGCCGCCTTTTTCGGAATACTGGTGGGATTTCCGGTGCTGCGCCTGCGCGGCGATTATCTGGCAATTGTGACGCTCGCGTTTGCCGAAATTCTGCGGCTCGTTTTGGAAAACTGGAATGAGCTGTCATTTGGCCCCAGCGGCATCTCCAATATTCCACGGCCGGGGTTTTTCGGCCTGGAGCTGACGCTTGAGCAATCCGCCGTGTATATGTATTTTCTTTTAGTCGCCTTATGCGTGGTGACCATTTTTGTGATTTACCGGCTCCAGCATTCGCGCATCGGCCGGGCCTGGGTGGCGCTTCGTGAAGATGAACTTGCTTCTCAGGCGATGGGCGTGGATAAGACCCGCGCGAAGCTCACAGCCTTTGCGCTCGGGGCCACCTGGGCGGGTATGGCGGGTGTGCTCTTTGCCGCAAAAACCACGTTTATCAATCCGGCAAGCTTTACGTTTATGGAATCCGCCATGATCCTGGCGATTGTTGTGCTTGGCGGTATGGGGTCGATCGTCGGCGTGATTCTCGCGGCACTGGCGATCATCCTGCTTCCGGAATATCTGCGCGCGCTGGGTGATTACCGCATGATCCTTTTTGGCGCGGCGCTGGTGGTCATGATGATTTTCCGGCCGCGCGGCCTGATTACACCTGCGCAGAAGACGTATGAATTTCAGCGTCCCGAAGAAAAAAACCGGAGGGATGCATGAGCGCGGTGCTGCAAGTGAAACATCTGAGCATGGCCTTTGGCGGTCTCAAGGCGCTCGACGGCGTTGATCTGCACGTGGAAGAAGGGCAGATCGCAGCGCTCATCGGGCCTAACGGCGCGGGAAAAACGACGCTCTTTAACTGTCTGACGGGCATTTACACGCCCACCGGCGGAGAGATTGTCTTTTTCGGGCGCGCCGGCAAGCCCCGGCGGTTAAACGGAATGAAAATCAATGCCATCACCGCACTGGGGATGGCGCGCACCTTTCAGAATATCCGGCTTTTCGGCGGCATGACGGTTCTGGAAAATGTCATGATTGGAAGACACACGCGCTCGACATCCGGAATCTTGGGCGCCGTTTTCCGGCCGCCCGCAACGCGTGACGAGGAGAAGGCCATTGTTGAAAAAAGTTATGCCGTGCTTGATTACATGGGGCTTTCGCCGCATGTCAACGAGCTTGCTAAAAATCTTCCCTATGGCGCGCAGCGCCGACTCGAAATCGCCCGCGCGCTGGCCACCGAGCCTCGGCTTTTGTTGCTCGACGAGCCGGCTGCGGGGATGAATCCTCAGGAAACCCGCGAGCTCGAAGGCCTGCTTACAAAATTGCAGGCCGATTATGATCTGTCCATTTTGCTTATTGAGCATGACATGAAGCTTGTGATGAATCTTTCAGAGCACATCTTTGTGCTGGACTACGGCCGGGAAATCGCGCGGGGCGCACCTGCGGAGATTCGCCATAACCCCGAAGTGATCAAAGCCTATCTCGGAGAGGAAGCCGATGCTGAGATTGATTGACGTTGAAACCCGCTATGGCAACATCCGCGCGCTTCAGGGCGTTTCGCTGGATGTCGCCCCCGGTGAAATCGTTGCGCTCATCGGCGCCAACGGCGCGGGCAAATCGACGACGCTCATGTCCATCTCCGGCATTACACCGGCCGCAAGCGGTCAGATATTATTTGACGGACAACCGATCGAAAAGAAAGAGCCCAATGAAATTGTCGCACTGGGTGTCTGCCAGGCGCCGGAAGGGCGCAGGATTTTTCCCAAACTCAGCGTTTTGGAAAATCTGGAAATGGGCGCTTTTTTGCGAAACGATTCGGCTGAGATCAAAAAGGACATGGACTATCTCTGGGGCCTTTTTCCCATTTTGCAAAAGCGCCGTCACCAGCCCGGCGGGACGCTCTCCGGCGGCGAACAGCAGATGCTGGCCATATCCCGCGCGCTCATGGCCCGGCCGAAGCTGCTCCTGCTCGACGAGCCGTCGCTGGGCTTGTCGCCGCTTCTGACGAAGCAGATTTTTGCGATGCTCAAACGAATCAATGCCGAGCAGCGCACCACGATATTTCTGGTGGAGCAAAATGCGTTCATGGCGCTGAAACTCGCCAACCGCGCCTATGTCCTTGAAAACGGCGTGGTGACGATGGAAGGACGCGCGGCGGATCTGCTCTGTGATAACAATGTAAAAAAAGCCTATCTGGGCATTTGAATTCTAAAAATTCTTTAAAGGAGAAGACGCATGAGTAAAAGACTGGAAAACAAAGTGGCAGTGATTACCGGCGCAACCAGCGGCATCGGCGAGGCGACGGCGGAGGTGTTTGCCGCCCACGGCGCAAAAGTCGTCATCGCGGGGCGATCAGAAGCCAAAGGCGAGGCCATTGCCAAACGGCTGGGGGGAAATGTCATCTATGTGAAAACGGATGTCACGGTGGAGGCCGACATCAAGGCGTTGATTGATTTTGCCGTTCAGCGCTTCGGCAAGCTCGACTGCCTGTTTAATAACGCGGGCGGCCCGGATCGCGGCACGCTGGAGACCGTCACGCCGGAAGATTTCAACTACAGCATGAATCTTCTTTTGGGGGCGGTGGTTTTTGGAATGAAGCACGCCGCGCCGGTGATGAAGGCGCAGGGAGCAGGCTGCATCATCAACAATTCGAGCGTCGCGGCCATCCGGATGAATCAGGGTGGTTATCTCTATACGGCGGCTAAAGCAGCAGTCACGCACATCACACGCCTGGCCGGAACCCAACTGGGGCCCTTCGGCATCCGCGTCAACAGCATTTCGCCCGGCGCCATTGCCACGCCGATTTTCTGGGGTGGCTCACAGGTGGCCAATACGATGACGGATGAAAAAAATGCGCAGAAAATGGAAAAATTGAAGGCGAGCCTGGCCAAAGCCACGCCGCTTCCCCGCGCGGGCCTGGATAAGGACATCGCTTACGCCGCTCTGTATCTGGCCTCCGACGAGGGCAGCTTCGTCAACTGTCACGATCTGGTGGTGGACGGCGGCCGCACGTCGCTGTTCCGCGAAGGCGCGTAAAATAATTGTAGGGAACGGTCGCGACCGTTCCCTGGGGCGCATGGCTCGTAGCTCGTAGCTCATAGTAGGGAACGGTTTTAAACCGTTCCCTACGTTGCCACACGTTACATCGCGGGGGAACGGTCGCGACCGTTCCCTACAATTTTCTTAATTCCTTTTTGAGAATTTTTCCCACCAGACTTTTGGGCATCGCTTCGAGAATGGCGACTTCCTTCGGGATAAAAAATCGTTTGAGCCTGCCCCGGCAATACTCAATAATCTCTTCCGGGGAAGCGCTCATCCCCGGCTTCAAAACGACAAAGGCCTTGAGGTCTTCGCCGTAAACGCTATCGGGAATGCCGATCACAGCCGCCTCCGATACGGCCGGGTGCGTGTAGAGCACTTCTTCAACCGCACGCGGCGAAATGTTTTCTCCGCCCTTGATGATAATGTCCTTTTTGCGGTCGGTGATGAAAAAATAGCCGTCCTCGTCTCGATAGCCGACATCACCTGTATGCAGCCAGCCGTTACGGATTGCTTGCGCTGTGGTGTCTGGCTGTCTCCAGTACCCCTTCATCACCATCGGGCCCTGAAGAACGATTTCCCCTTGCTCGCCCTGTGGCAGCTCATTCCCGTTTTCATCGACGATCTTCATTTTCATCTCGCCGATCGGCTTGCCGATGGAGCCGACTTTTTTGAGGCCGTTTACGGGATTGAGCGCATTGTTGGCGCAGGCTTCGGTCAGCCCCCAGCCTTCGGCAATTTCGCCGCCGAATTTTTTCTTAAAACGCTTCCAGGTTTCCACCGAAAGAGGCGCGGAGCCGCAGATGTAGTATTTGACGGAGCTTATGTCATACTTTTTGGCCTCCGGATAATTGAGCATGTAAATATACATGGTCGGCACGGCCGCGACGCTGTTGACCCGATATTTTTCAATCGAGGAAAAAAGCGCCTCCAGATTAAAGCCGCGTAAAACGACCGTTTTCCCCAGCGGGCGCAAAAGCGCCGTGTTCATGAGCCCGATGCCGTAGGAGTGGCACAAAGGCAGCATGGCGATGGTCACCGTATCCGGCGGATATTGCGTCGTGGCCTGAACGTTTACGGCCGTGAAATAGAGTCCGTAATGCGTCTGCATGACGCCTTTGGGGCGTCCCGTCGTGCCGGAGGTGTACACCAGCGCCGCCACGTCATCGTCGGCGGTTGGGAAAATATCCAGTTTCTCTTCTGATTCCGAAAGAAGCTGGGCAAAACTTAGCGCGTTTTCCTCAGGTTGTTCGGAGACGACAATCACGTTTTCAATATTGGGCGCCAAAGCGCGGGCGGCGCGGACCTTGTCCATAAATTCCGGTGTGGTGATCACCACCTTCGCGCCGGAATCGGCATAGATATAGGCGATTTCTTCCGAGCCGATCTGAAAGTTGATCGGCACGGCAATGGCGCCAATTTTCCAGATCGCCTGAAACGATTGCAAAACCTCGGGGCAATTCGGCATCTGCAAAATGACGCGGTCGCCCGGCCCCACGCCGAGTTTCATCAGCGCGTTTCCCAAACGGCTCGCCGCCCGGTCCATCTGAACGTTCGAGTATTCGCGCCCCTCGAAGATGACACTGACCTGCTCGCCCACCGAGAGGTTGTCTTTGGCCAACTGTGCAATGTTCATGGTCTGATGCCTCCATGGATTATAAAGAATAACAATTTTAGTAACATCGAATAAATTTCGATTCAATCGGTATTTTTCGGATGGCTTGTGCGGGAATCCATTGGAATTTATGGAAAAATAAGCCCCCCCCGACATTCCTGTCGGGATATTTTACAAGGGATGTTTTTTCTATAAATCCAATAGAATCAATAAGATGATCGAATTTTGCCTGAAAAAGTATCCGGTGGACCTGTTTTTAATGTCGGTTTTGTTTACATATTTGAAAAACTACAGTAGGACGACACCAGGAAATCTCACAATGTAATACGTTTTATTTTTAATATTATCATTATCTTGTAATTATTGATGGATAATAATGTTGGTATGGGCATACATTTTGCTTGAAAAATAACAGAATTAATTATGAGGAGAAATAAAAATGAAGAAAGCTTATCTGGCATTAATGATCGCAGGGTTCTTGATGACTCTGTCCACATCAGCACAGGCTTTGAGTATAACGGATGTCGGTTATTTTGACCTTCTTAAAGGCAAAGCATATCTTTCTAGTAGCGGCGATCCCGAAGAACTGGCTTGGGTGAATTCCATTCTTGGCACGTCGTTTACCCTTACCAGCATGACGAAATATGAAACCAACGATGGTGCTGGCTGGCAGGCAGTGGATGGTTATACTGGTGTTTACGCCATTGACTTCCAATCCGAGAGCCCGTCCTATTTTTTCATCAAAGTTGGTGTAGGTAACAATGATCCGCAGTATTCACATTTTCTGTATCAAAATCTGGATTCATTAAAATGGGGCGTTATCGACCTGAATGTGGAGGAAGGTCTGGAAATTAAAGAAATTGGCAAGCTCAGCCACATCGGTGAGCTGGGTAACGTAGCCGTTCCCGAACCGGCAACGCTGATTCTTCTGGGCTTGGGTCTTCTGGGGGTTGCTGGTTTCCGCAGAAAGAAATAACAACAATCATTCTTGCAGCTGCAAGAATGTCCAGAGGCAGGGCTTAAAACAAGCTCTGCCTTTTTTTATTTGCCATCCTTCATCAATGTAGGGAACGGTCGCGACCGTTCACTACGGGTTGCCCGCACGTGATCGTAGGGAACGGTTTTAAACCGTTCCCTACAAAGCTCGCCACGACGTGGTCCCGTCCCGCATGCGGTGACATAAAAAAAGAGCCGCGCTCTTTAATCGAGCGCGGCTCTTTTTCTCATGTCTTGTATAATTACTTCACTGCGTCTTTGAGGCCCTTGCCGGCTTTGAAAACCGGAACTTTCTTGGCGGCGATTTTGATGGCTTCGCCGGTCTGGGGGTTTCTGCCTTTGCGGGCTTTGCGCTTGCTGACGGAAAAGGTGCCAAAACCCACCAGTGTTACGGTGTCGCCTTTTTTGAGGGCTTTCTGAATGGTCGCGAGGGTTGCGCTGACCGCTGCATCCGCTTCTTTCTTGGTGCTCGTTACTTTTGCTACTTCTTCGACTAAGTCTGCTCTGTTCATGCTTCACCCCTTCTGAAAATGTTTTTTTTGGTAAACGGTTGAGCGAAATTAACTCTTCTTGAAAAAAAAATCCACCTTTTTTTATAAAAAAATCAGCGAAGATGCTGTCTGGACGCCTGTTTGACGTATTTATTTCCCCCGAAGACCCGATCCCGTGTCGGTTATTGGATATTGCAGGCCCCTTTGCCTGCACTCCAGAAAGGCGACATGTCGCGCAGCCTTGCAATAATAGCAGGCATCTCGTTGATAACGAAATCAATCTCATCTTCCGTATTATAAACGCTGAGGCTGAAACGGATGGAGCCGTGCGCCATGGTGAAGGGCACGCCCATGGCGCGAAGTACATGTGAGGGCTGTAATGAGCCGGAGGTGCAGGCCGAGCCGGAAGAGGCGCAGATGCCCAGTTCATTCATCAAAAGCAGAATGGCTTCGCCTTCAACATATTCGAAACTGATGTTGGTGGTGTTCGGGAGCCGGTTTTCCCGGTCGCCATTGACGCGGCTTTGGGGAATGGCGGCCAGAAGGCCGCGCTCCAGTTTATCGCGCAGATGCCGGATGGTCGTGTTTTCTTTGGTCAGATTTGACGCTGCGAGTTCGCAGGCCTTTCCCAGTCCCACGATTCCCGCTGAATTTTCAGTGCCGCCACGCCGACCATTTTCCTGGTGGCCGCCGATCAGAAAGGGTGAAAATTTTGTGCCCCGCCGGACGTAGAGCACGCCGATGCCTTTGGGGGCGTGCAGTTTATGACCGGAAAGCGACAGCATGTTAATTGAACTGTTTTTCAGATGGATGGGAATTTTTCCGACCGCCTGCACTGCGTCTGTGTGAAACAGCGCGCCTTTGTCGTTTACAAGCCTTGCCGCCTGTTCCACTGGAAACAAGACGCCGGTTTCATTATTGCCCCACATCAGGCTGACGATGGCCGTATCGGCCGAGAGGTTTTTCTCCAGATGTTCCAGATCGAGGATGCCATTTTTATCGACGGGCAGCTCCGTAATCCGGTAGCCCTGGCCCGACAGGTGCGCCGAGAGCGCCCGGATCGCCGGATGCTCCACACGGCTGATGATGATGTGTTTCTTATCCGGCTGTGTCGCGAGCGCCGAACGGATGGCGGCGTTGTCGCTTTCCGTGCCGCAGCTGGTGAAGATGATTTCCTCGGGCAGGGCGCCAAGAAGATTAGCAACCTGCTCTCGCGCGGCGCTGATTTTCAGGCCGACCTGGCCGCCGAAGGTGTGCATACTCGACGGATTGCCGTAAAGCTCAGTAAAATAGGGCGTCATGACCTCAAGCACTTCCGGCGCGACTTGCGTGGTGGCGTTGTTGTCCAGATAAATGGTTTTCATTTGGACACCTCTTCGACGGTGATGTCCGGCGAAACCATTTCTTTGAGCCGGTGTTCGACAAAATGTTTCAAGGTGATATCGGCCGCCTTGCAGGTGGCGCAGGCGCCGCGGGTGGCCACTAACACGCGGTCGCCGATGATGTCGATGATGTCGATGTCGCCACCGTCCTGACGAAGCGAAGGGCGGATTTCACGGTCAATCGTTTCTTCGATGAGCTTGATTTTCTGGAGGTTGGTGAGCCGGGGTTTTTCCTCTTTTTTGGGCTCAGCCTTCACCTGCTCAAGAATCTGCGCGATGGCGTCCTTGCAAAGGCCGCAGCCGCCGCCCGCCTTGGTATAATTGGTCACATCCTCCACAGTGGTGAGATGATTTTCGCGGATCGCGCGCTCAATTTCTTTATCGGTCACGCCAAAGCATTCACAGATGAGCGTTGCGCCCTCCTCCATGGCCGGCGCCCCCCGGTAATTTTCAATGGCTTTTTCCAGAGCCTGCTTCCCTAAAACGGAGCAGTGCATCTTTTCATCCGGCAGGCCGCCCAGATATTGGGCGATGTCCTGATTGGTGACTTCGAGCGCTTCGTCGAGCGTCATTCCCTTGATAATTTCGGTCAGGGCCGACGAGGCGGCAATGGCGCTTGCGCATCCGAAGGTTTTAAATTTCGCGTCTTGAATGCGCTTGTGTTCATCGAGCTTGAACGTCAGCATCAGCGCATCCCCGCAGGCCAGAGAGCCGACCTGTGCCATGCCGTCGGGATTTTCAATTTCGCCGACATTGCGCGGATGAAGGAAGTTTTCTTTAACCTTATCCGTATAATTCCACATAACGTCTCCTTACGGGCCTTTTGATTGATGCTTGCCACTATACGTTGCCGCCCGGAAGAATTCAACCCCCAAAAAGGTGAGGGGGGCAGGGTGTCTGCCGGAAAAAAGCCCGCGAGATATTTCGCGGGCTTTGCAGGTTTCAGGCGGGCTGAAGGACTAGAAATTTTCCGCCAGCACTTCATAATACGACTGCGGATGACGGCAGGCGGGACATTCTTTGGGGGCTTCTTCGCCTTCAAAAATATAGCCGCAGTTGATGCAATGCCACTTGGTTGAAGTTTTCTTTTTAAAAAATTCGCCTTTTTCAATATTGGCCATGAGCTTGCGATAGCGCTGCTCATGGAACATCTCGACTTTGGCGATCTGTTCGAATGACCGGGCGACTTCCGGAAAGCCTTCTTCTTTGGCGACTTTGGCCGCCTCGGCATACAGCGTGGTCCATTCCATGTTTTCGCCTTCGGCCGCCGCTAGCAGGTTTGCCTTCGTATCGCCGATGACGCCTGCCGGGAAAGAGGCGGTGATTTCGACTTCGCCCCCCTCCAGGTATTTGAAAAATACTTTGGCATGCTCTTTTTCATTGTCCGCCGTCTCCAGAAAAAAACGGGAAATCTGTTCGTAGCCTTCTTTTTTTGCGGCGCTTGCAAAAAACGTGTAGCGGTTTCTGGCCTGAGATTCACCGGCGAAAGCCGCGAGCAGATTCTTTTCGGTTTTTGTGCCTTTAATTGATTTTGCCATCGAGTTGACTCCTTTCTTATTGAAGTTTCAGTAACGGTTTATTTTAAATCTTTGCCCAGAGCAAAGGCTTTTCCCACAAAGGCGCCGACGCCGTGGTAATCACGATTTTCCGGCGCATAGATCATCGGGTTGACTTTCAGGATATCCGGAAGTCCCTCCGGCCCTAAAGCGGATTCATCCACCCGGACATCCAGAATTTCACCGATCAGGTGCGTATGTATCCCGACGTCCATTTGCCCGATCAGCTTGCATTCGACGATCATGGGGAATTCTTTAATGCCCGGCGCATCAACTTTTCCGGCAGGCTCCGCAGTGATATTAGCTTTGGCAAATTTATCGGTATGTCTGCCCGACACGATGCCGCAGTAATCGGCGATGGCCGCCTGAGTGGCGGAAGGAACATTGACCGTAAACGCCTGGCGATTCAGGATGTTGTCATACGCATACCGGGATTGGCGAAGCGAAATCGCCAGCGCCGGCGGATCGGAACTGCATACGCCGCCCCATGCGACGGTTGTGGCATCGGGCCGGCCTTCGTAATCGTACGTGCCCACGACCCAAACGGGTGTGACATAAACCAATGTTTGCGCGCCAAAAGATTTTTTCATGACATTTTCTCCGGAATTCAATCAACAGGATGTCGCCTGTGTTTGTTGCGAAATAATTTAGCAACGGCCCGGCGGAAGTCAAATTAAATTTAAAATTTTGTTAATTTTTATTCCGGTTTGTAGTATGACTTCTCAGACGCTGATGAAGAGGTGCATGATCACCCGCAGCCATCAAGCGGTTTCACTTAAAAATCAAAGGAGGTTTCATCCGACTATGTCAACCGTCATGCCTGATAGCGAAAATGTACAAAAAGCGATCAAGTGGATCTCCGCCAACCTCGAAGAAGGCGGTTCTCAGCCCCTGCACATGCTCATTGAAAAGGCGGTGTTCAAATTCGATCTGTCTCCCAAAGACTCAGAGTTTATCATGGGGTTTTTCCGTAATCACAAGAAAGCCTGATCCGGCGAAACCCGAAACCGGAACCGACGGGGGCTGATGTGCCGAGCATCGGCCCCCTTGAAACATCAGGGCACAAACCCGCTGATATCCACATCTTCAATATTGTCCGGCTTCCACTGAGGGCGGTCATCGCGGTCAAAAAGTCTTGCCCGCACCCCTTCAATGTAATCGGGATGCCGGGTGATGAATCGCGCCGCCTTCAACTCCGTGGCGAACACCTCTGTCATCGGCCTGCCTTCATTGTGACGCAAAAGCGCAAGTGTTAAAACCAGCGCTGTGGGCGAGCGTTCGGCGATGCTTGAAAACACGTCGCGGCAATGATCCTCCTGTTCGTGGCATTGCCGCAATGACGCAAGAATTTCCCTTAAATCTGTTTTCCCCGCAAAATATTTTTCCACCCATCCATCCAGTTCGCGTTGGACGGGGATGTGATCCTCCAGAAAACCGTAAAGCGCTTCTAATATTTCTTTTCCAACAGTTGCTCTATCTTCCCCCCGAGGGCTAAGCGTTTCAAGCGTGTTGAGCATGCGGGGGATATTTTCTTCGTGGATAAAATGCGTGGCAAATCCCAGACGGACGCATTCGATGCCTGCCATATCGTATCCGGTCAGGCCCAGATATTCGGGATAGCCTTTGGGGGAGCGCGCAAACATCCAGCCGGTGGAACCGATATCGGGAAAAAATCCAATCCGGGTCTCCGGCATGGCCATGCGGGTTCGCGGCGTGGCCAGACGAATATCTGCGCCCGCCGCAATGCCCAGGCCCCCGCCCATCGTGATGCCGTCGGCCAAAACGATGACGGGCTTGGGAAAAAGATGAAGGCGCAAATCCAGCCCGTATTCTTTCCGAAAGAAGGTATCAACACTTTCAAAATGGCCGCTTGCGCCCAGACGGGCCAGATGTTTTACATCGCCGCCTGAGCAAAACCCTTTGGCGCCTGCGCCGGTAAAAAGGACAAACCGGCAGGAGGGATCGGCCAAGGCGCGATCCAGAAGGGCTTCAATGGCATCGAGCATCGCTTCGCTTAGCGCGTTAATCGCTTCGGGGCGATTTAAAATAATGGCGAGTCCTGCCGAAAGCGGGCGGGAAATAACTAAATGAAATGCGGAATTCATGGACGGATGGTTTCTTTCGTTGCTGTTTTCATTGACTCCGGAGAATCTTTTTCGTATAGGCCATACCATGATTGGCCGAATCCGAAAAGAAAAACAAAACCCGTCAGGAAAAACCCCGTGATTTATTTGCGCAACGTCAGCCTGTCCTTTCTCGACAGAGAGCTTTTTTCCGACATCAACTGGACGATTCACCCCAAAAGCCGCATCGGCCTGGTGGGCGATAACGGTACGGGCAAAACCACGCTGTTTCGGGCCATCCTGGGTGATGTGCATCCGGACGAGGGCTTCATTGACATTCCCGATCGCAAACAAAAAAAGTTCGGCTATCTGCCGCAGGATCTGGTGGAGCTTGAAGCGACCGGCCTGATTGCGTATCTGAGGCTCAAAAGCGGAATTGCCGAACTGGAAAGCACCATCCGTCACCTCGAAGAGCAGATTGCCGAGGTCAAACCCAATACGCATGAATACAGCGTTCTCACCAAAAAGTATGCCGACGCCACGGGCGAATTTTCCGCACGCGACGGCTACGCCTTTGAAGCCCGCGCCAAGCAGATTCTCAAGGGCTTTGGCTTTCGCGAAAGCGATTTTGAAAAGACCTGCGATCTGTTTTCCGGCGGCTGGAAGATGCGTATTTTGCTAAGCTCGATTTTGCTGGCCCAGCCGGATGTCATGCTTTTGGACGAACCCACCAACCACCTGGACACGGAGAGCATGGAGTGGCTGGAAAGTTATCTCAAGGATTATCCGGGAACCATTCTGGTTATCTCCCACGACCATTTTTTCCTCGACAAAATCGCCACACAGATTGCGGAACTGGCGCACAAAAATATTCATGTCTATAAAGGCAACTATACCTACTATCTGGCCGAAAAAGACCGCCGTCTTGAAGCGCTGAAAAAAGAAATGGAGCTGCAAAAGGCCCAGATTAAAAAGATTGAAGAATTTGTAGAGCGCTTCCGCTACAAGGCCACCAAGGCCGCCCAGGTGCAAAGCCGGGTCAAGATGCTGGAGAAATTTCGGGAAGTGAAAATTGATGCCAGCGCCCGCAGCATCCATATGAAATTTCCGGAATCGCAAAAAAGCGTCCGCGAAGTTGTCCGCGTCTCCGGTCTGGGCCATGCTTACGGCGAGCTGAACGTTTTTTCCGGCGTCAATTTTTCGCTGTTTCGCGGCGACAAGGTTGCGTTTGTCGGGGTTAACGGGTCCGGAAAATCAACGCTTTCCAGAATTATGAGCCTCTCGGAAAAGCCGACGGCAGGCGAGGTCGCCTATGGCGATGGTGTCAACATGGCTTTTTTCTCGCAGGAGAGCTCGCAAAATTTAAACTACGCCAACACCATCTGGGAGGAAGTCAATGCCGTACCGACGGCTGCAGACGATCAGACCAAGAGAAATCTGCTGGGCGCCTTTTTGTTTTCCGGCGACGATATTTATAAATCCGTTGGCGTGCTCTCCGGAGGTGAAAAATCGCGGCTGGCGCTGTTGAAGATTCTGCTGCTCAATACCAACTTTCTGATTCTCGATGAGCCGACCAACCATCTGGACATCAAAACCAAGGATGTGTTTCAAGAGGCCCTCATGAACTATTCCGGCACGGTCGCCATTGTTTCTCACGACCGCTATTTTCTGGATCACCTGGTCAACAAGGTGTTCGAGCTTCGGGACGGGAAAATGAATGACTATCTGGGCAACTACTCCTATTTTATTGAAAAGCGCGCCGAGATGACGGCAAGCGCTGTTGCCGGGACAGGTGGCGCGAGGGTGGCGGGAAGCGCCGATTCGGGCCTTAGCCTCAAAGAGCAAAAGAGGCTCGAGGCCGAAGAGCGAAACCGTCTGTCGAAGGTGAAAAACGCGCTGAAAAAGGAATTGACAACGCTGGAGGATCACATCAGCGCGCTGGAGGCTAAAAAGGCGGAGTCTGAAAAGATTTTGTGCGATCCGCAAACCCATCGGGACCCGGCTAAAATCAAGGCTTTGACGATCGCGTTGAAAACGATGGAAAAAGACCTGGCGTCTGCCTATGCGCGCTGGACGGAGGTTGCGGGAGCACTCGAAGACCCTCCGCTGTAATCATCAGCCCCCGTCGAGCCCCGGTTTTTCGGTATTGGCATACCAACTGGCCGGATCGGTTAAAAACTCTTCCGTGTCTTTGAGCGAAAGCAGGTGTTCGCGTTCGACGCCTGCAAGCATATGGAAAAAAGCCTGCTCTTTGGGGTCGGTGGACTGCTTTGCGAGCTTGGAATACAGCGCGACGCCTCGCGCTTCAAAATCGATTGCCGTGCGCACGGCCTTGAGCTCCTCATCCGTTCCGGCGATCCGGGCGGATTTTTTCCCGGACATGGATTTCAAAATATGGCCAACCTGGGAGGGGGTGACTTTCAGGGAGAGGGAGGCAGGCCACTTTTTCTGCTGTTCCCATTTTTCGTGCAGTTTCTTGAGCATCTCATAATGCTCTTTTTCTTCGTCGGCCAGCTGTTTGAACATGTTTTTCCCCGCCATGTTTTTTGTCTTGCGGGCCTGTGCCAGATAAAAATTTCTTTCCAGTTCTTCGTTTTCGAGAGCAAACGAAAGCGCATTGATTCTTTTTTCCATGAATCCTCCCCCTCTATGTCTGGTGGTTGATCAACATTCTGGGGCATTATAGAAGATATTGTAAATTCAGGCAATACGTTTTCGGGCGTGTTCAGAGAAATGTGAAATTGACAGGACAACGCTTCAGCGCATTTTTATCCTTGCGACCGCCTCTATGTCGCAAGCCGCAATCGCTCCCGCGCGCAGAAGGACCGGGGGCTGCGATGTCACATCCAGAATCGTGGAACCGAGAGATCCGCCTTTTTCGCCCAGATCAACCACCGCGTCGATTTTATCGCCGATTTGCAAAAGCGCCTCTTCGGCCTCGGCGCACTCGGGCGCGCCGGACAAATTGGCGCTGGTGGCGGTAATCGGCCGACCGGCTTCAAGCGCTAGCCCCCGGGCGAATGTCGAGCCGGACAGGCGCACGCCGATTTTTCCCGTGCCTGCGGTCAGAAGCGTTGAGACGCCCGGCGAGGCGTGAAAGACCAGTGTCAGCGGCCCCGGCCAGAAAGCGTCGATGAGCTTTTGCGCCCCTTCGCTTGCGCCTGAGACCAGCGGCCAAAGCTGGGCCAGCTCTCCAATAATGACGGAGACGGGATTTTTAAAGTCCCGTCCTTTCACGTCGAAAATCTTGCGGATGGCCGGATCGCTGGTGGCATCGACACCCAGGCCGTAGAACGTTTCGGTAGGATAAGCGAGAATGCCGCCTTGCCGGATGATGGCGGCGGCGTCAGCCAGAAGTTTTTTTAAATCATATTCGGGCCCAGGCTTTACGATAGCGGCCATTTGAGCTTTTCCTGCTTTTTTTCCACGTCGCGCGCCATCTGGGCAATATACTCGTCGAGCTTTCTGGCCAGACGTTTATCGGAAAGCGAAAGCATCCGTATGGCAAAAAGCGCCGCATTTTTGGCCCCGGCCTTGCCGATGGCCATCGTGGCGACGGGAATGCCGCCCGGCATCTGCACCGTGGCTAAAAGCGCATCCAGACCGCTCAGCGCGCTTGCGTCAATCGGCACGCCAATGACCGGCAGCGGCGTATGCGAGGCGATAACGCCGGCCAGATGCGCTGCCTGGCCCGCCCCGGCAATAATGACCTTCACGCCGCGGCCCTGCGCATCCGACGCATATTTGGCCGTGCGCGCGGGCGCCCGGTGCGCCGAGGTCAGGATGAGCTCAAAGCCCACGCCGAAGTCGGAAAGAATTTTTGCCGCTTCGCTCATAATGGGCAGGTCTGAATCACTGCCCATGACCACACTGACTGCCACCGTTTTTTTTGCGCCTCCAGCTTTCATGGTTGCTCCTTTGCTTGCAGGATGAATGAAGCTTTTGTCCTTAGCGTATGTATGGCGACATTGCAAGATGGTTTTTGGAAAGGTCTATCCGCCCATAATCTTTAACGATTGCCCTGTAAATCCGGATTAATTTCGTCAATGTCCCAAATCGGGTTGACAGACGGGGCATCTGTTCATATACTCGCGCCGCAAAAAGAAATTCTTTATTCCAAAACGAGGAGAACTATTTGAAATGAAAGCGAATTTATACGATTACTTAAGCGGCAACGACTACCCCGGCCGAGGCATCTGCCTGGGCCTTTCGCCGTCCGGTCAAAAAGCGATGATTGCCTATTTCATCATGGGCAGAAGCCAAAACAGCCGCAACCGTGTGTTTGACCCCATTAAGGACGGCATCCGCACCGTCGCCGCCGACCCCTCCAAAATGACGGATCCGCACCTGATTATTTACAACCCCGTTTTGACCCTGGATGACACGACGATTGTGACCAATGGCGACCAGACCGATACCATCTATCATTTTATGATCCGTAATGATTATCCCGGCTTTGGTTTTGAAACGGCGCTTCTAACCCGCACGTTTGAAGACGACGGCCCCAACTGGACACCGCGCATTTCCGGCGTGGTGGACATGAAAACCGGCCGCTACAAGCTGGCCATCTTGAAAAGCTGCGATGGCGACAACCGCAGCTCTCAGCGCTTTACCTTCGATTACACCGATCCGCTGGCGGGCGAGGGGCACTTTATCAGCACGTATAAATGCAACGGCAATCCCATTCCCAGTTTCGAAGGCGAGCCCATGCGGGTGGCCATCGACGAAGAAGACCCACAGGCTTATGCCGCCAAGCTCTGGAAAGCGCTCAACGAAGACAACAAGGTGAGCCTCTTTGTCCGCGCGATCGACCTGGCCACACAGACCTTTCAGGATGTGATTCTCAACAAATATCAAGTGGTGGAGGGATAATCCATGAACGAAATACAACTCAAATACGGCTGCAACCCCAATCAGAAACCCGCCCGCATTTTTATGGCCGACGGGGGCAACCTGCCTGTGAGTGTGCTCAATGGCAAACCCGGCTACATCAATTTTCTCGATGCCTTCAACAGCTGGCAGCTCGTAAAAGAACTCAAGGAAAATACCGGCATGGTGGCGGCCGCGTCCTTCAAGCATGTTTCACCTGCGGGCGCGGCTTTGGGCTTTCCGCTCGATGACGTCCTGCGCCGAATGTATCACATTGCGCCCGACATGGCGCTTTCCGCACTGGCCGCGGCCTACGCGCGCGCCCGTGGCGCGGACCGCATGAGCAGCTTTGGCGACTGGATTGCGCTATCGGATGTTTGCGACGTTGCGACGGCAACCATCATCAAAAATGAAGTGACCGACGGCATCATCGCGCCGGGCTATGAGCCGCAGGCGCTTGAGATTCTTAAATCCAAAAAAGGCGGCAACTATAATGTTGTGCAAATGGATCCGAATTATGTGCCGGTTTCACAGGAGCACAAGCAGGTCTATGGCATCACGTTTGAGCAGGGCCGCAATGACTTGAAGATCGATTCCCGCATGCTCGAAAACATTGTCACCGAAAACAAAACGCTGACCGACGCGCAAAAGCGCGACCTGGTGGTGGCGCTCATCACGCTCAAATACACGCAGTCCAACAGCGTCTGCTTTGTGCAGGACGGGCAGGTCATCGGCGTGGGCGCGGGCCAGCAAAGCCGCATTCACTGCACGCGGCTGGCAGGTGGGAAGGCCGATCTGTGGCAGCTTCGGCACATGCCGAAAGTTTTGGATTTGCCCTTCCGCGCGGATGTGGCCAAACCCAACCGCGACAACGCCATTGACGTGTATCTGGGCGAAACGCCCGAAGACGTCATCGGCGACGACGTCTGGTCTGAAACCTTTACAAAGCAGCCGGAACCCCTGACCGCCGCTGAAAGAAAAGCCTGGCTTTCAAACGTCACAGGCGTCTGCCTCGGGAGCGATGCGTTTTTCCCGTTTGGCGACAATATCGAGCGCGCGCATCGCAGCGGGGTCACCGCCATTGTCGAGGCCGGCGGTTCCATTCGCGATCAGCAGGTCATCGACACGTGCAACAAATACGGCATCGTCATGGCGTTTTGCGGGCTCAGGCTCTTTCATCACTGAGGGTTAAGGTAGCTGGAGGTGCATGAAAATTTCGGTTCGGCCCTACGAAGACTATGTCATTGGCGAGGCGGCCAGTTATACAAAAACCGTGAACGAGGCGGATGTGGCGCGTTTTGCCGAACTCTCCGGCGATTTTAACCCGCTGCACATGGACGACGTTTTCGCCGGGGAAAGCCGGTTCGGCCGCCGTGTTGTTCATGGCTGCTTTTCATCCGCGCTGATTTCCACGGTGATCGGTATGAAGCTGCCGGGGCCCGGCGCGCTGTATGTTTCTCAGACGAGCCATTTCCGAAAACCTGTGTTTATCGGCGATACGCTGACGGCCAGGGCTGAGGTTCAAGAAAAATTCACCAAAAAAGAAGGAACGCTGCGTTTTCTCAAACTCAATACCACCGTGTCGAATGCGTCCGGTCAAATCGTGACCGATGGAGAAGCGCTGGTCATCATCATGTGAGGTCAATCATGCTAACGGACAATATTCTCAATCTGATCGGCAACACGCCGCTCATCCAGCTTAAACATTCACGGATTTTTGCCAAGGCGGAATTCCTCAATCCCGGCGGCAGCATTAAAGACCGCGTGGCGCTGTCCATGCTCGAAGGCGCGGAGCGCGACGGAAAACTGCATCCCGGCACGATCATTGTCGAGCCGACGAGCGGCAATACCGGCATTGGCGTGGCGCTGGTGGGACGCCTGAAAGGATACCGTGTGATCATCGTTATGCCGGAAAACATGAGCGAAGAACGCAAAAGCCTGATCACGGCGCTGGGGGCCGAACTGATCTTAACGCCCGCAGAAGAAAGCCTTGCCGGAGCCGTTAAAAAGGTGCTCGAACTGGCGGCGGCGGATGCCAACGTCTATGTGCCGCAGCAATTTGAAAATCCGGATAACCCGCGCGTCCATTACGAAGAAACGGCGCGGGAGCTGTGGCGTCAGATGAACGGATCGATTGATTATTTCGTCGCGGGTGTAGGAAGCGGCGGAACCCTTCAGGGGATTGGAAAATTTCTTAAAGAGCATCGGACCGATATTCGCATCGTGGCGGTGGAGCCGAAAAATGTGTCCGCGCTTTTGGGCCACGAGCCGGGTCTGCATCAGATTCAGGGCATCGGCGACGGGTTCATTCCCGCCGTGCTGGATGTCAAACTGGTGGACGAAGTCATTGAGGTTACGGATGAGGACGCCATCGAAACCACCCGCGAACTGGGGCGCAATATGGGGCTTTTGGTCGGCATTTCCTCCGGGGCCAATGTCTGGGCCGCGCGTCAGCTCGAGAAAAAATATCCGGGCAATATTGCCACAGTGCTTCCCGACCGCGCTGAACGCTATTTCAGCACGGCGCTGTTAAAAACCGGCAATCCCCAGGGTCAAGCGAAGTAGTATAACGGTTGTTTGGTCTCACGGTAACGCTAACCATCGCCGCTAGCGGCAGAAAGGAAAATGATGAAAAATTTTAAATTTTACAATCCCACCAAAATTATTTTCGGAAAAGGCGCCATTAAAGACATCGCGGCGGAGATTCCCGCAGGTTCAAAAATTCTTCTGACCTACGGCGGTGGAAGCGTGAAGCGAAACGGTGTTTTGGCTGAGGTGCAGGAAGCCTTGCGTGGCTTCACCATTGGCGAGTTTGGCGGCATTGAACCCAATCCGGTTTATGAAACGCTGATGCGCTCAGTGGAGATGGTGCGGCGCGACGGCTATGATTTTCTGCTGGCCGTAGGGGGCGGGTCCGTCATTGACGGCACGAAGTTTATTGCGGCGGCGGCGCCCTATAAGGGGGAGCCCTGGGAAATTGTGTCGAGCTTTGGCGCAAAAGTCGGGCAGTGTCTGCCGTTCGGAACGGTTTTGACATTGCCGGCCAGCGGCTCCGAGATGAACAACGGCGCGGTCATTACGAACCGGGCGCTCGGCGCGAAGCTCCCGTTTTCGCATGCGTCCCTGTTTCCGAAGTTTTCCGTGCTTGACCCGACCAAGACCTATTCTCTGCCGCCCAATCAAATTGCCAATGGCGTGGTCGATGCGTTTATCCATGTGATCGAGCAGTATCTGACCTATCCTGTCGGAGGGAAATTGCAGGATCGTTTTGCCGAAGGCCTGCTTTTAACCCTGATTGAAGAAGGCCCCAAAGCGATGGCCACGCCGGAAGATTACGACGTGCGCGCCAATCTCATGTGGTGCGCAACGCTTGCGCT
>CAZSQS010000021.1:0-46964 GCA_964608995.1 uncultured Smithella sp. | reverse complement strand
CTACCACATCGTAGGTTTCATCCCAATTTTTGGGTAAAACATCGCAGGCCGCCTGAGCCTGTCCGGCCATAAACGGCAGGCTGCTTGCCGTCAGTCCTGCCAGTGCCGCCGCCC
Source organism: uncultured Smithella sp. (assembly GCA_964608995.1). Classification (GTDB taxonomy): domain Bacteria; phylum Desulfobacterota; class Syntrophia; order Syntrophales; family Smithellaceae; genus UBA8904. The sequence continues at coordinate 46,850 of CAZSQS010000021.1, read as the reverse complement.
CACCGGCCGTTTTCAGAAAGCCTCGTCTGCTCAACATTTTGTCGTTCGTTTCATCTTTTTTCATTTTTATCCTCCCGTATTTTTTAGACGGTTCAAAAAGATTTCCTTCTGTACGCAAAGACAGAAGGTGACTTAGCGACAATTCCGGTGCTTTAAAGATCCAAGTATGATTCGGTTAAAAGTAGAAAAGTTTGTTAACACACGACATCGTGATTTGAAATACGCCTTAAACTGAACGGATTATACATCCGTGATCGAAGGTCTGTCAACGTCAATTCCCAGACAGGCATTGTTTTTGGCTCCAGGGGAAACATCTCATGAATGTCATACAATAATCTGACGCAATGCCGTATCAATTTGCGGATATTGGAAAACAAAACCGGCCTCCAGCAGACGGCGGGGGATGGCCCGCTGGCCTTCAAGAAGAACAGAACCGAACTCGCCCAGAATCAACTTCATCATGAAGGCAGGCGCGGGCAGAAAAGAGGGGCGATGAAGCACCCGACCAATCGCCTGTCCCAGTTCACGGTTGCGGACAGGATTTGGCGCGCACAGATTGACCGCGCCGGATATTTCGGGGTGGCTGGCAAGAAAAACAAACGCCTCGACCAGATCGGCCATGTGCACCCACGAAAACCATTGACGGCCTGACCCCAGCGGGCCGCCCAGAAACATCTTGAATAACGGAATCATCTGACCCAACGCCCCGCCGTTTTGTCCAAGCACTATTCCGAACCGGGTCAGCACAACCCGCGCGCCTTTATCCTTTGCACGCAAAGCCTCTGCCTCCCAGTCGAGCGCCAGCCGGGCCAGAAAATCATTTCCGGCAGGCGACGATTCGTCAAGCGCTTCATCCCCGCAGAAACCATAATATCCAACAGCCGATGTACTGAAAAGCGTGATGGCGCTTGCATCCTCGGGAAGCGCCTCGACCAGGTGGCGCGTGGTGTTGATGCGGCTATCAAGCAGAATCTTTTTCCGTTCATTTGACCAGCGGCTAAAGATGGAGGCACCGGCCAGATTGATGATGACATCCGCTTTTTGAACGTCATCCTGCCACGCACCCCGAACATTCGGATCGCCAATCAGGTATCGAAGATTGGGCATTTTCAGGGGCGTATCGTCTTTTGTCTGTGTCAGAACCGTCACGGTATGGCCATCGGTAATCAGTCGTCGCGAAAGAGCTGTGCCCACAAACCCCGTGCCGCCGGTCATCAATATTTTCATCTTGTGCCTCCTTTATGTACGGGATGCCACGTGATTATCTTCTTTCCGCCCGGGGGATTACTCAAACAGATCGCAATCCCCTGTCGGAACGGAAATACCGTTCGTACTGCGAGGGCAAAAGGCCCGTGTGCTTTTTGAAAATTTCCCGGAAATGGCCGGTGTTTTCGTATCCGGAGGCGTAACTGATTTCATCAAAAGACGCGCTTTGAGATTCAATAATTTTTTTGGCCGCCTCCACGCGTGTTTTTTGCAGGTAGTAAAGCGGCGTGTCGCCGGTGGCCTTTTTAAAGCGCCGCTCAAATGTCCGACGGCTCATCCCGTGGGCCCGTGCGACATCGTTCATGTCCATCGGCTCTGTAAAATGCTCCTCAAGCCAAACCTGCGCCGCTAGGATTGCCTCGTCGCCATGTTTTTTTTGAAACTGCAAAACACTGTAGGGTGCCTGCGACTGACGGCCCATGTCATGCATCAGCGCCTTGGAACACTGGATCGCCACGTCATGGCCGCAGTATTTTTCCACCAGATAAATAGACAGATCAATCCCCGCGGAAAGCGCACCCGCGCAATACAGTGTTCCTTCATCGGTAATGAGCTTTTCCGGCTTGAGCTCAACCCTGGGGTAGCGTTCGCGGAACAAATCCACAAACCCCCAGTGCGTTGTCGCCGTTTTGCCGTCAAGGAGCCCCGTGGCCGCCAGTAAAAAAGCGCCCGTGCAAACGCTGGCGATGGACGCACCCAGGCCGTGCTGCCGCTTAAGCCAGCGGATCGTGTCCGGATTAAAATTCGGTTTTCTCTCCCGGTTGCTGATGCTGGAAATGATGATCAGATCGGTTTTTTTGACCTCTGCAATGGTTCGGTGGGGTTCAATCAAAAGGTTGTTAAGACATTTGACGGGTCCCTGTTTTTCCGAAACAATTTCCACGTCAAAAAAAGGCTTCATCGGCGTATCGGAAATGACATTCCAAAGCCTGCCCGCCAGAAAAAAAACGTCCATCGGGCCTAAAACGGTCGTGGCAATCGTCGAGTGCGTCGCCAGGATGGAAACCTTTTTCATATCGTCCTTTTTTTAAAATAATTCGCATTTGCCGCAATCGCGGCGTTCATTGCCGTTTATGCCACTTTTCTTTTCTTCCGTCAAATACTAACGTCACGAGCGTGCGAGGCGAGATTGAAGGAGTAGGAACCATCAACCATCCACTATATTAGGAGGATTTATGACCAGCAAAAGCTACATTGATGCCTTTATCCCCGAAGGGAAAAACAGTGACGCCTGTGTCACCTGCGGAATGTGTCTTCAGAAATGCCCCGTGATGAAAATGGGAAAAGACGAATCGAAAGAAGAATTTCAGCGCCTTTTAAACGGCGAACCCACCAAGCGCGTGCTGGCCGAATGCACCTTTTGCTACAGTTGCAACAGTTTCTGCCCGCAGGGACTAAGGCCCTACAACCTGATCATGGAGCGCATCACCGAACAAAACCGCGCCTCCGGCAAGGGCATTCCTCCGACGCTTGATTACATGATGACCGGCAAAAACCCATCCGGCTATTTTTTCGATATTTACAAATCGCTTCCGGCGGAGGATCAGGACGTTTTGGAAAAATGGTCTCACGTTCCGGGCAAATCCAAAGACGTTTTATTTATCGGCTGCGTCGGACGGACGTTTCCGCGGCGACTGGAGCATTCCAAAGCGCTGGCAAGCCTTCCCAAATTCGGGCCAAAGGAAGCCTGCTGTGGTGAGATTCCGCACCGCTTCGGCGACTACGCCTACTTCAGCGATCTGGTCGAACGGACGCACAAGACCCTCGAACAGCTTCAAACCGACCGGTTGGTCTGTTACTGCGGGTCGTGCAGCAATTATCTGGGCAACATCTGGCCCAAGGATCACGGCGTGAAATTGCCATTTGAGGTGATTTCACTCTACGAATGGCTCTGGGAAAAACTCCAGACGGGAGAGCTGGCCATGGAGCGCAAATTTTCCAAGGACATCGCCATTTCCGATTCCTGTTACGTAAGTGAACTGGGCAACAAATTTTACAGCGCGGTGCGCGGCCTGCATGAAGCGGCGGGCATGAAAACCGTAGAGCTGGCCAACAGCCGCGAAAATTCCCTTTGCTGTGGTTTTGCCGCCGGTATCCGCAACAATTACGACCAATCCCTGGTCGCTCTGGAGGCCAAAAAGAAGATGGATCAGATCATGGCCACGGGCATGAAAGAAGTCAGCGTCAACTGCCCCGGCTGCTGGGCGGGCATTGGCGGGGCGGCTAAAGCGTCCAACACCGACCTTTCCGTCAAATTTGCCATCAGTGAAATTCTCTGGGCGTTTGGCGACGATGTGCCGGGTGCAAAGAAATAATCCGTTTGCTTATCCGGAAGTCTATTATGGAATCAGCTTGCATGACGGCAAAGAATGCATCATCATCGACTATTCCAAGGCTCCGGAATTTGCGATGTTTCAAGTCAGGGATGAAATCCGCAAAGTGGCCGATGGGCTTTATCTCGGGCGCATGTATCGAAAAAACGACACCGGGAACCAAGAATTCATGCTCAATTTTACGTGTGATTTTAAAACGGTGATTTGAATAAGGCGCAAAATGCGAATGTTTAATCCTCAAACCTGTAAACGCTGTGGCGCGTGTCTGGTCGCCTGTCCTTTTATAAAAATGCCTAAAGAGGAAGCCAGGCACGAAGTGTCGCGCATGATTGAAACCGGCGTGTCGGAGGCCGTTTTAGCGTCCTGCGCCGGGTGCGCCTACTGCGACGCCATTTGCCCGACGAAATCTCATCCATCCGCTTTGCGCAAAGATATTTTGCAGGCGCAAAACCGCCGGGTTGGCGTCAGTCCGCTTCGCCTCATGTCGGACAACTCGCCCTACAGCATTATGTCCGCCGGGCTGGAAATCGACCGCGACGCAAAACTTGAGCGGCTCAACACGTTGATGAATCCGGAGCCGGCCGAAGAGGTCTTTTATCTGGGTTGCAGTCTGTCCTACATTTACACAGATCTGGCCCAAAGCGCTCTGTTTTCCGGACTTCCCGCTATTGGCGGAATGAAATACTGCTGCGGCGCTTACGCTTATCATCTTTTTGGGGAGCATGAAGCGCACATTCAAGGCAGTGCCCTTCTTTCGGAATTGAAAAAAACCGGCATCAAAAAGCTGATCACGTTCTGTCCGGAATGCGAGTATATGCTGGGGCACATCTATCCCTCGCTGATTAAGGGCTTCGATATTCAAACCCGCAACATCGTGGATTATCTTCTGGAAGAACACGAAAGCGGCCGCCTTCAATTCTCTTTTCCCATCCCGAACAAGGTGACGTTCCATGATGCCTGCGCCTGTCGCAAGCTCGACCCGCAGATGTTTGAGAGCCCCCGGAGACTCCTTTGCGCCATGGGCGCCGAGATGGTGGAAATGACACACAACCGCGCCAATACACTCTGTTGCGCAACACCGCTGGTTGGACGAAACTCGCCTCTGGCCGCTGAAGTGGCGGAAAAAAGAGCTCTGGAAGCCAAATCCACCGGCGCGGAGGCGCTGGTGGTCGGTTGCACCGGTTGCCTGGGGCTTTCGAGCCCCGCGGCAAAATCCGGCCTGGACATTTATCACATCACAGAGCTTGTTCAGATGGCTGTTGGTGAAAAACCGCCCCACCGTATTGAAGAGACCAAAACACAACTGGTCATGGCCGTCATGACCAAAATGGGCGCTTCTCCGGATCTCTTTTCCAGTAAGTACGTTCTGGAAGACGGGCGGGTCAAACAGCGGGAAGCTTGAAGCCGCAGTGGTCATTTCTTTATGAATACCTCGTCACAGGCTGACCTGTCTGCTAATATTTTTACGCACTTTTCTTCTTCATTTCTGATTCTTTTCTTGACAGCACGCGCCCATATCTCTTATGATATTCGCTATGTTTAATAATGTTTTCTCCTATTTTGGGCGGCGCGGACAAGCTTCTGACGTTTTTTACCTGCGTCATCAGAAAAAGTGTAAATGGCAGTCATCATGATGAAAGACCTCAGCATCGCCAGTAAAGCGCTCGATGTTTTACCCATCCTCAATACAGCCATCAAAAACGTTCGCCTCTATCCGCCTTCCAGTTCTACTGTCATCTCGACTCAGGAGAGGCTCTACCAGGCCATCACAAATCTGCTCGACGGCCAGGAGCAGGTCATGTACGCCGAGTCGGAAAAGAATCTGATCATCTGCGACCGGCAGGTTAGTTTAAAGGACCAGGAACGGCCTCATCTGGCGTCGCTTTTGGGCATGCTGATTGCATTCGGCATCAAAAGCATCATCTTTAAAAATGGTTTGCTCCCCGAAGAACTCTCTTTTTTTGTTGAGCAGATGGCCCGGCCGCCGGAACTGATTCAGCGCGAAGGCGGTCTGGAAAAGCTATTAGCCGATCATCACGTAACCCATATCGCACTGGATCAGAAGGTCTATGTCGCCGTCGATAAAAATCGCCAGATCCTCGCCACGCTCGACATCACCGACGATCAAATCAGCCGGTTTCTCATTTTGAGCCATCCGGATATGGATCCGACTTCTCCCCAGTTGAAAGAAATGGCCAAAGACCCCAAGGCGCTGTCACGCGCCTTTGAAATCGGCTTGTCGCAAACGATGACGCAAAAGGGATCTCTCTCTGGCGTTCAGATTACCGAAAATGTCAATCACATGCTGTGGCTGCTCGACAGGCTCTCCGGCGACATGGATGACAAAAGCCGTGGGATTCTTTCAAAAGATGTCGGACGAACGCTGGCCAAAGCGGACCCGACCATGTCCAAACATCTGACCAGCCAGAACATGGAACATCTGCTGGGTGGAATGCTTCTGCAGTATTTAATGGATGAACTCCCGCAGGAGGCGCCGGGTGCTCAGGCGTCGGCAGGCAGTGCGCAAAGCCCTTCCCCCAAAGAGGCCGTGCCGGTGAAGACTTTCACAAAACCCGCACCAGCTGAAGCGGAGGCCGAAACCGGCGACAAGAAGGTCATGCAGATCGCGAAAAAATATGTGCTTCACATCCAGGACGACCGGACGCTCATGGACAAATCCCTGATGTCCGTGATGTCCAAAATTGTTGAAGAACTCATCGCGCAAAAAGAACAAGAAACCATGAAAAACATGATCGAGCGTCTGGCCGAGAATTTGAAAAATCCCAAAAGCGAAATTCGCGCCAGCGCCGGGGGAGGTCTGGCCGACATCATCGAACATCTGCCCGATGAACTGGTCGGCGAAGTCCTCGCTTCAATCGACAGCCGTCTGAGAGCCTGGATAGCCACCGAACCCCTCTATTCGACAGGCTATGAAAAATTTTGCATCATTATAAAAAACAAGGCGCAGAAGCATTTGGCCCAAAAGCAATATGCCCAAGCCCTTCCCTATCTGGAAGCCTTCAGCGCCGATCATCCCGGCCCCGCGGCAAAAACCGACGACGTCAAAAAAATCAACAACATCATGATTTCCCAACTGGCGTCGTGGAAAAATCTGCAAGACATGATGGATGACATCGACACGCTCGAAAGCGCCAGAGAGCAGGACGCCCGGCAATTCCTAAATGCGCTGGGCAGCGCCGCTCTCAACACCCTGCTGGATCAGCTTCGCACGACCGCCGACAGCGACATCCGCGTTCGAATCATGCACCTGCTTCGATCCGTCCGGGAAAAAGCGCTGCCGCTCATCATGATCAGAATGAAAAAAGACGAGCCCTGGTATTTCATGCGCAACCTGGCCTACATGATAGGGCAGATCGGCGATGACCAAAGCGCCGAATCGCTGGCGCCGCTGCTGCGTCACGACAACGTCAAAGTGCGTCAGGAAGCGCTCAAGAGCATTCAACGCATCGGCGGCCGGCAGAAGGCCAAACTGTTGCTTTCGGCGCTGTTTCATGTGCGGGACGATTTTAAAATCAATCTCGTGGAAGCCCTGGGGCAAGCCAGAGCCGTGGAAGCCGTGGAACGGCTTATTTTACTTTTGAAAGACAGGCCGCTTCGGATATCAGCCACCCGCATCACGCTGGAAGAAAAAATCTGCGTGGCGCTTGGCGTCATCGGTTCTCCCGAGGCCATCCCCTTTCTTTCCGAAATTGCGGAAACCAAAAAATTCCTGGGATTGCGGGACTATCCTGAAAAAATCAAAAGCGCGGCCGCCCGCACGCTGGTGATCCTGCGCAGAAAAATTGCCGAAGCCGGCGAGCAATCCTAGGCGGGGTTCATTTGGAGACAACTAAGACATGAAGAAGCAGGAAACATGGGACAAACTCATCGAGCTAGATATTGTACGGGGCCCGATGCCCAAAACAGGCTGGGACATCAAAAGAGTGGATCTGGGCGGTATTGATTTAAGTAACTCCAGCTTTTTCGGCGCCAAGCTCAATGAAGCCAACCTCAAGGACACAGACCTCAGCAATTCCGATCTGAGCATGGCGGATCTGGGCCGGGCCGACCTTAGCGGCGCCAACTTAAGCAACGCCAATTTTTACGGCGCAAAACTATACAAAGCCAATCTTGCAGGCGCGGATCTCCGTGGCGCGCACTTCAACATGGCGGATCTGGGCCGCGCCGCGCTTGACCGGGCCGATCTTCGTTACGCCATTTTGCATGAGACCAATCTGCGCGAGGCCTATTTCAGCGAGGCGAACTTAAGCCACGCCCTGCTCAGTGATGCCAACTTAAGTAATGCCAACTTAAGCGATGCCAACTTAAGTCACGCTGACCTGAGCAAAGCCGAGCTCATTGGCGCCTACTTAAGCGAGGCGGATCTGAGTTTTGCCAATTTTACTCAGGCCAACCTCAGTAAGGCCATTTTAAAAGGCGCAAAAATCATTTCCGTCAACTTCAACCTGGCCAACCTTTCCTGGGCCGATTTGACAGGCGCCATCTACTGCGGCGTTTCAGCCGCCGGATGGAATATCGAAGGCATCAAGGCCAAATCCGTTTATTTCTGCCAAAAGCATGAAAAAGACAAAGACCGGCATAAAAAAGAATTTGCCCCAGGTGAATTCGAATCGTTATATAAAGCGCCTCCAATCGTGGAGCTCATTTTCACTCAAGCGCTCAGTCCGTCCAATCTGTTTGTCCTGACCTCACTGATCGATAAAATTCGGCGGCAATATCCGGATCATGACATTGACATCGCCGATATTATTAAAAATGAATCGGAAACCAAAATCGGCATCAAGACGAAGCGCGACAAATTTCTTCCAGAGCTTAGCCAACAGCTTTACGATACGCTTCATGCGAACATTGCAGATAATCCCCTGGCACAGTCCCTTGCGATAACGCTGCCGCGGACGGACGCCGAATCCGCTGCGGGAATGAACCCGAACCCGTCGTTAATCGACTTAATGCAGTGCAGTCCCGTCACTCTCACCTATTTTTATTCGGATGGCTCCCGGTACGAAACGATCTCACAAAACCCGGCGCAGGGCTCATCAGATCAGTAATTTTAAGCCCCCGGCGCTGTGTTGCTTTTTTACCCCTTCGTTTCCATTTCCACCAGACTCTCCCCGCCTGCGTATTTTTCGCGAAGCCTCGGTTTTTCTATTTTTCCGGTGGGGTTTCGCGGTACGGCATCGAAGATGATCCGGCGCGGCCGCTTGTAGCGCGGCAGCGCATTGCAAAACTGCGCAATGTCCGCCTCCGAACAGATAACACCCGGCCTGCATTCAATGATCGCCGCAACGATTTCACCCAATCGGTGATCCGGCAGGCCGATGACGGCCGCGTCCTTGATCGCCTCGTGCGCGCGCAGGAAATCTTCGATCTGCACAGGATAAATATTTTCGCCGCCGGTGATGATCAGGTCTTTTTTGCGGTCCACCAGATATATAAAACCGTCTTCGTCTTCGCGCACCATGTCGCCGGTGTAAAGCCAGCCATCTTTAAGCGATTCGGCCGTAGCTTCGGGATTATTGAAATAGCATTTCATCACCCCCGCGCCTTTGACGCACAGCTCACCCACATCGCCTTTTTTGACGGGGTCACCGTTTTCATCGACAATTCGGATTTCCCATTGATAGCCTGCCTTCCCAATCGCGCCGACTTTGTGGATGTTTTCGATGCCCAGATGCACACAGCCGGGGCCGATGGATTCTGAAAGACCGTAATTTGTATCGTAGTCATGATGGGGGAAAACCTGTTTCCAGCGGTTAATGAGGCTCGGCGGCACGGGCTGCGCGCCGATATGCATCAGCCGCCACGAATCCAGCCGATAATCTTTCAGCGAAATATCACCGTATTCAATGGCATCGAGAATATCCTGCGCCCAGGGCACTAAAAGCCAGACAATCGTGATTTGCTCTTCAGAGACCGTCCTGACAATCCATTCGGGTTTGACGCCGCGCAACAGCACCGCGCGGCTTCCCGCCAGAAAACTGCCGAACCAGTGCATCTTCGCGCCGGTGTGATACAGGGGCGGAATGCACAAAAAATTATCCTTCCGCGTCTGCCCGTGGTGGGCTTTTTCCACTTCGCAGGCCAGCATCAGGGCCGCATGTCCATGCAGAATGGCCTTGGGAAAACCGGTGGTGCCAGATGAAAAGTAAATCGCCGCGTCGTCATCATCGGAAAGCGAAATTTTTGGCGCGACGGAAGAACAGCAGGCCGTAAGCGCGTAATAGTTTTCGGCAAAGGCGGGGGCGCCCTGCCCCAGAAAGAGGCGAAGTTTCACGTTCGGCATCTTCTCAAAAATCGATTCTACGCGGCCGACAAATTCCGGGCCGAAAATCAGCACGTCACATTCGGCAAGCGCCAGACAGTAGGCAATTTCATCTTCGGTGTAGCGGTAATTGAGCGGTACGGCAAGCGCCCCGGTCTTGAGAATGCCGAAATAGATCGGCAGCCACTCCAGACAGTTCATCAGCAGAATGCCCACCTTGTGGCCCTTTTGCAGGCCTCTGCCTAAAAGAAAGTTGGCCAGCCGGTTGGCCTTGTCGTCAAATTCGCGCCAGGTCATTTCGCGGCGGTAGCGCCTTTCGGGATTGGTTTCGACCAGGTCGTATTCCTTCCAGTTGGCCGGGGCGTCCTGAATGTCAGGGTTGATTTCAATCAGAGCGATTTCATCGCCGTAAAGTGCAGCATTTCGCGTGAGAATTTCCGTAATGGGCATTTTTAAGTTTCCTTCTTCTTTCCGGATGGTTATTGAGTGACCTTTTCGTAGGTCTTGTCTTTTAAAATAATTTTGCCGCGCTTGAGCAAATACTCCAGATGCTTGCCGATCATGACTTTTTCGTTGAACGCATAAAATTGCATTGGCTCTCGCGGGCGACCGTAAATGACCCAGGCCGCGCAAATCTCTTCCAGCGTCTTTGGCTGATCCAGCACCGCCAGCAGCTTTCGTTCCCGATCATAAATCGTATTTTCGTAAGCATCCCAAAGGTCCCCCGGATTTTCTCTGTATAGCCCGGTATTGTGCGCGGTCACCCAGCGTCTGGCTGGTATAGCCTTGAGCTTGTGGATAGACGCAATCGTGTCTTCAATGCTGGATAAGACATCGCCATACCACGGCCCAAACGAGGTCAGATCGTAATCGCCGACGAAAAGCAGCTCTTCTTCGGGAATAAAGAAGGACAGATGCCCCGGTGTGTGACCGGGTGTGGGGATGACCTGAACCGAAAGCCCGCCCAGATCGACCACCACGTTGTCTTCAAGAAACCACGCGTCTTCGCGCGGCTGAAAATCGAATTCTTCAAGCATGACCTTTTCCCAGTAGGCGCGCTGGGATTCACTTAATATGCCGTACCAGTCGATGAAAATACTCAAATCCGTGAGCGGCGGAAAATCCCGCTCGGAGATCCGCATTGGACAGGATTCAAAAAGCCCGAGGTAATGGATGTGATCTTCATGCCAGTGTGAAAGCCAGACCTGATCCACCCCTTCGTCTTTGAGGCGGGCCAGTTTTTCCGGACAGCAGGCGGGATCGATGACCACGCGCGCCTTATCCCCCTGCAAATACAGGGAATGGTTGAAAGGATACTTGCCGCCCTTCTGACCGTAAAGAAGCCGAACCCGCCCGATCTGACAATCTGTCATCATGCGCACCTCCTAAAGCGGGCCTACTATAAAAAATATCGCCACGATTTGCCACTGATAAAACTAAAAATAATCCTCCCCACCCTTAATGGATGACAAAAAGCGGGCGGTTGTCTATCAAGCAAACCGCCCGCCTAATGAAATATTGAATCAATGATTACCCCTGGATGGTAATCTGCGTTCCGGAACTCTTGCAATTATTCTCATCGAGTTCATCTACGACATTTTCATCATCAGCCCAGACTCTGACAGTACAGTTTCCGAGACGAGTTCCGCTGGGCACCTGGACGATCACGGTTCCCGTTGAAATTTCCCCGGGCCTGAGTGGCCGCACGTACCGACTTCCTGTCAGGGGTTGGCTCATCCACAACCATTGGTTCCATTGATTAATGTACAAAATCAACAGATCGTATCGCATTTTGGACGCGCGTGCTGTTATGTTGCCCCGATTAACGACTGTGTCTGTTATCGTAAAAGTGCGTTTATCTGTGGTGATCGTTACGGCGGGATTGATAACTTTCGCAACGACAAGATCAGGCGCGGCAGTAACTTCAGGCACTCCGCTGGTTGTTGCGCTTTTGGTAACTGAAATATAACCTGCGGCATCCCTGGCCCAGGCATAAAGAGTGACTTGGCCCTTCGGCACGTTGTTAGGAAGCCTGTAGGATGTTGGTGGCCTGGATGTCCAGCCGGGATCCGCCTTCATGTACTCGTAATTATAGGACGCATCATAGGAATTGACCAAGTAACCGGTTACCCCTACATTATCCGTCACCTTAAAGGACGTAATGGGAATCGTGCGCGATGTCACCGATGCGGGTAGAGTGAATGACGTTACTACCGGCTTTTCCATGTCGTTGGATGCGCCGCCGCTGCTGCTTGACGAGCTCGATGACGTCCACCACCATTGCGCGTTGCAGGTTGATGCGCCCATGCCCGTCAGACACAGACACGCGACAGTCAAAACTATAAAACGTTTAAAAGATTTCTTTTCCATAAGAACCCTCCTGATTCGATTGAATGGTTGAGATGCTTGCGACGACCCGACGACTTTATCCGTCTTTGGGTAACTTTCCTAATATAATAAAAAAAGTCAATTAATTTTCGATTAGCCGGGGCCTGCGCTGGCCGAAGGACTTTCTTATCAAAAACATTCACGCTTCCATCTTCGACTCCGACGGAGTCGAAGATGCTGCCATAGGAGAATACATGAATTCCAGCAACACTACACTTAATTCACTTGATTAATGCACGAAAAGATTTTTACCAGCGATACCTGCCCTCCCCTGCTCTCAGAAATCCTTGAAATTTTCTTTCTCAAAAGGAATGACGTCCTGGGGACGCGCCGCCTGCTTTTTTTTCGGGACAGACGATGGCGCTGCCAGCAACTTTTTGCCCCCTGGCTTGGCGGGTTTCGGCACAATTGATCTTTTTTCAGTTCTCGATGGTTCAACAGACACGGATCTGCTGCGGGCGTTTTGGTCTCCTTCCATAATCGTCACCAATTGCTGCACATTGCTCTTCATCTGCATCGACTGAGCATTCATCTGCTCCGAGGCGCTGGCGGATTCCTCGGCGCTGGCGGCGGTGTTCTGTACCACTTTATCCATTTCCGCCACGGCCTTGCCGATCTGACCGATACCCTGAGCCTGCTCAGAGGATGCCGCGGCGATTTCATCAATCAGTTGACCGATCTTATTGGATATTTCCACATTCTCCCGGAAGGCATCCTGTGTCTGCTGCGTCAGGTCGCGGCTGTTTTTAACCGTCACAATCGTGTTTTCAATCAGACTGGATGTGTTTTTCGCCGCTTCCGCCGACCGCAACGCCAGATTCCTTACTTCATCCGCCACAACGGCAAACCCCGCCCCGGCTTCACCGGCTCTGGCTGCTTCCACGGCCGCATTCAACGCCAGGAGGTTGGTTTGAAACGCAATTTCATCGATGGTTTTAATGATTTTCCCCGTCTCTTCGCTGGACTTGCTGACTTCCTGAATCGCTGTTACCATGCGATTCATCTGATCGCCCACCTTGTCCACAATGTGTTTTGCTTCGCCTGTCAACGTTTTGGCCTGAGCGGCGTTGTCAGCATTTTGTCTCGTCATAGAGGCCATCTCTTCAAGCGAAGAGGATGTTTCTTCCAGGGCGGAGGCCTGTTCGGAGGCTCCTTCGGCCAGGCTCTGGCTGGCGGAGGCCACCTCGGACGATGCCGAAGCCACCTGATTTGCCGCATCCGTCATGCTGTCAACCACCTCACGAAGGGGCTTGGTCACGCTTCGGCTGATCATCCAGATCAGGCCTATGCCTGTCAGAATTCCGACAAAGATAACGATCAGGAGAATCATCCGGGTATTGCTGTAGGTTTTCATGGCTTCATCATGCGCTTTTTGCGCTTCGGCCAGATTGAGTTCAGTCAGTTCATTGATGTATTCTCTCATGACTTCAAACTTGGCTTTAGCCACACCCAGCGTGATTTCAATGGATTCTTTGGTTCCCTCTTCCGTATTGGCGAGACGGCCATCAATCACTTTTCTGGAGATCCCTTCCCATTCCCGCCGGGCCTGTTCATACTTGGGAATGATTTCTTTTTCCCGGGCAGTGGCCGCAAGGCTTTTATATTTATTCCATCGCTCATCGGATTGCTTCAGATTCTCCTCATAATCCTTCAACAGGCTTTTGAACACATCCGCATCCGGGGCGGCAAAGATCATAGAGCGTTCGGAAACCAGCAACTGCTGGAGATCCCGATCCGCCTCGATCAGATAATCCATGCCGGGAAGCCGCACAGTAAAAAGATCATCCACGTTCCCGTTGATATTTTTTACGCTTAAATACCCCGATACACCGACGATGATCAGGAAAACAATCATCACGGAAAATCCAAGCATAAGTCGTGTGCCAACAGTAAGCCGCTTAATCCAGTTCATCTTCATCCCTCCTGCTGATTGTAATCGGACATATCCTTAATGCTTCACCATAGCTGCCGCTTAAAACAATTTATCAAATAATAACAAAGATATAGCAGAATGCAGTCGGAGTGAGCCAAACACGAGAAGTAAAATATTATTAAGTAAAAACAAGTCGGCATATTTCCTATCGGTTGTTTTATGCCTTTTCTTCAAAAAAAAATCAACCGCTGAGCCGTTTGCCGCGAGGTGGTTGATTGATTTCCGCTGTTTGCCTTTTTCCCGGGAATCGCCTTTTTTTCTTTGGAAGGCACCCCGGCATACAGATTTCTTTTCCCTCAGGCGCCGGGGGGCATTCTATACTGTCCCCATTTGCCCCTATGGCCTGTTTTTTATTCTTGCATTGCTCCTGGTAAGCTGCAATAGTTAACTAGAATCATTGAACAATCCATTGAATAAAGCGGGGTGTGGGTCATGCCGCAAAAACGACCAGAGCTTCAAAAGCGCCACAGGCGCAGTCTATCAGACATTCGACGGCAAAGACCTCTATCCTCCTCGGGAAGAAAAGGCAGCGCACCTACTCTTTTTTGTCACCAAAAAACACAGCTTTGTGGCGAGGCAACAAGCGCATCGCCGTCCGTCGGAAATTATTAAACCAAGGAGAGAAAAATGCGCGGATTATTCTTTAACGTCTTTGCGATGGTGTTCTTTCTGATTTTTCAAACACAGGGGCAGGCTGCCGGCGCAACGTCAAATAACGATTTAAGTGGTTTTGACAGGTATGACATCGAAAAGAAAATACGAAATTCCTATGAGGATGGCGACTATGCAACCACGGTCAAGCTTCTTGAAATCCAGGCCGTTTGGGCAAGAAATCAATTACACCAAAAAGAACGGGGCGATGCCGTGCATTTGTTCAAGAATCAACTCTTTCTGGCTTATCTTCACGGATGGAAACTTCATCAACCTGACCAGGCACTGGCGATCTATCAGGGACTTCTTGATTTAAGGAACGTTGCGGCTCGGATGAACCACTATCCACCCGTCGAATACCTTTATCTGGGTGAGATTTACGAAACCCGGAAAGATTTTGACAAAGCGCTCGACTGTTATCGGAACGGACTTGACGCATTTCAACAGTATCGGGAAAAACAGGGAGACGAGTTCTCCAGAATGATCAGCGATGAGTTGATGAATATCGCCAAATATCGCATTGACGGCGTCCAGTTGAAAAGCGGGAGAGCCTATCAGCCATTGCTTGGAAAAATCAGGTCGGCTTCAAATCCTGGCAAGCTGTTCGCCTTGCAGATGCTCTTTTTTGTTCTGGCGCCGGCGGCTCATGAGGACCTGGCAATTGCCGGTAAAACGGATTTGCCGGCCCTTATCCGGCAAAGCACTCCGTGTTTTGCCTCCGAGGTCACAAACGCTTTCTTAATCCTCAACGCATCAAGTTCGAGCATTGACGAATCCGCTGAAGAGGCTCTGAATATTTATCTGTCTCAATATCCCGACGGCTATTTTGCGTTTATCCTCGGAGCGGCTTTTTATGAAAATTACCGGCAAAACGCCATGGTCAAAAAAGAGAAGGCCCTGTTGCGGCAACTTCAAAATGCCGCAGCCAATCGCAGGATAGAACTGGTTTTGGGACCTCAGGCGACAGACAAGAGATTTGCGTCGCCGGAAAAGACCTGGAAAACATTTCAGCAGGCGCTGCAGGAAGGCGATAGCGAAACCGCAGCAAATTGCTTTGCATCTAATGCATCCGGGCAAATGAGGCAGATGTTCAGCGCCATGGGCCCGAAAGCCATGAAAGAAGAGGGCGCAAGTCTTGGAGCAGGAAAAATGATAAGCGCCAAAGCGCAATGGGCGCAAATGTCCGTCACGAAGACGCAAGACGGCGTGGAAACTTCTTTTGACGTCGTTTTTCATAATATTGGTGGCGAATGGAAGATGGAAGAATTTTAGGAGGTCGATATGAAAAAAGCCATCCTCATCATTTTGGCATCCTGCTTCTTATGGGGTATGCCCTGGTCCTCAGAGGCAATCACGCTGGGACCTTATTCGGGCAGGGTTCAGGACAGTGCGACGGGCCAACCCATCGCCGGGGCATCCGTATTTTTTTACTGGACTAAAACGATTCCCCATGTGGGAGGCGGAAATTCGGAAACCCTGGGCAGTCGCTTGATCGACACGGACGAGAGCGGCAGATACCATCTCCCCGAAGCATCCTATAACATGGGGCTTCTGGCTTTTTTCGAAGCCACCCATATCATCATCTATCAGCCCGGCTACCGGGCCTATATCCGAAGGATTGACAATAACAATCCGTATCAAAAACCGGATCCATCATTGAAAGACGTTGGAAACAGCGTAAAGCTCGATCCCATAGGGCCTGATTTCAGCCATAAAAAACATTGTGATGAAATCAATTCCGCTCTCTGGGGTATAGACTCTTTTTCATATCCTGATCCCGCCCTGGGGGAACCAAAAGTCTCATGGCCTACTTTTGTAAACAGAAACCTGAAAAGCGGAATCATTGAGAAAGCGGAATTCCTGCGGCGAGTGGAATGGGAACAATGGCATGCGTCAAGGGAGGACGGGCGATGAAGCTTAGAATTTGGATTTTATTTTTTCTGTTACTTGTATTTCCAATGCATCAGGTCATTGCATCTCCGGAATATTACGCGGAATCACTTCCCCGATGGCAAGATATGCTCAAAAGCGGCAATGCCCGGGAAAAGAAACTGGCGCTTCATCATCTCTGGTTTCTGAGTTACGGCGAGTATCGCAAAGATATAAAAGTTTTTGATCCCATCCTGGAAGCCCTGAAAGACAAAGACGATTCCGTTCGAGAAGCGGCGGCAGCCTGCTTGAAGGTCATTGGCGGGGACATTCAGAAAGACGTTCGTCAGGGTTATTCAAGCCGGAACTGTTGCGGCAATACAGCCATTGTTCCCTCTCTTGTCAAGGCATTGGCATCGGATAA
This sequence comes from uncultured Smithella sp., assembly GCA_964608995.1. Taxonomy (GTDB): domain Bacteria; phylum Desulfobacterota; class Syntrophia; order Syntrophales; family Smithellaceae; genus UBA8904. The sequence continues at coordinate 29,703 of CAZSQS010000021.1, read as the reverse complement.
CAATCCGCATGTCCGCGCTGAGGCTGCAAAAGCCCTGGGAATGTATCGTTTCGACACTGACAGCAATAAGGGGGACCGGATTGTTGATCCGCTCATTGAAGCCTTGAAGGATAAAAACCCGTGGGTCAGGCTATGCGCAGCTCATTCATTGGGTGAATATCAGGCACAAAAAGCACTGGAAGCGTTGATCGCCCAGCTCGACGACCACAAGGATATAACCATGAAATTTGTTCAGCAGGAATGTCTGGCGTCCCTGAAAAAAAATGCCCCTTACCTCAATAGAGACCAGAAGGAAAGAATCAAACCGATTTTAATGCGCAAATCTGATGATGACTATCTCCGTGAAGGCGTTATCAAACTCCTGGGCGTCCTTCGGGCAAGCGAAGCGAAAAATTTAATTCTGACCGCCGCAAATGATCCTAATGAAAAAGTCCGGAAAGCCGCTCTTGAGGCTTTATCGCACCTGCCAACGTCCGTTTCACGCGGAAGATCGTCAGCGGGACTGCCGAAGGACTCAGCAACAAAAACGGTTGATCCGTCCATCGAAATCATTGCCAGGGGTTTGGAAGATCCCTCTGAGCAAGTGAGGCTTCAGTCCGTTGAATCTCTCGGAAGGTTACGCGATTCCGGGGCGGTGGAGCCGCTCCTGGCTGCGCTGAATGACAAAAGTGAGCGGGTCAGATGGCAGGCTGCCAAAATGCTTGCCTACTTTACGGACGAAAGAGTTCTGGACGCGCTTATCGCGCGTTTGGGCACATACTCACCTGCCGGACCGGTTGAAGAATCTCTCCGAGCCATCGCCCAAAGAACCTGCGCCAAGCGCGTTCATATATACAGAAAAAACGGCGTGCGATATATTGTGGGCAGCCACAAGGACATCCCCGCAGATATTAACGTGTCGGCTGATCCATGGGTTCATCCGGTGATTGTGGACAAACTCATCGCGGCAATTGGCAAAAACGAAGAACGTCACGTTAATGGCGTTTTAAATTTTATCATTTTTTTTGAAGATGAAAGAATTGAGCCACTCCTGATTCAACTTCTGGACCATCCGTCTCCCAATATCCGATATACAGCCATCATTCGTCTAAATGCCAGCGCCACAAATCAATGTGTGCCGAAAGTCATAAAGATCCTTCAGGACACGAACCAGCGAAACGGAACAAGGGTGGAGGCGGCCAACCTGTTGGGGCGTATAAGAGATCAGCGATCCGCTGAGCCCCTCGTCCAAGCCTTGAATGATCCCCATGATGAACTCAAGGCAGCCGCCATCCGGGCGCTCTCCCATTTTGATGAACCGGATCTTTCGGATGTGATGATTGCGTTCCTCGATGCCCCGTCCGATCGCATAAGAGCCGCTGCCACGAGTTATTTTGTCAGAAAACCCCATCACAAAGCCGTTGATCGTCTCATTTCCCTGTTAAACGACAAAAATGATAGCGTCGCTTTATCCGCCGTATCCGCTTTAGGCGCGTCAGGAGACCCCAGAGCGGTCGATCCGTTGATCAGTGCGTTAAGTGGCGCGCTGAACAGAAATCGGTCATTGGGCAGGGATCGGGATTTAAAATGGAACGCCGCGGTAGCGTTGGGAAAAATTGGAGGGAAAAAAGCCGTCGCTGCGCTGATAGACGCACTTGACGACCCTGAGGTAACCACAAAATGTATCGTCACTCTGCATGCCCTGAAAGAGAAGGCCGCCATTGCCGCCCTGAAAAAATGCCTGCAAAGCGACAACGCTTACATTCGCCAACTGGCTGCGGCAGCACTGAAAGATATCGAGAAATGAAGGCGATGCGGTGCGTGTCAGTTTGATCTGAGAGGAACAAAGCAACCGCCTATAATCTTGCCGTCAAGAGAAAAATTGCACGCTCCATCCATCCGCCTTGACATCAAAGCAACCCCTGCCCTATAATTCCACTTAAAAAAGCGCCTCTCCGTTAAAAAAAGGATTGTGAAATGAAATCAAGTAAAGTTTCGCTGGTCCTGTTTTTGCTCGCCTCCATCATGATCTGCACCGATGCATTTGCTGAGGTGCTCTCCGATCCAACACAGGTCATTGAATTATTCGACTACACCTACTTCGAAAGCGAAAAAGCAGAAGGGAAATACGTCTCGGGAGATCCGGCGGCGCAGGGGTTTAAGAAATATGACGGAAACCTCTGGCGTTCCGACGGCGAGCTGGGGAAAATCATGTTTACCTTCCGGACAACATTTAAAATATCGGAAGCTCTCCGGAAGGAAAGAATGACCCTATATGTCAGCCCGCAGGAATACCCGTATGCCGTGTTCTTAAATGGCGCGCTGGTTTGCCGCGTCGGCGTGCATGATAACGCGATGAGTTATTCGATATTCACTGCCCAGCACATCCAGCTGATGACCGAACATCTCCATTTCGGGGACAAGGAAAATGATCTGGCCTTTCAAGTGTATCCGCAGCACCGGATTTTTCCCATCGACAAACTTTATCTTTCAACCTACGAAAGCAACATCTCGCGAGTTTTCTGGAGAAACTTTTTCAATGTCAATCTTCAGCAGGCGGCTTCGGTCACCGCCCTGATTATTTCCATGTATTTCTTCTTTCTGTTTTTTATCCTCAAAGGAGGCAACACCCGGAGAAATCTCTATTTTGCCTTGACCTGTCTGGCCTATTCGCTCACCACCGTGCAGATCGGACTGGTGACGGATGCCGGCGACAAATTTTTGTATTTTCAGATATCACGCGCGGGGTTTGTGCTCACTGGTACGTTTGTGTTCCTGTTCTTCACCGAAATGGCGGGAATTCCGGCTAACAGGCGAAACTTAACCCGATGGGTGATCGTGGCATCCTTCATCGTTGTCGTGATTTCCTTCTTTCTTCGCACGCTGTCTTTGTCGGAGTGGTACTTCGGCAATATCGCCTCCCTTTATGCGTTTGCCTACGTCATTGCATCCATCATTGTCGTTTGCATGGCGATTGTAAAATTCAAACGGCGCAATTTTATCGTCATCCTTTTTGCGATGGGCGCGATGCTTCTCACGGCAGGGCACGACATCTACTCCCTCAACAAGGGATTGCCTTACTGCTGGATGGTTCCTTATGGTTTTTTTACGCTGATCATCAGCATGTTTATTCTGCTGGCTCTTGAACAGGCCCGCTACCAGGAAGAAGTAACGGCACAGCAGAGGATGAATATTGCTGATCTTGAGCAGGCTCATGAAGAGACCAAGGCGGCCATGCTCACCAGTGACCGCCAGAAAGAGATCGTTGAAAGCCTTACGGCACAGGCTGTCTCCAGTGTGGAGCAGATGTCGCTTACCGTGAAAACGACCGCCGGCCGTTCGACAACCGCCGACGGGTTATCCAGTAAAACGGCGGCGCTGGTGAAAGATGGCGCTGGATTTTCGGGTATCGTCAAGGACGCGATGCAGAAGATATCGTCGGACCATCAGCAAATATCGGGAAAGGTAAACATCGTGAGTAAAATCGCATTCCAGACAAACCTCCTGGCGATTAATGCCGCGATAGAGGCAGCCAAGGCCGGTGAATTCGGGAGTGGTTTTTCAGTCGTGGCCGACGAAGTCAGAAATTTGGCAAAGAATTCCTCCAATGCGGCAAACGAGATCAATGAACTGATCGTTCAAAGCATGGCGGGAATAAAAACCGGTATGATGCTGGCTGACGACAACGCGAAAAAGCTCAGCGAGATTGAAGACAACATCAATCAATTCATCGCGATTGTTAATGAAATATTCGTAACCACCAATGCGCAGCAGCAGATGGTGGACAGCATCAATGAATATATGAGTAAGCTCAATTCAGCCGTCCTGGAGCTGCGTAAATAGTACGGGGGGCATCATGGCGCATTCCCGCCGGTTTTTAAGCGTTGCCTCGGATGCGACTCAATCAGGTTGAGCATTTCCGTATCCAGCCCCGCAAACTTTTAAATAAATAAAATGAAGCGTATGAAATAGAACGCTTGATAATTCAGGAGGGCTAAGATGAAAAGAAAATTTAACGAGCTGCTCATTATCGGTTTGATCGGCACCATTTTTTTTGGTTCATTTTTTGCCGGGGAATACCTGGAAACCTCCAGGGGCAGCAAAGACATCTGGTGGACGCCGATGGAAATGGCGCTTACGCTCGATCAGTCCCGGCCGGAATTCGAGCTCTATATTGAAAAACAGATGCTTCAAAAGCGCCTTGAAAAAGGATCGCTCCTGATGGTTGATGATTCGGGGAAAACGTCCGTTGTAACCGCAGATGATGTCAAAGTCCGTCTCAACAACCATCACAAAGTGAAGGCCGAAAAACTGAGCTATTGCATTATTACCGCTTTCTTTTTGGGAATAAGCCTTGCTTTGCTGGTTGTGGGACTGATTCGTTTTGCGACTCGCAACGAAAACGGAAGTTCTCCTCTTATTTCTGGGGAATGAAGGCGGCGATGCATCAATGATTCCAGAAAGCAGGGCGCCCGCAACCGCATCCGATTTTAAAAGAGCACGGAGATGAAGATGAAGAGAAACATGAAGGCGTTGCTGTGCGCGATGATCCTTATTTTACTCGGATCGACCGGCGTTGCCGCCCGGGTAGAGGAACGTCAACATTCGGTCATCATTGTCGGCGCCGGCGTTGCGGGGCTTGCGGCCGCCTGGGAGCTGGCCCAAAGGGACGTTGATGTGGCGGTGATTGAAATGCAGGCTGTGCCTGGCGGCACCGCCCGGATGAGCGAGGGCGCCATCTGCATTGCAGGCACGCCCGAGCAGGCCGAAGCCGGCATCCAGGATTCATCCGAGATCGCCTATCAGGACTTTATGGCCTACGGCCGGGATGAAGTAGGCTCCGGTCCCGATGCCGAATGGGTGCGCTATTATGTTCATGAGTCCCGCCATGAAATTTACGACTGGCTGATCCGCGTTGGCGTCCGCTTTGAAAAGGGTGCGATTCTCATGCCTGGAAATCGTGTGCCGCGCTGGCATAAAGTTGTAGGCAAGGGACGCGGGCTTGTCGAACCGATTTACAGCCATTGCAGGCAAAGCTCCAAGGTGACCTTCTACTTTCGATTCAAAGCGGTTTTGCTCATTCGGGACGACCAGGGTCGTGTCGTCGGCGTCCGGACACAGCGGCTCAAAGATGGCGTCGCCGTCGATTATCTTGCGCCGGTCGTCATCCTGGCCACCGGCGGCTTTCAGGGAAATGCAAAAATGGTCAGGGAGCACTGGCCCGAAAAACAATATTTTCCTGAACGGTTATTGATCGGCGCCGGTGCAAACGCTGTGGGGACAGGCCACGAAATGGCGCGGGAGGCGGGCGCCTCTCTGGTCAACATGCATTACCAATGGAATTATTCGACCGGACTTGCCAATCCGACAGCCGCCATGGAAAACCGGGGTTCCAACGCTTTCAGCCAGCAGTCGATCTGGGTGAACAAGGCCGGACGGCGTTTTGTCAATGAATCACAAGACACGAAGGCTACTTTTTCAAGCCTGCTGGAACAGCCCGGCGGCACGTACTGGGCAATATTTGACCACACGGCCCGCAAAAACTTTTTTGTATCCGGATGGAGCCGTGAATCCATTGAAAAAATATTTTTCGAGGACGCCGGCAAGCATGAATTCATCAAGTCGGCGATGACATTGCGTGACCTGGCTCAGGCTGCCGGGCTTCCTCCTCAGACCCTGGAAAATACCGTCCGGCGCTGGAACGAAATGGTCAAGGCTGGAAGCGACAGTGATTTCGGACGCATCGGCGGCTCGCGCACCCCCTGGTCAAAGCCAACCAGAATTGAACAGGCGCCCTTCTACGCCGTGCAATTTTATCCTCTGACGCGCAAAAGCATGGGAGGTGTTGCCATTGACCGGTCCTGCCGGGTCCTCAAGGCCACAGGCCAGCCTGTGCCCGGCCTGTATGCCGCAGGAGAGCTGACCGGCCTTGCCGGTGTAAACGGCAAAGCGTCTGTCGAGGGAACATTTCTCGGCGCGAGCATTCTGACCGGCCGGATTGCCGGACGAGCCGCAGCGGCGGAACTGGGGAAGAGCGAAAAAACGCATTGATTCATGCCCGGCGTTTATGATCTTTGGGTGGGTAACCCCTATTTTTTTCCTTTGCTCTTTTCCCCTGCCACGATATTTTCTTTTCAATCTTCTTTAAATAGGGTACGATTCCCGCCGGTGTTGCGGAATAATTGAACATTTTAACGGTGTACCTGACTGGCTGGGCCGGAGCACTGCTCCGAAAATGCACCAGACCGTCGGGGCATTTGGGGCGATATGCTGCAAACATCCTGGGATCGCTGTTGGAAGTCGCTCAACGCTAATGGTGACGGGCACACGCTGCGGGAGCTGCTCATTGCGGCATATCGCGAGCCACACAGGAAATATCACACGTTGCAGCACCTTTCCGAGTGCCTGATTTTGCTTGGGCAGCATCGCAACCTTGCTTCGGAGCCGGCTGAAGTTGAGGCCGCGATCTGGTTTCATGACGCTATCTATAACGTAACGGCGCAAGACAATGAAGCCCGGAGCGCGGATTGGGCGTCGCGCGAACTTCTGCGGGCCGGCGTATGTGAGCAGCACATCGTACGCGTGAGCGAGCTTATTCTTGCCACCCGTCACAACGCTCCCCCGCGGGGGCAAGACCAAATGCTGCTGGTCGACATTGATCTGTCCATCCTGGGGGTGCCCCGTGCCCGCTTTGAAGAATATGAGATGCAAATAAGAGATGAGCATAGCTGGGTTCCGGAATTAATCTTCCGTCAGAAGCGCAGGGAAGTGCTTTCCGGGTTCCTTGCCCGTAATCCAATTTATCACACAACCTCAATGAGAGAAGCTTTTGAAAAGCAGGCGCGGGATAATCTGACGTATTATCTTCGGCAGCCGGCGGACTGACTGTTTACGCCTGGAGCAAAGAGGAAGCCTTGGAAACATTTCTGAATATTTTCTGGCCCAAAATGAATGATGAGCAATCAGCCCGAAGAACCGTCAGGTACGGTTCTTATGCCGTGGCCCTGATCATGATCCTTAACGTCATTTCTGTTATATTAAATCTTTATGACGGGCAAAAAGAAAGAGCTCTGTTTTTGACGGTCATCGTAGCGCTCTATTTTGCAGCGGGCTATTTGATGTATAAAAAAATATCAAGAGTCGGCTGCATTATTGCCCTGACTTTGATAATTATTGAAACAACATTCTTTTTATTGGGCGGAGGAAGCACCGGCGGCCGGCTTTTCAAACTCCTGCTGGTCCTGTTCCTGATAGGTGCAACGCGAGCAGCTTTTGCTTACCACCGGCTTTCCGAAGACAGCCCGGACGCCGCCGATAAAAAAGATCCCCGAACAAAAATTAATTTCTTTGAACGTCAGGTAATTGCCAAAAGAAGAACATCCATTCTCATCCCTTTTTTCATATTCGCCGTGTTGTGCATGATTGCCGGTGCCTATACGGCCGTTGTTTTCTCAATGACCGTGATCAATAAATCCGGATCGGCAACGGGCTTTTGGCAGCCGATGACCTTCCTGTGGGTTTCCCTCGGTGTGCTGGGCATTATTGCTCTGGGCAGCCTCATTAAAATAATTTCTCTGCGCAAGGGCGGTCAGTCGGTCGCGGAGATGCTCGGGGGGATTCCGGTTGATCGCCACAACGATGATCACGGTCAGACAAGGCTGCTGAATGTGGTCGAAGAGATGGCCATTGCCTCCGGCGTTCCCGTTCCGCATGTTTATCTTCTGGCCGGCGAACCAGGCATTAATGCCCTGGCCGCAGGATTTTCTCCGGCAAACGCGGTGATTGTCGTTACCCAGGGGTGTGTGAAAGAGCTTTTGCGCGATGAACTTCAGGGTGTCATCGCCCATGAGTTCAGTCATATCCTGAACAACGACATACGGTTAAATACCTGGCTTGTGGGGATTATAGCCGGCCTCCTGATCGGATATATGACAGGCAGGGAAATTATTCGGGCCTGCGGGTTGTTTGTGGTGGGTACCTTGAAAGCGGGATTCAAGTCCCCAATAACGGCCTTGATCATCATACTGTGCCCTTTATTTATCGCACTTTTGCTGTTTCTCGTCGTCGTGCTTCCTTTAATTGTGGGGATTATCATAACGGTTCCGGCGGTCATGGGAGTCTTTTTCGGGCGACTCATCAAGAGCGCTGTATCCCGTCAAAGAGAATTTCTGGCCGATGCCTCGGCCGTTCAATTTACGCGAAATCCTGCGGGCTTGATCGGCGCCCTGAAAAAAATCGCCTCTGGTAAAACCGGTTCACGCGTTCTGAATATCCATGCGGAAGAAGCCAGTCATCTCTTTTTTGGAAATGGTTTGAAAAAATCTTTCTTCGGTCCGTTTTCAACCCATCCGCCAGTCCAAGAGCGAATCCGGCGGCTTCAGCAATATGTACCCCTCGAAATTAAAAAAGACCTTTCATGGCTATGAGGATTTTTCTTTGATGCTTGCTGAACTTGTTGCCCGCAGCGTTTTTTAACCGGCCGGATTTGTAACAACAAGATGCCGCCGAATCTGAAACAGCCTGTCATGATTGCTGCGATTTGCCACTGGTAAAAAACTTAAAAAACGGCCCACCCGGTGCGCGTTCCTATGAAAGATAACAATAACATATAACAATAATATGTTGACAAACAGGGTTGTATTAAATAATTCATGTTACGTCATCCACTGCGACCATACTGCTTGTCTTACTGATCAAGACTGAGGCGCAAAAGCTTTATCGGAAGTTTATCAGAGCGGGGATTGGCGTCAGATCGCCCTGGGAAGAGCTTCGGGGGCAGATTCTATTGGGTGATGAGAAATTCATTGATGTCCATCGGGGATTATTGCAGAAGCAAAAGCCACTCAAGGAGTTTCCCGCATTCAGAGATACGTCAACCGGCCGAAGCTTGCAAAGCTGATCAGTCAGGGGACCGACAAGGAGAAACGAAACCAACAGATGGCCCGGGTGCATATCACACATGGTTACACGTTAAAGGAAATAGCCGATCATCTGGGGATACATTACACGACGGTGAGCAAGGGGATTAAGTCGATGGGGGGAAAGTGATAAATCAAGACTTGATTCCATATTTCTCCAAACCGCCCGCAGGCAAAATGTTTACCCACGACAATTCTTTCAAACGCTCCTCACAGCAAGCACGTCCGATGCTCAGTCCGCGCTTTATCATAATTCTAGCTGATGATTTGTTTGCCGAGCTAAAAAGGGACTAAACTGTTATTCTTAATATTATTTTTTTTGCTGTCAAAGTCGAGATTTTAATCTTTATACAACAGAGTTGTTATAAATAATATGAATTGCCTGGAGGTCGAAATGAAAAAGCAGGGTATATTGACACAAAAAGTATTGATGACGGTTATAATCTGTATCATTTGTACAATGATCTCCTCATTGGTGATTGCGCAAACAAACGATTGGATTATCGGCAATCCCGAAGAGGAGGGGATGAGTTTAGAAGCATTGGATAAACAGGATCAATCTATCAGAAAAAAACCCGGTAGGATTACAAGCCTTTTGATTATCAAAAATAATAAGCTTATCTATGAAAAATATTATGGCGTTGGTGGTTTAGATCGGCGGGCTGAGATTTATTCTGTTACAAAGAGCTTTACGGGTACGCTGATAGGCATTGCCCTTGATAAAAAATTCATCCCAAAGCTGGATATGAACATGTCTGACTTTTTTCCTGATTACTGTTACTACGCGAAGGATATTGAACCTTATAAAAAGAACTTAACTCTGAAAGATATTCTTTCCATGAATATTAATCTGGAATGGAAAGATGACTGGGATACTGGCATGATTGCTTTAACATGGTATCATGCATCAGATAAGATACAGGCTTTCTTTGATCTGCCGATAGCCATAAATAATGACAAACAATATAATTATAATACAGCCGGCTCGCATATGCTGTCTGCGATTCTAACCAGGTCCGCCAAAATGGATACGCTTGATTTCGCCCGAAAATATCTCTTTGAACCTTTAGGGATAGAAGACTATTACTGGCCGAAATTAGAGGAGTATTATTTTGGCGGTGCAGGGCTGGAGCTTACCCCGAGAGATATTGCCAAGTTGGGCTTACTTTATTTAAATAATGGCGTCTGGAAAGGAAAACAGATCGTATCATCCGAATGGATAAAAGAAGCCACAAAGCCCCATACGTTGCATACCAAAGATAAGGCCCATTACGGATATCAATGGTGGGTAATTCCGGTGAACCAGTATGAGAGTTACCGTGCCTGGGGAGCCGGAGGGCAATATTGCGTAGTTATTCCAGAATTAAAAATGGTGATTGTAGTTACGTCAAGTATGGCTCCAGCAGGAATGATTGTCGGAACGCCCTATAACTTTCCATTAATTGAAGAGATTGCAAAAGCCGTAAAACAAAAATAATAAACGGTATCCTATGACTGTATAGTATCTGAATCATTAAGATTAATGGTAGCCCGAAAATCCGATCTAAAACCAGCTTAATGCGGGTAAAGAGGTTTGTTTCGCTTTTTTTGTGCACGGCAAAGTAGATGCCGCAAGGATCAGGTCGAACCAAGTCTTGGGTTAGTCAGCTCGACACAGGAAAATGCTGACTTCGATGCGTTGCTTAAGCAGGTTGACAAGGCTATCTATCAGGCCAAGGATGCCACAACGCAATTGTGATGCTCGCATCGAACAAAAGACCGGATGTCTTTCAGGGGTGGTATAAAGCTATTCTGGTGGATTGGCTTCCTCATTCACCCAAAAAGGATCCCAGGAGGTCATTCTCGCGAAAGCGACAATCCATAAATCATTATTATCACCAGATTTCCGCTTTCGCAGGCACGACAAACAATTAATTAAAACTGACTATTTGTACAAACATCAACATCGGGTCGCTCAAGGCGCGTTCCCATGAAATTCATTGCCAACGCGGGGGCGATGTGTTAGAAGCTACCGATTTATTTAGGATATGACTATGGACAAAATTACAGCAATCAAGGGCATCAAAGACATTCTCCCCTCGGATACGCCCGCCTGGCATGCCGTCGAGCTTGCCGCCCGGAAAATTTTTGAACGCTTCAATTTTTGCGAAATCCGCGTTCCGATTATGGAAAAAACCGCGCTGTTTCAGCGCAGCATCGGGGAGACGACGGATATTGTTGAAAAAGAAATGTACACGTTTCGCGACCGCGACGACGAGCTTCTGACGCTTCGGCCCGAAGCGACCGCCTCGGTCATCCGGGCTTTTATCGAGCATAACCTCTCAGCCGCCGATCCGGTGACAAAACTTTTCACGCTCGGCCCGATGTTTCGCCGGGAGCGACCGCAAAAAGGCCGCTACCGCCAGTTTCATCAGATTGACGTGGAGCTCTTCGGTGACGACACCCCCGCCGCAGACGCGGAAGTCATTTTCATGCTGATGCATTTTCTGACGTCCGTGGGCGTCAGCGATCTATCGCTTGAGATCAACTCGCTGGGGTGCAAAGCCTGCCGTCCGCAATTTTCTTCCGCTGTGGTGGATTTCCTGAAAGATTCCGAAGGCGCGCTTTGCCCTGACTGCCAGCGGCGCATCCAGTCCAATCCGCTTCGCGTGTTCGACTGCAAAGTCGAGTCCTGCGGCAAGATAATCAGGGGCGCGCCGCACATTCTGCAATATCTCTGCCCCGAATGCGACGGGCATTTTTCGACCGTGCAGGGCCTTTTGACCGATCTGAATGTCGCGTTTGCCGTCAACCCGAAAATGGTTCGGGGACTCGACTACTACACGAAGACCGCCTTTGAGGTGAAATCCGGCGCGCTGGGCGCGCAGAATTCCGTCGCGGGCGGCGGCCGCTATGACGGTCTGGTCCAATTCCTGGGCGGCCCGGATGTCCCCGGCATCGGCTTTGGCATTGGCATGGAAAGACTTATCGCCTGCCTGCCTGCCGCATCATCGTCTTCGTGCCGGACGGACGTCTTTATCGCCGCGCTGGGCCCCCGTGCCCAGAACATCGGCTTTAAATTGACCAACGAGCTTCGCCGCGAGGGAATTACGGCCGCAATGGACTATTCCAACAAAAGCCTGAAAAGTCAGATGAAGCGCGCCGACAGACTTTCCAGCGCCTACACGCTCATTCTGGGCGAAGAGGAGCTTGTCGAAAACTGCGCGAAACTTCGTAACATGAGCACCAAAGAGCAGCAAAGTCTTTCTCTGGATCAGCTTCCGGAGATTTTAATCAACATTCTAAAAGAGAGGTAATTTTGTGAGTCAGTTTCTTTCCCGCTATTCGAGAACGCACTATTGCGGACAGGTGGGCCTGTCCGACGACGGCCATGAGGTCATTTTAATGGGTTGGGCGCAGCGCCGTCGGGATCACGGCGGCGTCATCTTCGTGGATCTGCGCGACCGCGAAGGCATCGTGCAAATTGTTTTCAATCCGGAAGCCGGCGAAGCGGTTCACGGCGAAGCGCATAAAATCCGCAACGAATACGTCCTGGCGGTCAAAGGCCGCGTGCGACGCCGCCCCGAAGGCATGGACAACCCGAATCTCGCCACCGGCGGGATTGAAGTGGTCATCTCCGAGCTTGAAATTCTCAACGAATCCAAAACGCCGCCCTTCTCTTTTGACGATGAAGACATCTCTGAAAATGTGCGCCTGAAATACCGCTATCTGGATTTGCGCCGTCCGGCCATTCAGCACAATCTGATTCTGCGAAGCCGCCTGGCCATCGCCACGCGCCAGTATTTCAACGACAACGGCTTTATCGAAGTCGAAACCCCGTTTCTGACCAAAAGCACGCCCGAAGGCGCGCGTGATTATCTGGTGCCCAGCCGCATCTCCAAGGGGATGTTCTACGCCCTGCCGCAATCGCCGCAGATCTTCAAGCAGCTTTTGATGGTGTCCGGCTTTGACCGCTATTTCCAAATTGTCAAATGCTTCCGCGACGAAGACCTGCGCGCCGACCGCCAGCCCGAGTTCACGCAGATCGACGTGGAAATGTCGTTCATCACGGAAGAAGACATCATGGTCATGATGGAAGGGCTTATGAAGACCATCTTCAAGGCCTGCCTGAATAAAGACCTGACGCTCCCCTTCCCCCGGCTCTCGTATGCCGACGCCATGGGTCGCTATGGAAAAGACAATCCGGATGTTCGCTTTGGAATGGAGCTGGTCGATCTGACCGCCATTGTGAAAAATGCGGGCTTCAAACTCTTTACCGACGTGGCATCCTCAGGCGGCGTGATCAAAGCCATCAAGGCCGAAAAAGCCGCGTCGCTTTCGCGCAAGGACTTGGACGGACTGGCGGACGTGGTTGCTATTTACGGCGCGAAGGGGCTGGCCTGGGCCAAAGTCAACGCCGCCGACTGGACCTCGCCCATCTACAAATTTTTTAAACCCGAAGAGGCCGCCGCCATAGGCAGCGCCATGGACGCCAAAGAGGGAGACATTCTTTTCTTTGTGGCGGATTCGCCTAAGGTGGTTAACGATTCACTGGGCAACCTGCGAATTCATCTGGCTAAAAAACTCAACCTCATCGATCCGGATGCGCTGGCCTTCACATGGGTCACGGAATTTCCGCTCATGGAATATTCAGAAACGGATAAGCGCTATGTCTCGACGCATCACCCGTTCACCTCGCCCTATCTGGAAGACCTGCCGCTCATGACGTCGGATCCCGGCAAGGTGCGCGCCCGCGCCTATGATCTGGTTTTAAACGGCTCCGAAATCGGCGGCGGCAGCATCCGTATTCACCGCAAGGATGTTCAGGCACAAGTCTTTGCCGCGCTGGGGCTTTCCGATGAAGAAGCGCGGGGAAAATTCGGGTTCTTGCTCGATGCGCTGGAATACGGCGCACCACCCCACGGCGGCCTGGCCTTCGGCCTGGACCGGCTGACGATGATCATGACGCATGCCGACTCCATCCGCGACGTCATCGCCTTCCCAAAGACGCAAAAGGCGTCGTGCCTTTTGTCTGACGCGCCCTCCAAGGTGGGCATCGAGCAGCTGATGGAGCTTTCACTGAAGATTGTCTAGTGTAGTGCGTCAGAAATACCTTTTTGTCATTCCGGGCTTGACCCGGAATCCAGGAACTCTAGCCAGGACTGGATTCCCGCCGTCGCGGGAATGACAAAGCATTGGCCACATGCAGTTGTGCACAAGTCTCTTTATGTAAAGAAGCGTCAGACGCACTAAACTAGAAACAGGCAGAATAAGGAGTTTTAGTATGCGCCTCACCAAGACCACCATACTGATCTTGTTGTCCTTGCTCGCGCTTTCCTGCGCGGCGCATTCGCCTGCTATTCAAAGCATCACCGCAGGCGACGTCGCAGCGTATCTGGCAGAGGCGCCCAAGGCCCAGGATCACCCCAACGCGGGCGCTATCGTGCTTGCGCACTCCGCCAGGCTGGAATTCTTCGAAGACGGCACCGGCGTCTTCCGTCAGGTCGAACGGATAAAAATCTTCAACGAACGGGGGCGCTCCTTTGCCACGCAGGCCATCGCGTATCGGGAAGGATTCAGCAGCGTCAACCTCCTTTTCGCCAATACAATCCGACCGGACGGCAGCGTGATTGCTCTGAATCCCAAAGACATCCACGATGCCACCGCGCATGCCGGGTATGATTTCTACACGGACATCAAAGAAAAACGCTTTACCATGCCGGCCGTGGAGGATGGCTGTATTCTGGAATATGCGTTTGAGATGAAAATGCTCAAATCCTATCTTCCGTTCGACGTCTCCGGCCGTTTCCATTGGATTCATTTTCACCCGGCACAGCAACAGAGCCTCGAAATTATTCTGCCGGAAAAAATTCGCCTTCAGTATAAACCTTTCCATACGTCGCTTTCGCCGGAGATCACCTCCGAAGGCGGCCGGAGAAAATATGTTTTTCGCCAAAGCCCGCAAAAAGAAGTGCTTGGCGAGGCCCGCATGCCCGACATCCGCGACCGCAAGACGTTTCCCGAAGTCGCTTTCTGGACGATGCCGGGCTGGGAGAATCTGTCCAAATGGTATATTGGGGTTGTGCGCGAGCAGATGAAGCCGGATGACGATTTGACCCGCTTCACCCGTGAGCTCACGGCCGGGCTGCAAACGGATGAAGACAAAATTCAGGCGATTTTCGATTTTGTTGCGCAAAAGGTGCGCTACGTCGCGGTGATGCTCGGGCCGCACACGCACATGCCGCATGCCGCCTCCGACATCTTCAAGAAACGCTATGGCGACTGTAAGGACAAAACGACGCTCCTTTTGTCCATGCTGCAAATCGCGGGTATCTCCGGCCTTCCTGCGCTGGTGCCGTCGAATCCTGAATATTTCGACGAGACCATCCCGTCGCTTTCGGTCTTCGACCATGTGATTGCCGTCGTTCCCCGGGGCGCGGGCTACTTCTGGCTTGACGCCACCAACGAAAACGCCGCCTATGACTCGCCGCCGTTTATGCGGCCGTCAACGGTCATGGTCATCCAGGCCGACGGTTCCTATCGTTTTGTTCAAACCCCCGCACCCGATCCCCAAAGGGATTTCACGAAGGTTGAAACCACTTACCACATTGACGAGGCGGGCGACGCGCACATCGATCTGACCATGTCCGGTTTCGGTATGGCGGCTCAGGGCATCCGCGATGAATTCAAATACCTCTCGCCTGTCGACCGTGAAAAATATTTTGAAGAAAGAAGAGGCATTGAGGTTCAAAAGCTCAGCTTCGGCAGTTTCACCGACACGACTCAGCCCTTTGTCCTGAAGCTTCAAGGCCTTATGCGAAATGTCGTTCAAAAACTCGACGATGACCTCATGGTGCTGACCGGCGCAATCCCGTTTGATTCGTTCCGCGACATCACTGCCGCGAAAAATCCCCGAACGTATCCGATTGTATTTTACCCATCCTATCGCCACCAGGCCCTCACCCGATATCGTTTTCCCAAAGGTTTCAAGGTCCGCAAGATGCCGCCGTCGTTCGTTCTGGACAAACCCTTCAAATTCAGCAGCGTCCGCTTTGACGCTGAAGGCTCAACACTGATTCTGAATCTGGCCGTTCAGGAAAAAGATCATCAGATTCCCCCGGATGATTTTGAGGCTTTCAAGCAGCATGCCGCTGCCGTTCAGAAACTCGAATCGGCTCTGAAAAATATTATTTTTGAAAAAAAGTAAGCAGGACTAATCCAGCAGCGCCCATTGCTCGAAGGGGCGCGATTCGCTTTTTGAAGACAGAGGCGCAATTTCGCTGATAAAGCGAGACGGGCTTTGCGTCACCTCGCCGGAGGCGCGGGAATAATCCAGCACCGGATAGCTCAGATACAGCTGATCTTTGGCGCGGGTAACGGCCACATAAAAGAGCCGCCGCTCCTCTTCTTCGCCATCGGGATCTTTAAGCGCGCGAAAAAGCGGAATCATCCCGTCGGCGCACCAGATCAAAAACACATACGACCACTCCAGGCCCTTGGCCTGATGGATTGTGGTCAGAACCACCTTATCGTCCTTATGCTCCTCGATTTCCTCCTCTTTGGACAGATTCGTCAAAAGCGCGAGCTCATTTAAAAATTCTTCCATGCTTGAAAATCTTGCCGCAAAACTGCCCAGCTGAATCAGGTCGTCTTCGCGGTTTTCCGCCTCGGCATACGTGTCCTGCAGATACGTCCGGTAATCACATTCATCGAGGAGCACGGAAATGATTTGCTCGGGCGTTCGATCCGGCACATCAATACTGGCCAGTCGCATCAGCGTCTCGCGGCACTGCAACACCCCGGCCTGAGCGGCTTTGGGCACAACGCGCCAAAACGCTTCCGTAAAAAACGCCTCAAGCGGCGCCTCCTGAGCCCCAAGCCAGCGCCAGATTTTTTCAAACGTCACCTTGCCGACTTTCGGATACATGAGCAAAAGCCTGCGCCAGGCCAGCTCGTCGTGACCATTAACGAACACGCGCATGTAGGCCGTCACATCCTTGATGTGCGCCTGCTCAAAAAAACGGATGCCAGAGCGAATTTCAAACGGGATGTCGCGGCGGACAAACTCCATCTGCACCTCCATTGAATGATAATGCGCCCGGTATAAAACGGCGATCTCGCTAAACGGCACACCCGAGCGGGTCAGCTCGGCCACGCGCTGCGCGACGAAATCCGCCTGTTTGAGTGAATTGTAGGCCGCAACGATCACCGGCCGCATACCCTTTTCGCGCACGGCTTTGAGCGACTTGGGAAACTGGTTTTCGTTGTTGGTGATGCTCAGATTGGCCAGATGCAAAATTTCCGGCGTGCTTCGGTAGTTGGTTTCGAGCTTGAAGATTTTGCAGTCCGGATAGCGCTTGGGAAAATCGATGATGTTGGTGAAATTCGCGCCGCGAAATGAATAGATGCTCTGCGAATCGTCGCCCACCACCATGAGGTTGCGATGATGCGACGCCAAGAGATCCACCAGATCGGCCTGAATAATATTGGTGTCCTGATATTCGTCCACCAGCACATGGGAAAACCGGCCGGCAAGCGTCTGCAACACATCCGGATGCTCGCGCAAAAGCCTGCGGCAGTTGGACAACAGGTCGTCAAAGTCCATCACCTGCAGGTCTTTCTTTTTTTGCTCATACAGGCAGGCGATGCTGGAGAGCTCCTGACCCAGATGCAGAAAAAACGGAAAGCGGTGAATCAGGATGTCGTCGAGCGATGTTTGCGTGTTGACCGTCAGACTGATCATCTCCGCAATCACATTGTTTTTGGGAAACTTCGACGCCTTGGAATCGATCTTCAATTCGGACATGGCCTGCGCGATGATCTGTCGGGCGTCTTCGCTATCGACAATGGAAAAATTTGATTTGTAACCCAGACGATAGCCGTAACTTCGCAAAAAGCGATGCGCGATGGAATGAAACGTGCCACCGGTAATTTTTCCCGTATAAGCGTCGGCCAGGCTCTCGACGCGGCTCAGCATGGATTTGGCGGCTTTGTTGGTAAAGGTGGCAAGCAGGATGTTTTCCGCCCGAACGCCCGAAGATAAAAGATAGGCCACCCGGTAGGTCAGTGTCCGCGTTTTGCCGCTTCCTGCTCCGGCCAGAACAAGAAGCGGCCCGCCTTTTTCCGTGACAACGCGGTACTGTTCGGAATTGAGCTCTTTTTCATAGTCAATCATGAAATCGCCGGCATCTCAGGCTTTCAGCGCCTTTTTAATTTCAGCGACCGTGTCCCTGGATGAAAGAGACAAAAACGTCTTGAGCAGTCCTGCTTTTTCGTAAAAGCCGATGAGCGGCGCAGTCTTGTTATTATAGGTTTCCAGACGGTTATTAATCGCCTCTTCCGTCTCATCGTCGCGCTGAATCGTCTGATGGTTGCACAGCGTACAGGTGCCGTCTTCCTTGGGCGGATTGCTTTTGATGTTGTAAATTGCCTGGCAGGCGGGATTGCAGCAGGTTCTGCGCGTGGTCAGACGATCCAGAATGACGTCGCGCGGCACATCGAGATTCGCCACAAAGTCCATCTTGATTTTGAGCTTGGACAGAAGCGTCTGAAGCGCTTCGGCCTGCGGAATGGTGCGGGGGAATCCATCCAGAATGAATCCATTTTTACAATCCGGCTCCTGGAGCCTCGCTTCCATGATGTCCATGATGAGCGAATCCGGCACCAGATCGCCGCGATCCATGTATTCTTTGGCTTTCTTGCCTAAGGCCGTCCCTTCTTTCACGGCAGATCTCAAAATATCGCCTGTGGAAATCTGGACCGACCCGTCAAATTCCGTCAACAACTTCGCTACGGTTCCCTTACCGGCGCCCGGCGCGCCCAATAGAATGATTCTCATTTTTTCCTCCAAAAAATTAATGTTCCCGGTGACGAACTGTGGCGCTTATAGTGCAAAAAGCCCGTGGGGTCAAGATAATCAGGGATTACCTTTCACGGTTTTCGTCAAGGAAGTCCTTATACAGCGCGGCACTTTCTGCGGGCTTTTCCATCATGGGCAGATGGCCACTCTCTTTAATAACCGCCGATTTGGCATTTTGAATATTTTCTACGAAAATCGGCATTGCGGAGATGTGCAGGATCTTGTCCGAATCGCCCCATACAACGAGCGTGGGCGCCTGAATCTTATTTAATGTCTCTAAAAACGCGCCGGAATCCGTGGCCGTAATTTCATCATAGATTTGTTTTTGCAGCGGCGCGGCTTTTATCGATTCCCTGGCCAGATACTTGACAATGACGGAGGGCAGCTCCAAAGGCGTGGAAAAGTTCATATCCAGAAGCCTTTTGTAATCCTTCGCGTCCCTGACGATAAACACATTATCGCCCCGTTCAATCATCAATTCGCGTTCGCTCCGGACAGGCGATGCAATGCCGGCGGCATCATACAAAGCCAGTGTTTTAACCTGATCCGGATGTTGAGCCGCATAGACTGCGGCGATGGTGCCTCCCATCGAACTTCCTGCCAGATGAACGCTTTGGACACCCAGCTTGGCCATGAGCCCATTTAATCGTTTGATCTGTTCGTCATATCCATAGGATGCATTTTGCGGCTGAGAAGACTCGCCAAATCCCGGCAAATCCGGAATAATCACCCGGTAATCAGACGTAAAATGCTTGGCAAATCTCAGCCAGTTGTCCTTGCTGGAGCCGAAACCGTGCAGGAGCACCATCGGATCGCCGAAGCCGCCTTCAAGATACACGATGTCAAACCCTTCAATGCTGAGCGTTTTTTTCGTCAGCCCGGCTTCTTTGCGCAGATCGTCCATCGCTTTTGAATACAGGTACGGCGGCGCGAGAAAATACAGGATAACCGCCACAACCATTACGATTCCCGCAAGAATCAACAACACGCTTTTCTTTGACATCTTTTTCATAAACTTCCTCTTGATGAATCCCTTGATTGAACCCCTTTAGTAATGATCGTCCGTTCGCGCCTTCCCTTTGAAGAGGCGATAAACAAAAATCGTATATCCGACAACGACCGGCATGCCCACCAGCGCAATAACACTCATGATCTGAAGCGTATAAAGACCGGTCGAGCTGTTGTAGATCGTCAGGCTCAACGCCTTATCATTTGCCGCCCGGATGAGCAAGGGGAACTGCGCCGCGCCTGCCGCAAGCCACAAGCCGATAAACGACAGACAGGCCGCCATAAAAGGCGCTGCGTCATTTTCTTTTCGGAGCGACACAAATAAAGCGATCCATCCGGCAACACAAACCATCAGCGCCAGATAGAAGAGCGGATGACCCGCAAGTTCCGGAAACGTAAAAATCAATGCCAACAGATACACTCCCGAGACAGCAACGTTTACCCACAAAAGCAATCCCGCCACACGCCGCGCGCGCAAACGAAGCTCGCCTTCGGTCTTGAGCACAGCCCAGGAGGCCCCCTGAAGCAATACCGCCACAAAACCCGTCACGCCGAATAAAAGCGGCACGGGCCGAAGCAGCGTAAAAAATCCGCCCGCGTATTCCTTGGAGGCCGATAGCGGCACACCATAAATGATATTTCCCAGCGCCACGCCAAACAACAGGGCCGCAACAAGACTCCCCAGCCCCAGCGCCGCCTCCCAGACTCCGGCGCGGGCGGGGTCGTGCGCCCGAAATTCCATGGAGACCGCCCGAAAGATAAGCCCCAGCAAAACCAGCATCATCGCCGCATAAAAGCCGGAAAAGGCCGTTGCGTAGGCATGCGGAAACGCTGCAAACAGCGCCCCGCCGGCGGTGATCAGCCAGACTTCGTTGCCATCCCACACCGGCCCGATGGACGCGATGAGCGTATCTTTTTCTTCCTTGTTCTTCCCCAGAAACCGAAGCAACACGCCAATGCCCAGATCAAACCCGTCCAGAAGCGCGTAGCCCGCGAAAAGCACAAAGATCAAAACAAACCACAGCGCCTGGAAGTTCTGAATATTATCCATTGAAATATACCCTCCCCTTTTATCCTTTCGCAGGCGGCCATCAGGCCTCCGGGCCTTTTTGGACGATCTTCAAAAACAGTTTGACAAACATCACAAACAGCAAGGTGTAAACGACCGCAAACATCGCGAGGCTCGCCAGAATCTGCCCGGACGAAACAACCACCGACGCCGCATCCGACGTTTTCAGAAGTTTATAAATAATCCAGGGCTGGCGGCCCACTTCCGCCGTAATCCAGCCCGTTTCATGCGCCAGATGCGGCAGCGGAATCATCAACGGAAGGATAAACAGATACCATCGGGTGGTGAAGAGCGTGCGCCGCCACAAAAGCCAGCCCCCCAGAAGCCCCGCGCCGATAAACAGCATCCCAAGCGCCACCATGATGTGGTAGGACTGAAACACCAGATTTCCCGGGGGCCAGTGCTCCCGGGGGAAATCCTTCAATCCCCGTATCTCCGCGTCAAAATCGAGATAAACCAGCAAGCTCAGAAACTTCGGCAGATAGAGGCCATACGTTTTTTCCTTTTCTTCATCCACGTATCCGAAAAGATAAAGCGGCGCGCCTCTGCCGGTTTCAAAGTGCCCCTCCATCGCCGCGGCTTTTTCAGGCTGTGTGTTAAACACCTGAATGGCGTGGCCGTGCGCCGCGCCCAACTGGGCAATCGGCGTGACGGCAAACAAAATAATACCAATCGTCAGCATCGTTTTGGCTATCTGGCCGTGGAGCCCCTTTCGGACGTAGTAAGCCGCAATGCCTGAAACCATGATGGCGCTCGTGATCCAGGAGGCCAAAACCGTATGAACAAAGCGAACCGTTGTGGACGGGTTGAAAACGGCGTCGGAAAAGCTCATAAGCGCAATGCGGCCTGCCGCGTCGATTTCATGGCCGGCAGGCGTTTGCATCCAGGAGTTGGCGACAATAATCCAGAAGGCCGAAAGATGCCCGCCGACAAACACCAGAAGCGCCGAAAGCCAGTAAACGCGCTTTGACACGCGCTTTCGCCCGAAAATCAAAACGCCCAGGAAAACTGATTCCAGAAAAAAAGCAATCACGCCTTCAGCCGCCAGAATCGGCCCGAAGATATCGCCGACGGCGCGTGAATAGGTGGACCAGTTGGTCCCGAAGGAGAATTCCAAAACAATGCCGGTGGCCGCGCCCACCACAAAGATCAGCCCCAGAAGCCTGGCCAGAAAATCCGTGATCCGGGCATAGACAAGGTTTTTTTTAATCAGGTGAAGCGTTTCGGAAATTAAAATGATGAGCGCCGTGCCCAGCGTCATCATCGGAAAGAGAAAGTGAAAACCTACTGTAAAGGCGAACTGAATCCGGGCCAGAAAGACAGCATCCATACTCCCCCCTCAGGTGTCAAGTTTGTGCACCACAATAACGGAGGCAGGGGGTTTTTGCAATGGATGAATTAATGAAGAAGACTTCAGTTTATCGCCGCAATGGCCTCCAGAAAAAGATCCATCTCAAAATCCGTTCCAATGCTCACGCGCAGATAATTGTCGATTTTGGGCTTGTCAAAATAGCGAACGAGAATGCCTTTGTCGCGAAGCCCTGAAAACAACAGGCGCGCGGGATTTCGGGACGAGCGAATAAAAAGAAAATTCGCCTGTGACGGCACCACCGTAAACCCCATTGTCCGAAGCTTTTCAGCCACGCGTTCGCGCGTGCGCATCACTTTGGCCCGCGTTTCCTGAAAATACGCATCATCCAGAAGAGCTTCGCGCGCGCCGGCCTGCGCCAGACGATCCACCGTATAGGAATTAAACGAATCCTTGACACGAATGAGGCCTTCGAGCAGATCGGCTGAGCCCATGGCAAACCCCACGCGCAGACCCGCCAGCGAATAGGATTTCGACAGCGTCCGGATGACCAGCAGATTCGGATAGTCCCCGATGAGCCCCACCGCGCTGTCTCCGCCAAAATCAATGTAGGCCTCATCGAGGACAACCACGCTGCTTTTATTTTTTTTCAGGATGCTTTCAATCTCGCCAAGCGTCATGCCCCGGCCGCTGGGCGCATTGGGATTGGCAATCAAAATGCCGCCGTTATCCTGAAAGTAGCCCGCATAAGGCACCACAAAGGATTCGTCCACCTCGATGAGCCGGTAGGGAATTTTAAAAAGCGCCGCGTAAACCGGATAAAAGCTGTAGGTCACATCGGCAAAAAGGATCGGACGGCCCGACGGCTCGAAAAAAGCCGGAAAGCAAAACGCCAGAAGCTCATCAGAGCCGTTCCCGATAAATACCTGATCGCGCTTCAAGCCGAAATGCGAGGCGATAGTCTCCCGCAGCGCATCACCTGACGGATCCGGATAAAGCCTCAGCGTCGCGTCGGCCGCCCGACGGATGGCCTCAATCGCTTTGGGCGAGGGCGGATACGGATTTTCATTCGTATTGAGCTTGATATATTTTTTGTCCTTCGGCTGTTCGCCCGGAACATAGGGCTTGAGGCCCTTCACCGTTTCACTGAAGTATTTGCTCATGGCTGGTCCTTCCCGATTTTTGAATTCGCTCAATAACTATAAGAATTGCCCCGGAAATTCCATGCCTATTTTTACCTGATTTTGGCGGCACTCAGCCGGAGAATTTAAGCAAGATATTTTAGAAATACGAAACTCACAGCCCGGAAAAATTTTTTTTTACTTCTCCCCATCAGCGTATTTTCCTGTTAGTAGCGCATTATCCAGCGGTAACGATATATTCATAAAAGGACTCGGAAATCTTATCTTTCATTTTCCCTTGCAATATATTGAAACAGTTGTCATATTGCCGCCGACCCAATGTAATTCATTGAGCAAAAAGAAGCACATTTCAAATTCATTTCCTTTGTTTATGGAGCCTTACAATGCCCAAAGAAAACAACTGCACAAACAAATCTGGCAAAATCTGAAAGCGATCGGCTATGGCGGATAAAAAGAAAACAATAGACAACAAACGTCTTTCGCGGGGGCGGGAACGAACCGGCGTTTCATTTCCAGTTGCGCCTTCTGCAAGCGCGATGCCTGAAAATTATGCCCCTCTGCTAAACGAACTGAAGCAGCGCATTACTACCGAGCGTCTGAGAGTGACCATGGCCGCAAACGCGGCAATGGTTATGCTTTACTGGGACATCGGAAAAGCCATCCTGGAGCGGCAGCGTAATCAAGGCTGGGGCGCAAAGGTCATTGACCGCCTTTCCGTTGACCTGAGAAATGCCTTTCCAGACATGCAGGGGTTGTCGCCCCGCAATCTTAAGTACATGCGAAAGTTTGCGGAGGAATGGCCGGACCGCTCAATCGTGCAAGCGTCGCTTGCACAAATCACCTGGTATCATAATCTGGCATTGCTGGAAAAACTCGATAATGCCGAAGACAGGCTTTGGTATGCCGCTCATTCGGTGGAACAAGGCTGGAGCCGAAATATTCTGGTCCTGCAAATTGAAGGACAGTTTCACAAACGCCAGGGCAAAACCGTTAACAATTTCGCCGCAACCCTGCCGCCCGCCGATTCGGATATGGCCGCCCAGATTTTCAAAGACCCCTATCTCTTTGATTTCCTCGGCACCGCCGATCCCCGGCGCGAGCGTGAGGTGGAGCAGGGGCTTGTCGATCATATTCAGAAATTTCTACTGGAACTTGGTCAGGGATTTGCTTTTGTCGGCAGGCAGGTCCATCTGGAATTTTCAAGCAAGGATTACTACATCGACCTGCTTTTTTATCATCTCGAATTGCGCTGTTACATTGCGGTGGAACTCAAGGCCGTTGCCTTCGATCCCGCTTTTGTGGGAAAGTTCAATATGTATCTTTCGGCGGTGGACGATCTTTTGAAGCATCCGGATGATAAACCGACCATCGGGCTGCTGCTTTGCAAAGGCAAGGACCGCCTGATTGCCGAATATGCTTTGAGAGATTTTCGAAAGCCCATTGGTGTGGCCGACTGGGAAACCAAAATTGTCACCCGACTTCCCAAAGAATTGCAAGGCAGCCTGCCGACCATCAAGGAAATAGAGGCGGAACTGGCCGGGGCGGCAAAGCCGGTTCGCAAAACCGGAAAGAAAACGAAGGTGGAAAGAATAAAGGGAAAAATAATTGGCATCAAAAAATGATCTGTCCAAATTATTGATTATTATGGACACGTATTTTGGATGTGTCCCTGACGGGGACATGAAGGGCAATCTTTGAAAAATGCCTTTTGCCCTCAATCCCGCGAAGGCGGGAATCTAGACGTCGTCCCCACGAAAGCGGGGAATCCAATTCCTTTATTCCTGGTTTCCCGCCTGCGCGGGAATGACAAAAAAATGCAGCACTTCAAGGTCTCGCCGCGACCTTCTGAAAACGACAAAAGGGAATGAACAATCATGCCGCTTAGCTGGAATGAAATGAAATCGCTAAGCCGAGACCAGAAAGGTTATCTTGAATGTTGAAAAAATATTTACACTATCTGCAAGATACAATGAATAAAGGTGATGCCAGAGAAGAAAGCTACTACAAGCATCTCGAAACGTTAATCCAAAATTTTGCCGACGCTAATAAAATCAGGAAAGTCAGCGTCACCACTCTTCCCAAAAAAACCGACGCGGGAAATCCCGATTTTCGCGTCTGGGACGGCAGCAATCATGTTACCGGATACATCGAAGCCAAAGACCCGTCGGTAACGAATCTTGATACAATACAAGAGACCGACCAGTTAAGAAGATACAGAAACACCTTTCCCAATGTTATTTTGACTAATTTCTATGAGTTCAGATTGTATCGAGATGGAGTGTTAATCAAGACTGCAACGATTGCCCGTCCTGTAATTGCAAGAAGACTCAACATTGCACCGCCACTGGAACATGAGGGGCAGTTCAATGATCTGATGAACACCTTCTTTTCTTTTTCTTTGCCGCAAGTCAGATCGGCAAAAGTTCTCGCAATGGAGCTTGCAAAAAGAACAAAGTTTTTACGCGATGAGGTGGTCAGTATTGAACTGGTGGAAAAAGATGATCGCAGCAGGAAATCATTGCTTGGCTTTTACGAGGCTTTCAAAAAATATTTGATCGGCACGCTGACCGAACAAACCTTTGCAGATTTATACTCCCAGACCATTACCTACGGGCTTTTTGCCGCCAGAACGCGTTCGGATAACTCCTTTAACCGCGAACTGGCCTTTAAATATATTCCCAATACAATCGGTATCTTGAGGGACGTTTTCAAGTTCATTTCTCTCGAAGAGCCGCCGAAACCGTTGCAGGTTATTGTTGATGATATTGCTGAAGTCCTGAATGTTTCGGACGTCAATAAAATTCTGCATGATTACTACCGTGAGGGCAAAGGAAAAGACCCGATTGTTCATTTTTACGAAACTTTTCTTGCCGCTTACGATCCCTCCATTCGGGAGCGGCGCGGCGTTTACTATACGCCGGAACCTGTTGTCGGGCACATTATACGGTCGATTCATCAAATTTTAAAAACACACTTCAAACTGGCCGATGGTCTGGCGAGTCCCCAGGTGACACTCCTTGATCCCGCTGGTGGCACGCTGACCTTTCCCGCGGAAGCGTTGAAGGTTGCCGTTCAGGAATATACAGACAAGTACGGCGAAGGCGGCAAGACCAAATTGATCCGCAATCAGATTCTTCCCAATTACTATGCCTTTGAACTGATGATGGCGCCTTACGCCATCGGCCACCTCAAAATGAGTTTTCTATTTGAGGAGCTGGGCTACCGGCTCAAGGATGACGAGCGGTTCAATCTTTATTTGACCAACACATTGGAAATGGAAGATCTGGCACAGGTGGATATTCCGGGACTCAGTTCTCTTAGCGAAGAGAGCCATCTGGCCGGAAAAGTCAAAAAGGATCAGCCGCTTCTGGTCATTTGCGGCAATCCGCCCTACAGCGGGCACTCCGCCAATCAAAACGAATGGACGGAGCGTTTGTTGAAAGAAGATATTGACGGAGCGCAAAGCTACTATAAGGTTGACGGCGAACCGCTGGGTGAAAAAAATCCTAAATGGCTCCAAGACGATTACGTAAAATTTTTGCGCTTTGCGCAGTGGAAAATTTCCCAGGCAGGCTTCGGTATTGTGGGCATGATTACCAATCACAGTTATCTGGACAATCCCACTTTTCGAGGCATGAGACAGAGCCTGATGAATACCTTCAATGAAATCTATATTTTTGACCTTCACGGCAACAGCCTGAAAAAGGAAACGTCTCCGGACGGCAGTAAAGACGAAAACGTCTTCGATATTCGTCAGGGTGTCGCCGTTGCGCTGTTTATTAAACAGAAGGGGAAAAAAGGATGCAAGGTATTTCACACGGAAAAGTTTGGTCTGCGCGAGGTCAAATACGACTGGTTGGATGCACATGAAATCAAACCCGCAAATTATAAGGTATTGCATCCTGAAGGCCCCTATTACTTTTTTGTGAGAAGAGACACGGATGAAATAAAAGGTTACCTGAAATGGAAAGCGGTTAATGACATCTTTCCGGTGAACAGCGTGGGCATCGCGACGGCACGAGATCATTTAACGATTAAATGGTCGGAACAGGATGTCTTCAACACAATTTTAAATTTTTCAAAGATGGCCCCGGAGATGGCCCGGCAGGCTTATCAACTGGGTGATGATGCAAGAGATTGGAAAGTTGAATATGCCCAAAAAGATTTAATCGAAAGCGGATTGGAAAAAGGGAAAATTAAGAAAATTCTTTATCGTCCATTTGATGAGCGTTATACATACTATACGGGTAAAAGTCGCGGATTCCATTGTATGCCGCGCAATGATGTTATGAGGCACATGCTGGAAAAAAACGTCGGTCTTGCCTTAAGCAAACGCGTTGAGGGGAGCAAAGCGTGGGAACATGTCTTTATTTCGGACAAAATCATCACGCACCATTCCGTTTCGATGAAGGAAGTAAACTTTTTGTTTCCCCTTTATTTTTATAAAGAAAAATCATCAAAAAAATCCCCTTTCCAAACGTTGATGCTTTTTGAACCTGAAGTGGATTATGGTAAAGAGCGCATTCCCAATATCGACAAAGCCTTCTATGAAATACTGAATGCAACGTACAAGAGAAAACTCACGCCGGAAGAAATTCTCTATTACACCTATGCGGTATTTTACAGCAACACATACCGGACAAAGTATGCGCAATTTTTAAAAATTGATTTTCCGCGCGTGCCTTTCACAACCGATTATAAATTATTCCGGAAAATGGCCGATATTGGTCGCCAACTGACGGATTTGCATCTGATGAAAAGCGATCTGCTTGATCAACCTGTCTCCAAATATCAGGGCAAGGGCGATCAGGATAAGATTGAGAAGATTCAATATTCCGAAGAAGAGCAGAGAATCTACATCAACAAGGATAAGTATTTTGATCATGTTTCTCCGGAACTCTGGAATTATCAGATTGGCGGCTATCAGGTTCTGCAGAAATACCTCAAAGACCGAAAAGACCGAACCATGGATGATCCACGATATTATTGCAGAATTGTAACCGCCCTTTCGGCAACCATAGGCCTTCAAAATCAAATTAATGCAATTTATGAAGATATTGAAAAAAACTTAATCGTATTTTGATTTTTTTTGATCGCTTGTTGAATAAATGTCGCCTCCCCCGGGAAAACTCAAACGCCGCAGGAGTTGATCGCCTACCCCAATAGCATCACAAACGGTAGGGCGCGTTCCCCGAACGCGCCGCCTGTTGGATCGCACGGGGAGCGATCCCTACCTTCATCGGAAGCTTTAGAATGCCCTTACCTGATTTACCCCCGTTCAAATGAAGAACACGCGACACAAAATACCTCTTGAAATTCAAATAAGTATCGCCTATTGATAATTATCAGTTCCATATGGGTTGAGAAGAATGAATAAATCCATGCAAAAAACAATTGATTACTGGCTGGAAGAGAGCGACGAGGCTTTTAAAGTTGCCGAACATCTTTTCGATAAGAAAGACTATTCGTATTCCCTGTTCCTTGGTCACCTTGCTGTCGAAAAATTGCTCAAGTCAATTTATATTCACAGAAAAGGTGAGCATGCTCCGCAAATCCATAATTTGGTCAGGCTTGCCCAGCAAGCCGGGCTTGTGCTGAACGCGGGGCAAATAGAATCACTCAACAAGATTACCGCATATAATCTGGAAGCAAGATATCCTGATGAGAAACGCAGCTTTCGCCTGAAATGTACGGAACCATTCACATCTGCACAACTGACGGAAATCATGGAGATCATAAAATGGCTCAAATCGACGATGACGTCTTAGGCAAAGTTCGGACATTTATTAGAAAACTCAAAGAAAGCGGTATCGCCGTGGAGTCGGCATATCTGTTCGGCTCCTATGCAACCCATCACGCGGGGCGATGGAGCGATATTGATGTGGCGGTTGTGTCACCAGATTTTTCTGATGACCGGTATGACGAACGGCTCCGCCTGATGAAACTTTCCACGGCGATTGACAATCGCATCGAACCCGTTCCTTTTCATTCAGATGACTTTAATGACACAGACCCCCTGGTGGATGAAATTAAAAAGAGCGGCATTTCTCTTTTGTCATAAATCAACAGATCATTGTATTGCGGCGTCGTTCTCCCCGCGCGAATCCTTCCCATTTTGTTTTTATATAGCAGAAGGCGCTGTGCTTGCCGATCTTTACGATCCGCTGGCCATGCCGTCTGTTTTGCTCAAGGCCCACCAGACGCTCGACCGCGCCGTGGACGCCGCCTACGGTAAAACGAACTTCAAAACCGAAGCCGAACGCGTGGCGTTTCTGTTTGACCTCTATTCAAAATACACCAGCCTCTTCCCCCCGGAAAAACCCAAACGCCGTAAACATTAAGCCCTTGCCCAAATAGCATCATAAACGGTAGGGCGCGTTCCCCACGAACGCGCCGCCTTGCGGATCGCTCGGGGAGCGATCCCTACATCTTTTTCGATG
>CAZSQS010000020.1:0-47720 GCA_964608995.1 uncultured Smithella sp. | reverse complement strand
GCCAAGATATCATATTTATCATCTATACGAAAGAACTAATGTTACATGGTACTAGCCTTGTGTAGCACTGCATAGCACTCGCACCTACAGCTAGCCCAACAGTTGTCGTTTTCTCCCCTCTTTTTTTAAGAGGGGTCGGGGGAGATGTTTTTAAATCCCTCTCGGTCTCCCTTTAGAAAAGGGAGATGAAAATACATTCAGCATTAAATTGACGCCGTCGAGGCGGCAGGTTGTTAAATCAAAAGGCTCCATGAATACGCTACTCCAATACTTCCAGATGTTCAAACAGTGGCCGAAAAATGTCCGTTGCTGTTTGTTCAAATTCTTCATCCAGGGGCGCTGAATTCCCGAAGCAGATTTTATAGGCGGGCTCCTGGGATTCGGGGAGCATTGCGCCGCCGCCGGTGTCGGACCAGGCTTTGCGCGCAGCGGCGAGCGCATTTTCGCGCGTGTCGCATTTTAACCACATCCTTATCGCATAATCGCCGGAGGCCCGCGAAAAGAGCTTGAGCGGTTTTGTCTGCCCCAAACGAAAATATTTGATCAAGATGCGAAGCGCCTCTGGGGCGTTGTGTACCGGATTGAAGCGCCACAGGACATCTTCGGCCAGAATCAGCGAGACTTTCGGAAGCCTCGCATCGCCTGCGGCATTCATAACCAGATGATAAATCCAGGCGCTTAAGTAATCTTTTGTTTTCATTTTGGCCATCCGGCGCGAAATCCGGCAGCCCTCATGCAGGTCATTGACAACGCCAGTCAGACGCACGTTGTCAATTCTCACATCGATGGCCTGGCTATCAAGCACCGCCGCCTGTGCATAAGGCAATATGCGTTTAACGTAAGCCTTCGCGTTCGATGCAAGCTCGCTGAAATAGTAATTCCCGGCGGTCCCCACCGGCAGCACCCCCCTGGCTTTTATCAGCGGGCCTATGCGCTGATCGTCCCCATCACAGAGCAGGTTTTCAGAGAGCGCCTGTTTAATGGCGTAGGCGTCAAGCGGGTCTGGTGCGAAAGGCTCCGTGTCGTCCTCATCGCTTTGATCTTTGGTCAGCTTCAGGCAAAGACGCTCCTCCAGAAACCAGCGTGCGGGGTTGGCGAAGAAGGCCACCAGATCCGCAATTGTCAGCGCCTGGTCTTGCAAAGCAGTGTCGGGCAAGACGCCATCGGCAAAGACGGACGGGGCCTCTGTTTGCGCGGCCATCGCACGCGCCGCCAGGCAGTTTTGTGTTGAATAGCTGAAAAGCGGCTGTCCCTCTTTAAAGTAAGCGGGTGAAAACGCATGCAAGGGGTGCTTTCTTAAAAGCATGCAAGAGACGGGTGTATCGCTTTGAACTGCATAATTGCGGTCCAGATAATCCATCAATTCGCAAACCAGACCCGACGGCAGAATGTCGTTTTGGTCGTTCTGGCTTTGTCCGACATAGCTGAGAATCAGTTTTTTCCGTGCGGATAAAAGCGCTTCCAGAAAAAGATACTGGTCATCGCGCCGCATCGAGCGGTCGCCCGCGCGATAATCGTCTTCCATCAGATTCACGCCTGTTTTTTGTTCGCGTCTGGGAAAGGCGTTGTTGTTCATGCCGATCAGCGCAATCACGGCAAAGGGAATGCTGCGCATCGGCAACAGCGCGCAAAAAGAAACCCCGCCCGATAGAAATCGCGCCCCTGCATCTTTTCTGTCCAGGGCCCCCTGAAGCCATGCTTTCATGACGGTCAGGTCAAAGGGCGCTAAAAGCCCGGCCTTCCGGGTGTCTTCAAAAAATCCGGCCACAACCCGCTGAAGCTGTAAAAGCTCGCGGCGGTAGGGCTGGGCGGATGAAAAAAACGTCTCGATTAAATGATTCAGAATATCCCGCCACGTCTCGGGAGCATGCGCTTCCCTCAGGATGCTTTGCAGCTTTAGCAATTCATCCCAGAAGGATAAAAAGCGGCCCAGCACCTGCGCTTCGGCAAATTCAATATTCGGATAGGGCAAAATGCCGGCAAATAATTCCTGCCTTCGGCCATCCAGCGCAAAACCGGCCAGCAGGCGCTCCAGTCCATGCTTCCAGCTGTTCTGGTCAAACGCGGGCACATCAAAGCTTAGCCGATGTTCCGCATCGATGCCCCACTTGATATGCAGGTCCGACACCCAGTGGTAAACCAGATCGATATCTGCGGCGGACAGGATAAATTTCTCGCTCACCGGCGCATGATCCAGAATTGAAAGGACGTCGCTTGCCGTAAAGCGGCTCGACGCCAGATTCAAAAGCGCCATCACGCCCCCCGCGACACCCCCGTGGGCCAACGCGCCCCGATCCGCAATTGTGTAAGGAATTTTCGGCTCGCGGGATTCGAAAACCGCCTCAATGTGGGGCGCGTATAATTCGATATCGGGCGTCATCACCACAACATCATGGGGTGACAGGGTTGAATCCGCGTCAAAAGCGCCAAGCAGCGTATCGTGCAGGGCTTCAATTTCGCGAAGCGGACTGTGGCAGGAATGCACTTCGATGGACGAATCGAAAGCCCGCACAAGCGTGCGTTTAGCATTTACCGTTTGCGGCTCCTGTAGATAATAAATATCAGACTGAAGCGCGCCAAGCAGGCTCTCCGTGGGCGGTGGCTCGAACAATTCCATGTAACGGGCAGACGAGATTTCCATCCTGCGGAAAAAATCCCTTCCCTGCGCGCCCCAGGAGGCCAGAAGCGCATTGCCGCTTTCCAGATGCAAAAGCGCATCATCAACATCCGGCAGGAGGGCGGCCGCCCGCCCGATCACCTTGCCGATTTCACGGTTTGAGGCAATATCACCCCAAAATTCCTGCGACGGGTTGAGATAGTAATAGTCCACTGGGAAATGAGACGCCAGTCGGATGAGTATCTCCAGATAAAAGGGCGGCAGGTAAGAAATACCAAAGATGCTCAGCCGCTCAGGCAGGCTGTCTGTCTTGCAGGGGGACGACTGCATGGCCTTAAAAAGCCTGTCTCTGAGCCTGGCGGGATGCATCCCTTCCCGCGCCTGTGTCATTTTTCTCCACAGCGCCGCCTGCCAGAGCTCACGCCGGTTGCCTGTGCGCCCGTCCTCCCAAGCCAGAATCATGTCAGGGCGGAAAATCAGATACTGATCAAAACTCCAGGCCAGTTTTTGGGCCAGCTGATAGCGCTTTCGCGGATCGGTTGCGCGTCCCAGATAGGCACAAAGCGGCGCGAATTCCTCTCCGGTCAACTGAGGCAGGAGGTCGAATATTTTCCAAAGCATCACCGATTCATCAAACGATCGGTCCTTCGAATAGTCCGGCAGGAAGGCCTGAAAGATGTCTTCAATAAAATTTTTGGGAAAAGGGAAGCGGTAATTGGCGGCAATGCCGTGGCGCTTCGCCATTTCGAGCGACACCCACTTCGCCATCGCCTTGCTCTGGACGACAATCGTCTCGGCGGCAAACGGGTTTTCAGGCGGCACGCTCAGCCTCTTTGCCAGATGCCCGACAAGAATTTCGAGTTTATTACTGACGCATACTTTCATGATTGCATTTTCCACTTTCCTAAACTAGATACAACACCGGTTACCTATTTCACAAGATGAAATATTGAAGGAACGAAATGGGCTATATTTTAAACTCAACGACTGAATATCATATTTCCGATTTGACGACACTGGGCTGGGAGATGACCGTCGTCAACGCGCTGCAACCGGATCAAAGCCCCTGCCGGCTTGCGCTTAAAGACTCCGCGTCATTTGGCGTTCATCTTTTTCGTTTTCTTGAAAAACATTTTCCCGTGCGGCAGGTAAAATCCATCCTGGAAGTCGGAGGCGGCATGGGGTATCTCCTGAAAGACCTGCTCAGGCTTTCGCCTGACGCGCGCGCCACGGCGCTGGATATTTCACCCTATCTTTTACAAAAGCAAATAGAGGCGCTGGAAGGGTTGAGGGTGGATTTTCTGGAAATGGATTTTCTGGACATGCCCGCACAGGCGCTTCGCGCGTTTGATCTCATTATCTTAAACGAAAATATCGGTGATTTTCCAACGCTTGTCTGGAGCGATGAAGAGACCGCGTTGCCTGACGCCGCCACAGAGCTTTTTTTGCAGGATAAATTTGAACTTGAGAAGCGCTATGACCTGCCCTTTTCCACGCAGGCCCCCATCAACATCGGCGCGCTGAGCATTGTGGAAAAAATCTGCCAAAGTGGAATGGCCTGTGCCTACATAAGCGAGCACAGTTGCGAGACCTCGCACACGGATCCCGCCTTCCCGAGCCTTAATTTCAGCGCGGCGGGCGCCCCCGAAAAAATAGCGCTCAAAGGCCATGCCGAATACACCATTCAATTTTCTTATCTGGAACACATTGCCCGGGCGCATGGCTATCGGGTTTTTCGCGGCCCCTACATCGACATCCTGCCGCTGAGTTGGAATGATCGCGTAAAAACGGCCCTGCTGAGCGCGACGCCGATTTCCGACGAGCAGGAAATTTTGCAGCATTTTGTCTATGATCTTTACAAATATGAATATCTGATTCTCATTTCAAATGAAGCCCGTGGGGCGTAAATGCCTGCTCTCGCCGGTTCTCGGTTGATGCCGGCAATCCTCATATCCTCCTAAGCATTGGCCCCATTTGCTTTAAGGCATGCCATCCCTGAAATCTCCGCCCCGGGGTTGCATTTTGCCCATCAGTGTGCTAAAAGATTTTTCAGTTCTCGGATATTCGACAATTTGTTACGCCTCAACCAGTATTTAATCGTCGTTCAACATTAAACGGCAAACACATAATTAAATTCTTAAGACGCATCAGGAGACGCCCTTGAAAAACGAGCATCGCCCCATGAGTTTTCGCATGCCCGAAACAAAAGACGCCCAAGCCATTTTGCGGATGATTGCCTCGTCGCCTCCGCTGGATGTCAACTCGCTTTACTGCTATCTGCTCATCTGCACGCATTTTCGCAAAACATCCGTCGTCGCTGAATCGTCCGCCGGTTTGATCGGCTTTATTTCTGCCTACATCCGTCCCGACGCGCCGGAGACGCTTTTTGTCTGGCAGGTCGTCGTCCAATCGGATCAAAGGGGAAAAGGCCTCGCCCGGTCCATGCTCGATGAGCTTTTAAGCCGGAACTATCCCGCACGCCTTCGATACCTTGAAACTACCGTCAATCCAACCAACACATCCTCGCGCTCTCTTTTTTATTCGGCAGCCAGACGTCTTCACACCGGACTTACTGAGAGCATCTTATTCACCGAAAACGACTTCGGCGAAAACAGCCATGAAAAAGAAATTCTGTATCGGATCGGTCCTTTCGATACGGACGAATCAAAGGAGGAAATACAATATGAAAACCATTGAAAGGCTTGAATCGGAAGTCCGCACCTACTCGCGCTCGTTTCCCGTTACTTTCGACAAGGCCAAAGACGCATTTCTTTACGACACGGACGGCAACCGTTACATCGATTTTTTCGGCGGCGCAGGAACGCTCAATTACGGGCATAACAACGACCGCATGAAGAAGCGGCTGATTGAATATCTTGAAAAAAATGAAATTATTCACGGGCTGGACATGGCGACCGTCGCCAAGGAAGACCTTCTGCTTAAAATGGAAAACGTTCTTTTCAAACCCCGCGGGCTCGATTACAAAGTGCAGTTTACGGGTCCTACGGGAACCAATGCCGTAGAAGCGGCGCTCAAGCTTGCGCGTATGGTGAAGAAGCGCTCCAACGTCATTTCCTTTACCAACGGGTATCACGGTCTGACCATGGGATCGATGTCCGTAACGGCCAACGCCTACTACCGCGACGAGGCCTTCATCAACCGCTCGGATGTGTCTTTTCTGCCGTATGACGGCTACCTGGGCAAAGACGTCAACACGGCGCAGTATATGCGACGTTTCCTCGAAGACGGCAGCAGCGGCGTTGATATTCCATCGGCCATAATTCTTGAAACCGTTCAGGGCGAAGGCGGTATCCGCGTGGCTTCCGACGAATGGCTGCGCGAGGTGGAAGCCATCTGCCGCGATTTTGACATTCTGCTGATCATCGACGACATTCAAGTGGGCAACGGCCGCACCGGCCATTTCTTCAGTTTTGAAAGTTCCGGTATCCGTCCGGATATCGTCACCCTGTCCAAATCTTTTTCCGGCTATGGACTGCCGATGTCCCTGCTCTTATTCAACCGCGATCTGGACATCTGGAAACCCGGCCAGCATACGGGAACGTTCCGTGGTAATAATCTGGCCTTTATCTCCGCCACCGTGGCGCTGGAATACTGGGAAAATGACGATTTTTCAAAAGACATTTTTCGCAAAGGCGCCCTCGTCGAGCAGAAGCTCAATGCCATCAACAATTCTTATCCTGAACTCAATGCAGACATTCGTGGACGCGGCTTTATCTATGGCATAGCCATCCGGCCTCCGGAGCTGGCCAAGACCATCGCGGATCAGTGTTTCAAAAACAAGCTGATTCTGGAGCGCGCGGGAGCAAACAATCAGGTCATCAAATTTCTGGCGCCGCTCATTATTCCGGACGAAGTCCTGATGGAAGGGCTTGACATTCTCGATCGCTCCATCGGCGAAGCGCTCGCAGCAAACACATAAGGAGTCGCCCATGTTAATACGCACACTCAATGAGATTCGGGGAACCGAGCGCGAGGTCTTTGCGGAAAATAAAAACTGGGTGAGCCGAAGGCTGCTTTTAAAAAAAGATGGCATGGGATTTTCATTTCACGAAACGATCATCTTTGCCGGCACCCAGACACACATCTGGTATAAAAACCATCTGGAAGCTGTGTTTTGCGTATCAGGCGAAGGTGAAGTTGAAACCCTGGCGGATGGTAAAATTCATTCCATCACGCCGGGCATGATGTATGCGCTAAACGAACACGACGAGCATGTCCTGCGGGCAAAAACCGATCTGAGGCTTCTGTGCGTTTTTAATCCGCCGGTTACGGGAAACGAAGTACATCTGCCGGACGGTTCGTATCCGCCTTCGGACGCCGATAATTAGTCTCACTTGCTTTGCCGGTGCAGAAGCGCCAGCATCCGCTTTGCATCCGTTGTGGGCTCGGCGCACGAAAATTGCGTACAGACAAAAGCGGTGGCGTTGCCATCCAGGCTTTTATAGGCTTGCAGATATGGCGCAAGCGTTTCGATCTCGGCGCTGGCATCCCCCTCCGGCTTTAACACGACCACCTTGTTGGGCATAAAACTTTTTCTTAAAGCGCCCAGAAGCGCCAGCGTATCTTCGGCGTCGGGGCGTCCGCAGATAATCACTTCGCATGACGGCCCGATGGCAAAATCCAGTCCCGAAAGAAACTGCGTAAAGGCGGCCGGCATCGCATCGGCCCTGCCGCCAAACGCGCGGAAGACCTCGCGCGCCTGTTCATCCAGAGCGACATCCCCGGTGATTCGGGAAAGCCGCAGCGCATTTTGAAACGCCACGGAATTGCCGGAGGGAATGGCGCCGTCATGAAACTCTTTGGGCCGCGTCAGAAGCGCCTCCGCATCGGCGGCGGTAAAAAAGTATCCGCCGTTTTCTTCGTCACGGAAATAAATCGACAGATGCGTCTGAAATTCAAGTGCCTTAATCAGATAGCGCTCCTCGAAACTTGCGTCGTAGAGTTCCAGAAGTGCCCAAATCATAAAGACATAATCGTCCAAGTGCGCGTCAATGGCGGCCTGACCGTTGCGATACCGGTGCAATAGTCTGCCGTCATGCCGTTGCAGAAATTGTAAAAGATAATCCATCGCCCGCTTTGCCGCCTGTAAATAGAGCGGCTCATCGACCGCCTGAGCGCCTTTGGCCAGCGCGGCGATCATGAGCGCATTCCAGTCGGTCAGGATCTTATCGTCAAGATGCGGGCGCACACGCTTTTCCCGCACCGCAAAAAGTTTTTGCCGGATGCCTTCCATTCTCTCAAGCGTTTGGGTCAGATCCTCTTCGACGCCCGCCGCCGGTTTCAAATGCGCGATAAACGACCCGGAAGGCAACTCCTGCATGCCGTGCACAAGGGCGTCGTCTTGATGGCAATAGCGTGACAAAAACGCATCGGCTTCCTCGCGGGTCAACACATCGCGAATTTCTTCTTTCGTCCACACATAAAACTTGCCTTCAACGCCTTCGCTGTCCGCATCTTCCGCCGAATAAAAGCCGCCCTCGGGCGACAAAAGATCCCGAAGAACGTACTCAAAGATTTCGCGGGCGGTTTGGGCATATTCGGCTTTTTGAGTCGCAAGATACAGCTCGCTGGCCGCTATTGCCGTCATCGCCTGATCGTAGAGCATTTTTTCAAAGTGCGGCACAATCCATTTTTCATCCGTTGCATAACGATGGATGCCGAAACCTATGGCATCATAAATGCCGCCTCGCCGCATATTTTGAAACGTCTGCTCCACCATGCCCAGAGACCGGGCTTCGCCGGTTCTTTGCCAGTAGCGAAGCAAAAACGTCAGATTGTGCGGCGACGGAAATTTGGGCGCCCCGCCGAATCCGCCATACGCCTCATCAAAGCTCTCGTATAAGGCCGAATAGGCTCCATGCAGCGCCTCTTCACCCACTTCGGCATCCGGACGTGCCGACTGGCGCGACAGCATCCGGGTAATAGCCGAGGCGGCGGCCAGTACATCGGGGCGCTGCTCACGCCAGAGTCTGGCCACCTCGGGGATCATCTCCATCAACCCCACGCGGCCATAACGGGTGGCTTTGGGGATGTAGGTGCCCGCCATAAAGGGTTTTTTATCCGGCGTCATCATGACCGTCAGCGGCCAGCCGCCGCTTTTCGTCATCAGATAGCAGGCCTTCATATACACGGCATCAATGTCGGGGCGCTCTTCGCGATCAACTTTGATGTTGATGAAGGTGTCGTTTAAGAGCCTCGCAACCTCTTCATCTTCAAACGATTCATGCGCCATCACGTGGCACCAGTGGCAGGTGGAATAGCCGATGGACAGAAAAACCGGTTTATCTTCCCTTTTCGCTTTTTCAAAGGCTTCCTCACCCCAAGCGTACCAGTCCACCGGATTGTGCGCGTGCTGAATGAGATAGGGGCTTTGTTCCTGCGCCAGGCGATTTTGAGTCATGTTCGTCTCCATTGCATTGTTTGTTCAAATAAGTTATTCCTACCACATGCGCCAAAAGATTACAGGAGGAAATATTCGCTTGGGAAAAACCTACGACGCGCTCATTATCGGATCCGGCCCGGCGGGTCTGTTTGCCGCTATGGAACTCGAGCGCATGAACTTTGGCCGCATCGGCGTCATCGACCGTCATGCCTACACGGCAGGCGGTCTCATCAACGACGGCAAGCTCAACTTCGATTATCGGATAGGCATCGATCGAGATGAACTTCATCTGGATATCGAGGCGACCAATCGCCTGATTGCCGATGTCAAAACAACCTTCACAACCTTTAAAAAGTGCCGTCAGGTCACCTCGCCCGGTAAAAACAAGAACCTCGACGTCTTAATGAACATCGCACACGAACACGGCGTGGAATTCATCGCGCCGGAGCAATGGCACTGGGGCACGGACAACGGCAAAGCTGTTGTGGATTATCTGCGAAGCCTCCTTTTTCATACCGAGTTTTTGCTGGAGACCGAAGTGGAGGCCATTGAAAAAGGCCCGGCGGACGGATATCGCCTTTTGGCCCGGCAAAAAGAAAAGAAGCTGCAACTTGAAGCGCCTGTCATTCTGGCTGCGCCGGGACGAAGCGGCGCTTACTGGTTTCGCGATGTGGCAGATCATCTCGGCGTACGTCATCTGTTCGGCCCCATTGATGTGGGCATCCGCCTGGAGCTTAACCGAAAGCTCTATGATGAGGTCACGCGCATCGTTTATGATCCGAAATTCATCTTTAACACCTCGCGCCACGGCGATCGCGTGCGCACCTTCTGCACCAATCCCGGCGGCCGGGTGCGTCTGGAAAATTATGGAGATTTCAAACTGGTCAATGGTGACGCGCTGGCCGGACGTAAAACGTCGAACACGAATTTTGCCCTGATCAATACCGTCGGACTCACGACGCCCTTTTCCGATACCACCGAATTCGGTCAGATGATCGCCCGTCAATTTCATCTGCTCGGGGGCGGCAAACCCATTGTCCAGCGCGTGGGCGACTTCCGCGAGGGACGTCGAAGCGCAAAATCCACCTTTGACAGCCGCATCCGTCACTTCGATTTGTGCAAGGCCACCTGTGCGGTTACGCCCGGCGACATTACGCTGGGCCTTCCGGCGCGCATTGTGGATAATTTATGGGAATCGCTTAAAACGCTCGACAAGATCATTCCCGGTATTTTGCACCCCTCGACACTGATGTACGCGCCGGAAATCAAATTTTTCGACACGCGCTTTCCGACCGGTCCGGATTTGCAAACCAATGTGCCGGGCATTTTTGTCGCGGGCGACGGAACGGGTAAAAGCCGTGGCATCGTCGGCTCGGCCATCTCCGGATTGATTGCCGCCCGGGGCATAGCCGGGAATACATTAACAGTCTCATAATAATATTAACGCCTGGAGGCGTTCTATTTTTAGTCGTCTTCCCGGCGAAAGCCGGGAACCAGTTAATGAATTCCTGGATACCGGCTTTCGCCGGCATGACGGATGTAATATGAGACCGTTAATAACGCGGTCACTATTGCGCAATAATTTTGAGAAAGATTTTTTGAAAATGATAATAAATAAGCCATCCATTCCCGTGACACCTATTGTCTTGTGCCTGATGCTCATCTCGTTTCTTGCCGCCTGCGCGTCCGGCCCGCCGAAAACAAAACCGGGAGAACCCAGACCCTACAAGGTTTTCGGCAAGTGGTATTCGCCGGTCTTTGACGCCAAAGGCTTTCGCGAACGCGGCATCGCCTCGTGGTACGGAAAGGATTTTCACGGCAAAAAGACCGCCAATGGCGAAATCTACGATATGCATGCGATGACTGCCGCCCATAAAACGCTTCCGCTGGGCACGCTTGTGAAAGTGGTCAATCTTGACAATGACCTCGAAATATCCGTCCGCATCAATGATCGGGGGCCGTTTGTTCGAGGCAGAATTATTGATCTCTCCCATGAGGGCGCAAAGCTTCTCGGCATGATCGGCCCAGGTGTTGCGCGTGTGGAGATTAAAGCCATCGGCCAGGCGCTTGCCTCCGAGAAATCCCCGGCGCCACCGGCGGACTTTGAATCCGGCGCCTTTACCTTCCAGGTGGGCGCATTTACGGATAAAGGAAACGCAGAGCGGCTCAAGGCCAGGCTTGAAAGAAAATATCGCAATACGCATATCGTTGTGTACGACCGGGGCGATCGGATTTTCTACCGCGTCCGCACCGGGTTGTTCAGCAACTTGAGCCAAGCAGCCCAGTTTGAGAAAACCTTGATTGCAGACGGCTTCAGCGATGTATTTTTGGTTGCCCGGTAACCGGATGCGTTCTTTTTTCCTGTTGCGGACAACCGGGCAACTATTATATAGGTGCCGCGTTTAGAAACGGAGGACGCATGCGCGTAATCATCATCGGCGCCGGAGAAGTCGGTTACCATATCGCCAAAAAACTCTCCGACGAAAAAAAAGATGTCGTGCTGATCGACAAAGATCCGGCCAAGATCAGGCGGATCACCGAAAATCTTGACATTCAGGCGTTTGTCGGGTCCGGCACGAGCCCCAACACGCTCAAAATGGCGGGCATTTCGGAAGCGGAGTTGCTTGCCGCCGCAACCGACAGCGATGAAGTCAACCTCATCGCCTGCCTGATTGCCCGAAGCCTCAACCCGCACATGGTGAAAATCGCCCGGGTGCGTAATCCGGAATATCTTCAGGAAAAAACCCTCTTCAGCAAAGACCTCCTGGGCGTGGATCTGATTATCAACACACAGAGCATGATGGTCGAGACTATCCTGAGCCTGATGGAAATTCCCGGCGCCTCCGAGGTGATTAATTTTGCCGGCGGCGAGGTCAAGCTGGTGAGCTTTCTGATTACAAAAGACTCGCCTCTGGCCGGAAAAAAACTCAGCGAGCTCAAGGCCCAGAAAGGCAAACTCCTCGTCGGCGCCATCGTTCGCGGTCACAAGATTCTCATCCCCGGCGGTAACGACACGATTGAACCGATGGATTTTGTTTATCTGGTCGTTAAAAAAACCGACGTCAACAAAATGCTGGACCGCCTGGGGCTGCCGACCCGCAGTGTCAAAAAAATCCTCATCGTCGGCGCGGGCGGCACGGGGCTTTCCGTGGCCAAAGCGCTGGATTCACGCAATCTCAACGTCCGGCTCATTGATTCAGACGGGGATAAATGCAAAGAAGCGGCAGCCCAGCTCAAACGCGTCACCGTGATCAAAGCAGACGGCACGGATCGCGATCTCCTTCGTGAAGAAAACGCAGGCGAGATGGACCTCCTGATCGCCGTCACGGGCGATGAGGAAAACAATGTACTCATCTCTTTAGTCGCCAAGGAACTGGGCGCCAGACGGACCATCACGCGGGTGAGCAAATTAAGCTACATGCACATCGTCTCCGCCGTGGGCCTCGATACCGTCATCAACCCCCGCATGGCAGCGGCGCGGGCGATTCTTCAGTACCTGCGCCGCGGAAAGATTATCTCCGTGGCCCCGCTTCGCGAAGAACAGGCCGAAGCCATTGAAGCCGAAGCGCTCGAAACGTGCGACATCGTCAACACCCCTCTTTCACAGGTCGGTTTTCCTCAGGGCGCGATTCTGGGCGCAATTGTGCGAAATGACGAAATCATCATCCCCCAGGGCGACACCATTGTTTTGCCCCACGACCGTCTGATCATTTTCGCCCTTCAGGATGTCGTGGGTCAGCTGGAGTGTCTTTTGACCGTGAAGCTGGAGTATTTTTAATGAATATCCGCCTGACCGTGCATCTGGTATCCGTCCTCGTCGTCTTCCTGGGCGCGACGATGCTCGTGCCGCTGGGCGCAGCGCTTTTTTACGCCGACGCCAGCGCCATGACGTTTGTCCTCTCTTTCGTGTAGGTTTGCGGCGCGGGCGGCATTGTGGCCCTTTTGACACGGGGACACAAGGACTACCATTTAAGTCACCGCGACGGCGTGATGATTGTCTCCATGTCGTGGATAGCGGCGGCGCTTGTGGCGACCCTGCCTTATCTTCTTTCCGGCACAATTCCGAATTTCACGAATGCCTTTTTCGAATCCATGTCCGGATTTACCACCACAGGCGCGAGCATTCTGACGAACATTGAAAAACTGCCCCCGGCGATTCTCTTATGGCGGGCCCAGACCCAGTGGCTGGGCGGCATGGGCATCATCGTTTTGTCTATTGCCATTTTGCCTTTTCTGGGCATCGGCGGCATGCAGCTTTACAAGGCCGAAACGCCCAGCCCGGTCGTTGACAAACTCACCCCCCGGATTTCCGACACAGCCAAGGCGCTTTGGAAAATTTATATTTTTCTGACCGTTTTCCTCATCCTGCTGCTTTTGGTTGGAGGCATGTCGCTCTTCGATGCCCTCTGTCACAGCTTCGCCACATTGCCCACAGGAGGCTTCTCACCTAAAAACGCAAGCGTGGGACATTACGCAAGCGCCTATATCGATTGGATCATTGTTATTTTCATGTTTGCGGCGGGCATTAATTTCTCGCTGCACTACAAACTATTTAGGGGCAATCTCCGGCAATTTTTGCGTGATCCGGAATTCCGGGTCTATCTTTGCAGCGTTGCTTTTTTAATCCTTTTGGTATTCGCCAATATTTACAGAACCATCTATCCTTCCGTTCTGGATGCCTTTCGCTATGCGGCCTTCCAGGTGGTTTCGATTCTCACGACCACCGGATTTGCCACAGCGGATTACGAGAAATGGCCGGCCCTGTCGCAGCAGCTTTTGTTTTTCTGTATGTTCGCAGGCGGCATGGCGGGATCCACCGGAGGAGGCATCAAAATTGTGCGGATCATGCTGCTTCTGAAGCACTGCTATCTCGAAATTTTCCGGATCATCCACCCCCGCGCCATCACGGTGGTCAAATTTGGCAACCTCCCTGTCTCTCAAACCATCATGCGCAGCATCTGGGGTTTTTTTCTCCTG
Organism: uncultured Smithella sp.; assembly: GCA_964608995.1. Classification (GTDB taxonomy): domain Bacteria; phylum Desulfobacterota; class Syntrophia; order Syntrophales; family Smithellaceae; genus UBA8904. Next base: position 33,723 of record CAZSQS010000020.1, on the reverse strand, counting down.
TTCATCGGCCTGTATGTCTTAGGTGCGATTGCGCTTGCCGCGCTGGGCATGGATATGCTGACTGCGCTTTCCGCCATGGCCACCTGTCTGGGAAATGTCGGTCCCGGCTTCGGCAGCATAGGCCCCACCGAAAACTTTGCCGCCGTGCCGCTGATTGGAAAATGGATTCTGATTTTCAGCATGCTTTTAGGACGTCTGGAAATTTACACCATCCTTGTTTTGCTGATGCCCGCATTCTGGCGGACGTAAAACCTGGGTACCCCAAGACATACCTCCCGCAAAAGTTCACATCGCTTTTTACCGATAAATCCGATATTGTTCATTATATTCTTATTCGCACGGCCGCAAGCTCGGTAATGCGTTGATAAAAGGCTTAATATCCGGGGATGTCCGAATGATTTATCCAGTTTTGCACCATTATCCAGCCAAACACCCTGACGCTCGCCCCTGGCGACAAAACGTGCAAACAATTTTTGTCTCAGTTATTTTTCTTTTTATTTTATCCCATGCTCTCCCACCCTGGCTTTTTGCCGACCCAGGCCCTGTTTCGCTCACACCCGAGGAACGCGCCTGGCTTTTAGAGCATCCCGACAAACTGACGCTTTATTATAACGTGGAGTTTCCACCCATCGAGTTTGCCTCGGACTCCGGCGCCTTTGTCGGCCTGGGCGCAGATGTCGTTGCCCTGCTTGAAAAGCGGCTGGGCGTCACCTTCAAGAAAGTGGCCTCCAACGACTGGAACCGGCATCTGGCCGCCCTGAAAAGCGGAAAATGCGCCGTGGCGCCGACCATCGTCTCCACACCGGAACGCAAGAGGTTTGCCTATTTCACAACCCCCTACGCCATCGTTCCTGTCGTGATCATCACCACACGGGCCACAAAAGGCCGGCTCTCGCTGGACGATCTGGAGGGAATGCGCGTGGCGGTGGTTTCAGGATACGCGACAGAATCTTATGCGCGGGAGCGATCAAAGGGACGCTTTAAGGTTGTACCTGTGGCCAATGTCTCTGAAGGACTTCGCGCCGTCGCCTTCGGTCAGGCTGACGCGATGCTCGAAAATCTGGCTGTCGCAAGCTATTTCATCGACAAGGAAGGCATTGGGGTATTGCGCGTCGCGGGTAACACCGACTATGTTTTCGCCTGGAGCATCGGCGTCAGCCGCGAATATCCGCTGCTTTTCAGCGCCATTCAAAAAGCGATCAACACCATTGACCCCGCCGAGATGGAAGCGCTTCGCAAACAATGGATTTCGCTCAATACCGCAAGCGGGATGGATCCCACAACGCTTCGGATTCTTCGCCTGATTGGCGTCCTGGCCGTCGTGGCGCTTTGTGTCCTTTTGATCTTCAGTCTTGTTCTTCGGCGCAAACTTCGGGACAAAGTCGCGACGCTCAAGATCGCACAGAAAGATTTGATCGAACAGGAAGCGCTCTTCCGGTCACTGTTCATGAATGCCCCCATTCCCATGGCGCATATTTCCGAAGGCGGCCGTGGCATGGCCATCAATCACAGTTTCACCCGCACGCTGGGATACCAACTTCAGGATATTCCCGATGTCGATCACTGGTGGACTGCGGTTTACCCCGATCCGGCCTATCGGCAACTGGCCATGGAAAGCTGGACCCATACGTTGCAGCTTATCGGATCCGGTCAAAACGAGCCTGAGCCGGTTCAATTCAATATTCTGGCCAAAAGCGGCCGGATTTTGACCATGGTCATGAGCGTAAGCAGGGTGGGAGAATCGCTGCTGGTGAGTTTCTTCGACGTGACGGAACAACGAGAAAGAGAATCGGCCCTGCAAAGGCAGACGGAGCTTTTACGGGCCACGTTCAACGCCACCGCAGACGGCGTTTTAGTAGTGGACAGCCATAGACACGTTTTACAAATGAACCGGCGATTTATCGATCTGTGGCGGATTCCGGATGAGCTTCACAACGCCCGTGAAGACGATAGGCTGCTTGCGCATGCCGCCTCACAAATGAAAGATCCCGACGCATTTCTGTCCGGAGTTCACGCGCTTTATTCAAGTTCGGCCGAGGTGTTGGAAGAAATCCATTTTATGGACGGCAGGGTTTTCGAGCGGTATTCCTGCCCCATGATGCAAGGTGGCCAGGTCATTGGCCGTGTCTGGGATTTTCGCGATATTACGGACCGCAAACGGGCGGAGGAGGAACGGGGGAAACTTCAGGAGCAATTGCTCCAGTCCCAGAAGCTCGAAGCCGTAGGCGTTTTGGCAGGCGGCGTCGCTCACGATTTCAACAATATCCTGAGCGCCATCATCGGCTACGCAGAACTCACCCTCGATGACATGGGGCCAACCGATCCTCACCGCCCCCATCTGGAAAAAATTCTCGACGCGGCTCAGCGATCCGCCGACCTCACCCGGCAGCTGCTGGCGTTTGCACGCAAGCAGACCATCGCCCCGGTGGTGTTTGATCTCAATGAGGCGGTCAGTTCCGTGCTCAAGATGATCCATCGGATTATCGGAGAAAACATTGAGCTTCTCTGGCATCCGGACGCCTCCCCTTGCCTTGTCCGAATGGACCCCTCGCAACTCGATCAGCTTCTGCTTAATCTGTGTGTTAATGCCCGCGATGCTATCGCGACGGTGGGGAGGATTACGATTGCCACCCGGACGATTGAGTGGAGCCCCTCCGACGCCGAAACCCATCCGGATACAACTCCCGGGCCGTATGTTGTGCTTTCGGTGAACGATACTGGCTGCGGGATGGATGCCGAAATCCTTCCACACATCTTTGATCCCTTTTTCACCACCAAGGGCGTGGGCATGGGCACCGGCATGGGCTGCGCGACAGTTTACGGCATTGTCAAACAAAATCATGGATTTATTGATGTCATAAGCCATCCAGGCGTAGGAACGCTCTTTTCAATTTACCTGCCGCACCAGAGCGCCCCTGGAAAAAAAGCCAGAATGGACCGACTCCATGACGTCCCCGTAAGCCTTGGAGAAACGCTGCTCGTCATTGAAGATGAACCGACCATTCTGGACATGACAGCAAAGATGCTTACGCACCTGGGTTATATCGGTCTGTCTGCATCGACCCCCGCAGAGGCGTTGGACATTGCGCGCAACTATCCTTCGGACATTCATCTGATCCTGACCGATGTGGTGATGCCCGAAATGAACGGCCGCGACCTGGTGGAACGTCTGACGGCCATCCGGCCAAATCTGAAAGCCCTGTTTATGTCAGGCTACACGGCGGATGTCATTGCCGACCATGGCGTGCTTGACGCGAATGTAAATTTCATCCACAAGCCTTTTTCCATTCGCGACCTCGCAGTCAAAATCCGCGAAGCCCTGGATGCGTAAAGAAGAACCGAAGCAGCCCGTTTGACCAGGCTTTGGATTTGTCAAAAGAATGTCTGTTAAAAAGAATGTCTTGACATTAACACACAGGTAAAGTAGTATACAACCATATCATGTATTTCATGCTGATTAGTAGATCGGCTGAGTACAAAAGAGTTGCGTTATGACAATTTGAAGTGCAAAAGTAACCACCATGCTCTTTAGAGTGTTGGTGGTTTTTTCTTTCTGTCATAAAGGCATTCGACTTTGGGTAAATTTGAGGAAAGGAGGATACTAAGTTATGGCAGAAGGTAAAGTAAAATGGTTCAATGAGAGCAAGGGTTTTGGTTTTATCGAGAAGAGTGATGGCGGTGATATTTTCGTTCATTTCAGCGCTATTCAAGCCGCCGGTTTCAAGACGCTAAGTGAGGGACAGGCAGTAACTTTCGATGTTGTTCAGGGTAAAAAAGGCCTTGAAGCAGAAAACGTAAAACCGGTTTAACAGACGACATTTAAAAAAGAAAGAGGCGCTCTATGACGATATTTCATTCTGGAGCGCCTCTTTATTTTCTGCTGATGCGCTGATATTTGCAGAAAACCAAAAAACAGGAGACGAATCCATGGGAAGAATGCTGGCTAACTTTGCGTCACAGTCCAAAGAAAGGGCCAGGCAGCAAAAGCAAACGGATAAGGCGCTAAAACGGATGCTTCTGGCCCGGCGGAAAGAGACTTTAACCAAAATGAGTATTTCATCGGCGGATAATGATGTTTCCGAACCGTTATCAGTAAAATCCAATTTACAAACCCCGGATTAAACCGTATATTATGCCATAAACACGTCATCCGAAAGCGAACAGAACTTTAATGCTTGCCCCCAGGGGCACTGATTAAAAAAAGGAGCGCAATCATGGGAGACAAGGGTGGTAAGAAGGATAAGGAAAAAGGCCGGAAACAAAACGACGAAAAACTCAAGCGCGCCTCACAAGAGAAAATCGATAAGCAGCCGAAAAGAAAGCCTTAAAAGCGCAACGAATGGGACGGTGATCGTTTAATGCCGCCTCACTGACTCAGCGTTGCCTTCGAAATGCGCCACTTGACTGGCGAGTTCGAAGATGATGTATCTGCCTCACGATCAAGGCAGTAATAGCGATACTGTCTTGAAATCCATTCCTTCATTTTATTTTCATACGACACACGCTCCTCTTTGTTCTTATTGAGATAATCGTCGATGACTTCCTCTTTGATGATAATCTCGATCTTACGAGAACGCGTGCTTTGTCTGTGCGGTTTATTTTCAAGTTTCCAGTCAATCAGCATCAGGTGATCGCTTCCGGATAAGCGTGACGCGATCCAGGCGTGGGCCGGGAAAAATGGCGAAATCATTCTCTGCCAGTAATCGAGTAGATCTTCACTCATGACTGATCAATTTCATTTTTTTGGACCACCCACTTTTGTCGGTCCGAACATTTCTGCAGTTTTCCTTATACTGGAGCGTAAAAACAACCTTCTTATGATTTTGCTCGTCCTCCTCAACACGATATCCCGTGATGACACCGCCAAAAAAAGAGGGTTCCTGCTGCTTTTTGTGAAAATAGATTTCACCGCCGACCAAATCCCTGGCTTTGCTTTCCTCTATCGCCCAACAGCCGCTCTCCCATTGGTGATCGGGCAGCTTGACAAATTTATTTAACGGTTCAACCATGTGGATATTCATCTTTTTTCCTCCTAATATATTTATTGCATTCCCTTTTCTTCCATTTTAAAACTTAAAAACCCCGCCTCACTGTAACAGGCAGGGCTTCAATAGCAATGGCGCGTTGTCTGGGCCGAAAAGAAAATCGCTGTTGCAGAAGTGTCAATTACATTCCCTCTATATAGCTATCTATATGGCACGAAAGTCAAGACAAAGTTTACAAGATAATAAACAAGACGCGAAAGGCCCAACCTCTTTCCTTTGATTACAGCGGATAAATGCGTCGTAATGACAACTCAGACTCTCTTTTGCATTGGGTCAGTTTCGGAAAGAATCAAGACCGCCTGACCAAGCAAACAGCAAGCTGGCGTCTAATAATGTGCTCCGTTCGGCGAACGGTGCGGGATGAAAAGGGTTCTTGGTGCGCTCTGTCTTCAGTTTGAGCTCAGCCCCTGGTTCACTTGACCAGGACATTTCCTCAGGTGGAGATTTGCTCAACTCATAAAGTCAGATTTGACCTTCCCGGTTTCCTCGACTACCCCCGGTGTTTGAAGGGGCCAAGAAATCAGAAGGAATAATCTTTCCTCCAGAAAAGATTATTCCTTCGAATTAAATAAGCCGTAACCCCAAATTTCCATGACATGAACATCTCTAGTACCACCACCAACTCCCCGAAGAGGATGAAGAGGATGAGGACGTCCACCACCAGCTCCCCGAAGAAGAAGAAGATGATGATGAGGAGGAGGAGGAGGAGGAGGACGACGACGACGACGACGACGACGAGGTGGACGATGACGCAAAGCAGCCTAAACGAGCTATGTCACTTCCGCTTGCCGGTTTCATGAATTTAATATCCGGCAGGCTGCCGTCTGATTTGCGAGCCGATTTAATAAGAGATGGATCGATGCTCTGGAAATCTGCGTCATTTACGGTGACGCCACTGATGGTCCATGAATTATTCGTCAGATAGGCCGCGGGAAGATTAGAACTCTTGATGGTCGTTCCCTTGTAGGCCACGTTATAGTGCAATACTTCTCTTGTTCCTGAGATATCCGTGCTGTCGGTTGTGCTTCTGCGCTCCAACATATTGTAATTACTGCTCGCGTTATTGAAGGCCGTGTTATAGCTCCAGTCCGCAGCTTTGCCGGGATGATGATTGGCGTAAAAGCCATGCGCTCCGTTTTTCGCCGACAGGCAGTATTTAACCACATGAGATGGCACAGTGCTGGGAGGTGTTGTGGAACCCCATCCGCCCACTTTGAATCCGGTGGAATCTCCGCCGTAATTCATATCATAGGCCCAGCAATGATCGAAGGTCACTTTTCCGTAAGACGCGATCGCGTCAAAGCCATCATCGCTGCAGCTCCAGGCGCGGCAACCGTAAAACGTCACATTGCCGCCATGGGCGCCGAAACAGTCCGTATTGCTCTTGGAGTTGGATGAGGTTCCCTTGTTGTTGTAGGAATCGCAGTTGATACAGGAACCGGAAGCATTTTTGCCGGTAAAATAAAAACCGTTGGCTGCGTTGTTATAGGCAGTCATCCGTTCAAAAGTGGCATTACCTTCAATGCGGAAGCACTCGGACTGCTTCTGAGAGCCCACGGGAACACCGGTCACTTTAAAGCCTCTGAACACCAGCCCCGTCACACCGGATTTGATATGAAAGGCCGCAACCCGCTTGGCGGTAGTAACGGACGAAAAATTAAAAACCGGAGTTTCTCCCGGATAGGCTTCGTAGGTGATCCCGCTTTTCGTGAACTGATGAACATAGTTGTAATTGGTGTCGGACGCCATGATGCTGAAGCTGGTGTATGTGCCGCCGCGCAGATAAACCTTGTCGCCGGAAGACGCTGCCGATTGGGCCCTGGCGATGCTTTTAAACGGTGCGGAAAGAGTGCCCGGGTTGCTGTCGCTTCCGCTGGTGGATACATAGTAAACTGCCGCATCAGCCGAAGGTGCAAAACAGTGCATACTCAACCCTGAAAACACAACGATGAAAAAAATGACTGCCGCCATTACAAACAAGCTTTTACTTTTTAACATGACCGTCCCCCCCCGTTAAATGAGTTTGATAACGATAACCTATGTCAAGCAATATACACGCCAGCCTCAAAGAAGGTTACATCTATATAAATTAACGGGAGTATTGACCATGTTCCTCCGGATTACCAATATCCTCCTCATATTTCAGGGACATATCTGTCCGATTCTGGGACGGCATGAAACACGTCTTCGATTTTATTCGATAACGATGGTCATACGTCACAAATTCATTCAACTTAATCAAAACGGATTCTTTCCGCACACGCCAGCATGGATGCGGCAGGTACACTGGAAAAAATAATCCGCCCTGATAAGCGGGTCGAAAGAAAGTTTTCGTTGCGCTTATCAGGGCGGATGCATCGCTTTGTCATCCTCGTTCCGGTAACATCTGATCAGGTAAAAACAGCGTTCGTCAGTCGAGCAGTTCCTTCGGAATATTGCCGCCGTTTTCGGCAATCTTTTGCAGCACCGTTTTATGCAGCCACATATTCATCTGCGCCGAATCGCCCATTTTCTCAGACGGGCACCCGAGTTCGACTGCAAGCTCTTTGCGCGCGGCATAGCTGCTCTCGATACCCAAGAGTTTCAACAAATCCACGATCGAAACTTTCCAGTTGAGCTTTGTGGGATTTGCGGCGGCGAGTTTTTCCAACTGCGCTACGACATCGACCACGGCGATCGCTGCCGGAGCGGCGGGTGCGGCTGGAGTCACCGGTGGCGCTGATGGCGCAGTTTGGGGGGCAGGAGAAACCTGTTGGACGGTTGTTTCGGCTTTTGCGGCCTTATTAATTCCGAGTTTTTCAAGAATCTTGCCAAATAGACCCATAGTGACTCCTTTCAATTTGTAATGATAAAGATTTTTTTATTATCTTAATCTATGGCCGGGGGAGATGAAATGTCAAGCAAATATAATGAGACGAGACGATTGTGGCATATCCGGATTCTTTATATCATCCCGTCTGGTTCCAGTTCGACGCGGTTTCGGCCGGACGTCTTCGCTTGATAGAGGGCATTGTCCGCACGCTTGAGCAAACTGTCCTGCGTATCGTCTTTTGAAAAGAGACTCACGCCGAAGCTCGCGGTCACTTGGCGGGGGATGCCCTCGAAAGGGCTGTTCTGGATCGCTTTGCGGATTCTTTCCGCGCATTCCAGCGCTGACGAGGCAGGTGAACCGGGAAGGATGAGGATGAATTCCTCTCCGCCGAATCGGGCAACGATGTCTTCTTTGCGGCACATCGAACGCATCGTTTGCGCAATGCCAGCAAGCACTCTGTCTCCGCCGTCATGACCGAACGTGTCGTTGATCGATTTGAAATGGTCAATATCCATCATCACCGCTGAAAGCGGATAATCGTGACGGCGGGCTTTGGATAGTTCCGTTTCAAGCAGCTCTGTCATTTGCCGCCGGTTGGACAATCCCGTTAACGGGTCCGTGTTCATCAACTGCGTGATTTTCGTGTTCGCGGCGGCAAGCTCGCGGTTTTTCTTGTTGAGCTCCCGCGTCAGGTCCGTGAGCTCGTCGGTGAGGCGTGACATCTTCGCCACCATTTCGTTGTCGGTCAGACGGATCGCGTACGCAAAGATAACACACAGATTGCCGCTATCGATCATCTGCCCCGACAGTGTGTGCTCGAGCGAATCGCGCAGGGCAAAGGAGAGGCGCACATCCCGGCAGGTTTGTGTATCGCCTTCTATCACAGCAGGCAGGGCCTCCGAAAGAAAGGCGTTGATGGACTGGCCAACTGGCTTTTCCGCAAGCCCGACACTTTCCAGAAAAAAAGAATTGCAGTCGAGAACGGTTCCCTGCCGATCGAGAAGAAGCATTGCCACTCTGGCCCCGGTCATGAGATACTCGAAGAAGAGCCCGGGCTTTTCGGCCATAAGCGTGCGAAAGTCTGAAAGATGTCCATCTTTTCTTACCATGCCCGAACCTGCCGGATGGCGTTTTGCGGCGTGTCCGCCCAGGCATCTGCGCCGATTTGCCGCCACAGATGCGGGGCTGCGTTGAAAGCCGCGCCGCCCACCATGATTTTGACGAAACTCAGCTCGGGAATGGCCCGGATGGCGGAAATGATGCCGGAAACCCGGTCAATGGAGAAAGGCATGGTCAGCGAAATGGCCACAAATCGCGGCCGGGTTTTCCGGATCATATCGATCAACGCATGAGCGGGCGTATTGGCGCCCAGAAAAAGAACATCCCAGCCATCCGATTCCAGCATATCGGCCAGCAGTCTTGCTCCCAGTTCATGGTATTCGTTGGGCGCGGACGTGACAATGGCCTTGCCTCTGTCCGTTGCGGAAAAGGGAAGTTTTTCGTAGAGGGCGGCAAGCATTCTTCCGATAAGTGATGTAGCCAGATGTTCTTCGGCCGTGCTGATCTTGTCGTCTTCCCAGAGCCGGCCGATGTCATACATGACCGGTTTGATGAGGCCCAGATAGAGGGCTTCCTGACCGTTTTCCCGCGCCAGAACCGATTCGGCGATTTTTAAACCACCGGCATAGTCGGCCGCCAGAAGGAGCGCTCGGAATTTTCTGCGCTCATCGGCGAGTTCCGGATAGACATCAGGATCTTCCGGTAGTACAGCGCAAAGATCAATCAACGTAGAATGTTGTTGAAGCATCCAGTCATACACCGTCAGAATTTCAGTAGCCGCCACGGGCGGCAAATGTTTATTGACCGCGCTTTTCCAGGCTTCAAGTACAACAGGAAAATAATCAAATGAAAATCCATGAGCCCGGTAGGAGCGGTAAACCCAGGGCAAGGTTTTGGCCAGCAGATCAAAACTTTGAAATTTAAAAACGGTGGAGAGAAAATCAATATGATTGCGGTGGTTGTCGTACATCATGCCGAGCGGATTTCCGCCGATGAGCGCCGATACCTGAGGATGCGCGGTCATGAACGCATTCACCTCATCGAGCAATACATCCCTGGCTTCAACATAAGAGGCGGCCGCCGCGGCGCCGACATGCAGCGCCTTTTGCGCTTCCGTTAAGAATTGCTCTGCATTCATGTATCCTCCTTTATGCTTGCATTAAAGCCCGTGAGTCTGACTGCTTTTGCAGCAACTCAGCAATTTCGCTCACGGCGGCGTTGACCTCTTCAATGCCCTTCGCCTGATCGGTGGAGGCGGAAGCGATGTCATCCATGATGCCCGCAACCCGGGTGACGCTGCCTGTGACCTCGGCAAAGGCGGTGTTTGTTTTTGAGACAATGCCCGATCCGGATTTCACTTTTGACACCGTGCCTTCAATCATTGCAGCGGTGTTGCGCGCCGATTCCGCTGAACGCATGGCCAGATTTCGCACCTCGTTGGCCACCACGGCAAATCCCGCACCCGCCTCGCCCGCCCGCGCCGCTTCCACCGCGGCATTGAGCGCAAGCAGATTGGTCTGAAAGGCTATTTCATCGATGGTCTTGACAATCTTTGATGTATCTTCACTGGCGCGGGTGATGTCCTGCATGGAGACAGTGAGCTCTTTCATGGCGGCATCAGCCGAAACCATGACCCGGCTGGCTTCTTTCATGAGCGTGTTGGCCTGCCCGGCATTGGCGGCATTTTGTTTCGTTTTGGCATCCATGTTGCGCAGCGTCACTGCGACCAGTTGATCCGTATTGCGGCCCACCTGCAGAAAGGTTTGCGCCAGTGCGCGCGACATGTCTTCAATTTTTCCCCGGGCTTTCTCCCGCTCCGCGTTGGCCATCATTTCCGATTGAAGGGTTTGGTGCTGGGCATCGAGTGCGCTTTGCAGACCTTTATGGAAAAAATAACAGCTGACGGCGCATGCGGCAAACGGCCCCACGGCGTTGGCGATCTGGGTTTCCAAAAGCTGTTTTGACGTCAGCGCGATGGTTGGCAGCGCCATGCCGGTTTTCGCTGCAATCAGAAGAAAGGCCACTTCAAAAGACATGATGATCGTCCAGAAAACCATCATCCTCAGTCCGAAAAATGTGGCGGCAAACAAGGGAATGATAAGATTCCAGGCAATTGCCGAGGATTGCAGCCCGCCGGTCATGACTGTCAGGATGGAGAAATGCCAGCACAGAGCGGCCATCACGATATTGCCCGAAACGTTAATGGAGCCTGTGAGTTTCAATGCAAAAGGCGATGCCAGGCAAACCAGCAGCATGACAAAAAACATGCTGACCGCGAGCGTGTTGCTGCCGATATTGTACCATTTGATCATGTTGGGAACAAAAAACAGGTATCCGAAATGCGAAAAGAAGACGAGCTGCTTTGCCCTGCGATAAGTATCCGTGTCCATTCTGGCTTTTTCCGGAATGTACCAGTCGATATAATTTGTCAGTGTCATCAGCGTACCTTGCCTCCGTTTGCAATAGTTTTATTTTTTTCTTCGGCTGCTGTTTCCTCAGGGCCACATAGAACCATACATTTCCCCAGACAGCAGATGTATCAGTTGTGCATAGCGTTTTTAAAGAGGTGTTCCCGTCTTCGTCAGGTCATTCGGATCCCGGCACCCAATAGGCAACCCCTATCCTTAGCCTTGCCTTTCACCTTTAGCCTTTGTCCGCACCTTCTTGCCACCGTCGAAGCGCCGCTCCAGGCGGCTCCCGATCCGCCTTCGCGCCGATAAATTGCCATGGGCGCTGCGACCACCGTCCGCGTCGAGCTTCCAATCATATGGATCGGTATTTGGGAGGGAAAACTTGACCGTGCGCCGCCAAAATCAGTTATAACCTCATCAACCCCCTTGAAAAACAGATCCGGAAGGATCTGAAATGCCACATATTGCCAGGCTGGTATCCGAAATTGATACCGCCCGGCAATTTATGGATACCCAGACAGGTTAGATTGTCTGTTTTACGCGGCTGGGCGTCTGGGCTTCTGTGCTTCTGTGCATCTAGGCCGTGGGCATGGTCGTGAAAACGCCGCGCGGATCCACCTGGGTGCGGACAATTTTTAAAGCCTCGGGGGTGATAAGCTTGGTCTCGGGAATCTCGCCTTCGGGCTTGAGCAGTTCGAAACCGGTCAGTTGCTGGGCCAGTTCAAAGGTCACACCGGGCGTCAGCGTTTTAACCCGCATGCGTTTGCTTACCGGATGAAAGTCATAGACCCCCCACGGGCTGATCACGGCAGCGGGACCATTGCCGATGAGGCCCGCTTCCCGGCGTGAGTCGCCGCCGTGAAGATGCCCCACGGAGGTAATGAAATCAACCTTCTCGGGAAACTTATCCGGTGTCTGAAGCCCAACGAGCACCATCTTCTCGGTGAGCGATGACAGGTCGTTGTTGCCGCCGCTCCCGGTCAGGCGGACCTTGGGATGATGATAATCGCTGCCGATCATATGCGTGTTCACGTTGCCGTACATGTCCACCTGGGCAAAGCCCAGAAAGCCAATGTCCACGTAACCATTGTAGCATTGGGCAAACGAATAGGACATCTCCATAATCGTGGGGGACTTTCGCCACGTCATGGGACAGCCGACGGACCAGGGCATGTCGCCTTCAATCGGGTCCTGCCCACCGGATTCATAAACCAGGGTGATATTGGGGGCATGGGTTTTCTTGGCCAGGATGCCCGCCACCATGGGAATGCCTGTCCCGATATAAACGATGGAATGATCTTCAATCTGCTGCGCGATAATATACGCCAACGTCTCCAGAGGGTTGGCGGGTGCGTTTAGGTCTTGCATAATCTGCTCCTGTCTTAATAGTAAAGGCCTGTATCGTGTTTTAAGGTGTATTCCTCGTAAGAGAAATCAAGGTCTTCATTGTCGCCTTCAGCCGCCTTTGTCTGCCGGCGCGCCTCAGCAATCCACTTTGCGCCTCCGAGTTTTTCAACAAACTCGAATTGATCCTTGACGCCCAGAATCCATTCGTCGCAAAAGGCCTTGTTGTTTTCTTCGGAAACACCGCCAAAACGCATACACTTTTCCCACCATTGCCGCGGCCAGTAATAACAGCCGGGCATACTGCCGGGCACCGCTCCGAAAGGCATTTCCACTACGGCATCCACGTAAAAGAAGGGGATGATCTGTCCCTGCCTGTTGTAGCGGATATCGTTTTCGGGAACGATCTCTTCCGCCGTGATGATGAGCTTTCGCGTCGCGGCCGCCACGGCAAGATCATTGACGGCCGGCCCGTAAATATAGGCATTGCCGTACTTATCCGCCGCGTGGCAATGGATGATGGCCACGTCGGGATACAACGCAGGAACAAACACCACGGGATCCTTGTCGGCCTTCAGGGGATGTTGCGTCACTTTAAGGTAAGGGTTGTAGCGAACCAAATCACTGCCCAGCATCTGCTTGCTGAAAAAACCCGGCGTGCCGAGCTGGGCGGCCTTGAATCCCTGAGCCACACCGCCGTGGCTCCATTCGGAAAGAATTTTGATTTTTCCCGCCTTGAGCGCGCGGTCATAAACCTTATCAATCCCGCGCATCTCCGCTCCGGTGTATGAACTGTGGGAATGGGTCACTAATCCGTAGGTGATAAAAAAGCTTTGATTGGTGTTGGGCGCGCCGATCATCTGCAAATTCTTTTTGCCCTGCCGGATGATCTCGTGAAATGCCTGGTGCGCCGTTCTCACGTAAGAAAAGCCGCCGTCCGTGATGACATCGCCATCAAGTACAAAATTCGATACCGCCTCACCCATCGTCATGCGCTTGTCTTTTTTGGCATGCTCTTTTTTCAGATGCGCCGCTCGCGCCGATTCGAAGTCAACCAGACGATCCAGCACGGAGGTATCACTGATTTTGAGGTTTTCAACTGCTTCCTGATTATAGAGATATTTTGCCATCTCTCAAGCCTCCTGAAAAGTATTTCCCCAATGTGTCCCCCTCCACACTTGAACGATATTTTACGCTCCAAATGACTGCCGGTCAAGCCCAATCCAAAACACAACCATCACGACAAGCAATGAGCAACGATCATCAGCCTATAGCCTATAGCCTACAGCCTCTCGCCCATCGCCTTTGACACCCCATCCTCAAATCACAGGAAAATCATGTTTTTCATTGACATATGCCCCTTTCTTTTTATATCTGAGACAGACGTATGACTCAGATTTGATTTACCCCGGAGTGAAAATGTCTGCCGCAGGCATTCCATTGTAACCGTCATTTTTTCACTGAGCAAACCAGGAGGATTATGGACAGCAACAACGGGCATCTGCAAAAGGTGTCAAATTTCATTCAGCAGGATATTTGGCGGATCCGCAGCAATGATCTTCCACCGGGAAAATCCTTCTTCCTGAAACTGGCAAGAGTGCTGCTCATTTCCATTCGTGGATTCGATGAAGATAAATGCCAGTTGCGTGCATCGGCTCTGACCTTCTATTCGCTGATCTCCATCGTTCCCGTCGCGGCCATGGCCTTTGGTATCGCCAAGGGTTTCGGTTTGGAAAAGTTATTCGAAAAACAGCTCCGCGAAACACTGTCCGGTCACGAAGATATTCTTGCCAACGTCATTGAGTTTTCCCATTCGATGCTGGCCAACACGAAAGGCGGTCTGATTGCCGGTATCGGCATCGTCATCCTTTTATGGGCGGTGCTCAAGCTGCTGGGCCAGATTGAATACGCTTTTAACGACATCTGGGGAATTAAGGAAAAGCGCACGCTGGGGCGGATGTTCGGAGATTATCTGTCGCTCATACTGATTTGCCCCGTGATAATCATTCTATCCGGCAGCGTGAACGTCTTCGTCACCGTGCAGGTCGGCCTGGTCATGGAGCAGTTCACCGTGATGGAAAGCATGAGGCCCCTCATCCTGTTATTGCTGAACCTGCTGCCCTACGCCCTTATGTGGGGACTATTCACTTTCCTCTACGTTTTCATGCCCAACACGAAAGTGAAGTTTTCTTCCGGCCTGCTGGCGGGAATTCTTGCGGGCACAGTCTTTCAAATCGTTCAATGGGTTTATATCACGTTTCAGATAGGTGTGGCGCAGTACAACGCCATTTATGGAAGTTTTGCCGCGCTGCCGCTTTTTCTGGCCTGGCTGCAGTTGAGCTGGCTGATTGTTTTATACGGCGCAGAGCTTTCTTTTGCTTATCAGAATGTGGATACCTATGAATTTGAAGCCGATGCCCTGCAGGCAAGCCATCGGATCAAGACCTTGCTCTCTCTTCAGATAACACAACATCTGATTCAATACTTTATGAGGGGAGAAAAACCGCCGACGGCCCGGGAAATATCAAACCAGTTGGAAATTCCCATCCGTTTTGTCAACGATATCCTTTTCAGTCTGGTTAATTGCAATATCCTCTCAGCAACGGCAATCGAGCAAGACAGTGAACACGGGTATCAACCGGCTCGTGACATCCATGTTCTGACGATACAGTCTGTAGTCAATGCACTGGACAAAAGAGGCCTAAACGAGATGCCCTTTGCCCGCGTTCCTGAGTTAGCCGCACTGACTGCCGCACTGGACGCTTTCGGCAAAGCCGTTGAAAACCTTCCGGAAAACCGGCTCCTCATGGAGATGTAATTTTTCATCATCCCCAAACAAACACGAAGGATGGCGACCTTACAGCGGTTATTCTTTATCGGCTCTGATTGGGGGACAATCCACGAGAGTTTCTTTTTCGATCAAACGGACCACCTCACAGTTCGGATATACGTATACATAAATCCACTTCGGCGTCTTGTTTGACTGTCTGAATTTTGCGCATATCACTATTTGCAGGGAACGGTTTAAAACCGTTCCCTACCCCTTGCTTTTGTTATTTTTTCGTCCTAACAACTACGGTCCCTTCGGAAAATTCCGCAGGTGCGTCGGTCTTCCCGTTGGAGGCGGCTTTGACTTTCACACCGCGTGTCTTAATGCCGATGTCTTTTGATTTGGTTTTGACGGCATAGACGCTGCCTTCTTCTTCCAGATTCAGATCGCCCAGTTCAGAGACGCTGGCATAGACGATGATGTTTTCCTCGCCGAAGGGAGGGTTCACTTCCAGTTCAAACTTGTCCTTGCCGGACGGGAGTTCATAAATCACGCCGCCCTGAAAGTAATTGTCCTGACGGTAGGGATTGGGCAGCAACTGCAAGTTGGTTTTAGCCGCATCGCGATAGATGATGCGTGCAAAGAAAGGCTTGTTGCCTTTGAGATAAATTTTGATTTTTTCGCCCGACTGATAGGATTCTTTATCCGTCCAGACTTTCACGGCCAGCGGCAGGGATGGATCATCAAGGACGGTATCTTTGGCTTTCTCTTTTGCAATCTGCATGGCCTTTTCATCCGGAATGACTTCGGCCTTGAGCTTGATTTTGTAACAGTCACCCAACACCGGATCTTTATACCAGCTCTTTTCCAGCGTCTCAATCACTTCGACAGTGGCGTTGGCATAGGCGGATACAAGGTCTTTTTGCAGCACGAAGTCCTTCACTTCCGTGGCGGACGACACATAGGTCTTGACCGATTCGACAGCGTTTCTTTTGGCGTCGGCCAGCGCCGCGGCTTCGGTTTGCTTGCGCGATTTATCGTCGCCCATGCAGGCGGAACCTTCGGCGATTTTAATGGTGGATTGCGCGGAATAAAGCGGTGCGCTCATCAAAAACATGGCAACCAGAATAAATATTATTTTGCGCATAAAACCTCCCGGGTCGTTTGACTTAAATATGCTCTGCGGAACATCCGCCTGCCTAAAATCGACATCAAAACATCGATGATCTATTTATACCTTTTTTGTAACTTCCGGCAATTGCTCTTCCATACCCCCCGTCAGCTTGCGGATCTTCACTATCGTGCCGAGCCTGTGACCTTGGAAAATTCTTCCAGGATCTACCCGTATTATATTTTCTTCAGCTTTTGATACTTCTTTCTTCACATCCGATTCCCGGTCGCTGCCTGCCTCCCACATCGCTTTTCCCCTTGTTCTTCCTATGAGCTGCATGCCATACACCATTCACAACAATCAACGAACCTCGATCTTCACCCTATAGCCTCTCGCCCATAGCCCATAGCCTTTATCTTTTCACCATCCACTATCAACTATCAACCATCAACTATTTTACCTTCCCAATCGGAAACGCCTGGCCGCTGATGGAGATGGTTGGATACTGCGCGCGCTTGAAGACTTTTTCGGCAAGCGCCGGCACTTCGGTGTCCACGTAATCGGCAAGCTCGGTGGTCTTGATGTAGCCGGTCTTGCCCTTGTCCGCCTTGCCTTTGAGGCCTTCGGCCAGCACATACGTAAACAGGCCGTGGCCCTGATAGCCTTCGAGCGCTTCCTGAAGCGAGGTGGACGCCGAAAGAATTGTTGAGCCCACGGCGCGGCTTAAAATCTTAAGCGCCGTGTCTTCACTCATGCCTCTTGTGAGCATGGCCACCGAGATGGCTTCACCCAGAGCGCCCGCGTTGCAGGTGTCGATCAGGATCAGCTTTTTGGTGGCCGGAATATTGGCGATGGCGTCCTTGAGCTGATGCTGGGAGATGGCGTCGGTCTTGAGTTTTTCCGTGCGCAAGGACCCCACGTTGGAGGTGATGAGATAATATTCCCCATCATCCACCGTGCCGTGGCTCGCGATGTAAAAGACAAACAGATCGTCGGGCCGAAGCGACTGGAAGGATTTTATTTCCCGCAGGATCGCCTCCTGTGTGGTTTCTACCGTTGTCAGCAGCGTCTTGATCGTTACGCGATCAAACAAGCCTTCCGCCACGCCTGCCAGCGTATCGGCAAAGAGCCTGGCGTCCGCGACGGGATATTGCAGTTTGAGCTTCGGGTTTTTAAAGTCGTTGATCCCGATCACCAGCGCCGAAAGCGAAGGCTTTGCCGCTTGCGCATACTTGGCTGTCACCTCCAGAACCGCTTCGTTACTTTGCATGCTGTTGTCGCTGTTGAACGCCACGGCCTTAATGACATTCTTTCCATTTGCAAGTTTGAGCGGATAGGTTTTCTCGATGGCTGCGCCGCTTTTGGGGCGGATGGAGACGGCCCGGCTATCCATGACGACGGCGGTGCCGTTGAGATAGAGGCGAATATCCCCGATGCCTCCGCCCGCGTCCGAAAGGCGAAGCGTCACAGTCACTTCATCGGATTCAACCGAAGAGGGCGTCTCGACAATCTTCACGTCAGGCGGCAGGGCCACATCGCCAATTTTCCGGAAGTCCTGAAGCGAACCGCCGGATAGGGCAACTTTCACCAGATCGGGACGGAAGAAGGCCTCGCGATAGTTTTCGATGCCGTAAATCTGATCATTGACGCGCACGCTGAGGTAGCGCTCTCCTCCGGGCGATGCGTTGTAATAGCCTTCCGGCGTGATCACAATCCATTCGCCGTCGGCAAAACTGATAAATTGCGCCGTTTCTTTTCCGGTGGAAAGATCATACCGGCCGGCGGCCACTCCGACTTTGGCGGCGGCTGTGCTCCCATCGGCGCTGAGCGTCACGGACGACACAGGACGCTCCACCAGAATCGTGGAGAGTTTTTTGCCGGTGGCCGAATCCCACAGCGAAAGTTCCGGATACGTCATATCTGCGGCCGCCATCTTTTTCAGATCTCGCGACAGATCAAAGGACGAGGCATAAACATAGTCCGCAAAACGACGCAGCCGTTTGCCCGTCGAGGCGTCGGTCACATACAATGAGCCATACGCATCGGCGGAATAAATGGTTTTCCCGTCAGCGGAATAAACCGACAAAACCGCGCCGCCGATGCTTTCCATTTTGGTCACGCGACGGCCCGTTGCCGTCTCCCAGATCATATGGTTGGACAAAAGCCTCGCGCCGTCCGGTGAAAACGCCACAATGGGCCCCGGCCCGGAGGGCGTCTGGAAGTCCATAACTTTGCGTCCCGTCAGCGCGTCCCACTTTGCTGCGCCGAAAACCAGATGGCGGCCATCCGGCAAAAACGCCAGCGTGCCGCTTCCGTAGCCTGAAAAGTTTCCGGCTTTGAGCTCTTCATAATCTACACTTAAAAACGGCTCCGTCTTGAATTCGGATACGCTCCGGCCATCCTCAAGATTCCAGATTTTAACGACGCCCAAATACGAAAGCGATGCCGCCAGACGATTGTCGGGTGAAAAAGCCACTGCCGGAATCATGTCGTGGTCGTAGGCTTTGACGGTTTTCAGAAGTGTTCGATGGGCGACATCCCAGAATTGAACATGCCCCGACGTGTCGCCCGTGACGGCATAGCCGCCCTGGGATGAAATCGCCAGCGAGGCGATTTCGCCCTCGGCGCTGCCGCGAAACAATATGGACGGGGCGGAGGATGCCGTCTCGAAGACTTGCAGCGTTTTGCCCGCGGGCGCGACAATTTTCTTCCCATCGGGGATCAGCAGACCGAATTTTGCGCTGAAGCGTCGCACCTCGCGTCCGTCCTGAACATTCCACAGACGAATCTCCGCATCGTTGCGATTTTTGGTGAGGACCAGATCCGGATGATCGGATACGGCAATGGACAGCACCGCGCCTCGTTGGCCGAAGCGGCCCAGGACCTTGCCCGATTCGATTTCCATAAAACTGCTTTTGCGGTATTCATCCTGAGAGGAAATCGTTTTTTGAGGCGCTCCGCCCGGTTCAAATAGTTTGCGTTCCGCGCCGTTTTCAGCGCGCCAGTTGCGCGCCAGCAGATAGCGGCCGTCTCGCGAATAGCTTGCAAAATTCACATCCGCATAACTTTTGATTTCACGTCCGTCGAAGTCCAGGATTTTGACGGCATCCCCCGTCGTCTTTTGCGAATGGGCAAGAATCAGACGCTTCCCGTCCGCTGTAAAGCCAAGAGAACGGATGAAGCCGGGATAATTGAACACCTTCATCTCATCGCCTCGGGCGACATCCCAGAGCCGCACGTCGAGAACCTTGTCCTTCCAGGACGAACTCAGCAGGTGCAAACCATCCGGGGAAACGACAGCCTTGGAGACTTCGCCTGAATGGCCCGAAAAAGTCCGGTGCAGACCGCCGTCGGCCATGCGCCACAATTTCACGCTCCGGTCATAGCCTGTAGAAAAGATATATTGTTGATCCGGCGTAAAGCCGACGCTCGTCATCCCTCCACGATGCGCGTCAATCGTTTTGAGCAATCGCCCGGCGGTTGCATCCCAGATCCGAATCTGCCCTTCAAACGAACCGGTGACAAGATAGCGGCCGTCGGACGATGCCGCCACCGCATAAGCGGACGAGACGTGGCTTTTGAGCGCCGCCACTTCTTTGCCGCTTGCGATCTCCCAGGTGCGGATGGCGCCATCATCATCACCGGACACCACAAATCGCCCATCCGGCGTAAAACGGACGTGCGTCACGGGACTGGCGTGCATGAAGGTGTGAATTTCTTTTTGCCGCTCGACATCCCAGAGCTTCATGGTGTTGTCGCGGCTGCCGGAGAGAACATATTGATGGTCGGCTGAAAAGGCCAGGGCCTCCACCGCTTTTTGGTGCCCGGTGAAAACAGCTTCGGCGCGCCCCTGTTTTAAATCCCAGAGGCGGACGGTTTTGTCGCGGCTCCCAGAGAGCCCATAGCGGTTGTCCGACGATAGGGCCACCACGTCGATCATATCTTCATGTCCGGAAAGCGTGGCCAGAATCCGGCCGGAGGCGATCTCCCAGATCATGATTTTCTTGTGCCTGCTTTTCATCATGGATTCGCTGGCGTCTTCGCGCACAGTGGAGAGCATGAGCCGTCCGTCGGTCGAAATCGCATTGCGAAAGCCAAAGCCAAAGCCCAGATAATCGCGGATCTCGCCGGTTTTAGGCCGCTCAACGGTTTGAACCACGAGGCCCCGGGCCATGTCGGCGCTGTAGAGCCGCAATCCGACAATCGCCCGCAGGATAGCGCCGTCATACGTGATAACATCGTCGGAAATTGAGCTGGATAATTCGCCGAGGGCAAATTCCCTTAAACGTTTGCCGCTTTGGATATCCCAGAGGCAGATATTGCCTTTATCGTTGAGCGAAAAAAAAGAATCGTCCTTGAGAAAGGCGACAAAGCGCACGTTCTCAGTGTCGGTAAACGTCCGGATCAGCTTGCCGCTGGCCGCTTCCCACAGTTTAATGCTGTTGTCGTCGCTTCCGGAAAGAACGAACTTGCCATCCGCTGAATATTCCACGGCATTGATGGACGACGTATGCCCGAGCTGGACAAATATTTCGGGCTTGGGTTTGCCTGCCTCCGCAACGGGCCTGTCCGCCGCTCCGGCGCAAACAAAACCACCTCCTGTGGCCATCATCAATCCTGACAGAATCGCCAAACAACGAAAATTTTTCTTTAACGCAAACATATCCACCCCTGTTTCTTAAATGATTTTTTGATGAACGGCGCCATTTTCCTGGAACTGCTTCCTGTCTTTATCCGGCGCTGCTTCTGGAAGTAAGGGTCCTCTTTGCTTGATAAAAAAGCAAACAACAGGAAAAGCATCACCAGCAGGGCAACAACCGTCAGCACATTTGCCCGCAATTGCCATAACGATCGGAAAAAGCCACGCAGACCGGGACCGCAGGCACGACCGCCCTCCCAGAAACTACTGTAGATAAGCGCCAGAGACAGAAGCGGCCCAAGCACGGGAAACACCGTCGCCGAAGCCAGAATATAAAACCGCCAGCCCCGAAGGGGCGGCATCTGCCTGTGGGAAAGCTCCGCAAACCCGCCGGCTGCGATGAGCACACACGACACAAGGTAGGTGATTTTAAAAAACGCCTCTGCGGGAGCTGCCGTCATCATGCCCACCAAAAGCGCCGCCACATGCGTGATCAGCCCCGCCACCAGGCAGTTGTTCCCGATCCTGGTATAGGCAATTCGGGGCAGGGGCGTCATCTTATAATCCCGGATGGATCATCTTTTTCCAGAATCATTGGCGCGTCTTTCTTCTTCTTGAGAACTTTCATGGCATACTGACCGCTCGCCTTAAAAGGCCCTTTGAGTTCCAGAACAATCTCCGCCTGTCCATAAGGGATGACCCACTTATTCTCCCGCAGTTCCGGCTCGTCTATGTAGATGGAATACAGCCAGTCTGCCGAATGCCCCAGAAAAACGCAGGCTACGACATGCTTTCGAAAATCGACTCGCGGCGCCGGCTTTTGGAAGGCCCGCTTCCAGAGAGCGGACCATACCTCTTTCGATTCAACCACTTCAATAAAAGGCTCTTTTTGATCAGAAACCGATCCTTTCCAGGACATCGGCCGCTCAGCGGCAATAACGGTTTGCTGAGCGACACACCCTGCAATCGCGAGGATCATCATCGCAATCAGGCAGATCCGACACGGTTTATTCATGATCATGCTCCTGTAAATGTTTTAAATTCAACTGAATATTTCTTAACCCCGAACACATTACTTATCTATCGGCCGATGCGGCAGAAACATTAATTATTCAATAATTTTAAGAGAATTCAAAATCCTCTTGACGCAAAAAACCCCGCCTCCTATAATCAATCGCGCTAACAGGTTTTCTTTTTTTTTCAGCGATGGTCATTTTTGTTTAGAAAGTAAAGTTCCGGCCAAACCTCAACCACAAAGCTACATCGTCATGACATCATGGAGCGTAAAATGAAAAAGAATCGATGGGTGTTTATTCAGTTTTTCCTCTGGGTATTGATTTTCGCCATACCGGCCGGCGCCGCTTTTGATTCCGCCTCTTTCAACAGCAACTCCGAACCGCTGCAGATTCTGAGCATCAATCCCGCGGGGGAAGACGTTCCGGCGGCGCGACAGATCGTCCTTCACTTTAACCGCCCGGTCGTACCTTTAGGCCGCATGGAACGAAGCGCCGAGGAAATTCCCATTCGAATCACCCCGGCCCTCGCGTGTCAGTGGCGATGGCTCAATACCTCGACCCTGGCCTGTCAGCTGGGCGACCAAACGGCCTTACTTCCGGCCACCCGCTATCACATCGAAATCAAACCGGGCATCAAAACACAAGACGGCAAAACGCTCAGCCAGGCGCTCACGCATTCTTTTATTACCGAACGCCCGAGGGTCAGTTCTTATCACTTTTCCACCTGGAAGTCTCCGGGAATGCCGGTGATCCGAACATGGTTCAATCTGCCGGTTTCGCAGGATTCCGTCGTCAAACACCTTTTTTTATCAGACGCGAAAGGCAGACGCTGGCCTGTGAGCGTTTTTGAGGATCCCGAATATAAGAAAAGTCAACACTATGACGAAGGCCGGATATGGCTGATCTCCCCGGAAAAGGAATTGCCGATGGAGAGCCGGATCGCGCTGAAAATTGAAAAAGGGCTGATTGCGCTCAAAGGTACCGAGCCGGGAATTGAAAATCGTGAGGTGGTTACTTTCGATACCTTCCCCGAATTTCGTTTTCTGGGTATCCGATGTACGAACAACAGGCAGCAAACGGTAACCCTCCGTCCGGGTCGCGAGCCGCAACGTCACGAATTTTGCAACCCGCGCGATAATGTGTACCTCCTTTTTTCGTCTCCGGTTATCACGTCGAGTGTCAAAGAAAGTTTAAACATATCCCCCGCGCTGGCCAAAAGCGATGCCGAAGCTGATCCCTGGGAAAACCATTATGACTACTCACAACTGGGCAGACCTCATAAGAAAAATGACGAATACGTCATCCACTTGCCGGATGTTTTGAAACCCTACCAGTCCTATGCGCTTTCGGCAGAGGCGAAACGCATCAAAGATGAATTCGGACGGCCTCTTATCGCAAATATCCGTCAGATGTTTACTCTGGATCATTATCCGCCGGAGTTCTCTTTCGGTCATTCCAATTCCGTTTTGGAAAAGAATATCGACAGCGACCTCCCGATCGGGGTTATTAATTTGAAACAAATTGATCTGACTTACGACAGGCTCACGGCCGGAAAAATTGCGCTGAACCAGCGCATGACGCTGCCTTTGAAACTGGCCGAAGACATCCCCCGCCGTATTTCGCTCAACGTCCGGAAAATGATTCCTGGCGGCGCCTCCGGTATCGTGGCCGGACAATTTTCAACCACGCCGGGTGCGCCGGGCAGAAGCTGTTTTTTTGCGCAGATCACACCCTACAACGTGCATGTCAAGGCAGGCCATTTCAATACGCTGGTCTGGGTTACTGATTTTGCCAAAGGCCTGGGTGTGCCGGGCGTTGCCGTGGACATCTATAAAGACACGTATCCGGGTTTTAAGTCTAACCCGGCCATTCTCGCCAGGGCCGTTACCAATAAGGACGGCCTGGCCACACTGCCGGGCCTGGAAAAAATTGATCCGCAACTGGCCGCTTTAAAATGTCATTCAAATTGCGACAACGTCTATTGTGAATACGATTACAGCGAAGAGAAACCCAAAGACGCCGCCCAAAAACAAAGCCTTTATGTCCGTTTAGCCAAGGGCGACGACATGGCGCTCGTGCCGCTCACGCATGACTTCAGCGCCATGCATTACGGAGATGAAGGCGGCGGCGTTTACAGCGCCATGCAGCGGCGCTTCGGCCATATCCATACCTGGGGCACAACCGCCCAGGGCATTTACCGGGCGGGGGATACGGTTCAGTTTAAAATATTCGTGCGAAATCAAAATAACAAGATATTCGTGCCGCCGCCGACTCAAGGCTACAGCCTCAAAATCATCGATCCGATGGGCAATGTGACCCATGAAATCCCCCAATTGACGCTCTCGAAATTCGGCACCTATGCCTCGGAATTTGCCGTTCCCAAAACCGCCCCCGTGGGCTGGTACCGCTTCGAGCTGACCGCAGACTTCCACAAGGGCCTCTGGGAGCCCCTGCGCGTCCTCGTCAGTGATTTTACGCCTTCACCCTTTCGCGTGCAAACAGACCTCAACGGCAATTTGTTTCATGAAGGAGACTCCATCAGGGTTTCCACCCAGGCAAGGCTGCACGCCGGAGGCCCTTACGTCAATGCCCGGACACGCATGACGGCAACGTTGACGCCCATCCCCTTTGAGTCGAATGATCCGCGCGCGCAGGGGTTTTATTTTGGATATGCCCTGGATAACAGATCCGGCCGGACGATTTCCGAATCGGAAGCGCAGGTGGATGAAAAAGGCGATCTGGAAACGGAGTTTAAAGTTTCGGGCGACAACGTGCTCTATGGCCGGATTACCGTGGAAAGCGCCGTGCGCGACGATCGGGGCAAATTCGTCGCCCATCAGGCCTCGGCCACTTACGTCGGAAGGAACCGGTATGTGGGCGTCCGCCAGAGACAGTGGGTGCTGGAAAAAGGAACGCCCGCAACCATTGAAACGCTCGTGGTAGATGAGCGCGGAGCGCCGGTGGCCAACGCCCGCGTCAACGTGGCGATTGAATATGAAAAAGTGTACGCCTCCCGCGTCAAGGGTGCCGGAAATGCTTATCTGACCCATTTCGAGCGCCAGTGGATTCAGGCGTCCACCTGCGACCTGACCTCAGCGCTGACGCCTGTCGAATGTTCGTTTACGCCGGAAAATCCGGGCAGCTATCGCATCACCGCCAAAGTGGACGACACGGCCGGCCGCACGCATGTCACTCCGACCCACGCCTGGGCCGTGGGCAAGGGCGTGGTCATCTGGGAAAGCGGCAACACGATCGGGCTTGAAATCGTGCCGGAGAAAAAGGCGTATGCCATTGGCGAAAAAGCCCGCTACCTTATTAAAAATCCCTATCCGGGCGCCAAGGCACTGATGACGATTGAACGCTACGGCGTGATGAAAAGCTGGGTCCAGACGCTGCCCGACAGCACCGCCCTGGTGGAATTTAGCGTTGAACCGGATTACGTGCCAGGATACTACTTTTCCGTCTCCATTGTGTCGCCGCGCGTGGATAAACCTATCGACCAGCAAAACGTTGATCTGGGCAAACCGGCTTTTCGGATGGGTTATCAGGAAACCCTCGTGCGCGATCCCTACAAAGAAATTACCGTGGATATTCAGCCCGACCGCCAGGTGTATAAGCCGCGCGACACCGTCACGGTGAACCTCCACGCCCAATTGCGTGAAGGGACGGCAAAAAATATTCACCCGCCCATGGAACTGGCGGTGGCCGTGCTGGATGAATCGGTTTTCGATCTGATTTCAGGCGGCAAACGTTATTATGACGTTTACCGCGGGTTTTACTATTTGGATCCGCTCGACCTGAGAAATTTCAGTTTGCTCATGCAACTGGTCGGACGTCAGAAATTTGAAAAAAAAGGCGCCAATCCCGGCGGCGACGGCGGGGGCAACCTCACCCTGCGCTCGTTGTTTAAGTTTGTCAGTTACTGGAATCCCTCTGTGATGACGGATAAAAACGGACGCGCGACGATTTCATTTTCCGCGCCTGATAATCTCACCGGCTGGCGTATCCTGGTGATGGCCGTGACGCCAGGCGACCGGATGGGCCTGTCCGACGCGAATTTCAAAGTCAACCGGCCAACGGAAATCCGCCCCGCGCTGCCCAACCAGGTCACCCAGGGGGATCGCTTTGGGGCCGGGTTTACCATCATGAACCGCACCGATCAGAAACGCACGCTGGAGGTCCATATTTCCGCCAAAGGCCCCTTAGCCGCCGAAACGGCCCAGTATCCGCACAAGGTGAGCTCGCAAATTGTTGCCGAACCTTACAAGCGCATTTCCGTCTGGATGCCGGTGAAAACGGCAGGCGACGGCGATATTGAATTCACGGTGCAGGCGGGAGATTCAACCGACACCGACCGCCTGAGCCAGCGCATGCCCGTCAAAAAACGCGTTTCGCTGGAAACCGCCGCCACGTATGGCACCACCACCGCTTCCAAAGTGAGCGAGCAAATCGCGATTCCGAAAGACATCCGAACTGATGTCGGCGCAATCAGCGTGTCGGCCTCGCCCTCGGTCATTGCCAATCTGGACGGCGCCTTTAAATATCTGCGCGACTATCCTTACAGCTGCTGGGAGCAGAAGTTAACCATGGGCGTGATGGCGTCGCACTATCACAATCTCAAACCCTATCTTTCCCCAACATTGACCTGGCCGGACAGCCAAATACTGCCGAAGGCGACGCTGGATCTGGCCGCCTCCTATCAGGCCCCCAACGGCGGCATGTGTTACTACAGCGCGCAGGATGACTACGTAAGCCCCTATTTGAGCGCCTACACCGCCGTGGCGTTCAATTGGCTTGAAGCCGCAGGATATGACATTCCCAAACCTGTCCGGGAAAAACTTCATGACTATCTTTTGAAGATGTTGAAAAACAACGTTATGCCAACCTTCTACACATCAGGGATGAGCTCCACCGTCCGCGCCGTTGCGCTTTCGGCGCTGGCCGGGCACGGCAAAATCGACCGCACCGACCTGGAGCGCTACCGTCGCCACGTCATGGGCATGAGCCTCTTTGGCAAGGCGCACTATTTACTGGCGGCGCTGCAAATCGAGGGCACACAAGACCTTCGGGCCGAAACGGCGCAGATGATTCTGGCCCACGCCAATGAGACGGGCGGCAAATTCATCTTCACGGAAAAACTGGATTCCGGCTACGCGCAGCTTTTGACCTCCACGCTCCGGGACAACGGCGCAGTCTTAAGCGCGCTTCTGGCCTATTCCCAAACCCCGCAGGGCGAAAAAGTCATCGGTCCCCTTCCCTTTAAGCTTGTGCGCACGATCACCCAGAGCCGGTCAAGGCGTGACCGCTGGGAAAACACGCAGGAAAACATGTTTTGCATGAATGCGCTGATTCAATACAGCCGGATCTATGAAAAAGATTCCCCCAATCTGACACTTCGTGCGTTTTTCAATGATGAGAACATCGGCCAGACGCGTTTTCAGGGATATCGCGACAAGGCCGTTGAGCTCCGTCGCCCGCTCAAAAAACAGGACCCGGGCCGGACAGGCGCTGTCACGCTCGACATCACCGGGACGGGCCGGCTATATTACGCAGCCAGGCTCTCCTATGCGCCGCTCGATTTCAAGGCCACACCCATCAACGCCGGCATGGAGGTCCACCGCGAATACAGCCTTGAGCGCAACAAGAAGTGGGTATTGCTCAAAAGCCCGATGCGCATCAAAACCGGAGAACTGGTTCGGGTCGATCTTTATCTCAGCCTGCCTGCCGCGCGAAATTTTGTCGTGGTGGACGACCCTGTGCCGGGAGGCCTGGAGCCTGTCAATCGGGATCTTGCCACCGCATCAGCGGTGGACGCCGCAAAAGGGGATTTTCAGGCGGCCGGAGGGTCTTTCTGGTTTCGCTTTAACGACTGGCGCGAATACGGATATGATCACTGGAGTTTCTACCACAAAGAACTGAGGCACTCCGCCGTCCGTTTTTATTCGGAATACCTGCCTGCGGGTAATTACCATCTTTCGTATGTCGCGCAGGCCATCGCGCCGGGAGAGTTCAGCGTCATCCCCCTTCATGCCGAAGAAATGTACGACCCGGATGTCTATGGTAAAAGCCTGCCGGCGAGTTTGACGGTGGAAAAAGAATAAGCGATGTTGAAATGTAACGGCTGGACATCGATGATGCGGAAAATCGGACTTGTCGCCCTGACCGCGCTGATCGTTTCCGCGATCCTCGTGGGCGTTCGAACATGGCTAGACATTGAGCCGGTTCCCGAATCGCTTTGCCTTGATCCTGCGGATATCCGGAAAATCCAGATTCGCGACCGCCACGGCCTGCCGCTTTGTGTGACCTATGCAAACACCTTCAACTACCATGACTTTGTGCCGCTGCACCGGATTCCCGCCCCGCTGCGCCAGGCCTTTATTCTTTCGGAAGATCAACGCTTCTACCGGCATCATGGCGTGGACTGGCTGGCGCGCCTTTGTGCGCTGGGCCAGAACATCCGCGCGCGTCGCGCCGTGCGGGGCGCCAGTACGCTGAGCGAACAGGTCATCCGGATTCTTCATCCCCGCCCGCGCACTGTCTGGTCGCGCTGGGTGGAAGGATTTGAAGCCATCCGGCTGGAGAAACGCTTCAACAAAGACCAGATTCTGGAGTTTTATCTCAACCAGGTGCCGTTTGCGGCCCGGAGGCGCGGCGTTTTGCAGGCCGGCCGTTACTACTTCAACAGAGATCTGGACACACTCAGCACGGGCGAAATGCTGGCGCTGGCCGTCATGATCCGTGCGCCGTCGCGGCTTAATCTGAAATCCGGCAACGACGCCCTGATGAAAAGCGTCAAACACATTTCTTTGCGAATGATCAAAGCCGGCCTGATTTCCAAAGCCGAGGCCCAGGCCGCCTGGCGTCAGAGTCCAACCCTTTCCCGGAACTCCGCCGAAGCCCAGGCCAATCATTTTGTCCGCTACATCTATCACCGTGGATTTTCTCCCGACCCGTCCATGGAAGGGAAACTCGATACGACGCTTGACACCGGCTTGCAATCTCGAGTTCAATCCATTCTGGATCAGCGGATGAAAGAACTTAAGCCGCGGCATGTCTTAAACGGCGCCGTCCTGGTGCTGGATCATCACACCAGCGACGTGCTGGCCTGGGTCAATGCTGGAAATTTTTCTCCGGAGGTGCCAGGCAGCCGGATTGACGCGGTGGTCACGCCTCGCCAGCCCGGATCGACGCTGAAGCCTTTTTTGTATGCCAGCGCCCTGGAAAAAGGATGGACGTCCGCCACGCTGATTGATGATTCGCCTCTCACCGGACAAACCGGCGAGGGCCAGCATGCCTTCCACAATTACAGCCACCAGCATTACGGGTTGCTGCGCCTTCGCGATTGCCTGGGGAACTCCCTCAATGTGCCGGCCATCCGGACCATCCAGTTTATCGGCCACAACGATTTTTTGCGGCATCTGCATTTGCTGGGGTTTGCCTCGCTTAACCGCGATGCCGGATTTTACGGCAACGGGCTCGCGCTAGGCAACGGCGAAGTCACCCTGCTGGAGCTCGTCACCGCCTATGCGACGCTTGCCCGGCAAGGCCTCTACCGCCCGCCCTCATTTATTCTGGGGCAAGACGCGTCAAATCCCCGGCGAATATACTCACCGGAAATCGCCTCCATCATCGCTGATATCCTATCCGACCCGAAGGCCCGGGCGCTCGAATTCGGCTTCGACAACCTGTTGCAATTGCCCATGCAGACCGCCGTCAAAACCGGCACGTCCACCGATTACTGTGACGCCTGGGCTATGGGTTTTTCCCATCGCTATGTTGTGGGCGTATGGATGGGAAACCTTGACCGGCGGCCCATGCAGGGCATCACCGGTTCGATAGGTCCGGCGCTGGTCATGCGTTCGGTTTTTGCGGAACTGCATCGCCACGACAATGGCCGGGCGCTTGAGCTTAGCCCCCGCCTGGTTTCTGTCAAGATATGCCAGATCACGGGGATGCGCGCTCATGCGGATTGCCCGTCAATGTTTGAATGGTTTATCAACGGCCGCACGCCGAAGACGATTTGCGCGCTGCATTCCAATCAAGCGGGGCACAGACTCACCGGCGCCCACGACACCTCTTTCCCCGTGCAGTTGATCCAGCCGACCCCCGGACTTCGCCTGGCCATGGACCCGCGGATTCCCGACGACGTGGAAGCCTTTCCCCTGCAACTGCCGAAACATCTGGACATTGAAAAAACTAAATGGCAGGTGGACGGAAAAACAATTGGCGCCACTTCCCGAAACATCCATCGTTTTTTATGGCAGCTTGAACGGGGCCGCCACATCGCGCAGGCGCAGGTATGGCTGCACGGAAAAACAAACCCCATCGAAACCCCGCCGGTTGAATTTATAGTCAAATAAATGATCTGACTGTTGCAGGCGCTTGTGGAACACGCGCGTCCGGTTGTTTCCATATTCTCCGCTAAAGATAAAACGGCTTTGGGCCGATTAAGTATTAAGGATGTAACGTAAATCTTAACTGACCATAACGCATTTCAAAACAACAGAGGGAAAGGGAGAAGGGCATGGCGATTTTTGAATACGGGCAGTACAGCAATGTTTATGAGGCCCCGGATAATCTGGTGGATTTCTTTGAGCAAAGCGCGAAGCGCTACGCCTCCAACCTGTTTATCGGCGCAAAAGACGCGGCGGGGGAATATCAGTGGTCAACCTATCGCGATCTGGCCGCGCGAATCGACAACCTGCGGGGCGGACTTTACGCAGCGGGGGTGCGTGCGGGTGACACGGTGGGCATTATCGCCAACAACTGCAAGGAATGGTTCATCGGTGAAATTGCCACGCAGGGGCTGGGGGCGGCCTATGTGCCGATGTATGAAAAAGAACTGGTTTCGATGTGGAAATACATCATTCGCGACGCAGATGTGAAGGTTTTGCTGGTGGCACGAAACGAAATCCTCGACAAGGTCAGGGATTTTCCGTCTGAAATCCCCAAGCTGCAGAAGATTTTCCGCATTGAGGGGACAGGCGAAGACACCCTGTCGGCGCTGGAGGCAGCGGGCGCGAAAAATCCCGTAGTGTCCATCAAGCCGAAAGCTTCCGACGTGGCGGTGCTCATCTACACGTCCGGCACCACGGGCGAGCCCAAAGGCGTGCTGCTGTCGCATGGCAACCTCGCGGAAAACGTCAAGGCGGGCCTGGCCTGGTTTCCCAATCTCACTGAGCACAGCCGCTGCATTTCCATGCTGCCCTGGGCACACTCCTTCGGCATCACGGCCGATCTGCACGCCTTTATGATGAAAGGCGCATCCATCGGCATTATGGGATCGGTGGAGACGCTCATCGACGATCTGCTGAAAGTGCAGCCGACATTCATGATTACCGTCCCCCGCATCTTTAACCGCGTCTATAACGGCGTGTGGGCCAAGATGCGCGAAGAAGGCGGCCTGAAGCTCAAACTTTTTGAAGCGGCGCTTGCGGCGGCCAAAGCCAAACGCGAAACGGGCAAGGCAAGCCTCAAATACAAGATTCTCGATAAGATCGTATTGGCAAAAATCCGGGCACGTTTCGGCGGGCGTCTGGAAAACGCCGTCACCGGCAGCGCGCCCATGAATGTGGAGATCGCCAAGTTCTTCATTGATGTGGGCATTCCCACCTACGATGCCTATGGCTTGAGTGAAACGTCTCCCGCCATTACCATCAATTCGCCTCTGATGGGCAACCGTCTGGGCTCGGTGGGAAAACCCATCAATAAAACCAAAGTGGTCATTGACCGAACGCGCACGGGTGAAGACGGCAACGACGGCGAGATCATCTGCTTCGGCCCTCAGTGCATGATCGGCTACCACAAGAAACCGGAACAGACCAAAGAGGTGATTGTCGAGCGCGACGGCATGCGCGGCGTGCGCACCGGCGACCGGGGACGTCTCGACGATGATGGGTTTTTATTCATCACCGGCCGGTTCAAGGAAGAATACAAGCTGGCCAACGGCAAGTATGTCCATCCCGAAACCGTGGAGCTGGAAATGAAGGTCATCCCGTGGATCTTAAACGTCGTGATTGCGGGCGCCGGACATGAATACAACGTGGGTCTGATTGTGCCCGACATGAATCTGCTTGAACGTCTGGCCGACGAGTTGAAGCTGTCTGTCTCAGCCAAAGACCTTTTCGATCCGGCCAACCCCGCCGGTCAGAAGTTTAAAGAGCTCTTGACCGCCGAAGTGCAAAACCATTTGCGCAAGTCCATCGGGTCTTATGAAATTCCTCGCAAGTTTGCGTTTATCCTCGAGGACTTCACACTGGACAACGGCATGCTGACACAGACCATGAAGCTCAAGCGCCGCGTGGTCATGGATAAATACGGCGATCAGCTCGAAGCGCTTTACAAAGAATAGCTCTCCGCCCGGATTAAATCGACGCGCCCGAGGTCGATTTAATCCGGGGGTTTTTATATGGATCATGCCGGAGGGAATCCGGTGAACTTACGAGCTCTTCGCCGGGTTCATCCAATACCATTGCGGTCCAAACTGCGTTTGAGCAATCAATTTAAGTTTGTTATTCCTTTTCACTGTCGATAGTGTTAATAGACCGGCACTTACGACGGTTCATAATCATTGGCAATGCTCATGCGACATACGAAAATATGTCTCCTGGACTGCCGGATCAAACCTTTACGATCGGAACTTTTTTAAGACCCTGCCCAAAAAGGAGCGCTAATGGTTTTAAAGTATCTTTTAATGCTGATGTTTATCTTCGTGCTTTTTGTTCCATTGGCCAATGCAGACGCCACCGCCCCGGTCAACGAGCCCACGACCACTCCCCAGAACCTGTCGGTGGCCTTACACTACCAGACGCCTATCCCGTTGATGTCCGACCGGCTCTATTCCAACTGGGCGGCGATGACTCTGTCGTGCAACTATGAAAAAGAATCCGGGTTGTGGCCTTTTACAAAAAATGAAAAATTTGTTAAATCACTATTATTGGAAGTTCGGCTTTCACGGATATGGGGAAAGGATATCGTTCTAGGCCAGGATCAGGTGTCAGAGGATGATTGGGAAAGGGCCCGGCAGGAGGGCCATGACCCGACCGTGGATTGGGATCATTATCTGATTGGCGTAATGCCCTCCTACCGCTTCTATTATCCGATGACTCCGGCCGTGCGGGGTTATGTTGAGGCGGGAATCGGCATTACGGTATTGAACAAACCCTTGATCGAGGAGGGTACCCTGTGGAACTTTCTCCTGAGCGGAGGCATGGGTTTAGACTTTCGCGTTAAGATCCCGTTTTTTGCTTTTATCAAATTTGAGCATATCAGCAATGGCGGAAATACCTGGAATAGCTTGACCAGCAATCCGGTGCGGGTCATTGGCCCGGAGGGTTTGGTCTTTGGGCTTGGAACCCGTTTTTCTTTGTAAGTCCGGTCATTCCTTTTTGTCTTGCAATGTTTTCAAGACCTTGTATTATTTGCCTCGCATCAGGGCGCATTGAACAAGCTTTACTTATTCATCGGAGATAAAACACTGACGTTGCAACACCGGACACTGTTTTTTTTAATTGCAC
>CAZSQS010000019.1:0-48280 GCA_964608995.1 uncultured Smithella sp. | reverse complement strand
AAATTAATGAAGCATATTTAAAATGGTCAAAGTAGCAAGTTCAGTGTTACTTGAATTGTTTTAATCTATATAAAAAAGCGCAAGTCGCTGTACCGGATCGCGTGCCTTCGGTCCACTCTCGGTGAGCTTTTCTTTGGATAGACTCAGAGAAGATCCCTTTAAAAATCCATCATTTTATGAAAGACTCATGGTGGATCTTTCGGGAGCATGCTCCCGAAGAATAACATTCAGCATCGCTTCGTCTATTCAGTTTTGAAAGAAGCCCGTACCGTAAAGATAATCAGAATGTGGACACGTTACGAAGAAGTCAATAAGTTCACCGTGTCCCTTCCTTCCGCGAGGCAGTTGTTATGCACCAGGTTCCACATCATGAAAAACTATGGACCAAAGACTTTGTCATGGTGTCCGCGATTAATTTTTTTGTCTTCCTGGCGCACTTTTTGTTGATCGTCACCATCGCGTCTTTTGCCGTGGAGGCCTTTCAGGCGTCCACCGGTATGGCGGGGCTGGTAGCGGGAATCTTTATTCTCGGCGCCTTGGTCGGTCGGCTGGGGACGGGTCGCTTTATTGAAGACATTGGCAGTAAAAAAGTTTTAATTGTGGGGGCGATTTTTTATATTGTGACCTCGGCGTTATATTTTGCAGCCGTCAGTCTGTCGCTTCTGCTTCTCATCCGGCTCTTGCACGGCATGGCTTTCGGAGCGGTCTCTACGGCGACGGGAACCATTGTCGCTCAGATTATTCCCCCGGGCCGTCGCGGCGAAGGCATTGGGTTTTACAGTATCGGCGCAATTCTGGCGGTTGCGCTGGGTCCGTTTATCGGCATCTTTTTAATTCATTATGCGGATTTCAGCATGATATTTGTTTTTATCACCCTTCTGGCCGCCGTCAGTTTTATTTTGTCGTTTGCTGTGAACAAACCGGTGTATGAAAAGCCCGCGCGTGATTCTGCTTACAGGGCAGGACGTTTTCGCCTTTCAGATTTTCTGGAAGTGAAGGCGATCCCGATTTCCATCATCATTTTAGTTGTGGGATTCAGCTATTCGGGCCTGCTGACGTTTATCCCGCTATACGCCAAAGAGATCCATCTGGAGCAAGCGGCCAGTTTTTATTTTTTGGCCTATGCCGTAACGGTTCTGATCTCACGGCCTTTTTCCGGTCGCCTGATGGATCTCAAAGGCGCGAATTATGTTGTCTATCCCTGCCTGCTCCTTTATGCCGCCGGGATGTTGTTGTTCAGCCAGGCAACGCTCGGGATGGCGTTGTTGCTGGCGGCAGTGATAATTGCGCTGGGTTACGGGAACTTTATTTCCTGCGCGCAGGCCATTTCCATCAAAGACGTGCTCCCTCACCGGATGGGGCTGGCCACCACAACCTATTTTATTTTTGTTGATTTGGGATTCGGACTCGGGCCCTATGTCCTGGGCGCGCTCGTCAGTCTTACGGGATACCGCGGCCTGTATCTCACGATGACGCTCGTGATTTTGGCGGTTATTCCGCTTTACTATTTTATTGCCGGGGAGAAGGGCGCTGACCGAATCACCGCGCATGGAGAAAAGTAATTTTCCATGACTTTAAAATAAAATCATGGAGATTGAATTCGCCCATTTTGCAACAAGCGGCGGCGATGTAACGCTTCTCGGGCAATTGTGAGATTTCAATAACAGGAGGCTCAAACCATGGAGAATACCTTCCCGCTGGTGATCACCATCAGCCGCCAGCTGGGCGCAGGCGGAGCCTGTGTGGGACAGGCGCTGGCTAAAAAAATGGACATGTTTTATGCGGACCGTGAAATCATCGATCAGGCCGCCAGCCAGTTGTCCGTGCTGGAAGCGGATCTGGAATCGCGCGATGAGAAGAAGCTCTCCTTCTGGCAGTCTTTCATGTGCTCGCTGGCCGTCGCGCCGGATGCCTATGTTAAAACACAGGCTCTGCCGCCTTCCGACCAGGTGCTGTTTAAAACCGAAAGTGAAATCATCACCCGGATTGCCGGTGAGCGCTCCGCTGTGATTATCGGTCGATGCGGTTCCTATATTCTGCGTCACCACCCGCATCATGTCAGCCTGTTTTTGCATGCCGACGTCTCTTTCCGTCAAGCGCGTCTTCGTGAGCTCTACGGGGTATCTCCGCAGGAGGCGCTCAAAATGATCGATCAGAGCGACAGGGAAAGAGCTTTTTATCATCACGCCAACACAGGGCAGGAATGGACAGACGCCAGCCGGTATAACCTTGCCATCGAAACCGGTAAAGCAGGTGTGGACCGATGTGTCGAATTCATTTTGAAATATTTGGAGATGAGAGGATAAAAACGTATGTTCCACCAGCCACCAATAATTCGCTTAACGCGTTAATCTGCCTTTCCTGCTGGCGATGCACTCTTTTTTACACTTCCAGCCCGGCATAAGCTCCGAAGTCGGTAGATTCAAGTTTATCAATTCCAGCGCCGATGAAATGCCTGATATTTGATGGATTTAGTTTGGCCCGAATCCATGTCGATGCCGGCTTCTGTCAAGCCGTCAGAAAACCTTTTTTAAGCACAAGGAGATGACGCCATGAAAAAAACAAAATGGTTCAAAGCGTTCTATTTATCCACCGCTGTAATTTCCCTTTTTGTGTTGATGGCCGCACTGGCCGGTTGCGGATCCGATTCATCCGCCTATGACCCGTATGAGGCCTACAATCAGGCGTGCGCGGATGCCGCTGTGGTTACGCCGGACAAGATTTCTAAAAATCTCACGCCCATCATTGCCGAAAACCCGAATCTGATCTGGGAAGACAATGTCGTCGGATCAAGAGTGCTGGTAGTGAGCTGGGTGGATGAAAATGCCTGCAACATTTATAAATGTCCGCCGGAGGGCTGCGCGCCCGGTGACACCTGTAAAGAGGGGCGGGAATGTGCCTACAGCCGGGATTCGTATGTGACGCTGGCGCCGGAACTAAAAAACTTTTTCCTAAACCGCACGCCCGATCCCATGAGAATTGCGCAAGTGCTGGGTCTTCCCCCTGTTGATTCAGCAAGAAAGGTCTGTTTTCTGGAGATGTGGGTTTCGCCCGAGGATCTGTTCCGGCCTGCGCCAGATCCGGAAGTGACGGATTCAGAGGCGGAAATGGATCTTCCTCCCAGCCAGTACCGCTCACGTTTTCGCCAGTACAGCGATGCGGAACTGGTCTTTGCCGACATGGCTTGCGATCCCGAACTGTGTCCGTCGTGCAACCAGTGGAACCAGTGCGGCTTTACCACCTATGAAAACTATTTTAAAAACCGTCGCAAATACATCTACACGGCCGCCTCGCCCTATCCCTGGACGGGCCTGGGATACACGTATGATTGGGGAAATCCCGACAATCCCGTCGGTTTAAGCGAATTTGTCGTCAATGGAAAAAAGTCGGACGGCAGCACCATAAACGTCGGCATCAAAGCCGTGACTTACACGGCGGACTATTTTGCCAATTGATCCGGATCGCTTTGCCCCCGCCCCTGTTGTCAAATAAAAAAGGACACGGCCTGTCAAACAACCGTGCCCTTTGAAAAAAGAGGGACCAACGAGACTCGACAATAACCTACCGGATGCCGCAGCGAAGCGCTTTGAGCAGGCCGGTGGGGTTCGATACAAACATGGAATGAACCGCATCATCGGCGACCACTGCGCGATAGAGGCTAAACGGGCTTGTGGACGGAATGCCCGTCAGATAAGTGTAAAGGCCGGGCTGATCCACGATGGGCGCCAGAATGTCCTGGCTGAAACCGATGACCGTTAGAGCCGTTCCGTTTCTTAACGCAAAAGCGTTCGGACGTGCGTACGGACGGTTAATGCCGTAGGGGCTGAGCGCGCCGACCAGCTGATACACCGCGTTTTGGGGTTCCATGCCCATCCAGCCGTTTTGTGCGCAGGTCGTGGCGCTGGGGGTGCCGGGAACCAGAGCGCCGGTCAGTGTGTTGAAGCCGCCGGTCACACCGCAGTATTCCGCGGGGTAATATAAAATGTTTCCCAAGAGCGGATGATTGGTAAATATCGTTGTCGTGCTGGTGGGATACTGTGTCCACTGAGCGCCGTATGCCGGAACGGCGGCCATCAAAACCGCGCTGTAAACGCCGAGCTTTGCAAAGCTTGCGCCCTGGGAAAGCAGATATTCCTGAGCGCCCTGAATGGCCAGGCCGCCCATCGAGTGGCCGATGACCACCTGCGGGCCTTTGCCAGCCTGGCGCAACTGCATCACGACCTGGAGAAGCGCGCTGATATTGTCATCAATCAGCAGATCCCCGAATTTAAGCGGACTGGGCAGAGTTGGGAAGCCGCTCGTTCCGTGGCCGATCATGTCGATGGTAATGACCCTTTTGACGACGTATTTCATGACCGGGTCATTATAAATGGCATTGATCAGTGGTTCATACATGGAGCCGACTTCCGTCAAGCCGTGAACGGCCAGAACGGTTAATACGCCGCGATAGGGTTGGGGATTCTTGTAAACGCCCGCATGAATTTTTGCCGTTCCGGTGGTGCGAACGGCCACATCGAAATACAGATCCTCATCCGCCGCGGCAAACGCCGAAGACGCCCCCGCCACCAGCAATATAGCCGCAAAAAACAACATTTTTAAACAATTAACCTTCTGAGCCATGAAATAATACCTCCCGAGTGAATTTTGGATTTTTACAACATTTTCGATAATGAGCAATATGCATGCCATCAAACCTATCGTTCTGTATCTGCTTAATTATAAAGAGTTTATTTAAATAGCGCGTTAGTGACTCTCGATTTGTATTACAAAGTTGGACATCTTTGCCCCAAAGTGGGACATTTGTGTCCCCGATTGGCATAATATTGAGGCACTTTGAGAGGGCATTGCCCAGAGTGGATCGGTCAACACCGTTTAAAATGTGCGCAAGGGGAGGCTTTCAAGTTATTGCACAGCCATGACTGAAGCTCGTCAAATTCGCGGCGCGATTTGTTGATTGACATACCGGACCACTTTCCCTATACTTTCTCCACATCGAATATTGTTAATCCATTTTCCAACCTTCTGACACGCCTTCTCACGAAAGGTGGATCATGAATCATTCCCTTGAACTTGGTTTGATTGGCAACTGTCGTATCGGCGCCCTGATCGATCAGCGGGGCGAAATGGTCTGGTGTTGTCTGCCCCGGTTCGACGGCGATCCCGCCTTCTGCTCCCTGCTTCGCGAGCATGCCGATGGCGAGGGCGCGGGGTATTGCGTTGTCGAGCTTCTGGATCAGGTGTCGGCCGAGCAAAGCTATCTGCCCAACACCGCTGTTTTGGTGACCCGCCTGAAAGACCGCCACGGCGGCGTCATTGAGATCACTGATTTTGCGCCGCGCTTTCACCAGTATGGACGGATGTTCATGCCCATGATGCTCATGCGCCGGGTCAAGCGTCTGGAGGGGTCGCCGCGGATTGTCGTGCGGATCCGTCCACTGTGCGACTACGGCAGCCAGGCCTGCACGATCACGCATGGCTCTCATCATGTGCGCTATGTTGCGCCCTCCTGGATTTTGCGTCTGACCACGGATGTGTCCGTGACGGCGATTCTTCAGGAACTGCCGTTTTTCCTGGAAGAGTCGATCACGCTGGTGATGGGGCCGGATGAAACGATACCGGATGCCATAGGCGAGCTGTGCCGCCGGTTTCTCGATGAAACCCTTCACGGCTGGCGCGACTGGGTGCGGGATTTGTCCATCCCCTTCGAGTGGCAGGAGCAAGTCATCCGCGCGGCGATCACGCTCAAGCTCAACACCTTTCAAGACACAGGCGCCATCATTGCCGCCATGACCACGTCTATTCCCGAATCGCCCGGCTCCGGCCGCAACTGGGACTATCGCTATTGCTGGCTTCGGGACTCCTACTTCGTGGTCAATGCCCTAAACCGCCTGAGCACCACCAATACCATGGAACGCTATTTGAATTACCTGATTAACGTGGTGGCCGGCGCGCCCGACGGACGCATTCAGCCCGTCTATGGCATTGACGGCCGGGCCCGGCTCGATGAATGCATTATCGAGAGTCTTCCGGGGTTTCTCGGGATGGGGCCGGTTCGCGTCGGCAATCAGGCCTGTGAGCAGGTTCAGCATGATGTTTACGGATCGGCGATTCTGGCCGTTGCCCATGTGTTTTTCGACCGCCGTCTGGCGCATCGGGGCGGCAAAGCGCTTTTTTCGCGGCTCGAGCCGCTGGGAGAGATGGCCGACGCCGTTTATGATTCGCCGGATTCCGGCCCCTGGGAAACGCGCAGCATCACCCGCGTGCACACGTTTTCAAGCGTCATGTGCTGGGCGGCCTGCGACCGGCTGGCCAGAATTGCTTCGCACCTGGAGCTGGCCGATCGCGCCCGGTATTGGCGCGGCCGGGCGGATCGCATCCATGAGGTGATCTGCCAGCGGGCCTGGAATGACAAAAAACAGACGTTTGCCGCGCATTTTGACGGCGCATCGCTTGATGCGAGTCTTCTTCTCCTGCATGACCTGGGATTTGTGTCGGCGGAGGATCCGCGCTTTGCCCAGACCGTCGCCGCGATTGAAAAAGAACTTCGACAGGGCGACTACATTTACCGTTACATTGATACGGACGATTTCGGTGTGCCGCAAAACGCCTTTGTCGTGTGCACGTTCTGGTACATTTACGCGCTGGTGGCGCTCAACCGCTCCGAGGAGGCGCGGCGACTGTTTGAAAATCTTCTAGACCGGCGCAACCGTCACGGACTGTTGGCCGAGCATCTCGATCCGCGCACCGGAGCGCCGTGGGGGAATTTCGTGCAAACCTACAGCATGGTCGGACTGATCAACGCTGCCATCCGTTTGAGCAAGCGCTGGGACAGCGCCTTTTAAGCTAAGGAGTGGCCATGGCCAAGACGCCAGGAAATCGGGCTAAAACGTCGCTTCGCATCTGGGGGCTGATCCAGCGCTTTGCCCTGTGGCTGATGGTGGCGCTGATGGCGCCGTTTCAAGTCGCGAAGAAAAACGGCATTTTCCGGTCGCTGAGGCTCACGTTGCGTTTTGTTTTGCCGCTCATGGTGGCGCTGACCCTCCTGGCCTATGGGGTGGTACCGCTGGTGGATAAACTGACGCAGCACTGGTCCGTCCGCGACATGGACATCCGGTCGCGGCTGATTGCCAATACGCTGGAGGAGCCCCTGATGGAGCTTCTGGCGGAAGGAAATAAAAGCAGAATTGAGGCGCTCATGTCTCGCGCGACCCGTGACGAGAGGCTCTTTGCACTGGCCTACTGCGACGCTCAGGGGAAGCTCCTGTTCTATACGCCGGCGTTTCCCGTGCATATGGGCTGCGCGCTGCCTCAGTCCAAAGGGCGCGATCCGCAATCGCTCATCGAGCTTCCCCGTGGGCTGGTGCACATGGCCGTCAATCCCGTCGAAATCGACGCCCAGCCGTCGGGCGCCCTGGTGCT
This sequence comes from uncultured Smithella sp., assembly GCA_964608995.1. GTDB lineage: Bacteria > Desulfobacterota > Syntrophia > Syntrophales > Smithellaceae > UBA8904. The sequence continues at coordinate 40,861 of CAZSQS010000019.1, read as the reverse complement.
GCTTCACGATATGAGCTTTCTGGAATTGCGCAGCACCGACACACGCAAATACATCATCTTGCTGTTTGTCGTTTTAGGCCTGGTCACATCGCTCATCACGGTGCTGGTGGCGCATTTCAGCTGGCGCGGGTGGATGAACGGCGTGCGTTCCCTGCTTCGGGGCGAATCGCTGGTGCGGCCCTTCGCCAAGCCGGTGGATTCTGAATTGCAGCCCCTGGTGGGCGATCTGCGCCGGCTGCTTCGATCGCTGGATGCGGAAAAACGCATGGCCGATGATGTGACCGTATCGTGGAATCCCGGCACGCTTCGGCGGCTGTTGCGCGAGCAGCTGGTGGGTGAACAGATTATCGTCGTCTCCAATCGCGAGCCCTATATTCATGTCGGCGCAAGCGATGGCGCCCTGGAGATTCAGCGGCCCGCCAGCGGGCTGGTCACGGCCGTCGAGCCGGTGATGCGGGCCTGCTCCGGCATCTGGATTGCGCACGGCGGTGGCGCGGCCGACCGCGAGGTGGTGGACATCCATGATCATATCCGCGTGCCGCCGGAACACCCGGACTACACGCTTCGGCGCATCTGGCTTGCGCCCGGAGAGGAGGAGGGTTATTATTACGGTTTCGCCAATGAGGGGTTGTGGCCGCTTTGCCATATCGCCCATGTGCGGCCCGTCTTTCGCACGAGCGACTGGAAGCACTACCGGGTGGTGAACCAGCGCTTTGCCGACGCCGTCATCCAGGAGGCGCATCGGGATGATCCGGTGGTGCTGGTTCAGGATTATCATTTTGCGCTTCTGCCGGGCATGCTGCGCAAAGCGCTTCCCAAAGCGACAATCCTGACATTTTGGCACATTCCCTGGCCCAATCCCGAATCCTTCGGCATTTGCCCCTGGCGCGAAGAGCTGCTCCAGGGCATGCTCGGGAGTACGATTTTGGGATTCCATACACCCTTCCACTGCAAGAATTTTCTCGAGACGGTGGACCGTTACCTGGAAACCCGGGTGGATCACGCCTCTTCCACGATTTTTCACGGAGGCAATCTCACGCTCGTCGAGGACTATCCGATTTCCATTCAATGGCCACCGCCGTGGCAGGATCATCAGCCGTCCGTAGCCGAATGCCGTAGCGAAATTTGCCGGAGCCTGAGCATTGCGCCTTCGTGCCGCATTGGGCTGGGGGTGGATCGGCTGGATTACACCAAAGGGATTATGGAGCGCCTGCGGGCCGTGGAATGTCTGCTCACGAGCCACCCGGAGATGATCGGCGCCTTTACGTTTATCCAGATCGCCGCGCCGTCACGCACGGCGCTGGATGAGTATCAGAATCTGGAGGCGCGTGTGCGCGCTTTGGCCGCACAGATCAACCTGCGGTTTTCCAGCGGCACGTATTCGCCCGTGCACTTGCTGGTGCGGCACCACGACCCCGAGGAGGTCAACCGCTATTACCGCGCCGCCGACGCGTGCGTTGTGACCAGTTTGCACGACGGGATGAATCTGGTCGCCAAGGAATACGTTGCGGCCCGCGACGATGAACAGGGCGTGCTCATTCTGAGCCAGTTTACCGGCGCGGCGCATGAACTCTACGAAGCGCTGATGGTCAATCCCTATCATATTGAAGAAACCGCCGACGCCCTGTATTCGGCGCTGACGATGCCGCCCTTCGAGCAGGCGGAACGCATGCGGTCCATGCGCGCGATGGTGCGCGATTTCAATGTCTATCGCTGGGCGGGGCGAATGCTTTTGGATGCCGCGCGGATCCGGCAGCGCGAAAAGCTGGCGAGTCGGATCGGAGTGCACACATGAGGCAGGCATGGATGCCCCCATATCTGTTTGACCAAAAAGCGCTTGACTGCCTTGGCCGTTTTCTCGATGAGGCCACCCTCCTGGCGTTTGATCTCGACGGTACGCTGGCGCCCATCGTTCCCGATCCCGCCTCTATCCGGATTCCCGATGTAATTCTCAAAGCCTTTGCCGCGCTGAACGCGCGTGCGCCGGTGGCGGTCATCACCGGCCGGTCCCGTTCCGACGCCATGACGCATCTGGGCGTGGCGCCCCGCTATCTGATCGGCAATCACGGCGTGGAGGGTTTGCCGAACTGGGGCTTTCGGGAAAACGCGTTCGTGCTCACCGTGCAGAAGTGGGAAAATCAGCTGGAGTTGCTGCTTTGCCCAAAAGACAGGGAAGGCATCGCCATTGAAAACAAAGGCGCAAGCCTTTCCATTCATTACCGGCACGCCGTGAACATTCAGGCCGCGCAGGCCGCGATTCATAAGGTGATCCATCAGCTCGTTCCGGCGCCCAGGCGCATCAGTGGAAAATTTGTTGAAAATCTGCTGCCCGCCGATGCGCCGGACAAGGGCATGGCGCTGGATTTGCTGATGGAAAGCGAAGGATTTTCTAAAGCTTTTTTTGCCGGCGACGACGAAACGGATGAACATGTGTTTCGTCTTCATCGTGAAAATATATTGACTGTGCGCGTGGGAGAAAGCTGCGGCACGGCGGCCGATTTTTACCTTCAGGGCCAGTACGAAGTCGCGAGGCTCCTTACCGAACTCCAGAAGAGACTTGAGCGCCGAGGCTGCGGGGAAGACACCCTTAAGTGATTAAACCATTGACAAGGCCTTTCCATTTCATATAGGGGTTGTCGAAATTTCACAATGAAGGGGAAGAAACGATGATGGGGGATGTTTTGAACACGGTGTATTGGGGCAATACCCTGCAAAACTGGCTGATTGCAGCGGGTCTGACGGCTTTGATTTTTGTGATTCTGATGAGCATTCAGCGCCTGGCCATGGCGAAGCTTTCCAGACTGGCGGCCGCCACGAACAATCAGATCGACGATCTGATTGTGGGCGTCCTTAAAAACACCAAATTTTTGATTCTGCTGGTTGCCGCCGCGTATATGGCTTCTTCTTACGTGACCCTCAAGCCGTCCGTCGAGGCTATCTGGCAGAAAATCATTGTTCTGGTCCTGATTCTTCAGGGCGGCCTGTGGGCCAGCGCGGGGATATCGTTTGCGCTGGGCCGGGCGGTCAAAAAGAAGATGGACGAAGATACCTCCACGGCCACGACCATGACTTTTTTAAGTTTTATTGCCCGTATGATTCTCTGGCTCATCGTGTTGCTGTTGGTACTGGATAATCTGGGCGTCAATATCACCGGGCTCGTGGCGGGCCTGGGCATTGGCGGCATTGCCGTGGCGCTGGCCGTTCAGAATATTCTGGGTGATTTGCTGGCGTCTTTATCCATCGTGTTGGACAAACCCTTTGTCATCGGCGATTTTGTGGTGGTGGATGCGATGTCCGGCACAATCGAACATATCGGACTCAAGACCACGCGCATCCGCAGTCTCAGCGGCGAGCAGTTGATTTTCTCCAACAACGATCTGCTCAAAAGCCGCATCCGCAACTACAAACGCATGCAGGAGCGGCGCATTGTGTTTACCTTTGGCGTGCTGTATTCCACACCCTATGAAAAGCTCAAACGCATCAAGGATCTGGTGACGGAAATTATTGAAATTCAGGAATTTGCCCGGCCGGATCGCGTTCATTTCAAGGAATACGGCAATTCCTCCCTCAATTTTGAAGTCGTGTATTTCGTGGCCAAGCCGGATTTCGGCGTCTATATGGACATTCAGGAAAGTATCAACCTGGAAATCTTCCGCAGGTTTCAGGCCGAAGGCATCGAATTTGCCTATCCGACGCAAACCATTTATTTGCATCAAAACGCTGAATAAATACTGCTTGCTGACGTTATGGAAAACAGTTATACCAACTATGCGGTTTGCTTTTTTAAACTGCCGTTGTTACCTTGAATCAAGCTGCCCTCATGTAATGATACAGTTGGCGCATTCGAAATATGGAGGACTGAAAAAAATGGCTGCAAAACTGCGTGAATCGCTCAAAACCATCGAAGACTATAAGGCCACGAATCCGCATTATACGGATCTTTTGGATATTCTTGCGGAAATATTAATTCTTCGCGAACAGTACCGTAAAAACATGACCCACCCGATCTTTTCCGTTGAAGAAAAGTTGATACCGGGCAAAATGGAGGGGGGGCTTCCGCTCGTGGACATCGCGGGACAGAAATTTGATTTCAACCGCCCCAGGGCCTATTTTGATTCGCTCGTGGAAATTGCCCAAAAGCGCCTTCCCGGGCAGGCGCATAAGGTGACCGACGTTATTCATAACCCTGATTTCAACTGGGAGGCCATGGTCCGCGCCTCGTTTAGTCCCAATGCCGAGGAGCCTTTGGACATTGAAACGAAACCGGGCGATACGGATGATGAGCACCTCGATTTGATCGATCTTTTTCTTGAAGAAAGCCTGCGGCCGGAACTGGAGTATATTGCGGAACAATATGGCCTGGCCGTTCAAAAAGCGGGGTGGCTCGAAGGCTATTGCCCCATTTGCGGGAAGGAACCGAAAATCGGTGAAATCCGCGAGGGCGAAGATGGCAGGCGTTATCTTTTCTGCCATCAGTGCGGTCACAAATGGCATTTCCGGCGTATTAAATGCCCGTTTTGCGGCAATGAAGAACAGCACTCGCTGGCCTACTTTGCCGTGGAGGGCGAAGAGCGCTATCGGGTGGACGTCTGCAACAAATGCCGCCGCTATATCAAAATTGTCGATGTGCCGAAGTCGTCTTCGGATATTAATCTGGACGTGGAAGACATTGCCACACTGCACCTGGACATGCTGGCCTATGAAGAAGGTTACAACTAGCCGCAAGGGGAGCGCAACAGGCGCGAGCCCTTTCAAAGAGTAGATTCTCACTAAACCCTTTCGGGAAGGTTTCCCGGAAGGGTTTTTGTTTGGTTGTTTTAGCGTAAAACATAGAATTAATTAATATAATAAGAAAGGAGCAAGTCGATGAACATTGGAGAAATGCTGGGCGCCATGGTGCAATCGGGACTTTCACCTTCATCCGGTCAAAGGATGAAAAATTCGTTGGGCGGAAATAATATTCTGGAACGTCTGGCCGGTATGGTAGGGGGTGGAACTGTGCCAAAAGGCGGGGGTGGCGGAATCGCTGATGCGCTTTCAGGCATGCTCGGCGGCGCGAAAAATTCCGGCGGCGGGGGCCTGGGCGACATGCTCTCCGGTGTTCTGGGAGGCGCAGGTCAACAGGCGGGCGCTTCCGGCGGTCTGGGGGGATTGCTCTCAGGCATGCTCGGCGGCGCGGGGAAGGCCGTCGGCGGCAACCAGAATCTGGCCGTTGGGGGTCTGGGCGCGCTGGTGGGCGCTCTACTGGGCGGTGGTGGTAAATCGCTGGGAGGCGCTGTGGGGGGTGGCTTGATGGCCCTCCTGGGCGCTATGGCGTTTAATGCGCTCAAGGGGAGCGGCCAAAACCCAACCGCCATGCCGCTGGGGCTTCTGGAGCCTCAGACGCAAGACGAGCAAAGACAATTGGAGCAGGGATCGGAGCTGGTGCTTCGCGCGATGATCAATGCCGCCAAATCCGATGGCCGGGTGGATGCCAATGAAATTAACCGCCTGATGAGTAAGTTCGAAGAAGCCGGTCTGGATGCCCAAAGCCGCAATTACCTGATGGCGCGTCTGCGCGAGCCGATGGAAACCTGGGATCTGGTGAACGCCGCGAAAGGACAGCCTGAACTGGCGGCCCAACTTTATGCTGCCTCTCTTTTAGCCATTGAAGTGGATACGCAGGCGGAAAAGCAATACCTCGACGAGCTGGCCCGCGCTCTGGGGTTGGATGCTTCCGTGACCGGCCAGATTCAGCAGTTTGTCGGTTTGCAGCAGGCATAACCGCCCGAAGTTTTTAGGATCGGGGCTTTTTTTTACCAATCTGACGCGTCTGCCGGGTCATCGTCTCCGTTGACCGGCAGCACGCGTTTTTTGTCCAGGAGGGGTTTAAGCTTTTCGACATCTTCCAAAAGGCGTGATACGGGCAGATCGGCGCTCAGGCGAATGGCTGGCGGAAACAGGTTGTGCATGTATAATTCGCCCGCGGGCCGGCCATAGCGGTAGTAATTGTTCATGAGCAGCAGCCCGGAAGCCAGCGCGGCAAGGCAGACGCTGATCAGGGCCACGCGTCCCGCGCGTTCGGGGCTGATCGAACGCAAGTGAAAAAAGACCATGACCGACACAATGGCGATGAGACCATGAGCGCCGTAGCGCGTCAGGGTTTCCCATGAAAAGGCATACGCGGCGGCGTTGCCGCCAAAATCAATCAACTCCAGGGCTGCAAAGCCGCATCCCAGAATGAACAGATGACGTCCGAATCGCGCACCGCTGCCAAACAGGCGGTTGGCAAACGCCCAGATGCCGCACCAGATCACGCCTGCGCCCAGGGTCAGGGCGAGATAGCCCAGATAACGCAGCATTTCATATTCCTGGATGTCGGAGGCCCAGGTGGCCAGAAGGGTGATGATGGCCAGCAGGGCAAGCCCGGTTAAAGCCGGCTTCCAGCCTTCCCAGCGGTAGGCCAGTGTATCGCTGATTTCCTCGCCCACGGGATAGTCGACGCCGCGCACCCGAAGGTTTGTGTGTCCCAGGGAGAAAATTTGATCGCCATTAATCGTCATTTCGCGAAGCCGCACTTTTTTGTAAATAATGCCGTTTTGGGTGTCCAGGCCGCGAAGGAGGAGTTCTCCCGTGTCGTTTTGCGCAATGACCGCATGATGCACGGCCACGTGCGGGTCGTCGAGGATGATGTCGTTGTCGTAGCCGCGTCCGATGCGGATCGGTAATGATCCGACACGATGGCGGTTTTTAACTTCCAGCGTTCGGGAAAGGATCTCTACATGATAGGGCGGTGTCATGGCTTATCCTCCCGTTGAATCGATTCAATAAACTGTCTTGCGACTTTCATTCCGTTTTCATAGGAGATGCCATTCATGTCCAGGCGGCTTTGCAGATTCATCCGGGATTTGTCCGTTGAGGTGGTAAGGACCGTGAAGTCGTAAAGCTCTGCGAATTTTCGATAGGCGCGTGTGCAGATCACCGCGCGCAAAGGCAAGAAGCCGTTCTGGATAAACGCTTCGGCGCACAGATGGGCGGTGAGGTGGCGGTCTTTGTGGTTTCCATAAATCTGCTCCTTGAAGGCGTTTTCGGTCAGCACCGAGAAACGAAGTGCGTTGAGTTTCTCGGCGCTGGTGTAGGTGTGCCGGATGGAGACCCAGCCCGTTTGCAACTGATCAGATATATACAAAGACGATTCCATCGAACAACTGACGTGATCCTGCGTATAAACCTTGTCGGGCCGCGCATCGGAGCGCCCCCAGCAGCGCATCTGATCCGTTTCACGCACGGGCGCCCGATAGGGCCCCATTTCCTTGAGGCTGAAGGGATTTTCGGTTAACCGGTCAATCATCACGGCCTGATAATCCAGAAGCTGACGGGCGAGAATTTCCTTAAAATCATCCGGAGGCGTTTTGACTTTGGCGGCCTGGTCGAGAAGCTCCCGGACATAGCGCACCGGCACGAGAAAGCTGACCAGTTCGCCGTCGAGCCGCCTCGAGACGTTAACGCCGGCCAGTTGCCCATCCACGGTGACGCACGGGCCGCCGCTCATTCCTGAATTAATCGGTCCGGTAAACATCAGCTGATCGTAAAAGCCTCGCTTGATGACGCCGTTGTATGCGCCTTCGGAAATGGCAAACCCCAGATCCAGCGGATTGCCCAGCGAATACAGATATTGCCCCTGTTTCAGATGGGGCGGCTTTTGGGGAACGGCAAACGAACCGCCACCTGAGCGCTTGATGCGCGCCAGCGCCAGATCGCGAAGCGCGTCCACCGCGACGACGCCCAGCTCTCCGCGTTCGCCTTGTGTATCGACAAATTCCGCGACATAAGTTTTGGGTTCCAAAACCACCTGGGAGACTACATGATAGTTAGTGATGACCCACTGCGAATCGCCGACGAGGAACCCTGATCCGACCGATGCCTGCGAGCGTCCGTTTTTCAAAAGGACGCGCACCTGTAAAAGATCCTTGCGGGTGGCATCGTATATTTTCTGAGCGGTGGAAGAAGGCGCAGGCAAAGAGATGTCCGCAGGCGCATCAGACGCACTCTGGGCCCTGGCGGGCCCAACAGTGAGGACGCTTTGGCAAAAAAGGATCATCAAGACGGCAAAAATCGCTTTACGCATTACGGGGAAATGTCCTTTGAAGTCGTTTGTTTTCAATACAGAATAAAGGTAACGCCACAGAAAGTCAATCACTTGGCAAAAAACCATTTTTTTACCTGACCACGGCAATATTTGTCTTGACAATTCCATGACCATTAGTATAACCAAAAGGCACTGTTTGCTGAAATTTCGTCATTATTCGGCATACTTCCGGGAAACACCGAAAGTGGTTTTTCTTCAGCCGAAGGCAGGCAGCGCCATCTTTTTTTATGCATCAAGGGTCAGGATTGTGTCGGCCCGTCAAAAAATAAATATTAATTGAAAGGAAGGAATAAACATGAAGATTGAAAATGTTAAAAATGTGTGTGTTGTAGGCGCGGGCAACATGGGGCACCAGATTGCGCTTCAGTGCGCGCTGTCCGGTTTCAAAACCGTCAGCACGGACGTCATTCCCGCCGTTTTGGAAAAAGCCGAAAAGTTTGTGGACACCTATCTGGCCGGCCGTGTGCAGAAAGGCAAGCTGACGGAAGATGAGGCCAAAGCCGCGCGCGCCAGAATCTCCTTCACGGGGAATCTCCAGGAAGCCGCCAAGGATGCTGATGTCGTCATCGAAGCCGTTCTGGAAAGAGTGGATCTGAAAAAGAAGATCTTCGCCGATCTGGATAAATACGCTCCCGCGGGCGCCATTTTGTGCTCCAACAGCTCCTTTATCGTGAGCTCCCGGATTGCCGGCGTCACCAATCGTCCGTCCCAGGTGTGCAACCTGCATTTTTTCAACCCGGCGCTGGTCATGAAGCTCGTTGAAGTCGTTCAGGGCCCCCATGTGTCCGATGAAACGGCCAAGTGCATGATGGATTTCTGCCTGAAGATCGACAAAATCCCAATTCATATCAAGAAGGAAGTGGATGGATTCGTCCTTAACCGCATTTTCTCCGCCATCAACAAAGAAGCCATGTGGATGCTGGAAATGGGTGTGGCCTCCTATGAAGACATTGACAAAGCCTGTGTCTATGGTGCCGGTCACCCGATGGGACCGTTCCGCCTGATGGATTTGACGGGCATCGACCTGGCCTACGATATCGGCATGAGCCACTTCTATGAGTCTGGCAATCCCGCCGATCTGCCCGCCCCCAGCATCGTGAAGAAACATACGGAAGGCAAATTCGGCCAGAAGACCGGAGAGGGCTGGTACAGCTACAAAAAGTAAATCGATTTAGCGCGCCTGCCGAGGCTAAAAAGACGGCCTCAAAGGCGATTATTTCCCGGACGCCCCGGAGTTCAGATGAATTTCGGGGCGTCCTCTTATGACTGCCCATGAATGCAGAAAAACCAATGAGAGCGCTGGTCGTGGAAGGCGGTGGCATGCGCGCCATTTTTGCCGCGGGTGTATTGCACGCCTTCGGGAAGGCCGGGTTTGATCCGTTTGATCTGTATATCGGTGTCTCCGCCGGTGCCTGCCATCTGGCCTCGCATCTGGCCGGACAAAATAGCCGCAACTACGACATCACGCTTCGCTACTCGCTGGCACCCGAGTTCATCAACCTTGCGCGCTTCCTCAAAGGCGGGCACCTGATGGACCTGGACTGGATGTGGGATCAAACCATCAGCCACTACCGCCTGAACCTGAAATATCTTGACGAAAAACTCCGTGGGCAAAACAAACAATATCTGATTGTTGCCACGTCCATGCAGACCGGCCAAGCCATGTATCTGCGGCCCGATGAAAACACGCTGGAGCATTATCTGAAAGTGTCGAGCTCTCTGCCCATTCTCTATCGCAACCTCCTGGAGGTTGAAGGCGAAAAAGCCACCGACGGCGGTATGGCCGACGCCATTCCGGTGCGCAAAGCCCATACGCTTGGCGCAACGGACATCACCGTCATTCGTTCGCAGCCGGCCGGTTACGTCAAAAAGCAAAGCCCGCTTTCGCTTCTGATTTTTTCCCTCTACTTCCGGAAATACCCGAAACTCATCGAAGCCTTCCGCCGCCGCGCCGACCATTACAATGAGGCTGTCGATTTTATCCATTCTCCGCCCGCGGGTGTCTCTATGGCCGAGATCGCGCCGCCTGAAAATCTTTCGGTGGGCCGCACGACCAAAGACGAAGCCCCGCTTCGCGCCGCCTACGAAACCGGCATCGCGCATGGCGAGGCGTTTATGGCGCGCCGATCAGGGGATCCGTCGTTATCGGCATAACAGGTAATCTTGAACTTTTCGCGGCGCAAAATATTATTGACATTTGGTATTTACGGAGCTTAAGCTCCTCCAGTCACAAGATTCAAAACAAAATCAAATATTCAGGGAATTCGCAAGTGGATCGATTGCTGCAACAGTATATCAGCACAAAAGGCTTTGGCTCGGATTCGCATTTTGAACTGCAATACTGCACATCTGTGGATGAATACTACCGGAAAGAACGGAAACTAAGAACCAAAAATATTTTCACCGCTCTCTGGCATGCCGCCGGTCAAATTCCTTCCGCCGTATATGAAGAAACAGGTGAGTCCCTTGACGAAGTCCTTTCCGGTATATTACCCGCCATCTTAATTGCTCTCGCCGTTGTCGCGGGCTCAACCTTGGTTGGCCTGTCCGCCGGCGCCCTGGTTGGCGCCATCGCCGGTGTGGGTGTGGGCGCTGTTCCCGGCGCGATTGCCGGAGGCCATATCGGTTTTTCTGCGGGTGTGTGGATACTGGAATGGATGGGCCTTGCCTTTCTTGCGGTGTATGTGGGTCAACATCTGCGTGAAGTCACCTGGCTTCTGGAACAGGGGTTTAATGAAGCGTGGGGGAGAGGTGCGCGGAGCAACTTCTGCATGGACACGTACGAGTTGATTTATGGCGGCAGGAACGACCACGTTCCAAGCGCATCAAATGCCATGAATGCCTCAAAATATTTTGCCCGTGCGGTGGCGGTGGTGATCCGTCTTATTTTGGAAGGCATTGTTCTGTACATCACGGCCAGAGGCGTGGCCAAGGTTCCAGAACTGGTAGCCCAGTTGAAAAGCAGTCGTCTCGGGCCAGGCTTTGCTGCCTGGGTGGAAACGAATCATCTTCGTTTAATGAATAATCCAAAACTCAAGAGATCTACGTGCACAGGCGGTGCGACAGAGCAACCGGCAAGAGTGCTTACGGATCATACCACATTGCCGGAACAGCCGAAGTCGGGAACAAAGAGAAAGTTAGCCAATGGTAAAACTTTAAGTCGTGATGAAGTTAAGCAATATTACAAAGAGCTTGGCTGGTCGGATAATAAAATAGGAAGACATCTTAAAGGTATAGACTTTTCCAAGCCAGTAACAATTGAAAACATGCCGAAGAATACCAACCTTGATCAATGGGTTGACCCCGGACGAGGCGCTGGTAACTATTTTAGTGAACCGGGCACGCCCGCTTCAAAATTAGGTATTTATCAAGGTGAAAGAATACAAAAAAGTTTTGTATCGGCAGAAGATATTCAAGCTTTAAAATCCACCGCTGCTAAAATAAAAGACACATGGACAACGCCAGGCAAGTCGTTCCAAACAGAAGGTGGTGCTACACAGTATTTTATTAAGAATCCTGGTATACTTAAGGAGATCGTTCCGTGAATATAGAAACCTTGAAAACCGCTAAAGATAAATTGGCAAAATTTAGATTAAATGAAAAAGATAATCCACTTATGGAATCAATCGATATTCAGCTGGATTATCTAATGCAGCTTTTAGACAATAAAATATCTGATAGAGCCAGGCTTAAAGATATTACCATCGGCATTATTGCTGTACGGGAAATTGAAGGAGTAGACGATGAACTAGCAGAACTACTTTACGAAATCGACGCTTGGGTTGATGAAGATTTACTGAAAATATAAGTGCAAAACAGAACGATTTACTATGAGCGTGCCTTCGGGAAATCCGGAAAGGACAGGTATGAAAAATCGACGAACAATTCTTCTCCTGATCGTTTTAGCGGCGCTTCTGTCGGTTTGCGGCTGCGGCGCCCTGACGTCAACCGTCGTCGTGCTCAATCGTGAGTATTATACGCCTTCACTGAATCCGGCGCAGTACAAACACCTTCACGGGAAACGAATCCTTTTCGGATCCATTGAAGACCAATCGACCAATACGAGCAATCTGAACTATTTCAGCCCCGACCGATCCGTCAGTTATAAACTCTATTACACTTCCCCGCAAAATTCCGTGGCCCAGCCGGTTGTTTCATTTTTATGGTATGCGCTCAAGAAAGGCTTTGAACGCACAGGTGTGGTTATTGTGGAGGGCGGTCCGCTTTATGATGCCGAACTTTACATGACGATTACGTCGCTCACAGACGAAGAGATCCGATTCAACGCGCTTCTTAAGCAAAGGGGAAGCGAGCTTTATAAAAAGGATTATGCCGTCCGGGTTCCCCGGGAAAAAAAGCAAGATCCGGCCGCGCTTGAGGATCGGGCCTATGCGATGCTTGACGCGATGGTGAAAGCCATTCTGGCCGACGCGGAAGCGCCGATTTCCGGTCTTTCGCCTGAGGCGATTTCGGAAATCAAGGCATCGGCCGCCAGCGTCGGGTTTTCCCAGCCTTCAAACGAGGCGAGACCCGAGCACACTCCAGATCAGGCGGCAAGCCAGTGGAAAATGCTGCTCCCCAATAACGAAGAAATCTGGGATTTAAACGGATTGTGGGACGCTGAATATGAATTCTATGGCCGCGAAGGCCATCGCGGCGTCAGACTGGTCCGGTTTCAAATTTCGCAACACGGCCGGGTATTTGAAGCCCGGCTGACCCGGGACTATTCACTCCTTCGAAGCGTGGCGGTCACAGGGGAGCTTTTTTCGGGTGGCATCAAGCGGGCCACGGAGCACACGGGCGTTAATGTCCAGATGAAAGGCCAGGTGAGCGAAAAAGGGAAGGTGCTCTTGTTCGACAACGGCGAAACGTTTCGCCTCAAATGCACACGGCGATTGCCGTAAGTTCAGACCCAAAGGCAGTGGCGGTGGTTTATCTTTCCGTAAAAAGCTTTTCACAACTGATGTTTATGATAGACGGCCCGGCTTTGGGGTCAGGCCGTCTGGTGCGTTCAATTTATTTTCTTGACAGCGCCGGGGAATCGCTTTATAAACATTAAAGTTGAACTTTAATGTTTGGGGCGGGTATGAAACTTAAAATCGGTGAAGTTGCCAAACGGAGCGCTCTTCCGGCATCCACCATTCGCTACTATGTGGCCCAGGGGCTCCTGCCTGCTCCCGAGAAAACGAATGAAAAAATGGCCTTTTACGACGAGGCCTGCATTGACCGGCTGGCTGTCATCGGAGAGCTTCAGGAAAAACGCTACTATCCGCTCTATCTCATCAAAAATATTCTGCGCCGAATGGATGAAGGGTTAAGCCTGCAGGAAGCCGAAGCCGTCGAAAGCGCCGTCTTTGGCGCGGGCAGGAGAACCGGCCGGAGCCTTTTGACCCGACGGGAATTTCTGAAGGCGACGGGACTGAGAGAAAAGGAACTCAAAGAGGCGGAAAAAATTGGCGTTTTGATTCCTTTTTCTCCCGGCGATGCTTCGCCGCTCTACAATGAAGATGATGTTCGCGCGGGCCGCGACGGCCTGCACAAGCTTGTCGGGTTGGGGATGGCGCTTTCGGATTTGTCGTTTTGGGTGGAGCTCGGTGGCGCGATTGTCGAAAAGGAAATGGCGCTTCGACGAAAACTGGTTTCCGGCAAACCCATCCGCGAAAATGTTCGTATGACGGCCGAACTGACGGGCATCGGCGATTTCTACCGCGCCTATATTCTTCGGCGCCTTTTCCAGCGGCAGGTTAAGCAAAATATTCAAAAGAGCCTTAAAAAGAATCAAAAAAGGGTTGCAAAAAACAAGACGGCTGAAAAAAAACCTTAAAGGAGGTTTCCATGTTCAAGACAGCAATTACCGAGATGTTTGGCATTGAGTTTCCGATTATCTGCGGCGCGATGATGTGGCTTTGCAAGCCACAGCTTTGCGCGGCCATTTCCAATGCGGGGGCCTTAGGCAATCTGACCGCGGCCAACTATGAAACTGAGGAGGCCTTTCGCGAGGCGATCCGGCAGACCCGGAAGCTCACGGACAAGCCGTTTGTCGTCGGCATCACGCTTTTGCCCTCGGTGCGCATCACGCCGGAGCATCATAAAATGTATGTCCGCGTTTGCGCCGAAGAGCGGGTGGCGGGCATTGAATTTTCGGGAACACCGCTGGATAAGGCGGCGGGCATGGAATCGGTGGAGCTTTTGAAAAAAGCCGGCGTCAAACTGTTTCATAAAGTCGGCGCGCTTCGCCACGCTGAGCATGCGGAAAAAATCGGCTTTGACGGCATTTACGCCGCCGGTATTGAAGAGGGCGGGCACCCGCTCAATGATGATGTGACTTCCATGATTCTGACGCCGCGCATCGCTTCATCCGTGAAGATTCCCGTCGTGACGGTCGGCGGCATTGCGGATGGCCGGACGATGGCGGCGGCGCTGGCGCTGGGCGCCGAAGGCGTGATGATGGCCAGCCGCTTTATCGCCACGAAGGAATGCGATGTTCATGAAAAGATCAAACAGGAACTGGTGGCGAGGCAGGAATTCGATACCGTCATCTATGGCAAGTCCATCGGCCTGCAGGGACGCGGTTTGAAAAACGCCGTCATTGAAGAGGTGCTGGCCATTGAAGCCCGCGGCGGCGGATTTGAGGAATTGATTCCGCTTCTGTCCGGCCAGCGGGTCAAACAGGCCTGGGAGACCGGTGATGTTCATTCCGCGCCAATGATGGTCGGGCAGTCCATCGGATTGATTTCCGATGTTCCCACCTGCCGGGAGCTCCTGGTGCGTATGGCGGCCGAGGCCAAAGAGGCGCTGAAAAAAGCCACAGCGCTTTGCGGACAATAACAGATGTTTCGATGAGGGAGTCTTTTTATGCCCCTTTTCCTCGGGCGGGGGCGGCAGCGGCGATTTCATGTGTCCCCTCCACAGGTCGCTTACGCCCCCGCTTTGGGTTTTAACGAATGACAAAAACAATAAAAGGGTTGAGAAATCCATTAGAATAAAGGTTTGAAGGAGAGACGATGAAAACACGATTAACACAGATGTTGGGCATTGAGTATCCGATTGTGCTGTCCGGTATGAGCTGGATTAGCACACCGAAGATGGTCGCAGCCGTTTCCAATGCGGGAGGATTGGGCATTCTGGCCACGGGGCCTCTGTCGAGTCAACAGACGCGCGATGCGATCCGCGAAGTCCGCAAACTCACGGATAAGCCGTTTGGCGCAAACGCATCGCTGATGTTTCCGGGAGCGGCGGAAAATGCCAAAGTGCTCTTGCAGGAACAGGTGCCGGTAATCAACTTCGCGCTCGGCAAGGGTGACTGGATCGTCAAAGAGGCGCACAAATACGGCGGCAAGGTCTTCGCCACCGTGGTCAACCTCAAACATGCCCGGCGCGCACAGGATTTCGGGACGGACGCCGTTATCGCCACCGGTCAGGAAGCGGCAGCGCATGGCGAGGACGTGACATCGCTGGTGCTGATTCCGCATCTGGCACAAAACCTGAAAATTCCCGTCATTGCTGCAGGTGGGTTTGCCGATGGCCGCGGACTGGCCGCGGCGCTTGCGCTGGGCGCTGAAGGTGTGGCGATGGGGACGAGGCTGATGACGACAAAAGAAAGTCCGCTGCATCAAAATTACAAAAACATGGCGCAGGAAAAAGAAGTTTACGACACGCTGTTTTCGAAACGTTTCGACGGTATTTTATGCCGTGTCATGAAAACGGATGCGGCTAAAAAAGCCATTAAAAAAGGCTTGAGCTGGCCTGCGGCGTTTTTCAACTCCCGCGAAATAGCCAAGCAGGTCAATGTGCCTTACGTCAAATTGTTTTTAGGCGTGCTGGCTTCCGGCTATTCCAACGCCAAACAACTGGCCTTCATGGCTAATGCCTTCAATGCGATTAAAGTTGCCACCGAAGACGGGGATACCAAAACCGGCGTGCTGCCTGTCGGGCAGGTGCAGGGGCTGATTTCCGATCAGCCGACGGTGGCCGAGCTTTTTGAGCGCATCGCGCGGGAAGCCCGCGAGGCCCAGGCGAAAGTTCACGCGGCGCTGGAATAAGGCTTTGGAATAAGGGGCTTGCGCATCTGCGGGCAAAGCGTTATACAGGCAGCCTAATTCATACGAAGGGAGAGAAATGATGTCAATTGCATCCGTTTTGCAGGATATGGAAAAGGATCTCGGGAAGGAAATCTTTGTTTCCGACTGGACACAGGTGACGCAAGAGCAGATCAACGGGTTTGCCGAGAGCACCAAAGACCATCAGTGGATTCACGTGGACCTGGAAAAAGCCGCCAAAGGGCCTTTTGGCCAGACGATCGCGCACGGGTTTCTAACCCTGTCGCACTTGCCTTTTTTCAGCTATCAGGTGCCCTTAAAAATGGAAGGCTCTAAAATGTCCATCAACTACGGTCTGGACAAAGTGCGTTTTATTAACCCGGTGGTCTCCGGCGCAAAGATTCGTGACCGCATCGTGCTTAAATCGCTGGAGGAAAAACCCGGCAACCGTCTTTTAATGACGCAGGTGCACACCATCGAAATTGAGGGACAGGATAAACCCGCCTGCATCGCGGAAGCGCTGGCCATGATGTTTTTCTAGCTTGGGGCTTAAGGTAAAGATTGATTGAAAACCGGCCGGTTCGGGGGTCATCCCCTGAACCGGCCGGTTTTTATGTTATGGTTCGAAATCGTCCGGGTCTTCCGGGCTGCCTGTCTCCGGTTCCGGAGCAAACAGATCGCCGCCCGGCTCAACCGGATAGAAAACGTCCGGCAGGGCGCTGAGGGTTCTCATGGGCCGGGCGGGAAATCCCGGTGATTGAATCCGCTGAATGACCGGCGCGCCGGGTGCTGAAAGTTCGGCATCCGGGTCTTCCGGGACGGCATTTTCAGCCGTTGCCTCCGGTGGCTTTCTCTTTTTGTGGCGCGGTCGGCGGCGGCTTTTCTTCCGGGGCGCTTCTTCCGCAGCGGCAGCGGGTGACTCAGTGTCTTGTGTCGGGGGCTCTTCTTCCTCAATGGATTCGGCAATCTTCAGCAGCGGCGATTCCTGTAAGACGCTGGTTTCCAGAACTTTGTCTTTCAGGGCCTGCTCGATTTCAATCTTATCCCAGGCCATATCCGGCCGACCTTCAATATGCAGGCACACGCCGAAAGCGGATTCCAGCTTGATGAGCTCACTGCGTTTGTTGTTGAGGATATACAGGGCGATTTCGTGCGGCAGCGCCACTTTCAGCTCGGCGTAAATGTCTTTGACGGCCTCGGATTCAATCTTCCGGAAAGCGCCCAGCGATGCGTATTGGAGCGACGGCCGAAGTCCGCTGCCCTTGCAGTAAGGGCAGGTGATGTAACTGATTTCCTGAATGGTGGATTGCTTTTTCTGGCGCGACAGCTCCATGAGTCCGAATTTGGAGATCCGCGCCAACTGGATGCGCGCGCGATCGACGGAAAGCGCTTTTTTAAAGGACTTTTCCACTTCGGCGATATGTTTTTTGTCAAGCATGTCGATAAAATCAATGACAATCAGGCCGCCCAGGTCGCGCAGCCGCAACTGGCGTGCGATTTCCTCGCAGGCATCGACATTGGTTTTAAACGCTGTCTCTTCGATGTTTCTTTTGTTGGAGCCCCGGCCGGAGTTGACGTCGATGGTGATCATCGCTTCGGTGGGGTTGATGATGATGTAGCCGCCCGAGGCCAGCTCGACGCGTTCCTGATAAATAACACGGATCTGGTCTTCCAGATCGTGCCTCTCGAAAATCGGAATCCTTTCCTTGTGCTGTTTGAGGATGCGCAGATGGCGCGGCGCGACGGCTTTGAGATAGGCGCGCATTTTGCGAAATGTTTCGAGATCATCGACGAGGATTTCATCGATTTCCTGCGTCAGATAGTCGCGAAGCGAGCGCACGCCGAAGTCCGTTTCCTGATAAAGCAAATAGGGCGCGGCCACCGAAGACGCCTTTTTAAAAATTTCCTTCCACAGGCGCATCAGAAACTGGTAGTCGCGCTGAATCTCCTGTTTGGTGCGGTTGATGCCGGCGGTGCGGACAATGAATCCCATGTCTTCGGGCACCTTGATTTGCTCCATCAGAACTTTGATTTTCTGCCGGTCTTCGTCACTGTCGATTTTACGCGAAATGCCGCCGCAGAGTTTGTTGGGAAGTAAGACCAGGTATCTTCCGGGCAATGAGATATAGGAGGTCAAAAGCGCGCCCTTGTTGCCGGTGATCTCCCGGACGACCTGAACAATAATTTCCTGGCCGATTTTGAGCGTCTGTCTTTGGCCGTTTTCCGACGAGGTGAAGTATTGATCGCTAACATCACGAAGCGGCAGAAATCCGTCTTTGCCCCCGCCGTAATCCACAAAAGCCGCCTGAAGGCCGCGTTCAACTTTCAGAACTCTGCCTTTGTAGATGTTGCCGGTAATGGGTTCCCGGACCGCCATTTGAATGTTGAAATCGACAAGCTTGCCGTTTTCGTCAACGGTGGCCATGCGCATCTGTTCCTTGTGCACGGCGTTAACGAGCATTGTGTGTTTCATAACGATTATCCTTTTGGGCCGCGCTCCTTGCGCCCGCACCCCGGGACTGGACTGTCCGCGCGGTATGCGGCATTGCAAGGGGCTGCCGAATGTATTTTAGGCAAAGGCGCTGAGGTCACCTTTGCCGATTCGAATAATTTCAACCTGGTCGTCAACGAGACTGACGACGCTTGAGGGCTGCGGGGTGATCACACCGCCGTCAATAATTAAATCGACGAGACGTCCGAAATGCTCGCCGATGAGGGCGGGATTGCCGAGATCTTCGCCGTCGTCCGTCTGAACGCTGGTGCTGATGATCGGCTGCCCAAGTTCGCGAATTAAAGAAAGACAAATCTCGTTGTCCGGCACGCGAATGCCGGTGGTCGGCCGCTTGGGCAGAATCATCTTCGGAACCAGTCGGGAGGCTTCCAGAATGAAGGTATAGGGTCCCGGCAGATACCGTTTCATCATTTTATAGGCGTAATCCGTGACGAGAGCGTACTGGCTGATATGCTTCAAATCCGAGCACACAAAGCTCAGCGGCTGCTTTTTACTTCGTTTTTTGATCTCGTAAATTCGTTCTATTCCTTTTTTATTCGTCAAATCGCAGCCCAGACCGTAAACCGTATCCGTCGGATAAATGATGACGCCTCCATCTTTAAGGACGTCCACGGCTTTTCGGATGAGGCGCATTTGCGGATTCTGGCTGTTGATCGACAACACGGTTGGAGCTCCCATTTCGCGGTTCCCGCTATCATTCGCAAATTTATATCAGCATTGGCAGGATTTATCAATGACATAAAAGGGAGTGCGCCAGGCGCGTCAGGAGGGGGGGAGATTCCTTTTTTTATCCTTGCTGAGCTTGTATTCAATACTGTCGATGAGCGCCTGCCAGCTGGCTTCGATAATGTTTTCAGACACGCCGGTGGTGCTCCAGAGCTCCGCGCCGTCGGTGGAATCCAGAAGCACCCGGACGCCCGCCGCCGTGCCTTCGGAGCCCTCCAGCGTGCGGACTTTGAAATCCACCAGATGCATGTCCCCGATCTGCGGGTAAAATTTGGTCAGCGCCTTGCGCAGCGCATGGTCGAGGGCGTTGACCGGACCGTTGCCCTCGGCGGCGGTCAGTTCTTCCTCGCCGCCCACGGATATTTTAATGGTGGCCAGGGACAGACATGGATTGTCCAGCGTGCGCGACGTCACCACGTTGAAGCACTCCAGCGTGAAGGGTTCGATAAACTCCCCGATGGCTTTTTTCATCAGTACGGATAAAGACCCGTCGGCCGCGTCGAATTGATACCCCTTGTCTTCCATCATTTTGACCTGATGCACGACTTTGCCCAGCGCGTTTTTGGAAGCCAGATCGATGCCCAGCGCCCGCGCCTTGTATTCGATGTTGGATTTCCCGGCCATGTCGGACACCAGCACGCGGCGGCTGTTTCCCACCGCTTCCGGTTCCATGTGCTCATAGGCCGTGGAATTTTTTGCCACGGCGGAAACATGCACGCCCCCCTTGTGCGCAAAGGCGCTCTTTCCCACGAACGGACGTGAGGTCAGGGGCGGGATATTGGCGACGTCGCTGACGTAGAGCGACAGGTTGGTGAGCTGGCGGATGGACTCCGGCGGAAGGCATGACATTTTCATTTTGAGCTGTAAGTTGCCGATAATCGAAATCAGATCGGCGTTCCCGCAACGCTCGCCATAGCCGTTGATCGTGCCCTGAACCATGCGCACGCCTTCGCGCACGGCGGCAATGGAATTGGCCACAGCCAGGCCGCAGTCATTGTGCACATGAATGCCGGACAGATGGAGCGGCGCGACAGACGCTATCTTTTTGAGGATATCAGAGATTTCGTGCGGCATCGAGCCGCCATTGGTGTCGCAAAAGACGATCATGTCCGCGCCCGCCTCCAGCGCGGTTTTCACCACACGTGTCGCGTAGCGGGCATTGTTTTTGCAGCCGTCAAAAAAATGTTCCGCGTCAAAGAGCACTTCCTTGCCTTTGGCTTTCATATAGGCCACGGAATCGCGGATCATGGCGAGATTTTCCTCAGGATCAATTTTCAGAATGTCCGTGACGTGCAGATCCCAAGCCTTGCCGAAAATCGCCACGGCAGGCGTTGAGGCCTTAATGAGCGCCTTTAAGTTGGGACAGGCCTCAGGGCGGGTCTGTGGCCTGCGCGTCGAGCTGAAAGCGGTGAGCCTTACGTTTTTAAAGGCAACGGACTTGGCCATTTCAAAAAACCGCATGTCTTTGGGGTTCGAGCCGGGCCAGCCGCCTTCAATATAATGGAAGTGCAGATCATCCAGACGCTGGGCAATACGGAGCTTCTCTTCCGCTGAAAAGGTCACCTGCTCGCCCTGTGTGCCGTCGCGCAGCGTTGTGTCGTAAATTAAAATTTTATTTTTAGTCATAAAGTCCTCTGTAAATGCAATCTTTGCCGGATGGGCGGTTTAGGGAAATATGTCTTGATCGCCTGGGTGTGCTAGCGGGTCATCGTGTATTTCTGCTCATCTTTGGGAACATACCATTGAGTGAAATTATGTCCGATGCCGAGGGGGGCAGGGTCGATGCCACGTATCCGGTTGGAAATAATAATCAGCTCATCCGGGACGTACAAAAAGGTGTAAGGCTGATCTTCCGCGAGAATTTCCTGAAAGCGGTCATAATATTTCTTGCGTTTCGCCTGATCAAATGTGCTGCGACCCTTCTCGAGCATTTCATCGGCTTCCGGATTGCCGTAGGAGACGAAGTTGAGCTCATCGGGCGCGGTTTTGCTCGAGTGCCAGACATCATACGCGTCTGGGTCCAGCGGGATCGTCCAGCCCAGGATGACCGCGTCAAAGCGGCGCTTGTTGATAAAATCCGTTACAAACGCCGACCATTCCACAATTCGGATTTTGGCGCGAATGCCCACGTCCGCCAGCTGTCGTTGAATGATCTCCGCGCATTTTTGCCGGGTTTCATTGCCCTGATTGGTGAGGATTTCAAATTCGAAGGGCTTTGCGTCTTTGGACAAAACACCGTCGCCTTTGGCCTCACGCCAGCCGGCTTCGGCCAGAAGCTTGCGCGCTTCGGCCGGATTGTAATCATATTTTTTGACGGCATCATTATGCACCCACGTGCCGGGTTTGAAAGGGCCGGTGGAGGGTTTTCCCAACCCCAGGAGGACGCCGCGAATAATTTCCTCTTGGTTGATCGCATAGGAGATGGCCTGCCGGACACGCTTGTCGGAAAAGAGCGGGTTTTTCAGATTATAGCCCAGATAGGTGTAGGCAAAGGCCAGATAGCTGTACTTGCTGAAGTTTTCACGAAAAAGCTTCGTGTCTGTCTGCCGCGTGTATTGCAGGGGGGTCAGGCCCATCATGCCGATGTTGTGCGCGCGCAGCTCCAGAAACATGGTGGCCATATCCGGAATGATGCGCGTGATGCGACCGTCGAGATACGGACGGCCTTCAAAGTATTCTTCGTTGGAGGCCAGAACGATTTTTTGTCCCGCCACCCATTCCTTGAACTTATAAGGGCCCGTGCCGATGGGATGGCGCGCAAGCGGACTTTGCGTGATGTCTTTTCCCGCGAGCAGATGCCTGGGTAAAATCCCGGAAGACCAGCTGATCAGCGCGGGCGCAAACGGCTTGTCGTACGTGACGCGGAAGGTGTGCTCGTCGAGCGCTTCGGCTTTTTTCACCTTCAGAAAATCACCCGCATACGCCGTGGGGGTTTTCGGATCCACCGTGACCGAATAGGTGTAAAGCACGTCGGCTGAGGTAAAGGGCATACCGTCGTGCCATTTGACGCCTTTTCGCAGGTGAAACGTGATTTGCAGGCCGTCTGTGGTAATCTCCCAGGACTCGGCCAGATCGCCGACAATGTTGGCATTTTTGTCGTACTTGACCAGACCGTTGAACACCATGCCGGAGATGCCGTGTGAGGCGGAATCCGACGCGAGAATCGGGATGAGGTTGCTCGCGTCGCCAATATCGCCGCGCACCAGAATGTCGCCGTAGGCAGGCGGTTTATCCGCCTTCGGGGAAGCGCTTGAAGCAGTCGGTGTTTTGTCGCATCCGGCAAGCGAGCCCATAATCCATAATATTGTAATGATGAGATACAGTTTACGCATGAGGGCATCCATAACCCAGCCCTCCGATGTTTGCAACAGGATTTTGCACAGGCAGGCTTTGTCGCTCAAGCGGGAAGCTCAATCCAGAAAGCCGTATTTCTTCATTTTTCGAAACAGCGTGGTGCGCGACAGATTGAGCTGTTTGGCAATCTGATTTTTGCGGAATTTCAAACTCAGCAGATGGCCGATGATTCTTTTTTCCGTGCTTTCCGGCGATTCCACATCGAGCGTGCGACGGCCGATCTGGCGCGGATCGATGATTTCCGTGGGGATGAGGTCGGCGGTGAGCCACTCGCCGTCGGCAAAGTTTACCATCCTCTCCACAATGTTTTGCAGCTCGCGGACATTGCCCGGAAAGCGGTGCTGCATCAGGATGCGCATCGCTTTGTCATCCATGCCGCGAATATTTTTCCCAAGCGCCGCGGCGTATTTACGGATGAACTGCTCCACCATGAGGGGAATCTCGTCAAGCCGGTCGCGAAGCGGCGGGAGCTGGAGATTAAAAACATTGAGACGATAATACAGGTCTTTGCGGAAGTTGCCCCGGTTGACCTCTTCCTGCAAGTCGCGGTTGGTGGCGGAGATGATGCGGACATCCACAAAACGGATCTGACTGCCGCCGATGCGAACCACGCGTTTGTCTTCGATCACGCGCAACAGCGCCGCCTGAATTTCCAGTGGCGTCTCCGCGATTTCATCCAGAAAAATCGTGCCGCCGTCAGCCAGTTCAAACTTGCCCTGATTGCCGCCGCGGCGTGATCCGGTGAAGGCCCCTTCGTCATAGCCGAACAATTCACTGGCGATGAGATCGCGGGGGATCGCCGCGCAGTTGATGGCGATATACGGGCCGTCACGGCGGGGGCTTGCGTTGTGAATGGCCTGGGCGAAAATATCCTTTCCCGTGCCGCTTTCTCCCAAAAGCAAAATGTTGGAGGGGCTTTGCGAGACGACAACGGCCTGATCGATAATTTGCCGGAATCGTTCATTGGAGCAGCAGATGTCCGAAAAGGTAAAGTTGGCTTTGGCGCCGATGAACTTCGTCACCAGCGACTTGATCCGTTGAATTTCGGAAAAAATAAGAATTTTACCAATGGTGGCGCCGCTGGCCGATAAAACCGGATTGCAGGTCAGCGCAAAATCCGCACTGCCCTGAGACGTGCGAATTCTCACTTCCATGTCCGTAACCGGATGGGCGCTTTCGACGGCTTCCAGCAAGGCCTGGTTTGCCGGATCGGAAAAAATATCTTTAAACGCCAGTCCGATCACCGCCTCATGCTCAAGACGAAGCACTTTTCGGGCCTGATCGTTGATGGCGTGAATGCGTCCTTCGCTGTTGATCGCCATCATGGCCTCCCGGATGTAGGTGACAAAGGCCTGCTGCAGAGACGACATGGTGTCGGTTTCGTCAAGGGCGGCCTGACGCCGGGCGTTCGCGTCGGCCGCCCGGATTTTATTTTCAACCGCGTGCGCGGCGGCGATGGCCATGCCGAATGTATGGGGATGGGTGATGAAAAGAAAAGTCGTTAGCGATATGCCACCGAGGAGTTCGCCGTCAGGACTCAAAATCGGCGCGCTCGATGCCGTAATGAGGTGCAGGATTTTTTTGTAATGCTGGGCGCCGATCAGCCGGGAGGGCCTTTTTTGCCGAATGACGATAGATAGCGTATTGTTGCCTGCGCACTCTTCAGTCCATTGAACGCCCGGACGCCAGTTGAAGCGCGCGTTGGCATCCTGGTATTGATCCTGATGCAGCACCTGCAGAAGGTAACCTTCGCGATCAAACAGCCCGACCGTAAAAGACGACTGGGAGACCCGGAAGAGCTCCTCGAGAATCGGCTGCGCCATTTCGATGAGCAGGGCATTCTCAGCGAGCTTTTTTTGCAGATCCTCGCCGGAAAGCACCGGATTGTCGGGCATGCTGTGTGGATCGATTTTCAGATTTCTGCAGTAAATCCATGCTTCCAGAATTTCCGGTGAAACGACGTCGGTATTGATCTTGTTGTCGCCCGAGATAAATTTTTGCCATTCCAGATAAATCTTTTCGTTTTTGCTGCTCAACGATAAATTTAAAAAAGGGGTTTGCTCAGTCATAGTCTCAGTGGACTCCCGTTAATTCCCTTTGAGTGCAGCGATGATCAGGGAAAACGTTTCTTTTTTGTTTCGCTTGTGAACTCTTTAGAGTTAACGAAACATTAATGAAACAAAAAGTCTAGAGCATTTTTGGGCTTTTCGGGAATTTGTCTATAATAGTCAATTAATACAATAATATAACATATGTTTCAGACGTGGAGCGCTGATTGGTTACCTCAGGCCATGGCTGGTCTGAACAGGTCTTTTGGATACGAAGCAAACGGAAAATCAGTTTGCGAGAAGCTTTTCGATCGTTTTTTCATCAAAGCCTGGCACAACCTCGCCTGAAATATAAAAAAGCGGTGTTGCGCGGATGCCGATCTCGGCGGCAAGATCGCGGTGCGCCTGCCGGGTATTTTGAACCTGGGCAGATTCGCACAGATTCAGTTTCGCATTGTGATCCAATTTACCCCGAAACACGTCTTCATAAGCGGCAACGGGGTCGGATGCGCAAAGAATATGGGTTATTTTCCGGTCCGAATCCGCGGAAAGCGGAAGGAAAAACACATAGACGGTCACATCCTTCTTGATACGATCCAGATACTCGAACCCCCGGCGGCAATACGGGCAATTCGGATCCGTAAATTTGACGACGGTTTTGGGGCCGGAGCCGATTTTCAGCGCTTTGTCCAGAGGCAGCTTGCCGAGTTTGACAGCCATTTTTTTCGAGAGGCTCTCCTCGGTCAGATTTTTTCCGTCTTTGGAAATCATGTTGCCGGCCAGAATTACATCCGCTTTGGGCAGATAGTAAAGAAGCTGGCGGCCGTCATAGACTTCATAGACACCCTCGAAGGCCGTTTGTGTAAAAGTTTCATACTGGATTCTGGCAAAACTGGTTTTGAATTGCTCTTCAGGTGCAATTTTGGGCGCCTGTGAGCAGCCAAAGGATGCGACCGTCAGGACTCCGATTAAAAGCAGATGCATTTTTTTCATAAAAGCCTCCCGGAAATGAATTGGCCGAAGCGCGGAAAAATCGAGCAACAAGCGTTTCTCAATATCGGCAAAAGCTCATGCCGGGCGTGGGCCTGGTGACGGGGGGGCGGCATCGGTCCGGTGATGCATTGCGATTTCAAGGCGATTCTGAATCTTCTTTAGTGATCTTTGTGTGATTTTGCAATGTGATTTTTCTTTGCTTCTAATCAAACCGGTTGGTATAAGATACCGCCCCCCCCGGCCAGGGGGCATAGCTTAGCCCGTCGGGCCGTCCGGGGGGCAGCCGCATTTTTATTGGCCTGCGCATACCGGGTGACGAAAGCCATTAATGTTTTAACCGCGAAATCAGCTCGGTCATGATGACTTCACGCTGCTTGAGATCCATCCGGAATTCCTTGCGGTCCGTGTTAGCGATTTCATGTTTGAGATCAGGCAGGTATCTTTCCAGAATCATCAAAAGCTCCCCTTCTTCCTGTTGTGATAAATGCAGTCTGTCCATCACGCACCCTCCTTTCTTTGTGTTTAAGATTGATAAAGTTTTTTACACATCTTGAAACGATGTGCCTGGAACGCCTGAATGTTAAAAAGCGGTTTCAGGATGTGCATGAGCCGGAGGTTGATCGCGATACGGAAGAGAAAAAACGCAGAAGATACGCCAGATGACACGAGTAGAAAGAAAGAAGTTCAAAGGCAAAATGTGTTGCCAGTGAGATGATTTTGCGTCTTCTAAATTATTTTAAGAATATTTTAAACTTTTCTTCTCACCTGTCAAGGTTTCTAACAGGTTTGCGAATGAACTGTTTGACAGGCCCTCCTGAACCCACTATAATAAAATGACTTCAAAAGGCGGTGTCATTCCTTTGGACTTTGCAAGTTTATTTCAGTCGGATATTTTTCGATTTGCCGTGTTGCCGGCCATTATTTTTCTGGCGCGCATCTGCGACGTCACGCTTGACACGCTGCGCATCATCTATGTATCGCGCGGGCTGAAACTGCTGGCGGCCTGTATTGGTTTTTTTGAAGTGCTCATCTGGTTGATGGCGATCACGCAAATCTTAAACAACATGACCAATGTCGCCTATTATCTCGCTTATGCGGGCGGTTTTGCCATGGGCAATTTCGTCGGCATTTTTATTGAAGAAAAAATGGCCATCGGGACGGTGATCATCCGGATTATCACGCAAAAAGATGCCACCGAGCTGATCGATCAGCTCAAATGCAGCGGCTTTGGCGTCACGCATATCAGCGCACAGGGCGCCCAGGGACCGGTCAAGATTATTTTTTCGATTGTGAAAAGAAAAGACGTGGGCGATGTTTTGCAAATGATCCGCACACACAATCCTCTGGCGTTTTATACCATTGAAGACGTGCGATCCGTGCGCAAAGGGGTTTTTCCGATTATGAACACAAAGGACAATATACGAAGTTTAACACCCGCGAAGTAAAAAAGCCCCGTCCTACTCCCGGATGCGCTTTTTGAGTTCTTTAATCAAGGCGCCCAGCAGATCTCCCGCATCGGCCGTGATGGCGACATCCGCCATTTTCATCATGGTCGCCTGCGGATTTTTATTCACTGCAACAATGAAATTGGCCTCTCCCAGTCCCGCCGTGTGCTGAATCGCGCCGCTGATCCCAAAGGAAAAAAGCAGTTTGGGCTTGATGTGTTTTCCCGCCTGGCCGACCAGGGATTCGTGATCGGCCCAACCGGCATAGACCACCGGCCGCGTCGCGCCCACATCGCCGCCCAGAAGCTTTGCCAGTTCATCGAGCTTTTTGAAATTGTTTTTGTTGCCCATGCCGCGGCCGCCGCAGACAATGACCGTGGCATTTTCAATCGTGTGCTCCCGCTCGACGGCGCGCGCATATTCCACCAGGCGAACCCGCGCGGGGGGAAGATCGGCCGGCAGCGGGAGGCGTTCAACCATCGCCGTTCTTTGCGCGTTGTGCGGAATTTCCTTGAATGTTCCGGGGCGCACCGTGGCCATTTGCGGCCGATGCTTTTCGGTAAGAATTTCCGCGAGCATGTTCCCGCCAAACGACGGCGCAATCTGCACGAGCAGCCCCTCGGGGGTTAAATCCAATCCGACGCAATCCGCGGACAAACCGGTTTTCAGGCGTTTGGCCAGGCGCGGCGCGAATTCACGCCCGAAATCCGTCGCGCCGATGAGGATAATATCCGGGTCTCTTTGTTTGGCCAGTTTTTCAATGAGCGCAAGATAGTGCTCTGTGCTGTAGCTGGTCAGGGAGGGATGATCAATGGCCAGGATGCGATCCGCGCCGTGCGCGGTGTATTCCATGATCCATTCCTCAAGGTCGTGACCGACCACAACCGCGCAGACTTCCGCGTTGAGATTTCCCGCCAGATCCACCGCTTTGGAGAGCAGTTGCAGTGTGACGCGGTTTTGGTAATAGTTGCGATAATCGCCGAAAACCCAGATGCTTTTTTGAAAACTTGTCATGCCGTCCATCTTTCGCTACGCCTGCTTTTTCGCTTCAATGGATTTTCCAATGACGGCGCTGATGCTTCGCTGATACCGGTCCAGAAACTCCGAAGCGGCATTGGCCGCCGCGCCGGTAATCTTCACATTTTCTTTTTGTGTTTTGCGGATAAAGACCCTGCGCACCTTGGTCCGGGAACCCTGTTGCTCCAGCCTCTGTGTGCCCAGTCCGAGCTGCCGGGCATCCAGCCGGGTGATGTTGGCGGCGCTGAAGGCCTCCTCAATACCTGCAAATGAAGCGTAGCGCGGTGAATACTGGTCCATGGACACCGTGACGAGCGCGGGAAATTCCATTTCCAGTGTTTCGCGGAAATTGTCCACCAGCCGTCGAACGCGAAGGGTGCGTCCGGAAATCTCCAGATGTTCCGCATAGGCGGCCGCCGGCAGATCCAGCTCTTCGGCCAGTTGCGGACCCACCTGCGCGGTTTCGCTGTCCGACGTATAGGAACCGCATAAAATCAAATCGCAACCGGGAATTTCTTTTAAGATCGCCTGGGCCAGCACATAGGAGGTGGCATATGTGTCGGAACCGGCCAAGATCCGGTCGCAGATCAGAAGCCCCCGATCCGCGCCCATCGCCAGCGCTTCAAAGAGCACTTCTTCCGCTGCGGGCGGTCCCATGGTGACCACGGTGATGGACGCGCCTTCTCGTTCTTTAATGTGCAGCGCCGCTTCCACCGCGTGCTTGCAGGCCGGGTTCATCATCCCCTGAGCCAGATCACGGCGCAGTGTTCCCGATTTTTCATCCCACGGCAATTCGGTGACCATGGGGACCTGTTTGATGCAGACCACAATCTTCAACATCGATTTCTCACATCATCGGTTGTGTCAGGATGGCGCGGGCAATCACCATCCGCTGAATTTCACTGGTGCCCTCATAAATTTCCGTCACCTTGGCGTCGCGGAAATACCGTTCCACGTCATATTCCTTACTGTAGCCGTAGCCCCCGTGAATCTGAACGGCCAGTCCCGTCACTTTCGAAGCCACTGTTGAGCAATACAGCTTGGCCATTGACGCCTCTGCGCCAAAGGGAAGGCCGGCATCCTTGAGGTCGCAGGCGCGATACAGCAGGAGCCGCGCGGCCATGATTTCGGTGGCCATATCCGCGATATAGTTTTGAATGGTCTGCTGGGAGGCCAGGGGTTTTTTAAACTGCTGACGTTCCTTGGCGTATTTAACGGCCGCCTCCATCGCCCCCTGCGCGATCCCCAGCGCCTGGGCGGCTACCCCGATGCGGCCGTTGTCGAGCGTGGCCAGGCCGATTTTCATGCCGTCACCCTGTCTTCCCAAGAGGTTTTCCTCCGGGACAGGGCAGTCTTCGAAAAACAGGGAGGAAACGGGATTGGCGCGCATGCCGCACAGATCTTCCAGCTCGCCGCGCAGAAATCCCGCAAAGCCGCTCTCGACAATAAACACGCTGCTTTGAAGCTTGCTCTGAGGCGACGAGGTGAGCGCGAAGATCAACGCGACGTCGCAAACACCGCCGTTGGTCACAAATATTTTCGTGCCGCTCAGAATGAAGTTTCCCCCCTTCTTCGTCGCGGTCGTCTCGACGCTTCCCGCGTCGGAGCCGGCGTTGGCCTCGGTCAGGCTGAACGCGCCGATGGCGCGCCCTGAAGCCAGCTCGGGCAGATATTTTTTCTTTTGCGCTTCATTGGCAAACCGCAAAAAAGGATAGACAGCCACCCCATTGTGGACTGTGACGCAAAGACCCACGGCCGCGCAAACGCGGGAGATCTCTTCGACGACAATCGCAGCGCTGATGGAATCGAGAGCCGCGCCTCCATAAGCCTTGGGCGCCTGCAGGCCGAAGTAGTTGAGCTTTGCCATTTTAGCGATGACCTCGCGCGGAAAGATCCGCTCCCGGTCAATGTCTGCGGCAATGGGTGCAAGCTCCGTCTCAGCGAAATGACGGGTCGTGTGGCGGATCAGTTTATGTTTCAGGCATGGATTAAATTGCAAAACATCTCTCCCGGCGTCGGGGCTGGCAAATCGTCGCCCCAAAATATTGATGCCTTCTTTGAAAATTTCATCTGGCATATAGAAAAAAGAAGCGGTATTGTCAATCTTATTATCGGGGATACGCCGCCTGTGCGCTCGCATGGCGGTATGTGTCCCCCCCCCCACAATGAAGGAGGCCGGCATGAAGAAAGTTCTGGGTATTGCTTTGTCAGCGGTGGTCTTGTTTTGTGCGCTGCCTTTGGCACAGGCACAGGCGCAGGAGTATGGCAAAATCCGCGCGCTCAATCAGCGGGCGGCCTATGTCCTCAAGCAAAAAAACGATTTTGTCGTCCGCGTTCTGACCTCTTACCAAATCCTTCACGAAATCAACGAGCAAGGCGCCGTGATCCGCATTTATGTCGGAGATAAATGGCTGGCGATCAAAGCCATTGAAATTGTGCCGGTGCTGACGGAATCCGCTGATAAATCCCGTCAGGTGTCGGCGCATGAATTATTCTTTTTCACCGATGATGGCATTCTGGATGTGACGTCGGCGCTCACCATTCGCTGAATTACGGCGTCTTGAGGCTTTGTCGCATTTCGGCGAGCTTTTCGCGGTCGAGATAGTATTTACCTTTTTCTGCTTTGATGACCAGGCCGTCCTGAATCAGAAGCGCGAGGGCTTTGGGCCGCAGATTGCCGGTTCCCACACGAAAAAAATTTTTGCGTTCATCCTGAAGCGCGATGGCTTTCGAGGAGCTGAAGGCGCGGGCCTCTTCCAGCTCGGCAATGATTTTGAAACAGACGCGGCGGATGCCCCAGCCTGCCACATACAGGATCAGCGCAACAAAGATCACAAAGGCGACAACCAGCAAGAGAATTTGAAGATAGAGGGGCATGGGCTGAAATTCCTTTAGTTGATGAAATCACATCAGTCTGACGTCGCGCGTCGCATCCGTCACCACGTAGCAGCGCTCGATATTGGAGAGGGGGTCCACCGGTGTTAAAAAAAAGCCGGTTCGTCCGGGCTGGTAGGCGTTGGTGGTGCCCACCAGATGTTCTCCATCCTTGAAGTGCACTTTGATTTTGCGGCCTATGACCGGGAGGGTGGGATCAAATTCCTTTTTGTCCACATAGTGCGGATTGCCGGTGAAATCCCGGACGAAAAAAACCGCCTTTAACTCACGGCAGCGAATCGCCATCAGTTTTGTTCCCTGCGATGAAACCGACGGCATAATGTGAAACATGTCCTTTCCTGGAATGAAATCCATGGTGATGCCTTTCTGGATCCGTCCATCGGCATAGCGCGCGACAATTTTGTTTTGAGTCATGACGCCCCTCCTCAAAGCAATGACGGTTGAACCTTACAAAAACTTGACTTCCCGCGTTGCCTTCGTCACGACGAAGCAGCGCTCGATATTGGATTGGGGATCGGCCGGAACGATAAAAAAGCCGGGCCGGTCCGGCTGGTAACCGGTAGTGACGCCCACCATCTGCTCGCCGTCTTTAAAGATGATGGAAATCTTTCGTCCAATGACATTTTTCCCCGGTTCGAAATCATTTTTGTCGTTATAATCGGGATTGCCGGCAAAATCCCGGACAAAAAAGATGGCTTTCAGATCCGCGATGCGGATGTCGAGGGATTGTCCTTGTGACGATGCCCCGGTCGGCAACAGGTGAAAGCTCTCTTTGTTGGGGAAAAAATCCGTGGTGACCCCTTTTTCCAGGCGCCCGTCAACATAATGCGCGACAATCTTGTTTTGAATCATCGAAACCCTCCTTGCGGATTCTTTTGTAAAGGGAATTCTTCCCTGACTCAAACAGACTTTTTGCCGGATACGCTTTCAATCCTGACGGCAATGACCTGCACGTCACCCAGCGCTTCCGGGGCGCAACTGAAG
This sequence comes from uncultured Smithella sp., assembly GCA_964608995.1. GTDB lineage: Bacteria > Desulfobacterota > Syntrophia > Syntrophales > Smithellaceae > UBA8904. Next base: position 8,720 of record CAZSQS010000019.1, on the reverse strand, counting down.
GTGTCTTCGCCGGAATATTTTTTAACCAGAATCGCCAGCGCTCTTTCCTTCTCCTGCGGCGCGTCAATAAAGGACGCCCGGCCGAAGCCGATCACACTCTTGTATTTCATGCCCCATGAGCAGAAGGTTTGCCGCTCCACCAGTCCACCCGGCATGTCCACCTCAAAACAGATCCGATTGTTTTTCCGCAGGATGTCCATTTTTCTGCCCGAGGGGGCGCTGTGAAATAACAGTGCCTCTCCATCCATCGCGAAAAGAACCGGAACCACATAGGGCTCATCGCCGTCGGCCATGGCGATGCGGCACACCGAAGCCCGCGCCAGAATCCTGTCGATTTCCTTTGGGTCCGTAATGGCCTTGTCGTTTCTGCGCATTGCATCTCCTTTGCAAAATTTATCAGTCCGTAAGGAAGCTCTGTCATCAACTCGGAAGTTATGATAAACACGCAGCCGTTTGAAATCGACCCGACCCGATTTCTGTGGGTTGTTTTACCTGAATGCAAAAAAAAAGTCGATGACTTTATGAAACGGATATGAGAGAAAAGCCCATGAACCTGAAGATTAAAACCAATTCCGCCATCGGCGTGTTTGATTCCGGCATCGGCGGGCTCACCGTCGTGCGGGCGCTGATGGAGCGTCTGCCGTTTGAAAGCATCATTTATTTTGGCGACACGGCCCGCGTGCCTTACGGCGTCAAGTCCGTGGAAACCATCAATCGCTACGCCACGCAGATTGTCGAATTCCTGTTGAAAAAGGACGTCAAAATCCTGATTGTCGCCTGCAACACCATGGCGGCCGTCGCGATTGACGCGATCCGGAACATGTCCGGCGTGCCGGTGCTGGAAGTCATCGGCGCGGGCGCTTCAAACGCTGTGGCGCAGACGCGCAATCAAACCATCGGCGTCATCGGAACGCCCGCTACTATCAACGCCAACGCCTATGCGCGCGCCATCCATCTTTTAAACCGCGACGTCCGGGTATTTTCCCAGCCCTGCCCGCTTTTTGTGCCGCTGGTGGAAGAAGGCTGGCTGGAACACGACGCCACAAGACTCATTGCGCTGGAGTATCTCAAACCGGTGCTGGCCGAAAAGATTGATACGCTGGTTTTGGGCTGCACGCATTATCCGCTGCTCAAACCGCTGATTCAGGAAATCGTCGGAGAGCCGATCCGCCTGGTCGATTCGGCGGAATCTATGGCCGAGCGCGCCGCGGAGCTCCTCCACCGGGAAAATCTTGGCCACGATTGCAGCACTTCCGTAGATTATGTGTTTTACGTCAGTGATGTGCCGCACCGTTTTCAAACCATCGGAGAGCGCTTTCTGGGTCGCTCTCTATCTAATATTCAAGTGGTGCGCCTGTCGTAACAATTATGTTCTCCCGGCCGTGCACCGGCACAATAATGTTCCGATCCTCATAAGCCTGATTTTGTAATCCTGCGTATTTACTGACCATAAATTATGGCAGAGGATTTGCAACCCCTTCAGACAATTTTTTAAATGGAGGACGTTATGGACGTGACGGGGGTGCAGATCAACGCGGGAGACACAGCCTGGATACTGGTGTGCTGTTCTCTGGTTTTATTAATGACGCCGGCTCTGGCGTTTTTTTATGGCGGCATGGTGAGAAGAAAGAATGTGCTCTCCACGCTGACCTTAAGCATTATTTTCATGTCGCTCATCGGCGTGCAGTGGATCCTTTACGGGTATTCCCTGGCGTTCGGATCGGACATTATGGGATTGATCGGCGGCCTGGATTTTCTGGGCTTTGCAGGCGTCGGCGCCTTGCCCAATCCGACTTACGCCAAAACCATTCCCCATCAGCTTTTCGCCTCCTTTCAGATGATGTTTGCCGTCATCACGCCCGCGCTTATCACGGGCGCTTTCGTCGAGCGCGTCAAGTTTAAAAGCGTTTTGATTTTTGGACTGCTGTGGGCGACGCTCGTGTATGATCCGCTTTGCCACTGGGTCTGGGGACAGGGCGGCTGGCTCAAGGAAATGGGCGTGCTCGATTTTGCTGGCGGAACGGTGGTGCATATCGCCGCGGGGTTCTCGGCGTTGGCGTTTGCCCTGGTCATCGGGCCGCGCAAGGGGCACGGCAGTGTCCCGATGGAGCCCAATAATATTCCGCTGACCGTTTTGGGAACCGGTCTTTTATGGGTGGGCTGGTTCGGCTTTAATGCAGGCAGCGCCCTGGCCGCCGACGGCATTGCGGTCAATGCGCTGGTGACGACCAATACCTCGGCCGCCACGGCAGGCTTGGTCTGGATGCTGCTGTCCTGGCTCGATGGCCGCCCCAGCACGCTGGGCATTGCCACCGGCATGGTCGTGGGCCTTGCGGCCGTGACCCCCGCCTCGGGCTTTGTCACGCCGCTGACCGCCATGCTCATCGGCGCCGTGGCCGCGCCTCTTTCGTACTACGCCATCCGTTTCCGCGCACAGCGCAAGCTTGATGAATCGCTCGATGTGTGGGCCTGCCACGGCATGGCCAGCACCTGGGGCATGCTCGCTCTGGGGCTGTTTGCCACGGTGAGTGTCAACGCCGGCGGGGCCAACGGTCTGTTTTTCGGCAACACCGCGCAGCTGGGCATTCAGGCGCTGGCGGTGGGCGTGACGATTGTCTTTTCCTTTGGCATGACGTACGTGCTGGCCAAAATTCTTCATGTGAGCATTGGCTTGCGGGTCAGCCCGATTGAAGAAGAAGTGGGGCTGGACATCAGCTCCCATGGCGAGCGGTCCTATTCATAAAAACAGTCTTTTCAGGAGATAAAGCGATGCTGAAAAAAATTGAAGCGATTATTCGCGAAGATAAAGTCAACGATGTGACCAAGGCGCTCCATGACATTGGTATTGTGGGACTGAGCCTGTTTGAAGTGCGCGGGCACGGCCGTCAGGGCGGCATCCAGCTGGTCGGGCGCGCGGGAACCTACCAGGTCAACATGCTGCCCAAGACGCAGATCAATATCGTTCTCAACCAGCGCAATCTGGAAGCGGCCATCGAAGCCATCCTCAAATCCGCCTATACGGGCGAAACGGGCGACGGTATTATTTTCGTCACCCCCGTTGAAGACGTCATTCGCGTCCGCACGCGCGAGCGGGGCACCGGCGCCATGACGTATCCGGGCGACATTGACGAGCGGCGAAAGTCCTAGCGCCGCTTGACGATGCGGTCCCGCGTCACTCAAACCGTCCGGGTCAGATAAGACAGCACCCGATGCATCTGATCATGGGCCAGACGGTAGGTCTGGGCTGAAACGGCGAGGATCTGCTCTTCGGTCTGAACAAAGCGCAAGCCCGGGACAAGTTCATGTCGGCAATGCATCACCAGGTCTTTCGCCGCCGGAGGCGTGGTTTCCAGGTGAAACTGCAATCCGATCACCGACCGGCCCAGTTGAAAGGCCTGATTTTCGCATCCTTCGCTTCGGGCTAGATGAATTGCGCCGCGCGGCAAATCAAACGTTTCACCGTGCCAGGAAAAAACGTTTACCGACGAAGGGAAACCGAAACTTGCGCTATGGGTTTCAGGCAGGGCCCAAACAGGGAACCAGCCGATTTCCGGAGAATTATTTTTATAAACGTTTGCGCCCATCGCGGCGGCAATTAACTGTGCGCCCAGACAGATCCCCAAAACGGGCTTGCCCGACGTGATCATCTCCGCGATAAAACGCTTCTCGTCGATCAGCCAGGGAAGCGCTTCTTCATCATTGACGCTCATCGGACCGCCCAGGATGATAAGCAGGTCCACCTCATCGGGTTCGGGCAGTAAAACAGATTCAAAAAAACACGTGCGCGTGAGGGAATAACCGTTTGCTGTCAGCCAGGGTCGGATGCAGCCCAGGTCTTCAAAAGGCACGTGTTGAAAATAATGCGCGTTCACCATTTATTTCCTTCCGGTTTACCTGATTAAGAAAACAATGGCTGAGGGGCAAGGACTCGAACCTCGATCAACAGGGCCAGAACCTGCCGTCCTGCCATTAGACGACCCCTCAGTGCCTGTCACATTTTCGCTGCGTCTTTCATTTTCAAGCGGCGCAACGACTCGACTCTTTAATTTGAAATGCATTTCCCGTACCATAAGGATAGTTCAAATATGTCCTGATAATTCAAAAGGTTTTGCGAAATGATAGCGCGATGCGTCATACAGGATTGTTCCGCTTCGAAATTTGCAAACAATATTGTTCTTTCAGAGTGCAGGTGGGCGATGCCCTGGGCGTTAGCCCGGGGCATCGCCACCTGGAGGAGGGCCGTCATTCTTGACGGGAAGGGAGTTTAACGTTGGTGCTTAACCAATGGCATCCATCCCGGTTTCGCCGGTGCGCACGCGGATGCATTCTTCCATCGGCATAATGAAAATTTTTCCGTCGCCAATATTTCCCGTGCGCGCGCCTTTGATAATGGCGTCCACCGTGGGTTTGACGTATTCGTCATTCACCGCGATTTCAAAGCGAACCTTGTCGAGCAGATTCACTTCGGCGACTGCGCCGCGGTACGTTTCGGTATATCCACCCTGGGCGCCGCATCCGATCACATTGGACACGGTCATCTTGCCGACCTTGGCATCGGACAGGGCCTGCTTCACATCTGTCAGCTTTTCGGGCTGAACAATGGCAATAATCAGTTTCATGGGTCTTCTCCTTATGCTTAAATTCGTTTCGAGTCTTTTACACACTTATTTTGTCAGGAAGCCCTGGAAATCCGGATAGGCTTTCGAGCCGTGTTCGCCCAGATCCAGGCCCATAATTTCTTCCTGGCGCGACACGCGGATGCCCAGAATCTGCTTAATGGCAAACCAGATGACGAGCGACCCGACAAAGGTGAATGTGCCGACTGCGACCACGCCTATGGCCTGTGCGGCAAGAAGCTTGAATCCGCCGCCGAAGAAAAGACCATTGCCCGTCGCCGCGCCGGTGATGCCGTCCACCGCGAAGAGCCCTACGGCCAGCGTTCCCCAGATGCCGTTGACCAGATGCACCGACAGGGCGCCCACGGGATCATCAATTCTGAGTTTGTCGAACATCAACACTGCAAAGACCACCAAAACACCCGCGATCAATCCGATGAGGGCCGCCGAGCCCACACCCACGAACGCGCAGGGCGCGGTAATGGCGACCAGTCCCGCGAGCGCACCGTTGACGATCATGGACAGATCCGGTTTCTTCTGGATAATCCAGGACATCGCCGTCGAGCTTAAAATCGCCATGGCGGCCGCGATGCTTGTCGTCACGGCGATATGGGCAATCGCGCTGCCGTCGCCCACACCCATGGTCGAACCGGCGTTGAACCCGAACCAGCCGAACCACAAAACCATACCGCCCAGCATGACCATCGACATGTTATGGCCGTAGATGGGACGCACCGATCCGTCTGGTCCGTATTTGCCGAGGCGCGCGCCCAGCAGTAAAGCGCCCGCGAGCGCCGCCCAGCCGCCAACCGAATGGACGACCGTCGAGCCTGCGAAGTCCCACATGCCTAAGCTCGCCAGAAATCCGCCGCCCCAGATCCAGTGGCCCGTGATCGGATACAGCACCGCAACGAGAATAAAAGAAAAAACGATAAACGAGATGAATTTGATGCGCTCCGCGACAACACCGGAAACAATCGTGGCCGCCGTGGCTGCAAATACCAGCTGGAAAAGAAACTTCGCCCACAGCGGAATGCCCGTCCAGCTGATGGCGGCGTAAGCGCCCGAATACGCATTGCCCATGGCCGGGCTGTTGTCCGCGCCGCCCACAAAGAACAAACCCTCAAGCCCCATTAGGGGGTTGCCGTTGCCGAACATCAGCCCCCAGCCAATGACCCAGAAAGACGCGGAGGCAATGGCAAACACAATGAAGTTCTTGGCCAGAATATTCACCGTGTTTTTCGCCCGGCAAAGCCCTGCCTCCACCATGCCGAATCCCAGGTTCATAAAAAACACCAGCACCGCCGCGATGAGCACCCAGACCGTATCGATACTCACCTGCATCGAACTTTTCAGCGCGTCCAGCGCCGCCTGCGTGACCACCGGCGCGGCAGCGTCTGCGGCAGCCGTCACAGCCCCGGCCGCCGGCTCATCCGAAGCGGCGGGCTCGGCCCAGCCCGGCCCGCTGACGATCAGAATCAGTCCGATCAGAATCAAAAAAACAGATTGCAACTTTTTCATCTTAAGCCTCCTTAGGGTATATGACTTTCGCTTTTTTATAACGCAAGGAGGGTGCCACTGTGCGTTATGATTGTATGCCACTGTTATGACTCATGTATTTACTTGTATCTGAGAGATAATTATTAAACAAATTTGTGCGATTTGTGCAACGGTCAAACTAAATTGTGGTTGTGCCGCCTTTGCGCGACGGGCTTCGTGTCATTGTCGCGTTACGCTTCAGACGGTTAGATCTGATCAATCGTTTTCCTCAGCAAGAGGCTTCACTTGCCGGTTGGGCCTGTTCATTTCTTCTTGAATTGTTTCGAATAAATTGTATCATGCTTAAAAAGTAAAACGCACAGGCGCCTCAGTTCGCAAGCGCTTTCATGTCCGGAAGGGAACAGGGTGGCCTTTTTTTATGTCTGTTTAAGGTTTAATATTTTTCGGCCGCTGGTTTAAACGACTTATGACACGGTATCTGAATTCGCTCAAAGCCCGATGGAGCGCCCTTGAAAAAAAGATGATGCCGGTTTATGCGGCTTCGGCTGATCCGCTGACGTTCTGGCGGGAGCGTATTCTTTTTATCATCTGTTTTTTCATCACACTATTTGGGCCCATTTCGCTGATCCCTTCCATCATCCTGTCTTACCGGGAAGGGTTGTGGCACGTCATGGTCATCGATATGCTGGCCTATGCCGCTGCGGTCTTAATCTTGCTCGCCAGAAACACAGCTTTTACAAAACGCGTCTTTGTCTTCTGCCTGACCCTCTACCTTCTGGCGATCACCATTTTATTTTCCATGGGCCCGGTTGGCGCCGGGTATATCTGGCTTTTCGGCGCATCCGTGTTTATCAGCAGCTTTTTGGGATTGCGCGCCTCCGGAATTGCGCTGGCCGTCAACGCCGTCATTCTGGCCTCCGTGGCGCTGCATATCACTTACGGCCATCCGTTCTGGGTATTGACGATCGACGGCGCCCTGGAAAAATGGGTCGTCATGTCCATCAATTTTTTGATTGCCAATCTCCTTGTCGTCATTACGACCGCCTTTTTGCATCACGGTCTGAAAAAAGCTTTTCTGGCGGAGCAAAAGATCAGTCAGGATTTGCGGGAAAACGATGAGCTGCTTAGAAGCTATCTGGAAAATGCACCCGACGGCATTACCTTGAGCGATTTGAAGGGAAAAATTCTTTACGTCAACCGCCAGTATGAATCCATGCTCGGTTATGCCCGCAAAGAACTGATCGGCAGGAATCTGCTCTCGGCCAATCTCATGCCGGAGCAAGGTCTGCACAAAGCGGCTGAGCTTGTCCGGAAGAATTTATCCGGTCAGCCTTCCGGCACCCATGAAATCGTGTTGATCAGCAAAGGCGACGAGCGCATTCCGGTGGACATCAACCTCAGTGTCGTGCGGGATCATCAACAGCATGTCATTTTGGCCTTCGTGCGGGATGTGTCCGAGCGCAAACGGGTGGAAGAAATCTCGCGGCTCAGCGAAGAGCGGTTTCGGCGCATCTTTGAAGACGCGCCCTTCGGCATGGCGCTGATCGCTCCGGAGCGAACCCTGCTGGCCGTCAATAAAGTTTTCTGCGGCCTGCTGCAATACGGTGCGCCGGAGCTTATCGGCCTGAACGTCATGGCGTTGACCGCGCCTGACGACCGCAAGCCAAGCCGGCAGTTGCTGGAACAATTGTTTTCAAACCAGGTCCCTGCGATCGGTTTGGACAAACGCTACGTCAAAAAAGACGGGGCGCTTCTGTGGGCGCATACCACCGTGACCGCTGTGCTGAGCGCGGAGGGCCAGACGCTCTATGGCCTGGCCGTCATCGAAGACCTGACGCAAAGCCGCGAGGCCGCCGAAAAAATTCATCATCTGGCCTACTATGACAGCCTCACCGGCCTGCCTAACCGCACCTTCCATAAAGAACTGATTAAACGGTCCATCGACCACGCCAAACGCCGCAAGGAAAGATTCGCGATTCTGAACATCGGACTGGACAACTTTCAGCGGATCAACGATTCCCTGGGATACGCCGTCGGCGATCGCCTGCTGCAGACGGTGGCCTCTCGGCTGACCCAGGCCTTAAGACAAAGCGACGATGTGGCCCGATCAGCTGATCGCGACACCGTCGATGTGCTCTCCCGCGCAGGCGGTGACGCGTTTGTTGTTCTGGCGCACGATCTGACCCGTATCGAAGATGCGGCCACCACGTCGCGCAGGCTTTTAGAAGACCTGTCCGCCCCTTACGATATCGATGGCCATGAGATTTTTCTAACGGCGAGCATCGGCATCGCGCTCTACCCCGATGACGCGGCTGATGTGGACGGCCTGCTGGCCAACGCGGAAAAGGCCATGCGTCACACCAAACAGGAAGGAAAAAACAACAGCCATTTTTATTCGCCGTCGATGAACGCCTCGATTCTCGAAACGCTCACGCTCGAGGGCGATTTGCGAAAGGCCATCCATCGCGGCGAGCTGATCCTTTACTACCAGCCCAAAGCCCGGGTCCAGACTCGCAGGCTTTGCGGCATGGAAGCGCTGCTTCGCTGGAAGCACCCGGAGCGCGGACTCATTGCGCCCATGCAGTTTATCCCGATTGCGGAGGC
>CAZSQS010000018.1:0-49829 GCA_964608995.1 uncultured Smithella sp. | reverse complement strand
TTCTATAACAAATTAATCCTTCTCGTCTTTTAGGCGAGAATAAAATCACCCTGCCGTTTGACAAAGGCTGCAACTTACGATAGGTCATCTTCCATCAGGCTGCCCGAAAAGGCATACGGGAAGACGGTGCAACTCCGTCGCGGACCCGCCGCTGTAACCGGGGACAACATCGCAAAAAGGCCACTGTGTAAAAAACGGGAAGGCGCGACCCAGTTGGATGATCCGGAAGCCAGAAGACCTGCCTGAGCATGCCAGAGCCCTTTCGCTATCGCGGACGTAGCCTATGGGGGCATTCTGATTGTTTTTCGTGGATGAAATACGGCATCCCCGGCTTATCTGAAGTTCGGGGATTTTTTATTTGGAGACAAGCGCGTGGCTAAAAAGCTGGTGATGATTCGACACGGCGCGGTGGATGAACGTTTTGCCAACCGTTTTTTAGGCAGAACCGATGTCAGCCTCTCGGCCACAGGGCAGGCCCAGGCGGCAGCACTGGCCCTGCCGCTTTTGCGTCTGAAAGAGACCCGCTTGATGGTGAGCCCGCTGAGGCGCTCGCAGGAAACAGCGCTTCAGGCGCTTGGCGGCGCGGACCAGGCCTTCGAAACGGACGCAGGGCTTCGCGAAATGGATTTCGGGCAATGGGAAACCAAAACCTTCGCCGAAATCGCGTCGGCGGACCCTTTGGCCGCAGAACGGTTAAATCGCTTTGACGGAGAGTTTGCTTTCCCCGGCGGCGAAACCCTCGCAGGCTTCACGAAGCGCGTGAGCGATCTGGCACAGCGCATCGCATCCGATCCGGCCCGGACGGTCGTGACGGTGACGCATGGCGGCGTCATCCGTTTTTTGATCTGTCATTTTCTGGGGCTCGATGCGCGCCACTACCTGCTTTTCGATGTCGGACACGCGTCGGTCACTGAACTGGCGCTCTACGGTCAAAAAGGCGTGCTGACGCGGCTTAACGACCTGTGCCACCTGGAGGCGCACACGCATGGCTGAGATGATATTGGTCACAGGCGGAAGCCGCAGCGGGAAAAGCAGCTACGCGCAAAAGCGCGCCGAAGCCCTGCCCGGCCCGCGCGCGTTTCTGGCCACCTGCCCGATCCTCGATGACGAAATGGCGCTTCGCTGCCGGAAGCACCGCGAAAGCCGCGCCGCTTCCCAGTGGGACACGATCGAAGAAGAGACAGACCTCGCGCGCGTCATTGGCGCGGACACGACGCATCGGGTGATTCTGGTGGATTGCCTGACGCTGTGGGTCAATAATCTGATGTACGACGCCAGTCAGAAGGATCAGACCCTGACGGAAGACGACATGGCGCAACATTGCCGGAGGCTGCTTACGGCCTGCGCATCTTTTTCCGGCACGATCCTTTGGGTCACAAATGAAGTGGGGATGGGCATTGTCCCCGATAACCCGCAAAGCCGGCTTTTTCGGGATCTGGCCGGACGCTGCAATCAGGCGCTGGCAGCCGCAGCCTCCGACGTGGTGTTGATGGTCAGCGGCCTTCCCCTTTATATCAAGAAACGAGATAACGCATGACAACCCTTCAAGAGACGATCCTAAAAATTACCCCCGGCGATGCCCAAGTACGGGCTCAGGCCAGAGCGCGCCTGGAACAGCTCACCATGCCGCACTGGGCACTGGGCCGGCTGATGGATCTTGCGCTGGAGCTTGCGGCCATGACCGCAAGCCTAAAGCCTGCCGTTTTGCGAAAAACCATTGTCACGATGGCGGGCGATCACGGCGTGGTCGCCGAAGGCGTCAGCGCCTACCCGCAGGAAGTGACGCGCCAGATGGTTTACAATATCGTCGCGGGCGGCGCAGGCGTGAACGCGCTGGCGCGCCAGGCCCATGCCAGTGTTGTGGTCGTCGATATGGGTGTGGCGGCCGATCTGTCCGAGCTGGCCCGATCGGGCAAAATCCTTTCCCGGCGCATCGGCCCGGGCACGAAGAATATGATGACCGGTCTGGCGATGAGCCGCGAAGAAGCGATAAACTCGGTGGAAGCAGGCATCGAAGTCGCGCTCAACCTTGGCACCGACGTGGATGTTTTCGGCACGGGCGAAATGGGCATCGGCAATACCACGCCCTCGAGCGCCATTGTTGCCGTCCTGGGATCAAAACCCGTTGCCGACGTCACGGGGCGCGGAACGGGGGTGGATGATGCGCAACTGGCGCACAAGATAAACGTGATTGAAAAGAGCCTGGCGGTCAACCGGCCCAATCCGGCAGACGCACTCGATGTGTTATCCAAAGTGGGCGGATTTGAAATCGGCGGCATCGCCGGACTCATCCTGGGGGCGGCCGCACAAAAAAAACCTGTCGTCATTGACGGCTTTATCTCCACCGCCGGCGCGCTGATTGCGCATGCGCTTTCGCCCGCCTCAGCCCACTATATGATCGCGGCGCACCGGAGCGTCGAGATCGGCCATCGCACGGCGCTTTCAATTCTGGGCAAAGAGCCGCTCATTGATCTGGATTTACGCCTGGGCGAAGGCACGGGCGCGGCGCTGGCCATGAATTTTGTGGACGCCGCCGTGCGCATCTTGACCGAAGTGGCCACGTTTGAAGACGCGCACGTGTCGAAGACGCCATGATGAAATCCTTGCGGGCCGCCCTATCGTTTTTAACCATTCTGCGTCTGCCGGGCGCGGCAGCCATCACAGCAGAGGACTTGAGCCACGCACCGCTGTGGTTTCCCGTCGTGGGGCTCGCCATCGGGGCGGCGGCGGCCGGGCTCGATTTTGTGCTGGCGTCAGCGCTCCCGCTGCCGGTCGCTTCCGTGATTGTGGTCATTTTTCTTGTGGCGGTCTCCGGCGGTCTGCACTTGGACGGCCTGGCCGATACGGCCGACGGTTTTTTCAGTTCGCGGCCCCGCGAACAAATGCTCGAGATCATGCGCGACAGTCGCACCGGCCCCATGGGTGTAACGGCGATCGTCTTCGTGCTTCTGCTCAAAACAGCGCTTCTGCTATCCGTTCCTCCCCCCGCGCGTTTAGGGCTTTTGTTGATCATGCCGCTTTCCGGACGCTCGGCGCTTTTGGTTTCGATGGCATTTTTGCGCTATGCGCGCTCTGAAGGGGGACTCGCCTCCGCCTTTGTCGCCAACCGCCTGCATCTGGTTTGGGCGCTGGTCTGGCTTTCAGCTGTGGGCTGGCTTTCCGGGGCACTCACCGGAGTGGCCGCAGGCCTGGCCGCAGCGACCTTTGCGAGCCTCTTTGCGCTCTACGTTTACCGGAAAATCGGCGGGTTCACCGGCGATACGCTGGGCGCCGCCTGTGAACTCACTGAACTGGTCCCGGCGCTCGTGTATGTGATCACCTTGCATCGGGGGAGTGTTGGTATATGACGGATCCGCACGGCGGCAACATCTGGAAACTGGCGCGCCAGACGGGAAAAACACCTGATGACATTCTCGATTTTTCGGCCAACCTCAATCCGCTCGGGCCACCCGATTGGCTTCGGGCCTGCCTGAGCGCACAGGTGAGCTCGCTTTGCTATTATCCCGATCCCCACTGTACGCGGCTGATTTCGGCGGCCGCGGCTCGTTTTGCCGTTAAGCCTGCATGCGTCATCGCGGGAAACGGCTCCACGGAAATCTTGTATGTTCTCCCCCGGACGGTTTCAGCCACGCGTACGAAAATTCCTGTTCCGTCTTATGCCGATTACGAAACGGCCGCCTCGCTTGGCGGCCTGCCGATTGAAAAAATTCCGCTTCGGAAAGAAGACAGCTTTGCCCTGAATGTTGAAGAGCTTGCCCGATGGATTGAGCCGGGCGATCTTGTGATGCTGGGGCAACCCAACAATCCCACAGGGGTCTTAAGCGATCCGCAGGCACTGAGAAAACTCGCCAAGCGTCATCCCCGCGCGACATTTGTCATTGATGAATCGTTTCTGTTTTTTGTTGAAGGCGCATCAAGCCTGATACAGGACAGGCCCGAGAACGTCATCGTTTTGCTCTCGCTCACCAAATTCTACGCAATCCCCGGCCTGCGTTTGGGCTTGGCCGTGGCGGCGCCGAACATCATCGCAAACATCCGGCGCCTGCTGCCTCCCTGGTCGGTCAATACCCTCGCGCAGGCCGTGGGCGTTGAAGCCCTCGCGGATGAGGCCTATGCGGCCAAAACACGCGCCTTTGTCCGTAGCGAGCGCCTGTGGCTTAGCGGCCAACTTGCGGACATCCCCGGTTTGACCGTCTATCCGGGAAGCGCCAATTTTCTTTTAGTCCGGATGGATCCCGCCTGCGGCGATGCGGATCATCTGGCCGCTATGCTTCTGGCCTCAGATATCGCGATTCGTGTGTGCGCAAATTTTGCAGGGCTGGATGCCTCCTATTTCCGCGTGGCCGTCCGGACGCGGCCGGAAAATATCCGCCTGTGCGAGGCGCTGGATCTTGCGCTGGGCCGCGCCCGCAAGCCGCAAAACGGGTACCTTTCGCCGCTGGTGGATCAACCAACTGCGCCTACCGTCGATCGCTTATGACGATTTCGTCTTCGCTTCTTTTTTACGGATTTTTTCCGTCGCTTTGAGCGCTTTCTTTTCGCTTTTGGCCCGCGCTGACGCGCCTGCATCCACGGGCAACTCCGATTTCAGATCGTCCGGGGAGAGGTTGATCTTCAGAGGCGCCGGTTGAACGGCCGACACTTTTTGCCTGTCGCGTTTTAAGCGGATTTTTTTCACAATCGTCTCGGCCGTCATCCGGCCAAACTGGCCGATAAATCCGGCAACCAAAACAAGCGCCACCCATTTCAAAACCGACCAGGTGCTGATGTAATCAAGGATGTCCGACATGCGTTTCTCCTTCCTTTAATCCACCGCTAGGCGCGGTTCTTTGTCTTTCGAGTGGGCTCAGCGCTCTCGGGGTCATCGGGCCAGGGGTGCTTCGGGTAGCGACCCTGAAGTTCTTTTTTCACCTGCGGGTAGCCGCTACGCCAAAATGCTTTTAAATCACGGGTTATCTGCACCGGCCGGCGCGCGGGCGAGAGCAGATGCAAAAGTAACTGAATCCTTCCGCCGGCAATGGCCGGGGTATCGGCAAGTCCGAACATTTCCTGAAGCTTGACGGCCAGAACCGGAATCTCGCCTGCGGTATAATCAATCGGAATGCTCGAACCGCTGGGAACGACGATAGCGACGGGAGCGCGATCAGAAAGCCAGCGCCTGTGCTGTCGGGAGAGCAAATCCAGAAGCGCCGGCATCAGGTCCAGCGCGGCAAGCTGCCGGCCGCAACGAATGCCGGAAAGCCACGGCATCAGCCAGCTTACAGGCGATGCCAGCAGCGTTTCGTCGGAGAGGTCCGGCCAGTTTTCTTCAGGAAAGATTTCTCGCAACAGCCGCACGCGGGCCTGAACCTGCCGGGCCTCGCGGCTGAACTGCACCTGGGCAGCCCCCGTGCGGATAGCTTCGCATAAGACGGCGGCCACGTCTTCGCTCGAGGGATGGATCGGTTTTGCCGAAAGCGTTATCGCCCCCAGGCGTTCTTCCTCCGTCGCCACCACCCGCTCTTCCCGGGCGTCCCAAACGACTTGCCGGCGGATTTGAATTTGACCGGCCAGGGCATGCCGAAGCACGGCTTCGGTGATGGGTTGTGCCAGATGCACCTTGCCTTCGGCCTTTTCGCCCTGATCCACCACCACCGCAATCAGATAGGGACTTCCCCCCGTTTGATTTTTTGCCGAAAGCCTTACGGCCCTTCCCTGCCGCATGACATAGCGGTTTGGGTCGTCTTCGCGCCTTTTGGCAATACGGTCGGGAAAGGCCACGACCAACAGACGCGGTATTCTCTCGGCGATGTTATCGGCGGAAAAATCTTTTGCTTGGCCGACAAGACGCCGAAGCTGCACCGCTGTGGCCTCCACCGTACGCAACGCCCACGTATCGGCCATGGCGGCGCTCTTTTTGCCCGCTCTCCACTGACGCAATATCTCCAGCCGATCGCTCAGATCAACGCTTGCCTGCCCATGAGGTTCCTGGCGCCCCGGACGGAGAATGTCGCGCTCGGACAGCAGGGCCGCCAGATCCGCGCCCAGTGACGGGCAGCCAAGCTCCGCCGCGTTCAAAAGCAGACGCGCCAGGCGCACAGACAGCGGCAGGCGCGACATGGCCTCTCCCAGCGGCGTGATGAAACCTGTGGCATCGAGGGCGCCAAGTATCGTAAGCAATTCCTTTGCGGCGCGCCAGTGCGCATCCGGCGGCAAATCGAGCCAGGAAAGCTCGCGTGGGTCTTTCACGCCCCAGTGAGCCAGATCCAAAACCAGTTCGGCAAGATCGGATCGGGATATTTCCGGCGGGGCAAAGGGAAGAAGCGCCTGAAAGGTATTTTCGCTGTAGAGACGATAGCATATCCCCGGCCCCAGGCGGCCTGCGCGGCCCGTGCGCTGGCTCGCGGCGGCCTTCGAAACCGCAACAGTGACCAGACGGTTCATGCCGGTTCCGGGGTCATACGCCTGCCTGCGCGTCAGTCCGCCGTCAATCACCACACGCACGCCTTCAATCGTCAGACTGGTTTCCGCGATGTTGGTGGCCAGAACAATTTTTCGCGTCGCGGCAGGCAGGATGGCGCGCTCCTGCCGGTCAAATGGCAAATCGCCGTAAAGGGGATGAACGGTGATGTCGCTGTCGTTTCGATTCCGAAGCGTTTCGGAAAGCGCCTCGCCCACAGCGCGAATCTCGCCCGCCCCCGGAAGAAAGGCCAGGATATCGCCCGACGTTTCCCCAAGCGCCTGTTGGATGACCCCGGTCATGCGGGGGACCACGGGTCGATCGGGACTGTCGCCGGAGTAGCGCACCTGCACCGGATAGGCTTGCCCCTGCCCTGAAATAACCGGCGCGCCGCCCAGCAGGGCGCAGACCGGCCCGGTCTCGAGCGTGGCGGACATCACGAGAATTTTCAGATCGTCGCGCAGGGCCCGGCGGATATCCAGACACATCGCCAGCGCCAGATCCGCCTGAAGGCTCCGTTCATGGAACTCATCGAAAATCACTAAAGCGACCCCTTTAAGATCGGGTTGGGCCAGAATGCGCCTTGTCAAAATCCCCTCCGTCATGACCTCGATGCGCGTGGCCTTTGAGACCCGGCTGTCAAAGCGGATAGAATAGCCCAGCGTCCGGCCGATCTCTTCACCCAGCGTTCGGGCCATCCACCGCGCGGCGCAGACGGCGGCCATACGCCGGGGCTCCAGCACAAGGATGCGTCCTTGTTCAGGTTTGATCATCTCCAGAAGCGCCAGCGGAATCCGCGTGGTCTTGCCGGAACCGGGCGGGGCCGACACAACCGCGGCGGAATGTTCACGAAGGGCGTCTTTCAATTCCGGCAGGATCTCATCAATGGGATAGGGGGGATTAATCTGCATATCGCGAGTATAGGGAGGCAGGCTGTTTGTGTCAACCCTGACGATATTCTTGTCGCTCCGCTAAAATAATTAAAGTTTTTCATTTTTGAGCCGATTTCTCTTGACGGGCCATGATGGCTTGCATTTCCAGACGATCGCTGTACCCAGAGAACAGACATGCATTCTGACACAATAAACACCTTTCCCGGCTATACCCTGGGAGAACTGATTAGCAAAACGCAGCATTCGCTCGTCTTTCGGGCCTGCCCGAGCGGCGAGGCCACAACGGTGATTATCAAGGTTTTAAGCCTCCAGCACCCCACGCCCGCACAAATCGCCCGGTTTCGTCATGAGTATGACCTGATCCGCCGCGTCGATATGGACGGCATCATCAAAACACTGGATTTTCTGGAACATGACGGGCAGCTTGCGCTTGTCCTGGAGGATTTTGGCGGCATTTCGCTTAAAAAACTGATTCCGGGAGGCTTTACGCCGGAGAGGTTCCTCGTTGTGGCCATCCGGCTGTCCCGGATTCTGGGCGCTCTGCATTCGAACAACATCTTCCACCGGGACATCAAACCGTCCAATATTCTGATTAATCCGGAAACGGAGACCATCAAGATTACGGATTTCGGCATCGCCGCAGAGATTCTTCAACAGCATGACGGCGCGCTCAGCGCCGAAATGCTGGAAGGCACCCTGGCCTACATTTCCCCGGAACAGACGGGCCGGATGAACTGCCCGGTGGACTACCGGACGGACCTGTATTCGCTGGGAATCACTTTTTATGAAATGCTGACGGGCCGGCCGCCGTTTCAATCTGCCGACGCCATGGAAGTCATCCACGCGCATATCGCCCGAACCCCCGAGCCGCCATCAATGCTCAACCCGGCGGTTTGCGTGCCTATTTCCGATATTGTGATGAAGCTTCTGGCCAAGCCCGCCGAAGAGCGTTATCAAAACAGCTTCGGTGTGGCCGCCGATCTGGAATACTGCCTCAAAGCGCTTGAGCGCAACGGCCGGATCGATCCTTTTGTTCTGGGCCGGCAGGATATTTCACGACGCTTTATCATTCCCCAGAGCCTGGTGGGACGAAAAGCCGAACTGGCCACCCTGTATGACGCGTTCGACCGGACGTGTCTGGGCGCCGTCGAGTTTGTCCTGGTAACCGGCGAACCGGGAATCGGCAAATCGGCCCTGGTTCATGACCTTTATAAACCCATCGCCCGGAAATCCGGCTACTTTATCGCAGGCAAATACGACCAGTTTCATAAGACCATCCCCTACAGCGCACTGATTCAGGCGTTTTCCGGGCTTGTCCGTCAGCTGCTGACGGAAGACGAAGAGGCCTTGAAGAGCTGGAAGGCAAGGCTACTTGACGCTTTGGGGCCCAATGGCAAAGTGCTGACCAAAGCCATCCCCGCCGTGGAGATGTTGATCGGCCCCCAGCCGGAGGCGCCGGAAATGGGCCCGGAGGAGACACAAAACCGATTTCACCTCGTCTTTAAAAATTTTGTCCGCGTTTTCGCGCAGGAGAGCCACCCGCTCGTTTTATTTCTCGATGATCTGCAATGGGCCGACAGCGCAAGCCTTGACTTGATTCAACTGATCGCCGCAGACCGGGGCCTGCGCCATTGCCTGTTGATCGGCGCTTACCGCAATACGGAAGCGGCGTCGCACCACCTGCTGATGAATCATCGCGATGCACTGGCGGCGTCGGGCCTGCCCGTGCAAACGCTTCATCTGGGCGCGCTCAAGCCCGATGACATCAATGCGCTGCTGGCTTCCTTTTTACGCCGCACGCCGGAGGAGTCGCGTCTGCTGGCCCGGGTCATTTTTGCCAAAACCAAGGGCAATCCCTTTTTTGTCAATCAATTTCTCAAAACCCTGTATGATCAGCGCTATCTTACGCTTGATCCGGACCGGGGATGGATCTGGGAGCTGGACAAAATCAACGCGCTCCAGGTGACGGAAAATGTCGTTTTGTTCATAGCGGAAAAGCTCCATGAGCTTCCCGCCGATCAACGCGATATCGCCCGGATCTGTGCCTGTATCGGGAACCGTTTTGATCTCGAAACGCTCTCGGCCGTCACCCAGCGGTCTTTGGAGGACATTCTTTCCCTGATGGATGCCCTCATCCTGGAGGGCATCCTCCATCTGGCGGGAGAGGTTTACCGGTTTTCCCACGACCGCGTTCGCGAGGCGGCCTACGGGCTTCTTTCCGCCGAGGAGCGCGAAGGCATCCATTACCGGATTGGCCGCCGGGATCTTGAGCGCACCTCCGAAGAGGACTTGCCCAAGCGCATCTTCTATATCTGCGACCAGTTGAATCAGGCGCGCCGCCTCATGAAAACGGCCGGCGAGCAAAAGCAGCTGGCGTGGCTCAACCTGCAGGCAGGCGTCAAGGCCAAAGAATCCGGCGCCTATGCGGCGGCCGCAACCTATCTGGCCACGGGCATGGACCTTTTGGATCATGAGGCCTGGCAGACCGACTATACACTCGCTTACCGTCTGTTTTCTGAAAATATGGAATGCCAGTATCTCAATCAAAACGCGGATGAGGCGAAGCGCCTCTTTGAGATCATCATCACCCGCGCCGCCTCGACCATTGATCGCGCCCGGGCGCACAATACACTGATTCTCCTTCATACCCTGCGCGCGCCGCGCCAGGCGATTTCGATCGGCCTTGACGCCCTGAAGATTTTCAACATCCATCTGAACATGGATATGGGCAAGGGCCCGGTCGCACTGGAACTGATCAAAGCCATGACCCGTTTAAGAAAAATCGGGGTGGATCACATTATCGATCTGCCGCTCATGAAGGATCAGGAACTCGTGACCATCAGCGAGCTTTTGCTCAACATCGGAACGCCCGCCTATTTTATCAACCCCAATCTCTTCGCCTTTATCTGCCTCAAAGCCGTGAACAATTGTTTCCGACACGGCCTGATGCCGGATGCGCCTCTGGCCTTCGTGACAATGGCCACCATCCTTCAAAGCGAGCTGGGGCGTTACAGCCTGGGCTACCGTCTGGGAAAAGCGGCACTTAAGCTCAACGAAAAGCTGGGCCGCCATAAAAACGAATACCTCATCCGGCACGCGTTTGCGTATTTGATTCTGCACTGGAATAAACATCTGAAAAAAGAGTTGCCGGTCTATGCCAACGTCCATGCGCTGGCCATCAGCGCCGGAGATTTGATGTATGCCGGGCAGGGCCTCCTGGCTGCCGCCGATTGCCGCATGATGCTCGATGAGCGCCTTGACGATGTTCTGGAGGACCTGCAAAAGCATACGGAATTCTTCTGTACGTCCAACGCATCCGTCCTTGAGAAGGAATACCGGCTCTATGTGGACTGGATCCAGGCCTTCAAAGGGCAAACCGGGGTGAACGCGGATTTATCCGGGCAGGAAACGACACTTTCGCAGGATGTGGAGCGCTACCGGCAAGACGGCAATATGCTGGGGTTGTGCATTGCGCTTTGTTACAAAATGTCGCTGCTGTTTTATTTCAGGCGGCCCCAGGAGGCGCTGGCTTTGGCCGAAACGCTCGATCGGCAAATCCATGTCGCCATGGGGGCCATGCTCACGGCCAATCACTATTTTATGTATTCCCTGATTCTGGCGGCCTGCCTGAAAGACCCGGCGCATAAGCGAAATAAACGATACGCCTGTCTGATCCGGCGAAATCTGCGAAAACTTGAAGGGTGGGCCAGACGGTGCCCCGACAATTTCCAGGCCATGCATGATCTGGCGGCCGCCGAAGCAGCGGGCATCGCAGGCCGGTTCGAGGACGCCCTGCGCCTCTATCATAACGCCATCGCCTGCGCCCGCAAAAACGGTTTTCTGTCCATTGAGGCGCTGGCCTGCGAACTTCTGGCCGATTTTTACCTCAGCCAGAACTGCCGGATCGAAGCCTGCAGCTTTTTGCGCCAGGCGCATGACCTTTACACGTCCTGGGGCGCAACCGCCAAGGCGCAGGCGTTGCAAGAGGGCCACCCCGACCTTTTGCGCGAAGAAAAAAAGCCCTGGGGGACCGAGACGTTATCCGGGGAAACCACCACGTCGGGCGCCACCTCTCAGACGCTGGATTTTACCACGATGATGAAAGTGTCCACGGTGATTTCCGGCGAAATCCAGCTCGATCGTCTTTTGCAGCAGACCATGCACATGTCGTTGGCCAACGCCGGCGCCCAGCGCGGGTACCTCATTCTTGAATCGAAAGGGGAATTGTTTGTTCAGGCCAGCGAAGATGTGGTCTCCGGAGAGGCCCGCGTACTTCAGGCTGTCGCGCTGAATCACTGCGACGGGCTTTCCGCAGCCATTGTCCGTTACGTTTACCACAGCAGCGAGGACCTGATTCTGGGCGATGCCGCCCAAAAAGGCGCTTTTCGAAATGATCCCCACGTCCTGAAATCTGCCTGTAAATCCATTTTATGCCTGCCGATTCTCAATAATGGACGATTGATGGCAATTCTGTATATGGAAAACAATCTGACCGCCGACGCCTTTACGCCCGAACGCATCAAAATTCTGCGGATGATCTCCGCGCAGGCGGCCATTTCGCTCCAGAATGCAAATCTCTATGAGAGCATCACTCAGGAAATTGCCGTTCGCAAAAAAGCGCAGGATGCCCTGATTGAATCGTACAAACGCGTGCAGGAAGCGCGGGTGGGAACCATTCTGGGGCTGGCGAAACTGGCCGAATATCGCGACGAGGCCACCGGCGCTCACCTGGAGCGCATCCGCGAATATGCCCGCGTACTCGCCGAGGAACTGGCGGTTAAACCCGCCTATGCAGGCTACATCACGCCGGAGTATATCGAAGACATTTACAATTCCTCCATTCTGCATGACATCGGCAAAGTCGGTGTTCCCGACGCGATCCTTTTGAAGCCCGGCAAGCTCAGCCCCGACGAATTTGAGATCATCAAAACGCACACCACCCTGGGCGGGGATGCGCTTCGCGCCGTGGAAGAAAAGCTCGAAGGCCAGTCTTTCCTGACGCTAGGCAAAGAAATTGCGTATGCCCATCATGAAAAATGGGATGGGTCCGGCTATCCCAGGGGGCTCAAGGGTGAAAAAATTCCGCTGTCGGCGCGCATCGTCGCGCTGGCGGATGTTTATGACGCTCTCACCTCCCAACGCGTTTACAAAGAGGCCTTTTCTCACGAAAAGGCGAAAGAGATTATCCTCAAAGATCGCGGCACCCATTTTGCGCACGACGTCGTCGAAGCCTTCCTGGCGCATGAAGATGACTTCCGGCGCATCCGGGAATCCCTGATTGGCCAATAGAGACGGGCCGGTGGGCAGGGGCTTTCCCAGAATGTTCTTGACAGTCCGGCCAATTTCCGGTACTTGCGCCGCCCATGGACCCAAAACCCTCAGGCACGTCTCCGGCGCTTAAGTTATCCCCCAAACCGAAAGCCGTTAAAACACAATTTGAAAGCCTGGGCGTGTATTTGCCCGAGCGCGTGGTGACCACGCAGGAACTGATCGATCGCATGGCCAACAAGCCGTTTTTCGACCTGGAGGCGCTCACCGGCGTTCGGGAAAGACGCTGGCGCGGCGAGCAGGAAGATTCCTTTACGCTGGCGCTGGCTGCCGCACAGGCGTGCCTGAAACAATCGCGCTACAGCGCGCAACAGATCGATTGCATCATTTGCACCTCCATCAGCCGCTCCAAGGATGGAAGCGGAAACCTCTGGCTCAAACCCGACATGAGCAAATTTTTGAAAAAGGCGCTGGGCCTTCGGCCCGACGCGATGTGCTTTGACCTGACCAACGCCTGCGCCGGCATGCTCACGGGCGTCCATGTGCTGGACAACCTGATTCGCAGCGGTGCGGTCAAAACCGGCCTGGTCGTGAGCGGCGAATGCATCACGCCGATTGCCGAAGCCGCGATTCTTGAAATCCGGCAACCGATTGATCCGCAGTTTGCCTCGCTCACCCTCGGGGATTCCGGCGCGGCCGTCATTCTGGACGCCTCCGACAACGAAGACGAAGGCATCGACTTCATCGAGTTCATGACGATTGCCGAGCATGCCGATTTGTGTCTGGCCATGCCCAGTCTGGAAACGCCCTCCCTGGCGATGTACGCCCAGTCGGTGGAAATTCATCAGGAGGTGATCCGGCGTCTGCCCGCGATTATTGAAGAGCTCACGAAAAGGCGCTCGATTTCCGGCCGGGATTTTGACTACGTCATTCCCCACCAGACCTCGACGCGAGCCATCCGCGAGGCGCTGAACTTATGCGCCAAACATCTGGATGTGCTGCCCGAGACGCTCATCAGTCTGGATCGCTTCGGCAACACGTCATCCACATCGCACTTCGTTGTGCTTCACGATTACTTGAGCCGCGGGCAACTGAAAAAAAATGCCAAAGTGCTGTTTCTGGCGCTCGCGTCCGGCATTGTCATTGGATTCGTGTCGGCCACCATCGGGAAACTGGAGGCGGCCTATGGGTACGGTCATTAAAGCCTGTTTCGCGACACCGGACGTTCCGGCCAGCACCATCGACATGGCGGCGCTCGCCGCGCGCGAATGTCTGCACCAGGCGGGCCTGCCACCCGAGGAGGTGGAACTTCTGATCTACATCGGCGTGTTTCGCGACGACAATATGATTGAACCGGCCATCGCCCCGCTGATCCAGAAGGCTCTGGGGTTGAATCCCGATCCGTCCAGAAACGGACACCGGACATTCGCGTTTGACATCAATGACGGCAAGCAGGGATTTTTAACGGCCGCCCGTGTGGCCGATTCCTTTTTTCAAACCGGTGCGGCGAAAAACGCCCTGATCGTCGGGGGCGACATCCATCCGTCGAAGACCACCCCGCCGGACTTTCCTTTTTCAACTGTGGCCTCCGCCACGCTTTTAACCTATTCGCAAGATCCGCTTAAAGGTTTTACCGGCTTTCATTTCCAAACATCGGCCAACGGCTCAGCGGGATTGACCGCTAATGTGGATTTGAGCGCAAACGCCACGAAAAACCGAGAGCGGCTGATCCTGACCCGCCCGGACCATTATGAAAACAACCTGCTGGAGTTTACCGCGTCGATGCTGGCAAATTTGGCGGCCAGAGGTGCGATGAACTTTTCCGCGGTCGATCACGTGATTGTGTCGCGGCCCGGCGGCGATTTTCGAAAGCGGGTTTATGGAGCCCTCGGCTTAAACGGCGCCGTCTGCGCCGCCTCACTGCCCGTAACGTTTGGAGACGCACACACCTCTGCGCTCCCCCTGCACTATCAGCATCTGGCCGGCGCCGGCCTTTTAAAAGAAAACCAGACCATCCTTTTTGTGTCGGCGGGCTCCGGGCTTTCGGCTTGCTGTTGTCTGTACGTCATCTGAAGTGCCCGGCCCGCCTCCGAAACGGCCCAGGGCGGCGTCTGCGGAAATGCCTTCAATAAAAAAGCGGAATTGTGGCGTCAAATGTGATAGAAACGCCGACAATTCCATAATGAGTAAAGACGCGTTTATTTTCAGGATGATCCAACTATGCCTCAAAAACCATTGCCCTTTTTGAACAAAACGCCCGGCCGCATCGGCGCGGCCGCAGGATGTGCCCTGATCTGCCTGCTTATCAGCCTCCTTGGCGTCTGCGGTTGCAGCCATCTGCCTCCCCGTCAGGCACAAAAAGAGGCAGCCGATCTGGCCCGTCGCGGAAGCTTCGAGGCCTCACTGGGCCAATATGATCAGATGCTGAAAAAATATCCCAAGGCCGCAGATCGGATGCTTTTCGAGATGGGCATGATTTACGCCCACCCGGACAATCGCACCAAAGACTATCCCAAAGCACTGGCGTTGTTTGAAACCGTCGTGGGTCAACATCCGGACAGCCCTGAGCGCACGGCAAGCGAGATGATGATCGCGCATATCCATAATCTTTTGGCCAGAGACAAGCGCATCGCGCTTCAGCAGGCGCAAATCGACGCGCTTGAAGCCACCCTGCAAGGCCACCACAAAGAGATCCTGGCGCTGCAAAAAATGCTTGAGGGATGCGAGGAAAAGAACAACGGCAAGGTGGTGCTCGTCTGGCCCGGCTCCGTGGACCGGATTCTGATCGAGAAGGGACAAAGGCGCATGACGCTGTTTTCAAAGGGCCGGGCCATCAAAGTCTATAAAATCGCACTGGGGGGAAACCCCAGCGGTCCCAAAGAAAGGCAGGGCGATAACAAAACGCCGGAGGGCATCTATACCATCGAGGGCAGAAATCGCGACAGCCAGTATCATGTGGCGTTGAGAATATCCTACCCGAATGAAACGGATAAAAAGCGGGCCAGCAAGCTCGGCGTGATGCCGGGCGGCGACATCATGATTCACGGCATCAAGAAGGATTTCTCCTGGATCGGAGAGTTCCATACCGAACGCGACTGGACGCAGGGCTGCATCGCCGTGACGGATGAAGAAATTGAAGAAATTGAAAAGCTCGTGCCTGACGGCGCCCTCGTGGACATCCGGCCCTAGCCCCCGCTCGCCCCTTTTACAGGAGATTGAATGATACCAACGCATCGCTTTTGGGGATTCCCGCGTATATTCAGAAGCCTTGGCCTTCCGGCCTGCTGCCTGTTTGTCCTGATGGCGTCGGGATGCGCCGAAATCAAAAATATTCAGCTCCAATACTGGCCACTTGCCGTTTATCCGGAAGAAAAGCTGGAGCGCAATCATTTTCCCCTGAATCAGCAAACCGAGGTGATCGGCCAACTGGCAGCCATCACACTGGATGAAGGCGATACGCTGCCGGATGTCGCCAGACACTTCTCTCTGGGCATTAATGCGATGATGAAGGTCAACCCGGCCGTGGATGTGTGGGTTCCCCGGTCCGGTCAGCGCATTTTACTCCCTTTGAGCTTTATTCTGCCGGAGGTGGAACGAAAAGACATTGTCATCAATCTGGCGGCGATGCGGCTGTTTCATTTTACACAGGATCAAAAAGGCCTCAGCGTTTCCACCTACCCGATCGGCATCGGCACCGAAGAGCAGCCGACGCCCACGGGGCAAATGGTGGTGTCGCGAAAAGCCGTGCGTCCCACCTGGTATGTTCCCGCGCAGGTGGCGCAGGATCGGCTCAAAAAGGGTGACCTCCTGCCACCGAGCATTCCGCCCGGGCCGGATAATCCGCTGGGCGAATATGCGCTGTATCTGGAAAAAAGTTACCTGATCCACGGCACCAACAAGCCCGCCAGCATCGGCCTGCGGGCGACCAACGGCTGCATCCGGCTTTATCCGGAGGATATTTCAAGGCTCTATGCCGACGCTCCCGTCAAAACGCTTGTGAACATCGTCAATCAGCCTTATCTGGTGGGGCGGCGAAACGGCGTGGTTTATCTCGAGGCCCACACGCCCCCGGAAAAATTCCATGCAGACAATCTCAAAAAGGTGTATGCCAGGCTCAAAGACTTTGAGAAAGTGTCGGCGCAATCGATAGACTGGCGCAAGGTCGAATCCGTCCTGGCCGAGGCCCGGGGCATTCCCGTTGCCGTCTTGACGTTGCAAAAGGCAGCGGCAACACGTGAGCCGGAAATGATCGAAGTGAGCCACCCGGTAAAATTGATCGGCAAGCCGGAGCCGCCGCCCATGAAAACGGCTGCGTGGTATATCCTGGCCGCCAGTGAACAAGAAGCGGTGGACGCGCTCAGGATGGCGGCGATCATCAACCACCAGGGGCCGCCCATTCCGGCGAGAGTACTGGTCCGCAATCAACGCTACCTTGTCGTGGCCGGCCCTTTCGCTGAAGAGGACGTGGCTAAAAATGTTCTTCGACGCCTGAAGATTGATCTTGAAATTGACGGTATTTTAATCGAACCTTCTGGCCGGCAATAGACCCGGGCGGCTTTTTTATCGCTCGTCTTCACGAAAATAATGTTGTAGGCTTTCGTGCTTACCGCAGAAAAACAAACTTAAAAAAGGAGGTATGTTTCCAAATGAAAAAGAGTCTTATGTTGATTTCGATGATGATGGTATTGGCTTTGGTGATGTGGGGCTGCGCAACCACCGGCGACCTTGAAAAAGTGCAGGCGCAGGCGCAGCAGACCAGCGCCAAGGCGGAACAGGCGCTCAAGGAAGCGCAGGATGCCAAGGCGACAGCCGATGCGGCCACCGCCAAAGCCAACGAAGCAACCACCCGCGCGGACGATGCCGTGAAAGCCGCCGAGGAGCGCGCGAAGGCCGCCGAAGAGCAGGCCAAAGCCGCAGAAGAGAAGCTTAAAGTGGCCGAAGAGAAGGCCCAGAAGGCCGACGCCCTTTTCCAGCGCTCCATGAAGAAGTAACGGGCCTTCCCGCATCAGCGTTATAACGGGCTGTCCGGCAATCTGTTCATGTCCATTATTTTATAAACGGCAAGACAAGGCGCTTCCCCAACGCAAAAGGAAGCGCCTTGTCTCGTCTTTCACCTACCGCCAGTATTTTCTTTTTTTTATTCTTGCAATCTTTCCCGGAAATTGTAAAATCGCATACCATTTTTCATCCACTGCATCAGTGCCGTAAAAAAGCTGGATGCAGCAAATCATGATTCTTTGACAGGCGGATTGCATTTTTTTATAAGCAGTCTGAAAGTAAAAACATCTGGATTCTTCTAAAAAGTAAAGCTTTCGGGGGCGCACATGGCAAAGGTTCTGTTGAAATACAAAGATAAGGTTGTTTCGGAAGTCAACCTGGGCAAAGAGATTGTGTCGATCGGCAGAAAGCCGGACAATACCATTGTCATTGATAACCAGGCCGTCTCGGGCCATCATGCGATCATTGAAGAGGAGTGGGACCAGCTGTTTGTTGAGGATTTAAAAAGCTTAAACGGCACGTTTTTAAACAGCCAGCGCATCAACCGCGCCGAGCTTTTCAACGCCGATAAAATTCTGATCGGCGTTCACACGCTGGAGATCGTCTCCGACAAAGAGCGGCTTGGCGACCCGAAAGCCGCAGCCGGACGCGGGCGCTCCATGTCGGAAACGATGATCATCACGCCTGAAGATCAAAAAAAATTGCTGCTGGCGGCCAACAGCGCCATTCCGGACGCGCTGGGCGGATTCCTGGTCATCAAGGGCGCGAGCGCTCAAAAAGATTATCTCCTGAAACAAAAAATCTCCACCATCGGCAAGGACAAAGACGCCACTATCCGCCTCAAGGGGTTTTTTGCGCCCAAACAGGCGGCGCTGGTCAATCGCCGCAAGGAAGGTTATTTCATCACACCCGCCTCAACGAAGACGATCAAAGTCAACGGCCGCGCCGTCGGTGAGCGCTATGATCTCAAAGACGGCGATATTGTGGAAATCCGCGGCCTCAAATTGCAGTTCTATCTCAAAGAAGCAAAGAAGCTATAAACAGGGCTCAATCCTTCAGGGTCTGTCCTTATACTTTCTGAACCCCGCAACCAACCCGCTAAAACTGTCGGGTCGGTATTTCTCGAAATCTTCCTCATCGACAAAAACAAAGTCGAAGTGGCTTTTCTTTTGCAATATATTGATATCGGCGCACCATTTTTTCAGTCGTTCCATTTTCAAAGGCACATCGATTTCTTCCAACCCTTTTGTTTCCACAATAAAAATTTTCCCTTCGCCGGTCTTCACGAAAAAATCCGGATAGTAATTGGATATGTTTCCTTTGGAATCAGCATAGTCCAGCGTAAAATGCACAGCCAGATAGTTTTTTGCAAAAGCCATCACATCAGGCCACGCCTCCAGCGCCGCGGCAAACTGCAATTCCAGATTGCTGTCGCCGATAATTTTGTTGAACAGGCTCTTTTGCGGAATCAGATAGCCTTGCTCTTTGGCGACAAACGGCCGCATTTGCCGAAGCTTGATGCAATCACGAATTTCGGCGCTGCCTTTATCCCGAACGGTCAACTTGTTTATTTCTTTCTTAAACGTTTCCATAATGATCTGAGCCGCAGCCGGTTCGGACAGATTGCGAAGCGTGTTGAGATTATCAATTTCAACCGGCTGATCGAAAAGATATTCAGTGATAAACTGCCGCACTTTCGGATATAAAACATCGTAGCCGCTGACCAGGCGCAACTCCTTCATCATCCCCTGGGTGAAATAGCCGACGACACTGCGATAATCGGCCACGGTCGTGGAATCCAGATACGTGATGTGATTGGTCTCGCCGCTGGTGATATCCTTGAAAATAATTTCCCTTTTTTCCTCTTCTGAAAATTGTTTGTAATCCATCTTTGGCGTATTGAAATGGGCCGGGTTGAGATCTTCCAGATTCTTGTAGTTGCGGTAAGTTCTCGGCGTCATGACCGGAATTTCCATATCCAGCATTTCGATATCCTTCCGGCTGTTTTCAGAATCCACCTCAACAATAATCGGCGCTTTTGCGCCGGTGCCAGCGCCCATGGGCTTTCTTTCCAGTTCAACGCCTTCGCTTTTGATGGATTCGACAAAATCCATGAAAGCGGGCGTGCCGACGACACTGACATATTCCGTCGCATCCTCACCGACATACATCCGGCGCAACCCCCGGCCCAGTGTTTGCTCCGGCAGGATATTGCTTTTGGCAGCATAGGCGCGCAGGCCGACAATCGTGGTAACGTTGCGCACATCCCAGCCTTCTTTCAGCATCAAAACCGATACAATGACCTTATACGGGCTGTCCCAACCGTCGATGGAATTGGCCGCCTTGCGCAGAATTTCCAGATCCTCTTTGCTTTTCTTGGAATCCGCTTCGGAGATTTCGCCGTTGTTGTTGGTGTGAATCGTCAAAACGGCATCGGCAATTTCGGGATAGGCGGTTTTCAGATACTCAGCCACATCGTCACAATTCCTGGTGTCGTCGGTCATGACGAACAACACGGCCTTCTTGCCCATCTTCTCATGCTCGGCATAGGCCTTACGCCATTCCTCCATACCCAAGGCCAGATAATCGGCATACCTTTCCGTGTATTTGGAACTCTGCCGTTCTTCAAGTTTTGCACGGCTGGCCTCGTCGGGCAATACGGGACGTTTGACTACATTTTGTGTAATGGCCTCAACCAAGGGGTAGTCGCATATTGTCTGGACAAATATCGCACCATTGTTGTGCTTCGGCGTTGCGGTAAGATCAATCTGCAAAGAAAGAAAATGATCCTTCTGCTTCAGGCGATTATGGATATCTTGAATGGATTTAAACCACGCCAGGCGGCTGTCATGGATATGATGCGCCTCATCGTTAATCACGATCAGTTCGTCGATTTCCCGGACGATGACGCCCAGGTCAACTTTGGAATCGTTGGTCTTTCCTACGGGTCTTTTGCCCAGAAAGTAATCGTCCAGATTATCATCGTCAATACTGGGTTCAGCATCATTCCCAGCATAAACGCGATGAATGTTGGTGAGAAAGAAATTGCCGGTTTTGCGGACAATGGAAACGTCATCCTGAATATGCAGGGTCAACTGAAAATCGTCCTGCCAGTTTTGGCCTTCATACCCGTTATCCGGGAGCAGCGGGTCTTTGAAGAAGATGCGCAGTCCGTCAAAGTCCGTCCGCAGGCGGTCCAGAACGATAATATTCGGGGCAATCACCAGAAAATTGGTGGATAGTCTTGAATCCGGCTCATAGAGCTTGTGAAAATAGCACCAGGTCATGATCAGACTCATAACCTTCGTTTTGCCGCTGCCGGTGGCCATTTTGATGACCAGCCTCAGCCAGTCTTCATCAAACATACCGGTGGACACCGCCCCGGACGAATCAAAGCGAATCAGGTCATATTTATCCTTAACCCTGACGACCTCGTAAAGATAGACAACCGTTTCTAGAGCTTCGCGCTGGGCAAAATAATATTGAAAATTATAAACTGATCCGTCTGATTGGGGCAGAATATGCTCACACTGAAACCACCAGCGCAAAAGCGCGCGGCTGGTGTCTGTCGCCCCTTCATAATTCGTGTCCCGCCAGTCTTTTACATCCTGCCGGATTTTATGCACCAGCGGCGGCAACAGCTTTTCATAACTGGATTCTCTTAATGCTTCATCCGCCGGAAACCAGCGGTATTCGGGTGGAAGGACTTCATGTGGCGATTTGGGAAAGTTCGGATGAATGGCCATATAGTCTAAACCCTTGCCCTATAGTCTAATTAGAAATCTGTAACCATTTAAATTAATTGATCTTATTTCTTGCCATGGTCTAGAAATGGGCTAAAATGTTCTAGAACGGTCTAAAGAATTCTAGAATATTTCTTGAAACTTCTACAATTCTTTAGACGAATTACAAAATCATCTAGAAAATTATTAAACTTTCCGGAATTTTCTAGATAATCCGAGATCGTTATTCTTTGATTACCCATTTTCGACTACCAATAAAAATTATTTTCTCTTCCCTCTTTAATTCTTGTAGAATATTTGAAATATCTTTTGGTTTGTATTCAGAAAACCCTGTCATAAAATCAACCCGTCGAGATGGCTTGCCTTCTCTAATATGATTTAAAATCAATTCTTTAAACTGGTCGCGATTTAATCCCTTTATACGTGTGTGCTTACCACTCTGACCTATGGTCTCATAATAACGGTTTGATAGAATATATTTTGTGCCCCTGCCTTTACCAATAGGCTCAATAATACCAAGCTTGATGAATTTATCTCTGGATTCCGGTTTCTCTATTTTTTGGGATTCTCTTATTTTCTCAAGTTCATAAATCTCTTCAAATGACAAAAGCACCTGACGTTCATTGATGATCCGTTCCAGGTATAAAATAAAATCCTTGTCTTTGACCTGTGCGGGGATTGATAATCGAACCATGTCTTTCGTGCTTTTAGTCAAGTCTGGCATGCCTTTTCCATCTTTGATAGCCTGTTCAAAAATATCATCCATTCCCTGGCCGGATCTTTCTGCAAACCCGACCTTCTCAAATGCTTCTGCTAGCGTCCGATTACGCCACGCGCGTTCGTAAAGAATGTTTTCCAATGTGATCCCTGGCGGGAAACCGCCGGGGCTCTCGATATTAAATTCTATTGGAGAGGCCTTGATAAATATGGATCTATTTCTATGCGTATAATCCCGATGCATAACAGCATTATGCACGGCTTCGCGAATTGACTTTTCATCAAATGCCCAAATCTCCCGTTGGAAGAAACCTTCTTGAAATGGAAACCGTATGTTGCGCGCATTTACGGTATTCCAAATATCCTCATCAATTTCAACAAACGCAGCGCGCCAGTTTTTCCTGAAGTCATAATGTGTCTGTGCTGGATTGTTACGCCACTCAAAAATGATTTCGGCATCAGGAAGATGTTTATTTATCGCGTCGGGTTTTCCAACAAGCAATAAACCTGCATACGTAATTCCATTTTCTGTTCGTAAGCCCAGATTTCGTAAAGTTTTTTCTGCATCAAAATCCAAATAATCGGCCCTTTGTGACTTCTTGGCCCATTTTTCTCTTAGCAACTGAAGCGCTGACGCGCTTAAATCGGCCAAAGCTAATCCATGCACAACTTCTGCCGTGAAATCCGGTTGCGTTTCATTCAGTATTCTTTTGAGTGTACCCGTATCCATTTCAACCAGAGATTCACCGGCCCGCATGGGGTAAGTGTATTTCCCTGATGATCTCACAAGGCTTCCTAATGGCCGCGAGGGTATGTGAAAAATAAGCACCCTCCCTTGCGGATGATCCAGCTCTTCCACATCAACGCGAATGCCCAATTTATCCAGAATTTCATTTGATAATCGATTATATGTTCCGATAAAAGCCTTTGTCCCGACAACAATACGTTCGTTGTTAACACCGAGAATCAGTTTGCCGCCCCTTTCATTTGCCAGGGCAGCGCAATAATCAGGCAGATCCTTGTCCTTGCTGAATTGATTTTCGGCGGCTTTAAACTCCAGGTTTTCGCCTTCATACTGTTGTAGCCACTTATTGAATTCCTCTATAGATGTACTTTTAATCAACATGCACCTCTATGTTTATTAGCCCTGCTATAAACCCGTCGAATTCGACGGGTTTATTCTATATTTCTAAACGTTGACATCTATAATCTTCATTGTATCGTTGCCGAAAATGTCCACCACCTTGACGGCGATCTTGTAGCGGCCGGGCTGACATTCATGATAGGGCGTTTGCAGTTCCAGGGCACGGTCTTTTTTGGTGCGGAAGGATTGCCATTCGTTTTCAAAGATAAAATCGCCCGTCCATTTTTCTTCCATCTCGCCGCTGGCCTCATCTTTAACCCGGACAATTTCGCGTTTGCTTTCAAAGTCGAAGTCCACGCTCCAGTAATC
This sequence comes from uncultured Smithella sp., assembly GCA_964608995.1. Classification (GTDB taxonomy): domain Bacteria; phylum Desulfobacterota; class Syntrophia; order Syntrophales; family Smithellaceae; genus UBA8904. The sequence goes on along the minus strand of CAZSQS010000018.1, from coordinate 26,318 downwards.
AATCCAATCCGTCCATTTCTTGGTGAGCACCTCACGGGTGACGATGCCGTTTTTATCTTTGGACACCTTGATGATTTTCCCCTGTTCGACAACGATTTTGTTTTTGCCGTCCTTGAGCGTTTGCGCCGCGTTATCAACACTGTCCTGCGAATAATAAACGGAAAAATCCGTCAACTCCACGGCAATGGCCGGAAGCGTCCCTTTCTTGCCCGCGCGCACCAGCGGCTTGACTTCAATGTAGGAAACATCGTGGAAAACCACTTGATTTTTTTCCACGGCGCGTTTATCGAAAACTTCGCGGGGGATGTATTTGAGCGCGAGGTCAATCCCTTTGGCTTTGGCTTCTTCCTGAATGTTGGGAAACAGGCCCATTTCAAATTCAAAGGCCAGAATATCTCCGCGGGAAATGCGTTTTTCGCGGCACTCCAGAATGATTTCTTCCACAAACAGTCGCGTGACCGGCAGGTTGATGGGGCCAACAGACACCAGCCGCCCGGCTTTCTTACCGGAGAAGCATTTGAAATTTCCCACGCCTTCCGCCTTGTAAGCCTTGAGAATCAGGCCGATAAAGTCTTTTTCTTTTTGTAAGAGTTGCTGCTGGCGTTCTTCTTCACGCAGATTCAGATTGACGCCGATATAATGCGCCCGTTCGTACTTGCCAAGGTTAAGAATTTCAAAAGCCCGGAAGTCCTTGCCGTCCGCCTTAAGTTGTCGTTGCACACCAATCATCCGCTTGCGCGTCGTGTGAATGGCAAACTTGCCCAAGTCGGAACCAATCCACTTGCGCCCGAGCTTTTCGGCAACAGCCAGTGTCGTGCCGGACCCGCAGAAGAAATCAGCCACGATGTCATTATCGTTTGATGAGGCTTTGATGATGCGTTCTAATAGAGTTTCGGGTTTTTGTGTGGGATAGTCAACACGTTCATCAGATGTGTTTCCAACGCGATCAACATCATCCCAAAGAGTTGAAAGCGAGTTTCCTCCCTTAGTCTCATCAAGATATATTTTAAGGCCATCTAAACGCGGTGTGCCATCCTTTTTCACCAATATTCTACCTTCTGACCACCATTTTTCTAATTGCTCTAAAGATGCGCCCCATGAGCGGTTACTTGGCGGCCTTGTTCCGCGCCACTCGAATTGCCGCGACGAATTGCTAGTTGAAAATGTTAGATTTTCTGCTTTATATAACTTGCCCGTCTCATCTTTTTTATACCTACTTAATTGTGCGTCACCATAAGGCGTGTATTGCTCATTAAAAATTATTTTTTGTGTCTTTGTGAAATACAAAATATTTTCATTAGTTCTTGAATAACCTATAGTCTTGAAATTATGCGCTGCTGCTCGTTTCCAAATAATTTCATTCTGAAAAAAAATACTTCCAAATATTTCGTCTAAAACCAATCTTAAATGACTATTTACCCGCCAATCGCAATGCACATAAATACTTCCATCTTCCGCCAGCAAATCCCGCATCAGCATGAGGCGCTCGTAAATCATAGCAATGAAGCTGTCCGCGCCCTTACCCCACGTATCGCGGTAAGCCAGTTCTTCCAGTACATTCGGCTTTTTTGTGAAGGTTTCATCCCCGATTTCAATGTCCATGGAAAAATCCGCGCCTACATCAAACGGCGGATCGATATAGATCAGCTTGATGCCGCCCTGCTTTTCAATCTCATCCCGGATCGGCCCGTTTTTCAAAGACGACAAAATGAGCTTGTTGTCACCCCAGATCAGTTTATTCGTCCATCCGGTTTTCTGGCGGCCTCGAAAATCAAACAGATCGCCCTGCGCGCCCGTATCCGCCTGCTTTTCCGCTCTCGGTTCGTCAATCTGTTCGATGACCTGAAACGGCAAAACGATGTTGGTCACTTCATTGGTCTTCCCGTTCCAGACCAGTTCCACTTCCCGTTTGTCGTCAAAAAGCAAAAACCGGTATTTATCCGGCAACGGTTTCTCCGCCTCAATCAGCTTCAACACTTCCCGCTTTTCATTATCCGTCAGCTTCATGCTCTAAAATCCTATAAAGGGACACATGCTCTGGGGTAGTTCCCAAAAAGGTGAATATCCAATGCCGCCTGATGATGCGCGGCAAATAATACAACTGATTCAATATATTGCAAGGGAAATTCAGAAAAAAGGAAGGAGGCAAAAACAGAGCCGCGATTTATCCGGGAATAAACCGTTTCGTCCCCTTAACCACCTTTTGGTCGCAATTGCGTTTACGCGCCCCTTCCTCTGTGGAAGAATCCCCTTAATCGAAAAAGAACGGGCGGCGTGTGCGGATGGAGGGTTTTGTTCTGCGATTGAGCAGATGACAAAAGAAATTTATTTTTTGCAAAGCCAGTAGTCTGCGCCGGCCTTCCGGCGGCCATGATGCATTTTGCTCAACTAAACCAGGAATGGAGGAAATAGCGATGAAAAATCAATGTAAAACCAGATGGACGGGCAACGGCTTGATCTTTGCGGGCGCTATTGTTTTTATGGTCGGCTTAACGCTTGTGTTATTCAAAGAATTTCAGATTCCGCGCACCTGGATTCCGGTGGCGGTGGGGCTTGCGCTCATGGCGGCAGGCCTTGCCGCAAAGTGGCTGAAGGGGCTTTGGAATTCTCGGGAATCCTGATTCAAAGACCTTGCACCCGGGCCCGTTTGGTCAGCAAAGGAGATGGTCCGGACTGTTTTGCTGGCCATGCTTTTATCCGCCACGGGCACCTATTTTTTTATCACACGGAAACGTCTGAAACTCCGGGGGGAGAGTCTTGAAAAGGAAAGGATCAAACGGGCGGAAGTGGAGAAAGAGGCTCTGGAAGCCAAATTCCGCATCCTGCAGGCGCAAATCGAGCCGCATTTTCTTTTTAACACGCTGTCCAACGTTGTGAGTCTCATCGATACCGATCCCGCGCGGGGCAAGGCCATGCTGCTGGATTTGACCCGGTATCTGCGCACATCGCTTGCCCGGACGATGCCGGATAAAACGACACTGAATCAGGAAATGCAGATGATTAGCGCCTACCTCAATATCCAGAAAATACGAATGGGGGAGCGCCTGAATTTCCGTTTAGAGATTCCTGAAGACACAAGACAGTTGCCGCTGCCGCCGATGCTTTTGCAACCGCTGGTGGAAAATGCCGTCAAGCACGGACTGGAGCCCAAAATCGACGGGGGGAAAATCGCCATCCGCGCTTCCCGCGATCGTGGCCTGCTGAAGATTGACGTGACGGACACCGGCCTGGGGCTTACGTCTTTCAACTCGGGAGGCGTCGGACTGCGAAACGTGCGGGAGCGTATCGGTCTGCTGTATGGTGATCAGGGGAGGTTTACGCTTTTGGAGAACGCCCCATCCGGCGTTCAGGCGACCATCGAGGTGCCCATTCATGATTAAAGCCATTGTTGCGGATGATGAAAAAGAATTGCGAAGCTATCTCAAGACGCTGCTGGCGGAGGTCTGGCCGGAGCTCGAGATCGCGGGGGAAGCGGCCAATGGTTCCGAGGCCCTGGAGATGATCGATAGCCATGCGCCGCACATTGCGTTTCTGGATATTAAAATGCCGGGACTTTCCGGATTGGAAGTGGCTGGAAAAATCGCTGAGGCCTGTCATGTTGTCTTTGTCACCGCCTACGATGACTACGCGGTGGAGGCGTTCGAACGCGAGGCGGTGGACTATCTGGTCAAACCCGTGTCGAAAAGAAGGCTTTTGCAAACGGTCGGACGGCTGAAGAAACGGCTGCAGATCTCCCTCGCGCCGCCCCCTGGAACGTCGGAGATTCTTGCCGAGATTCTTGCCCGTCTCGAAGGAAAACCGAGTGCCGCGGGCTTCCTGCAATGGATCAGAACCCAGCACAAAGACAGTGTGCGCCTGATTTCCGTGGACGATGTCGACTATTTCCATGCTGACGAAAAATACACGCTTGTGGTCACACCGGCGGGCGAATCGCTCATTAAAAAAAGCATCACGGAACTCGCCTGCGAGCTTGACCCGCAAAAGTTCTGGCAGATCCACCGCGCCACAATTGTCAACGTCTCGCGCATTGAAAATATCGTTCGCTCGCTGACCGGGCGGGGCATCCTGAAACTGAAAAACAGAAAGGAAACGCTTCCGGTCAGCCGCCAGTATCTTCATCTTTTTAAGCAGATGTGAACCTTTATGCGGTGTCTGCGACCTGTCAGGACAAACCCTCCGCACTAGCGATTTATCAAACGTTCCCACCCTGCCAATAGATTATAGCAAAGTGCGCATCTTTCCCGTTTAAGCCGGCGGTTGGGAATATCGCTTCCGGCACTTGGAAAGTCCGTCGTCCACGGCAAGCAGTTAACCGACCACAACGGATTCGTATTGGCTTGAAGTTCTGTGCTGCCCGCTTTCCCACAATCCGCTTGACACGCCGGCCGCCACTTTCTATACTCAGTGCCGGAAAATCGGGAAAAAGTTCTTATTAATCTTTATCTTAACTTTTTTGATCGTCAGAAAGGAGCCGCTATGGAGGACAAGAAAGCGCGTGTCGAAAATGTATTGATGGACAGACGAACGTTTATAGGTTCCGGCATTGCCGTTGCGGGGGGAATGGCCCTGATGTCCGGCCCAACGGCGCTGGCACAGCCCCGGCCCGCCGCCGAACAAAAAAAATCCGCTCCAGTCGGTTCCAGGAAAGCCTGGGCGCAAGAAAATCTCCGGGGCGGAGAAGCGTTTATATTGCCTTCCGTCAAGCCCGACTTGAAAACGCTGGATGAGGAAGGCGTCAGGCGCGACGTCCGACACGCCATCGCCCAGGGGTTCTGCTCCGTCATGCCGATGCCGATCGGCATTGATCGGGATGCCATCAGTTTGATGTATAAGACCGTTGCCGATGAGGCGAAGGGAAAAATATTGACCGTGAGCCTGATTCTGCCCGGTAAATGGGAAGATATGGAAAAAAGGGTGCGTTACCAGGAAGGCCTGGGTTATTCCCATGCCATGATGTACTTCAATCCCAAACTGGCAAGCCAGGAAGCCATCTATGAACAGATGCGCTCCATCGCAGAGAAAACGTCCCAGGGGATTGTTCTCTACGCCAAACCTGAAAACGCCGTTAAATCCATGGATCCGACCGGCCTGCCCATGGACGCATTCGACAAGCTGGCGGACCTCGATAATGTCATCGGCTTGAAAATCACGCAGACCATTCGTCCGTCCGCGGCCTACGCTCTGGCAAAGCGCCTGGGCGACCGTTTGCTTTTGGGGCCGGTCAATCTGGAATGCATGCTGCTCATGTCGCTGAAATACAAAATGCAGTGGACGGGCCAATGGGCCATTGATTCCCTGCAATCACCCGAGCAACCCTGGGTCAATCAATTCCTGGCGCTGCTGGCCGAGGGCAAGGACGCAGAGGCCTGTAAACTTTACTGGCGCTATGAACCCATCGCCAGCTTTTTTTATGCCCTTCAGGAACCCTGCCTTAAAGCCGGCGGCCACCCGTGGGTGCACATTAAATATCTGAAATGGCTGACCGGCGGCAATGGCGGCCTGGTGCCCGATCTCAAATCTCCGGCGGAGAAAGTGCCGCCGCTGGACGCCGCGGGCCGGGCGAATTGCCGCGACATTTTTAAACAGGTCGGCATCAAAACCGTCGATCTGCCGGATGAGGCGTTCGTGGTCGGCAATGCCGCATACGAAAGCGGCGTTCGCCTCAAAGACATGACGGCAACGCCGCAGTATATCGTGTAATGATTTTCATTTCCTTATGCGGTCATTCAGACCGGAGCAAGGGATTGCAACCCCTTGCTCCGGGACTATGGACAGAAAAACGCTGAGTTAACTCATTAACTTCGGGTGTTGACAATGGACCGGTGTCTGCCCACCGCCCAAACATCGTCCACCGGAAGCCCCATTAAATCCGAGACGGATTGAGCGATTTGATGTGCGTTTATCCCGTTGGACTTCAACCGTTGACGCTTTGTCAGGCTCTCCCGGTTTTCCCAAAATCGCGCTTACAAAATCACGCGCGCCCAGGATCCGTTCATCGCTTCGCTGACATTGCCCTCCCTGCCGCTTTTTACTTTAATCCTTCCCAGCCGCCTGCGCTCAATCCCGCGAACCATGATCATGTTTATTCCTGTGGTAGTGGAAGTTGAAGAGGGGCACGCCTTTAGGCGGATGACCAAATACGCGGTGAAATATTCTAAAAAGATGGGGGAAAACTGAGCGGGCCGAAACCAGCCGCACTGGCTCAGGGAAGGGTCGCGCCGTTTGCTTATTCCGGCGCGCCTGGCTCAGTCAATCCGAACTTTTTCATTTTCCTGTACAGGTGCGCGCGCGAGATGTTGAGCTCCCGGGCAATGTCTTTTTTCGGAAATTTAAGCGTCAGCAAATGGCTGATGAGGCTTTTTTCCGTTTCTTCGGGCGATACAAAATCCCGGTTGCGCCGATAAGCGCTCATGGGGTCCAGAAGTTCCGGCGGTAAGACCTCCATCGTCAGTAACCCCGTGGCGGCGCTGTGCGCCATGCGTTCGATCACCTGGCCGAGTTCCCGGATATTTCCCGGCCAGCGGTATTTCCGAAACATCTCAAGCACGGCCTCGTCTGCACCGCGAAGCATTTTCCCCGTGCGGAATGAATACGCCGCAATAAATTTATTGACCAGCGGCAAAAGATCATCCGGCCTTTCCCGAAGGGGCAAATGCCGCAGATGGCAGCGGTTGAGCTGATTATACAACTCTGCGCGGAAATGTCCCCGATGGACCTCGATGAGCAGATCCCGCGTCGTGGCGAAAATCATTCGGACATCCACAGTGTGACTTTGCGCGCCGCCCGGCCGGATAAAGGATTTATCTTTGAGGAGACCTAAAATATTATTCTGAACATCCAGTGGCGCCTCCGCGATCTCATCGAGAAAAATCGTTCCGCCATCGGCCAGATCGACTTTGCCCAGGGTGGCGCCGGTGGTCAGACCGGCCGAGGCGTTCTCGTCGCCGAACAGCTCACACGCCAGCCATTCCCGGGGAATGCCGGCAAGCGAAACGGAGATGAAAGGATTGTCCTTGCGGGAACTGGCGTGATGAATGGCCGACGCCAGCACCGATTTTCCCGTCCCGCTTTCACCCTGCAAAAGCACAGGGGCGTCGCTTTGGGACACCGCGCGCGCCGGATCGAGAATCCGTTGAAACGATTCGCCCTGGCCGCATAAATCGTCAAACGTGCATTTTGCCCTTGCGCCGATGAGATGCGACACCTCTGACACCAGCGCTTTCTTTTCAGAAAGCATCAGCATCCTGCCGGCAATTTCCCCTCCGGACAAAACCACATTTTTACACGTCAGAAAATAATCGTCCCTGCCCTGCGACGTCCGGATGAGCACCTTCCGGCTCACGACCGATTCGCCCTCCAGGGCGGCGGTCAGGAAGGCACGATTTTCCGCGTCATTGAAAAAGGACGAAAGCGTCACCGGGACGGCCTGCATCACATTCAAGCCAAAAAGCCGGCGGGCTTTTTCATTACCGGTTGTAATCACGCCGTCGTTGCTCACAACGATGAGCGCCTCGGGCAGGGCCGACAGCATGGCTTTTTGCAGGCTTGTGGCGATGCCGGTTTCGTTCAAGTGGGTTTTGCCTTTGAGAAGCTTCTTTTGCGCCCGCCACTCATTTTCTATCGCCTGCGCAGCGGTTGCGACCATGCCCAGTGTATGGGGATGGCTGTCCGTGTAAAACGTGTTCACGATAATGCCGCCCAGGAGTTTCCCTTCGGCATCCAGGATGGGGGCGGCCGAGGCGGAAACGAAGTGCAGTATTTTCAGATAGTGATTGGCGCCGATAATCTGACGGGGCTTTGCCAGATCCAGGATACAGGCCAGACCCGAGTTTCCGGATGTTTCATAATTCCACAGGCTTCCCGGCAGAAAATTGAACATCCGGTTATTCATCAGATATTTTTCTTCCGTGATGACTTTGAGCAGATAGCCTTCCCGGTCAAACAGGCCCACCGCATAGCTGAAATCCTTAAAAAACTGAAACAGCCGATGCAGAAACGGCTGGCTGATGTTAACGAGCGCCATGTTTTCAGCGAGCTTTTCTTGCAGGGCATCGGCGAAAAGCCCCGTTTGCGTCAGGTTTTTTAGAGGATCAATCTTCAACGCCCGGCACTGATTCCACTCCTGAAGCGTCTCGGGCGGAACAAGGTCCGGATCAAAATCGGCGCTCCCCTGGATGAACTTTTTCCATTGAAAATGGAGCGCCTTGTTTTTCAGATACAGCGGATTTTCTTTGCTGCCGGAATAATATTCGTTAAGATCAAATGGCTTCATCGTTGATTCCCTGTTCGTGGCGTCGAAGTTTTATGGGACGGGTTCATTTCTTTGAACCCATACTCCGCCATCTTGCGATAGAGGGTGGCGCGCGACATGTTGAGCTGGTGTGCGATTTTTGTTTTATTGATTTTTAAGGACAGCAGATGCCCGATGAGCCTTCTTTCTTTTTCGGCGGGCGATTCCACGTCAATTTTACGGTAGGACGCCTGAGGCAGGCCGACAATTTCCGGCGGAATGAGATCCACGCTCAGACGGGTGGATGTCGCGTAATTCACCATGCGTTCCACCACATTTTGCAGCTCGCGGACATTGCCCGGCCAGGAATAGGACAGGAAAACATCCCAGACATTTTCATCAACGCTCACCACCATTTTATTCAGAGCCGACGCATATTTCTTCATAAAGAGATCGACCAGCAGGGGAATATCGTCAATCCGTTCCCGAAGCGGGGGCAGGTAAATATCAAAGACGTTGAGACGGTAGTACAGATCGTTGCGGAAATTTCCCTTGTTGACCTCATCGATCAGATTTTTATTGGTGGCGGCAATGATACGGACATCCACTTCGCGAATCTGGTTGCCGCCCACGCGCACGATACACTTGTCTTCAATCACGCGCAAAAGCACCGCCTGCAGATCCAGCGGGGTTTCCGCAATTTCATCGAGGAAGATCGTGCCGCCGTCGGCCAGTTCGAATTTACCCTGGTTGCCGCCCTTGCGCGACCCCGTAAACGCGCCCTCGGAGTGGCCAAACAGCTCGCTGGCAATCAGATCGCGGGGAATCGCCCCGCAGTTGATGGCGATATAAGGCCCCCCGCGGCGCGCGGAGGCGTTGTGAATGGCCTGGGCCATAATATCCTTGCCGGTTCCGCTTTCTCCCAGAATCAAAACATTGGATGTGCCCTCGGACACCAGCATGGCGCGGTCAAGCATTTTTCGAAACGCGGCATTGCGGCAGTGAATGTCTTCAAAATGAAGATTCGCCTTGGCCCCGATAAATTTCGTCACCAGCGACTTGATGCGTTTGATTTCTGAAATCATGAGGATTTTGCCGATGACCGCACCGGCGGCGGAGGTGACGCTCTTGCACGTAAGCGAATACTCGGCCCGTCCCGAAACGGTTTGCAGGGAAATTTCCATGTCGCTTATGGATTCCCGGCCATCGATGATATTGCACAGCGTTTGGTTATACAGGCCCACAGGCATATCGTGCAGGCGCCGGCCGATGCAGTCTTCCTGAGCCAGCCCGAGCATGGATTTGGCTTTTTCATTAATGGCGTAAATGCGCCCTTCGTTATTCAGGGCCAGAAGCGCATCGGGAATATACGTGGCAATGGACTGCTGGAGACTGGCCATGACATCCGTCTCGTCATAGGCGGCGTTACGCTCGGCCAGGGCAATTTGCGTTCGCATTTCGTTTTCAATGGCATGCGCGGCGGCGATGGCCATGCCCAGCGTATGGGGGTGAGAGCCGTATAACAGGACCAAAAGCGAAACGCCGCCGAGCAACTCGCCTGTGGGATTAAAAATCGGCGCGCCGGATGTCGCCAAAAAATGAGAACTTTGCAGGTAATGCTGCGGCCCTACAATCTGGACCGGCCTTTTGAGCGTGATGACGGAACCTACGGAATTATTGCCGCCATACTCCTCTGTCCACTGGGCGCCTGGAACCCATCGGTATTGGCGGCTGGAATCCGTATATTTTTCATCCTGCATAACGCGAAGCAAAAATCCGTTTTTATCGAAAAGCGACATGATAAAGCTTGTAGTTTTCATGTGCCGGTAGAGCCGGTTGAGAAAAGGCTGGCTCGTGGCGATGAACAGCTGATTGTCTTCAAGCAGCTTCGAGAGCGCTTTTCCGGTCAACACCGGATGGGTGGGTTTGCCGAAGGGATCGAGTTTTTTTTCACGGCAACGCCACCAGCCGTCTACAACGTCTTGAGGAACAATACCCGTATCGATATCATCCGCCCCGGCGGTGAAGCGTTGCCACTGCTGTTTGGTTTTTTCGTTGAATAGCTTCCAGGACTCCTGAATGTCTGAGGGGGTGATGATTCTGTCCAGGGCAAATTCGCCATGATAAAGCTTGCGCCAGTCAATTTCAGCCGGGCCGTTTCCCTTTACGGAAGCGTCTTCGGGTCTCTCGATTGTGTTTTCGGAAATTGCATTTTGGGGTTGTTGACGATCCATGTTCATATTCCAGCCTCATGCTTTGCTTTAATCCATCGTGTCTTATTTTTGTATCTTCTAATGTCCTTTTTGTGTCCCGATGTTACACACGTGAGACACAAAAATCCAGTAAAAAAGCACGGCGGGATGCTTTATTTTGTCAATATACTACAATATTAAATACTTAAATAATTTAATCCCATATTGGTACGGGTTATGCTGTACATGTCGAATAACTAAAAATGCATGGATTTTGACCGGGGCCGGGCATATCTCGAGTATTCGGTCAATAGCATTACAGTTGCTCTTTCCGTTGAACCTTCGGGAATGCCCATCAATTAGCCCGGAGGAAAGCGAAGCACTGCCGGAAGGTCCCCGAACTGCCTTCCGGCAGTTTATTTTTTCAAACAAATTTTCATTTACAAATGTCTCACATGTGTATCTTGGCGTGTCCTATCTGTGTCCCGGTGAAACGTTTATGGCACGTTCATGTTCTTTAACAAGCAGAGATCATTCCAAGAGAAACATAATTCCCTTATATATCATATAAATAGAATATTGATAATAAATGGCACATGTTCTGCAACATTTATAGGCCAAATGATACATAAATGAGACATTATAAAAGGGGGTGATTTTTACTCGCGATCGAAACAGGACACAGAAATGTTTTGGATGATGAGTAACGGTGAATCGGCAGATTTGGGATGCTGCCGGAAAATAAAAACGCGCTAGAGCGTCGGCTTTTACAGCAGCAGGGCCAAAAAACGAAAAGACGACTGAAATCTAATGTTTTTTAACGATTCACGAAAGTAGAGAAGGGAAGGTTTTTTATGGAAAAGAAATCAATCGGAAAGTTTGTTGTTGTTGCTGTGGCGTGCCTGTTTTTGCTGGGCATGACAGCTTCACCCTCTAACGCGCAGTGGTGGTGGTCAACGAGCTCATCATCTTCATCTTCTTCAAGTTCTTCATCGGGCGGTTCCGGATCGTATATCGGCCCTAACCCGACATCGAGCATGCTCAATGGCAATGGAACCTTTTCTGTATCTTCCGCCAGCGTTGGTTATGCCAGCGGTTTTGGCGGCGGCACGATTTATTACCCGACGGCATCCGGTTCCTACGGTGTCATCGCCGTATGCCCCGGCTTCACCGGAACAAAATCCACCATTTCCTGGTTTGCCAGAAAGCTGGCCACGTTCGGCTTTGTGACCATCGCGATGGACACCAACACGCTGATGGATCAGCCTGCCAGCCGCGCCACGCAGTTGCAGGCGGCACTGCGCTATGTCATCAATTCATCGTCAAGCACCGTGCGCGCCCGCGTTAATGCCAATATCCGTGGCGTGGCCGGTCACTCCATGGGCGGCGGCGGCACCCTGATTGCTTCGAAAAATGATTCCAGCCTGAAAGTCGGCGTTCCCATGACCCCGTGGAACACCACCTCCTCTTTCTCGACCGTTCGCGTTCCGCAGATGATTTTCGGCGCAGACGGCGATACCATTGCCGCCGCAGGGTTACATGCCCGTCCGTTCTACAACAGCGTGCCCAGCAGCACGAAGAAGGCCTATGCCGAGCTCAACAGCGCATCGCACTTCACGCCGAATTCCAATGATGAACGCATCGGCCGCTACGGCGTAGCCTTTGCCATGCGGTTCATGTACGGCGACACGCGCTACAATGATTTCCTCTGCGGCTCTGCGCACAGCTCGTATAATACCCGGCTGCGCTTTGACGACTACCGCAGCAACTGCCCGTATTAATAGATTTGCCCCTTTCATCAACCTTCTTTTATTGCCCGGAAGGTTATTGGGATGCTGCCGGAAGCCGAACTGACTTCCGGCAGTCTATTTTATTAAAGCTCTGCCTTGCCGCCGCACCCAGGTGCCACGGCAAGGTCAGTGCTAACATTCCAGACATCTCCGCTGCAATCCATAAGATCAAATGGTTTTGTATCAAATTTGTCTCGTGCTATGTCCCATAAATGTCCCATTATGACACACATGAGTCAGAATATTTACCATCTTGGCGGCAATGCCGGGCATGATCATTAGATATTCTAAGTCATTCCATAGACATAACAAAAATATCACATATTTGGCATGTGTTTTGCGGAAGTTTTAAAGACTATACGGAATTTATTGGCAATTAAAAGGCTTTCCAACTGTTCTTTCCATAGGAAACCTTCGGCATCTCTCAACGTCGCTTGCCCGAAGGCCCCTAAACGCTGCCGGAAGCTATCCGAACAGCTTCCGGCAGCCCGTTTTTTTGGATCGGACAGAGAACATCAAAACAAGGGGTTGATTAGCTTAATCAACGAAAATTTATTTAACAATAATCTAAGGAAGGTGAAATTTTATGGAAGAAAGAAATCTTAGGAAAGTAGCACTTTTTGCGATTTTGGTGATGTTTTTGGTGGGGGTTAACATATCCACGGCCAATGCCCAGTGGTGGTGGATTTCCTCGTCTTCTTCAAGCTCCAGCTCCTCGTCCAGTTCTTCGTCGAGCTCTTCAGGTTCAACGTGGTGGTGGTCAACATCGTCCTCGTCCTCATCCTCGTCTTCAAGCTCCAGCTCGTCATCCAGCTCGTCATCCAGCTCATCGTCAAGCAGTTCGTCGTCTTCCGGATCGGTGACCACCGCCTGTTCCACCAATCAGCTGCGCGCCATTCCCACGAATCCGGCAACCCGAGGCCCCTGGACAGTGGGATCAAGAATTTTAACCATCAGCGGTCTGTCTTCGGTTGTCTGGTATCCGGCCACACCCGGAAGCGCAGCGGGCAAAACCAAAGACTCCTACTGCATGAAGGATTATCTGGACATCTCCGGCACGAGAGAAGAACACACCTGGTATATGGACAGCTATCGCGACCTGCCCATTGATGGCAGCTTTGGCAAATATCCGGTGATCGTTTATGTTCACGGCACGGGATCGTTCAAGTATGCACATCATGTGCTGGCCACGCATTGGGCCAGCCGCGGATTTGTGGTCATCTCCTGTGATAATCCCTACATGTACATAAAGGACGTTCTGGCCAGCGCGCTCAACATCCTGCGCAATGATCAGGCCAATGACACCAAAAAAATTCTTACGGCCGTCAAATCCGCCAGCGGCAGCCTGGCCTTCCTCAGCGGCAAGATTGACACGGGCCGCATCGGTCTGGCCGGTCACAGCGCGGGCGGCGCGGCGGTGGCCTCCATCACGAGCACCAGCGGCGTTCAGGTCATCATCCCCATGGCCAGCGCGGCCAAGGTCAGCTACAGCTCGTATGTGAAATCCACGATGCTGATGGGCGGCATCGAAGACGGCGCCAACAAGTGGGACCGTGAACTGACCGCCTACGCAGACACGAAAACCAGCAATAAGCGCCTCGTGGGCATACCCAATGCCGGTCACAACGTCTTCACGAACATCTGCGACAGCGTGGCAAAGGCGGAAGAATACGGATTTGATCTGGGCAACCTCAAGAGCATTGCAGCCGACGGTTGCGGCAGCTCCTACATGGATCAGCAACTGGCCTGGGAAATCGTCAATTTCGGTTCGACAGCCGTGTTCGAAGAGACGCTGCAGTGCAATGCAACCTCAGCCTCGAGTATCAGCACGATTGCAAACAAATACAGCGGCGTTTATTATCGGTATAAATAGTTCGTTCCATTTCAAGACCGCGCACGGCCCCGAGGCCATGCGCGGTCTTTTTTAATTTCCTCTCTGATCTTTCCTGATTTATCGCAGCCCGGCAAAAGTAAATATGCGGCACAGGCACCACACATTGTCTTGACAAAGCCTGCCCTTTGGCGTAGTTACAACCAGCGTTGGTTGTAACTCATCCTTCCAACAGCGCAACAGGGGGTGACCCGCTGTTTTTTCCCATCATCCAACATCAACACTGTGCCGACATTCATCCAAGTGGATAATTTTTTAACATTTTCGATAAAAAATTAAAAAGAAGGAGGCATAAAGTATGATCAAAAAGTTCAGTTCAGATTCATGCCGTTTGTGTCAGACGTTGATGGTCCTGGTCTTAATTCTGGGGCTGACGTGGTTTGTCGGCTGCGCGCCCAAAGATGCGGATTCCCCCGTAGCATCCCCCATTTCCGATCCCATCATGACGGATAAGGGGCTGGTGTCCGGAACGGTCATCGACGCCATTGAGCTTTCCTATTATGATTACACCGGCGCGTTCCACTATGGCAAAACCCTGGTGGGCGAAGTCGGCAAACCGGTCCGCGTTTACAAGGGTATTCCGTATGCCGCGCCGCCCGTGGGCGATTTGCGCTGGAAGCCGCCACAGCCTGCCGCCGCCTGGGCGGGCATCCGGGCATGCACCACCTATGGGCCGATGATGGCGCAGTATCCTTTTCCGCAAAGCTTCTTCTATAAATTTATTCCCGAGGCGGGCATGAGCGAAGATGTCCTGTACTTAAACGTGATGACGCCCGCCGAAACCAATCTGGACCGCCTGCCGGTTTTTGTCTTTTTCCATGGCGGCGGTCTGACCTCCGGCTCCTCCGCTTCCGATAACTACAACACGCCGCTCATGCCCCAGCACGGCGTGGTCTGGGTGTCCGTCAATCACCGTCTGGGGCCTCTGGGCTTCATGGCGCATCCGGCGCTTTCAGCCGAATCGCCCCAGGGCGCTTCCGGCAATTACGGCACGCTGGATCTCATTGCCGCCCTGCAGTGGGTGAAAAGAAATATCGCGGCCTTTGGCGGCGATCCCAACAACGTCACCATCAACGGCCAATCCGGCGGCGGCATGAAGGTCAATTTCCTGATGGCTTCGCCTCTGGCCAAGGGGCTTTTCCACCGGGCCATCTGCCAGAGCGGCTTCAGCACAGCGACCAACACCCGGGAAAGAGCGGAAGCCATGGGCGTCAACCTGGCGACGGCGCTGGGCGTCACCGATACAGGCGCCGCGGGCCTGGCTGAGCTTCGGGCTAAAACCTGGCAGGAAATTGTGACGGTGGCCAATGTCGCGCCCCGCCCCGATTACACCACCGGCTACACCATCGACGGCTGGTCGCTTCCGGACAGTCTGGCCAATATTTTTGACGCGGGCCAGCAAAGCGATGTTCCCTTCATGGTCAGCGTCGCCAGCGAAGAAATCGAAGCCGGCGGATATGTCTATATCCCGCCTGCGGCCATCGGCCCCCGCATGCTCACCATGAGCGGCAACATGTCGTCAAACATGTACGCGTTCATCTTCACCCAGGTTCCCGACGGATGGAGAGCATTGGGACAAACCGCATGGCATGGCTCGGACGTCTCCTACATGCTGGGCGGCCTGCCCACCATGGGCATGTTCCCCGCTGCGCTCGTGCCTGTCACGAACCCGCTGGATCCGGGCCTGACAGAGAAAGACTTCTGGGTGTCCGAATTCATGGTGCGGATGCTCGCCAATTTTGCCCGCACCGGCGATCCGAGCGTTCCGGATATGGGCCTGACCTCATGGCCGCCGTATAACGATCCGGATCAGTATTATCTGGATATCGGTTTTAAGCCAATTGTGCAAAGCGGGTTTAATTCCGTCGTGACAAGAATACCGTCACGATAAACACAAAAACCAGGGAGGCGGCGGTTCATTTTCACCGCCTCCCTTTTTTTATCATTATTTCTTGATCAAATTCTGTTCATCACACACGGGAGGGATTTCTATGAAGCTGAAAGACAAGACGATTAACATGCGGCCCAGGGTGTTTCTTCTCATCTTCGTATTGCTGCCCGCCATGCTTCTGGCAGCCTGCGGCGGAGGCAAGGACGCCACGCCGGAATATTCAACAGGTGTTTTTATCGACAGCGCGGTGTCCGGCCTGAATTACCGAAGCGCCAACGGCCTGACCGGGACAACCAATGCCTCCGGCCAGTTTTCATACATCCCCGGCGATACGCTCACCTTCTCCATCGGCAATCTCGTTTTGGGAACCGGGACCGTCGCGGCGCAGATGACGCCTCTTTCCATCACACCGGGAGCGCTCGCCGCCACGGATGAGCAAGTGAATAACAAACTGATTCTTTTACAGACGCTTGATGCCGACGGCAATCTCAACAACGGCATCCAGATCACCGACGCGATTCGCGCCATCGTGTCCGATCAGGCCGCGTCCATTAATTTTGAACAGACAACAACCGCTTTTCGCACCAGTCTGGCCGGCCTGATGACAGCGCTCAACGACGCTGGCGTGTTTTCCGACACAGACCCGCGCCTGCGAACTGTGCGATCAGCCGCCGCCGCGCGCGAACATTTTGCCCGCGCGACGAGCGTGCGCCATACCGTCACGACGACCTATGGCGCAGTGCGCGGCTATGAGGCCAACGCCACCACCTGGCAATTCCTGGGCATCCCTTACGCCAAGCCCCCGATCGGCGAGCTGCGCTGGAAACCGCCCCAGACGCCTGACGCCTGGACGGGCGTGCGCGAGGCCGTAGCCTGGGCTGATCAGGCCGCCCAGAATCCTTTGCTGGAACGTTTCGGCGAAGGCGGCATGAGCGAGGATTGTCTGTATCTGAATGTCACGATGCCGAAAAACGCCTCGAACCTGCCGGTCATGGTCTGGTTTCACGGCGGCGGGTTTACCGCGCTGACGAGCAATACCAAACCGTTTAACAATCCTCTGGGCCCCGCGTCCAAAGGCGTGGTGCAGGTGTCCGTCAATCACCGCCTGGGGCCCTTCGGCTACATTGCGCACCCGGACCTGAGCGCGGAGTCCGGTTATAACGGCTCGGGCAATTATGGTCAGATGGACCTGATTGCCGCGCTCACCTGGGTAAAAAACAACATTGCCAATTTTGGAGGCGATCCGAATAACGTCACCATCTTCGGCGAATCCGGCGGCGGTCGGAAAGTCCTGTCGCTGATGGCCTCTCCGCAGGCGGCGGGCCTGTTCCATCAAGCCATCAGCCAAAGCGGCACGCTGTATCCGGACACCCGGTCACTGGCGTCCGCCCATGCCATCGGCGAGCAGCTCCAAACCAACCTGGGCGCAGCGAATCTTGCCGAAATGCGCGCCAAAAGCTGGACGCAGGTGATCACGGCATCGGCGGCCCTGACGCCCTACACCAATGTGGATAATTCATATCTCCCCTATACCGAGCGCGTCGCCTTTGAAACCGGCGAGCAAAACGATGTCCCCTTTCTGATTGTGGTCAACACCAATGATACGATCGATCCGATCAACACCATCAAGAATGTGTTTCCGTGGATGACGCATTACAGCGCGGCCGCTCATTACGCGTGCCTCTTCACCCGCGTCCCGGCGGGCTGGAAAGCCATCGGGCTTCCGACCTACCACGGCGGCGAGTTGACGTATGTCTTCAATTATCCGGAAAGTGTTATCGCCCACTTCCAGTTGAGTCTGGTCATTGATCCGGGTACCGGCGTGAGACTGGTCATTGGCGATCTCAACGGCAACGGCGTGACGGCTGAGGCCGGTGATACGGCGGATATTCTGCTCTCCGCCGGCTGGAGTGCCGAGGATGACGCTGTGGCGGACATGACCATGACGGTGTGGACCAACTTCGCCAAAACCGGCAATCCCAGTATAACCGGTTTTGACTGGCCCGCCTACACCGAGGCCAACGATACGTATGTGGAGCTGGGCGAAACACTGACGGCCAAGACAAAGCTCTCGGAGGTCTTTCCCTAAATCGTAAACCGCGTTTGATCCTGCGGTTTGCAGCGGGCCCAATAGAGGCCTGCTGCAAACCGTTTTTTTATCTACGTCAGCATGACAGGGCTGTCCCGCAGGGACATTACCGCAAGGCGGGGAATTGACTTTGCCGCATATTCTGATAGAAACGGCATCGGATAACAAAAAACCATAAACAGGGAAAAAGCATGAAACGCATTACTTCCGCCATGTGCGCCGACTGGATCGCCCGCGCGGGCGTTGCCCCCAGGCTGCGCGTTAACCACAATATCCATGAAGTGCTGTCCGATCCGGTGCAGCGTCTGTTTATCGCCGCCAGGCCATCGTCCTATTTTCGCCCGCATCGCCACCCCGAAAGAAGCGAGTTTGCGCTGATTCTCCGCGGGCGCTTTGATGTGCTTACCTTTGACGAGACGGGCGTCGTGACCGAGCGGGTCACGTTTGAGGCAGGCGGCGAGAACTTCGGCTTGGAAATTCCCGCCAACATCTTTCACACCTGGATTGCGCAAGAAGACGACTGCGTTTTTTTCGAAGTCAAACAGGGCCCTTACGACCCGGAAACGAGCGTGCAATTTGCGCCCTGGGCACCCGAAGAAGGCGCCCAGGACGTCGCGGCCTTTCAGGAAAAACTTCTTCAGATCCGTGAGCGCCAGTCCGTCGCCTGCTAAAGTTTCATCTTCTTCATCAGGTTGGTGACCGTCAGCTCCAGCATGAGTTCGCGGCCAATGGCCATGTTCGGCGCGAATCGGCGGATGAAGTCGATTTCCTCATCCGTCGGGTGTGGCGTTTCGGTGAGATCCGGGGCAATCTTCAACTCCCAGGGCACATCCTTTTTAATGTCGTCGAGCTTCACCTTCGGGTGGATTTGCGCCAGATAAATTTCTTTGGTCTCCGGATCAAAACGAAAGATGCCTTTGGTTGATAACACCATGGAAGGCCCCGATCCCTTCGGGAAAAGGCCCGAACGATCGCGGCTGTCGCCTCCGTCGAGATAGCCGGGCGAAGTCAGATAATCGAGGCGCTCAACAAAACTGCCGCCCAGCATCGTCAGCACCGTGCGTTTGGCGTAAGAGATAAAATCCGCCGCGCCGCCGGAGCCCGGCAGCCGCATGGCCGGTTTCTCATAGTCGCCGATGACGGTCGTATTGACATTGCCGAACCGGTCGATCTGCCCCACGCCTAAAAAACACACATCCACAAAGCCCCGGTACGTCATCGTGAAGGCGGAAAACAGATCCGTCGCGTAGGAAAATCCCCGGCAGGCATGCGCGTCGGCAATGTGATTGAGCGGCAGCAGCGGCTCAAAATCAATGATGCCGGATTCCATCATGAGCGTCGCGTGCGGCGCATAGAGCGCCTTGGCCAGCGCGCCCGCGGTGGTGGGCAATCCGACGCCCAAAATGACGTTTTCATAATCGGAAATTTCCCGGGCGACGGCGATAATCAAAAGCTCATGAAGCGTATAGGGTTTACTCATAGAATTTTCCCCTTTCGGCCAAAATCGCTTCCATTTCCGGCATGGTCAGCCCCGTGAAGATTTCGCGGCCATCGCGATCCCAGCGGGAGTAAAACGCCGCGCCGTAATTGGCCGGGGCCGAATAGTAAGGCTTGGCCTTGATCCCGTCAAGCGCGCTGATTCCGAACTTGCCGATGTAGTGCTCGATATAGGCCGCGCGGTTTTCGCAGCCGTAAACCCATTCGTCAAGCCAGGCCAAAAGGCCATCTGCGGTCGCGTCGGCCATCATGAACAGGCCGTACATCGGCGCATCAAGGTTATAGTAGCCCAGCACTTCCGTGGGGTGCGCGCCCCAGGGGACTTCTACGACAGCGTTGACGCGGTAGGCGGGGATAATCGTCAGATGCGGGCTGGACTGGATGATATCATGCTCGACGATCTCTTCGCACGAGACGATGATCCGGCGGCTGGCCAGCGCCGCCGCTGCGACGGATCCCAGAGCGCCCCAGTACTGCGCGTTGCCGAACTTGTCGGCCCGCTGCACATGGACGATGCACACGTCGGGCGTCGCCGCAGGAACGGTGAGGAGCTTCTTGCCGGTATAGGGGCAGTCGATCACGCGGAACTTGTCGTCGCCCATAAAGCCGCGCTTTCGAAACAGATCCGTCGCCATCACGCCTTCGAGCACCTGGATAAACGTCATGCCGTGCATACCCGCAACCATGCGCGCGTTGTAATCGAAATTGGTGTAGTCCTCCATTTGGATGGCGCCCGCCTGCAGCGCGCGCTCCACGGCGGAGCCGCCCTTGCGGCCGCCCGCGCGCATCACGTAGGTGGTGACGAGCTTCTCCACGCAGCCCGCGCCCACGAGCACTTCCACGTCAAAAATGCCGGATTGCGAATACAGCGTCAGTCCTTTTTTGCGCTGGCGGATGACCTCATAGACGAGCTCAGCGCAGCTTCCCACGGTGTAGTTCCCGATGACCAGCTGGTCGGCGTCGGACACAAACCGGCGAATCGCTTCTTCAGCGCTCATTAATTTTCCGTTTGAATCAGTCATTTTGAATCTCCTGATGGATTAATCGGTGTCGTAACGTTTTTGCAGGCGCGCGTCATCGGGAATGCCTGCCCGGCCGCCCATGGCGCAGGCAACGGACGCGGCGGCCCACGCGCCCAGATCAAGCGCTTTTTCGGCCGCCCAGCCGCGAACGAGGCCATAGGTCAGGCCTGCATGAAACACATCGCCGCAGCCGGTCGTGTCGATGGCATCGACAAGATACGCTTCTTTGCGGATGAACTTGCCGTCGGTCAGCGCGATGTAACCTTGACGGCCCAGCGTCACGCCGGTAAGCCCGACGCCCATGCCTGCGAGCTTCCGGCATGTCTCTTCATGGCTTTCGGCAAAGGCGCGGGAGAAGACTTCCGAGGTTACCACGCAATTGCTTTCGCGGATGATCTCGGGCATGCCATCTCGCAGTGTGCCCGCGTCGAGCACCACGGGAATCCCGGCTTTTTTCGCCTCGCGGGCGGCAAAAAGCGACGCCTCGGCAAACAGGCCGTCGGTGTGCAGCGCCGCGCTTTGCAGAAGAACGGATCGATCAATTTCATTGGGCCTTAGCGCCTCGCCCGTGGGCCGCTGCCAGAAAATTGTCCGGCGGGCCGTTTGCGGTTCGCACACGATAAAGGCAAATTGCGAACACTGCTGGGGACGCACGCGAAGGCCGCTGATGTCGATGCCTTCAGCCTCCAGTAGCGCACGGATGCGGACGCCGAAATCATCGTCGCCGATCACACCGGCAAGGGCGGCCTCAAGCCCCCAGCGCCTGAGCGCGACCAGCGCCGTCGCCGCCGGTCCTCCGCCCTGCACGGTCAAATTCGCAAACTCGCACTTGATGTCCGGCGGCGGAAACGCTTCAATGCGCCCGATATAATCGAGCGAGCACTGACCGATGCCGAAAACACGGGGGATGGGCTTCACGCAAGCGTCCTTTTTCGGAAGATAGATTACGGTTGATCAATACCACGCGCCAGAGTAAATGTGAAAATAAAAATTCCGCCTCTCCCATTTTAGGCATGCAGGTTTTGAAAAATGGCCAACTGGCCTTTGCCAGAAATGAAAAGGCTCTCCCGCAATTTTACATCAACACGCTGAATTCGTACGAGGATTTAAAACAGATCCGAAAAATCACCGAAGACCAGATCCTGAAAGGAAGACGCTATGCCCGATAAGGATAATGAGTCAGCCATGAAATGTTGCCTTTATCATTGGCTTCTCACAGCGGTGACTTTTTCAACATCATCAACTCTTCATCTAGGCCATGTCGCAGAAAATCTAATTTGGGGGATATCACCACGAGGCGTTCGGCACGAACTGACGTCATCTGGAACGGAAATAATGCGGAACTGTCAATCAGTCCTTTTAAAGGCATAGATCCGCTTTCACGCGCGTAAAGAGCGGCTTCGACCAGCCAGGCAATTAGCCGGATATCATCGACGACAAGTGCCTTTTGAGCTTTATAAATTCCTTTTTTTTCTGTCTCCTGGAGAACGCCCCAATCCAAAAACGAGCGGATGATATAGCGGGCTCTGCGCGAAACTGTTTCTCTTTCCCCATACTGCTCACGGATTCGGCGTTGTATCTGAACGGAGGTTACGGTTCCCTGAAGTTTTAAGAGTCGTCCTATCTGCGCTGCCACGGAAGACCAAAACGGGTAAACCGCAGACACCATTGCCCAATGGATGACCATGCTCTGGGCACTTGAAGTTCGCTTCAATAATTCCAATCCTTCATCTCTCAGCGCTTTCAGGTCTTTCGGAGGCTGGAGCCATACTTTTAAAAGGATAGTGATGGTTTTATCCAACGATCCGCGCACATCTTTATTGGCCGAACGAAAGGCGCCTGCCAGCTCATCTTGCAGAATGCTTTTGATGGTCTTGGTGTCGTTTGCGGCAAGAACCAGCGTTGATGTTTTCTCAAGCCATGCAAGGCGCACAAGACGGTCCAGACCAATTTGCTTTAATCTTTCTGACATTACCTGCTCTTTTTTTCAATGTGGACAAAAGGTGCAATTATTTCTTCCATAGACAAACCGCCATGACTTACGATCCGGCGCTTTTCTTGTGTGAAGACCTGTCGATGCGGAGCTATAAGCGCAAGGCAATCATCAGGGAGCCCCGCATTATTCCATGCAATTGCCAACGGATACTTTTCTTTAGATTTATTGAGAAGAGCATCATCGGCATAAATGCGAACTCGTTCGCCGCGCAATTCCGCTATCGTTCCTTCCGATGGACGGCCGCATCCTGTTGCCTCAATATTGCCGTGGTCAGAGGTGAGATACACACGGAAATCATGGTCTAAAAGCAATTCCAGGAGCTTTTTCAAATAAAATTGTTTCACCCATTGATCCACCTGATTGTGCATTCCAGCTGAGCCCAACTCCATCCCGTGCATAATTCTGTCAACTTTATCGATAATCAGTCCGGCCACCCTTGCCCTTGGGTGGGCGATTTTTTCTGCAACAGCTTCCAAATTGCCATCCCCAAGCCCCTTGATGTAAACGACTTCGTTCTGTGCTAACCCCTGATCCGCCCAGAATTGCAGCCATAAAGCATTTTCCTTTTCAGTGGTGTAAATGCAGTTGGGAAAGAAAACGGGTGCTTTACCGGAAAAAGCGGCTTGCCTTGAAATCGATGTAAGAGAAGGAACCCAGGCAAAAACTGTTTTCTCGCGAAAGATTAATTGCCTGGAATTTGAGTTCAGCACATTTCTGATGACCAGCCACTGATCTAATGAAAGACCATCGACAAGCAACAATGCCACTTTACCGGCGCCTTCATCGCTTAGCTGGCGGGCCAGAAAACGAGGGATGTGATGCAGCATGACAGGAGGCACTGGCGGCAAATTAATCAACCCGGCATAGCGATTGAAAAGCCAGGCCGTAAAGTTATTATCAATTTGAAACTGAAGCTCCCCTATCGCAGCTTTCGTATCTCCTGCAATCAAGCCTTGCTGATCATTAACAAGACACATCAACTCGGCCCAGCCATGGGCAAAGCGAGACCAGTCCAAATGTTTTGCATCTTCGGCGGGGATTGTTGTCTTCAAGTTTTCGACGAGTTTACATAAACGTCGAGCGCGCTCTTCAGCCGGTGCACATCGAACGCCCACAGCCACCCAGGATTTAGATAAATCATTGGCCTGATCGTGCGACACGGGCTGCAGAAAACCTTCCATGAAGAGATTATCAATGTAAACGCGGACATCCTGATGGTCGAAAGGCAGCTCCACTGGACCGTTGAATGTTAAATTGTATTGATCATTTGCCTCATAAACCCCTTTTTTAACTCTGGCAGCTTCTTTATCAAGGAATGCTGGCCAGCGCTCCTGCAAAAAGGAAAAAAAAGATTCGCGATCCTTGATAATCGTTTCAATCGGCCAGTTCGAAAATTGCACATTTTGCTTAAACAGTTGAATGAGCCGATCATCCAGTAGAGGCGGAATGATCTGCCCACGATAGTGGCGGCGTAAAAGAACCTGCAAAAGGCTTGATGATTGCTTTACTAATTCCGGCGCAATTTCAAAAACGTGACGCAATATGAATTCTTTTGTTGCGTTTTCCCCCAATTCCCCTGGGGCATAACGTTTTTGTGCCTGATAAAGGATCTCAAAATAACCACGATCCAAGGCAGCGACTACCGGATAGCTAAGGTTCGGAAAAATATCTCCAACGTTAAAAGACAATTTTCGGCCCGACTGAAGAAGATCGTATGGCAAGCCGCTGATATCATCGGCTTCGGAACGAAGCAGCACAACCAGGTCCGTTTGCTCTCCCCGGTTCCAGCGCGACCGGTATCTTGATTCATAGGCATAACGAAATGCAACATGATCTTCGAACGGAATCAAATCAAAGCCCCGTTTCCGGATTCCTTCGAGAAGTCCTTCTTCCAGCAAAAGCCCGTCCGGATCAGACACAAGAGTCAGGCGGGATACTTTTGGGGTGAACTCTTTCAAGACATGATCACGCCAGCTGGTCATTGCAATCCTCCATCTATTCGAATCATCATTAGCGGGACCATGTCAGGATAGATTTGAGCTTTTTGCTCCAGCTGCTCATGGAAAGTTTTTTCCTCCTGGGCCAGAAGGATCAGCCGATGATTGCGGACTTGAGGAAGTCCGATTCTTTCAATCATTCTTCGGCGGGAGGCAAATGCAAATTCGCCCTTTTCACGCTCACGCGCCAGGCGTGCCTTGTGTTCCTGAACCAGCGCATCATAAATCGGTTTCCCGTGTGACTCAGCTGCATTTTTCAATTCTTGATGCTTGGTGAGGGAAACCGATGAATCCAAAATCGATTCAACGGTTACGTTTTCGACAAGAAGCATGTCCCAAATATGCCTGGCCGTTGGCATCAACACGGCGCCACTATCCGCTAAAAACAACGGCATGAACTTTCGGCGATTCCACTCCATAGTGGATATGGCAATGCGCCATAAAGACCAGATTCCCCGAATTTCTTTTGAAATGCCTTCAAGCGCCACCGCGCAAACCGGCTGACCGGGGACAAAACGGGGCAGGCGCATCGCAAGACCCCGAATCCGTGGCTCCTCAAGTGAAAGGTGAGTTGCTGCCGGAAAACTCTGCGCTTCCTTGCCGCTAAAAACCACATTCTCCTCATACGTTCCGTCAGGCCAGGTGAGGCACCATCCTTTACTCTTTCTGACAGCCTGACAACCGTTTGCCTTGAGATAACTTACCGTCATTCGCTCGACCCAGTGCGGCAAGGGATGACTGAGCAGGCGCTGAACCTCGCCAGGTTCCAGATTCTCTGTCTTTCCCAAGATGGAAGCCGAATTACGCGCATCCCGCGCCTCTTCCTGCAAACGGGACACTACATTCTCAACGGCCTCCTCAACCTTCTCGGGGTGGACAATCGCCTCAACATACATATCATCAAATATTCTGCCGGCCTGTGCCGAATCTAGGACATCACCGGTTTTATCGATGCCAAACTCCTCGAAGATAACGGCAAGTTTCTGCTCCAGCACTTCGCGGACCCGGTGTTCGACAGAGCCTTCAAAAACAAAATTAACCGCGCGGACAATGAAAGACTGCCCGATGCGGTCCACCCGTCCGATCCGCTGTTCAAGGCGCATCGGATTCCAGGGGATGTCGTAATTGATGACTACGTGGCAAAATTGAAGGTTCAAACCTTCGCCGCCTGCGTCGGTCGAAACCAGAATGCGGACATTCCCGGCAAAAGCCTCCTGCACGCGTTTGCGCTCGTCCATATCCATGGAGCCGTTTAGACAGACAACCGAAAACCCCCGTTCGGTTAGAAACCGTTTGAGCATTTCCTGGGTGGGAACAAATTCAGTAAACACCAGAACCTTAAGCTCCGTATCACACTCTTCGGACTGAAGCCGATAGAGCCAATCCAAAAGGGCATCGGCTTTTGCATCCGGCCCGGCCTGTTCGCATCGTCTGGCTGCCTCCAAAAGCAGCTTCACCTCGGCGCGCTCGTTTTTCAGCGCTTTAAGCCGTGTCCGCAAGAGCACTTCGAATTGCTCCTGCCCGTCAAGATCATGGAAGTCGTCAGGACTGAGGGCTGAGGACTGAGTTAAAGGATCATCATTAAATAATTGCATTTGACTTAGTCCTGAGTCCTCATGCCTCAGCACTGCAAGACGGCGTTCCAGCGTCGTCTTGATGGCGCTCGTACTGGAAACCACCAGGCGCTGCATCAGAATCATCAAAAAACCGATGTAGCTGCGTT
>CAZSQS010000017.1:0-51012 GCA_964608995.1 uncultured Smithella sp. | reverse complement strand
CACAAGCTATGGCTCTTTAGGCTATTTTTTATTCAGTTAAGCCGGACGATAGTGACATCCGCTAATCAATACAACGAGCATTAGGAAAACCATTGCCGACATTAATAATCTTTTCATTCCAGACTCCTTTGGGGAAAAATATTTTGTTGATGGATAAAAGGGTTGAACAACATCTTGCCGCTCAATCGATCTGCAGCTCTAGAGTTGTCTCAGAGTGTTCACATAATCACTCGTTTGGTATTCTTTATACCACCGCCTTGCAATGACACCCGCATACGTCTTGACAAATAGATTCCGCCATCTTCGTTTGATATCCCCCCAGGCATTGACGAGCGGGGCGGTGAACAGGGTATGCACCGGCATGTTCCCGCTCAGCAGTATTTTCGCTTTGTGTCTTTGTCTAAATTGATGCACGAAGCGCCAGGAATAAAATCCGACAAACTGAATCGGGAAGCCGATGGTGGCCAGATAAACCCAGTTCAACCAGTTGCCGTAATTTAATTTCCGACTCACAAATCCACCCAGATACTTTTTTTTCATCAGCAGCTTGGGCATGTTTTGCAGATCATGCGGATCATACCCGTCGGGCCTCGGATCGTAACAAAGGAACAGACCGTCATACTTATCCCAGCCGGCCATCGACAAAGGCAAGAGGCGGCCTTCGCGCGCAAGTCTTGCTCGAAGCTCGGAACCGGGCAGGGGGACGGCATTGAGCAGTTGGATCGTATCGATTCGTGCTTTTTTGATAAACGATTTAAACGCACTGGCCCATTGATGAATCGTTTCGCTACCGCTTTGTCCCGCGGGCCTGTCTGCGGGATAGCCGAAAATAAACATGCCGTGAAGATAAAAGGAGTCGGAGAGTTTTCTTGACCGGGCAATCAACTTTTCCACCGTCACGCCTTTGCGCATCGCCTGCAATTCTGAGTTTAGCGGACTTTCGTAGCCGATGGCCAGCAGGCTGACGCCGGCTTTACGCATCGCCTCAATCAAAGCGTCGTTCTCCGCTACTTCTGAGCGCACTTGAACAATGATCTCGATTTTTTTCCGGAATTTATCTTTATAATCGCTGATCGCATGGCAAAGCGCGATGGCTTCGGCAGGCCTCTGGGCAAAATTATCGTCAGTGAAGAAGAATTTTTTGTATCCCAGATCGGAATATTTAATTAATTGCCGCAAAGCCGTTTCCACGGATGCGGATTTATACTTGCCGTATTGCTTGTTGACCACGCAGAATTCACAATTAAAATTACAGCCGCGGCCCCGGTTGATGGGAATGGCGCTCCATCGTTTCTTCATATATTTAACCAGGGTCAGGTCCGGGTCGGCCAGGTCATTAAGATTGCAGATCGGATCGCGCCGGCCGGTAAAGACACAGGCGCCGGCATCATCAAGAAAACTGATTCCGGGGATGGACTGAAGCCCCTTTCGATTCAAGGTGACGCCGCCATCGTCCGCCGCCAGCACAGACAGTAATGCCGTGATGGTTTCTTCCCCTTCGCCGTGAACGACAATGTCAATGCCGGCGTACAGCGCTTCTTCGGGCAGGGCGTCCACATGAGAGCCGCCGGCAATGGTGATTGCCCCGAAGTGCTGATACAAGTGTGCCAGCTCAAAAAGCCGGGGAACCGAATTGCTCATGCCGCCATAGAAGAGCGCCAGATGCGCGGGCTTGCCGCTTTGCAACAGGACATGATCCGGTTGCCCGCAATCCGTGAGCGGACCGCCGTAATTATTTTCATCCACGGCATAGACATCCTTACACCGGGGATGATGCGTAATCTGGCTCAGCACCGACAAAATGCCCACCGGCGGCATTCTGATCTTCGCATAAATATTGCTTTGGGAATGCTTCGGGTATTGTGGAATAATGCCGATAACGGTCAATTCTTTTTTCATAACGACAGGCCTTCTTCGCCGGTTTTTCGAAAAATCAGTTTTTGATCAATCGACAGGCTAAGCTAAACGCCCGCGACTTGAGATGCTCTCCGCGTCCAAACCAGATGGCGTCTAATCGCGCGGCGGCATCCTTGTCCGCCATCATGTGGTCCGTATATTCGGCTACACTGTTGAAGGCCCCCCATACGGTTCCGCGAGCCAGATCTGCGCCCCGGCCTGCGTCGTGGAGCTCAAGGACGCTTTGACGCATTTTATGCGCTCTTGCCGCGTTTGAGTCCTCTTCATGATCCGGAACCAGGGCCTGGACATAGGCCCGCAGTTCATCTTCGGTGATCCTTTGTGCCGCCATCTTGTTGAAGGTCATTTCGAGCTGCTCGTTTAAGACATTGGTCATTCCGAGGATGGTGAATCCCTGATCATGATACCTGACGGTGTTGGGTGCGTGCTGGATGGCAATGTCTCCCGCACCCTGCAGAGCGGCCGTCAGGGTGTTATTGCAGACGACGCGAATCGGCGTAACCCTTGCGCGCACCTGGGTTTCGCCGTCATGACTGTTGGTGAGCAGGAGGTATTTATTGACGATATCGTTGCCGTTGATCTTCATGAAACCCGGCATTTTGGCCAGAATCCAGACACATTGACCATTGCCCAGGATCCCGGCGGTTTCGTAGGTCGCCTCATCTTCGGCAACCAGGTTGTCGAAAAAGGCGAACGCATCGGCGTTCTGAACAGGTTCATAACCTTCGTCAACGATACCCAGAATCTCGCCGTTATCCGTTCGCACCGTTGCCGCATACGCATGATGTTTTAATCCGGGGTTTCCGTCGAGCGGTTGGGTGATAACGGTATAATCCAATCCGGCGATTTGCAGGGCTTGCTTTGCAGTTTTTGGGTGATTCAATTCAAATCCCGCCTGATGCCACGGCGCCTCGGCGCCCCCGGGATAGGGCGAGGGGATGCGCGGAACCCGCAGGTGGATTCTGCGCAGAGTCGCCTCACTCACGGTAGAATGATATAAGGGATGATCTGAAACTGTGACATTGAACAGGGGGAAAAGATCCTGATTCGATTTATGTTGCCATCCGAGAAAGACTGCATCGCAATCCCATTCAGGATTCTTTGCAGATTCGGCCATGTTCGTTTCCATAAGCGTGTTCCTTCATGTTAAAATCAGTAAATATATTATTCTTGCCCTGCCTTGCGATTACAACGGCAAGCCCAATGATCAGAAATATCAACCCAAGTAATGTTGGAATGCCTCCCCAGGTGATGATTAAGTAAGACAGGCCTATGGCCGGCAATAAACTTAAGCGTGTCAACCAGCGCAAACTTGAATTTTCGGAAATGATCCGGGCAATCGGCGGACTTGTTTTGTAGTAAAACTTCACCACTGCCTGACCTGCCGTAAAAGGCATAAGATAATGGTCTCTGAAAGTTCGCAGGATCTGCACATGCCTGTCCATTGGCGAACCAAAAGCTGCCGTGGCAATAAAACAACCACTGCTGCCGCCGCCACTATCGCCAGCGTCATTGATTGCCCAAGTCGTTGCGTCGGCTTCATTGGAGTATGTTGATTCCCCGCCATAATTCACCGCCTTGAGGCGGTAGGCGTAAGGCGTAGCGGGGTCAAGATCGCTGTCGATGTAACGGTTGAGGTTGCCGTCCATGGTGGCCACAGGGGTGTAATAGCCGTCGGCGCCTTGTTTTCTCTCAAGAACATACGTGACGGCGTAAACGTCCGCTTCCCAGCTCAGATGGATCTGGCCTGTAAAATCAGCAGATGCGGAAAGCGTGCCGGGTGCTGGCGGATGGACACAAAAATTCAGCGCTTTAAAAGCGTTGATTCTGCCACCGGATACGGTTTTTCCCGAAAGAGAACTTCTGAGATCAACGCCGCGCAGGATGATGTCTTTCACTTGAGCATAAGTCAGAGCGGGATGATAACCCCAGATCAATGCCGCAAGACCCGATACATAGGCTGTGGCCATGGAGGTGCCGCTCATAAATTGATATTCGTCAATCGCAGGCTCCGAATTTTGCGCAGATGCGGGGTCCGTCTCCATCGGAGGGGATAATTTCGTGCTGTAAATATTGTGTCCGGGTGCGCCCACATGCACGGAACTTTCGCCATAATTGGAAAAATAGCTGAGCTCATCATATTGATCGGTCGCGGCGACGGCAATAATATTGTCGAGCGGATAGCTTGCCGGATAAAAGGGATGATCATCAATATTGCCGACATTGTTTCCCGCAGCGGCCACAAAAAGAATCCCGGCCTTTCCGGCGGCGTCAATGCTTTCGAACATAGCCTGGCTGAAATGGGGTCCGCCATAACTGGCGTTGATAATCTTCGCACCGTTTAGCCGGGCATAATCAATGGCGGCAATAATGGCGGATGCGGGCAATAATCCCGAATCATCGCCGGCCCGAAGCGGCATCAGCGTTGCCGACCAGGCAACGCCCGTCACACCGGCCTGATTATTGCCGGTTGCCGCAATAATCCCGGCAACGTGCGTTCCGTGACCGTAAACGTCCATGGGATCATCGTTATATGAAATAAAATTATGACGTGCCTCGGAGATATTTGCAGCCAGATCGGAATGTAAATAATCGACACCGGTATCAATGACGGCGACTGTAATTTCACTGTTGCCCACGGCAATATCCCATGCGGCCGTTGCATTGATGTCTGCGCGGGGAGCGCCTCGTGTGCCGTTGACCTCCTGGCCGGTGTTATGCAGTCCCCAGAGGCTGGAAAAATAGGCGTCGGATGGTGTGGCGCATACGCGATAAGTATAGTTGGGTTCCGCATACGCTACGGCAGGATCATTCTCCAATTCGGAAATGGCTGACGCAAGCGGGATGTCCGCAGGCAGCCGGATATGGCGGACATTGATCTGTTCGAAATGTTGAATTTCAGTCATGGCCAAATGGGAATGCAATGCCTGAATGGATGACGATGAAAAAGAAGCTTTATATTTTATAAGCAGTTCTTGAGTCACATAGGGCTTTACTGCGGTGATTGAAATTCCTTTTTTAGCCGGATGACTGGGTGGGTTGTTCTGGGTTCCATAGAGTGATGCATCAGCCGGAAAAGAAAAAGACAGCAGGTATAAAAGAAAAATTGTGAAAAAAAATGATCTTCTCATGAGATCGATCTCCTCAGGTGACTCATAGCAAATAGCTTGCCAATCGATGAAGACGAACGCGTGCGCCGGCTTTCATCCTTTAAAAACAAGTTGTTGGATGGCCCAAAGGGAGAGCTGTGAAAGAAGCAATTGGCCTCAATATACGGTGGATCCACAATATGTTGAGGGGGGGGAGGAGAAAGAAGTCAGAAGTCAGGAGACAGAAGACAGAAGACAGAAGGTAGAAGTCAGGAGTCAGAAGACAGAAGGTAGTTTCCCCCTTTTCTAAAGACATAATGGCTGTCGGGGGATTAAGGGGGATTTATTAAGGTGATGTATTTCCTAAAATCTCCCATAACCCCTCTTTAAAAAAGAGGAGAATCGCCCATCGAAGAAATCTTCATTTATATTCTATCTTCTTATCTTCTATCTTCTGTCTTCTGTCTTCTGCCTTCTGTCTTCTGCCTTCTGTCTTCTGTCTTCTGTCTTCTGTCTTCTGATTTCATAAAAATGCCCGGCAGGTCTAAAGCGTGCCGGGCATTCTTTAGTTCACGATGTTTATTACTAAACTATTTTTTGTTCGCTTTCTTCCTGCGTCCTATGGCGCCAAGTCCTAATAATCCCGAACCCAGAAGAAACATGGTGGCGGGCTCAGGAACGGCATTGACTTCAGTCGATGCGGAGAAGCTGGCTGTTCCACCAGCGCGGTTTGCGCTGAAATACCAGTTGCCGGGCGTGTCATCAAAACCGGTGATGTGCGCGATGCCGGGTCCATTCATCGTGAGAGTGTGGGATCTCTGACCGCTGATAGTAATTCCTGTTGCGTCAAAGCTGTAACTTTTTCCATTCGCTTCAAATGCCCAGAGTGCCACAACGGGATTTGGGCTAAGTGCAGGCAAAAAAACGAAGGGGCTAAAAGTAACAACCTGACCCGATAAAACATCAGCATAGTCTTCGGTCCCGCCTGTGGCCGAAACCACAACATTGCTGAAGGATGTGAATTTTTTGGCCATTGCCAAATCTTCATCATCCGTTGTGGATGTTCCGCTAAATGAGATAGCGCCATTAATCGGTACCGCCATCGCACTTACTGCCATGATACAAATCGTTGCGGTTACCAGGCAGAAAATATTAAAAAATTTTTTCATGTTGTTTCCTCTTTTAATAAGGGTTCGTTTTCTTAAATCGGCCATATCCTTCCAGGGGTTGAACCCGGGAATTTACGGCCACTTTGCTTTTGTGCAATAGGATCTTTAGATTTACTAAATGTTTCTGCGCCTGTTGCCACCTCCTTTCCTGATGCCTTATTCTCCCGGCCGGGATGATACAGGCTAAAGGGATTTGTCTTTAACTGAATGGGATTAACGTAGCGGGGTTGATGATAACAGCCGTTCATGCAGGACTCTGTCCATCGTATAGCCGCCCGTTAATCCCGTCAGTTATGAAATTAAAAACAACCCTAAATATGTGATGATCAGAGTTTTCTGGATCATCATGATGGATATCAATAGCAATTAGTCTGCCAAGAGCCGAAGGGAGGTTGGCGGTCGGTGTTCATTCTATAATATCGGTTTGTTGGAATAACAGGGGAGCATCGAAAGAAAGCATCAAAGAGTGATCTTGCCCTCAGAATATGGCGGAACCTCAGAATGTTGAGGGGGGCGGAAGCAAGAAGCAAGAAGACAGAATACAGAAGTCAGAATAAAAAAATCTTCTGTCTTCTATTTTCCCCTTTTCGTCTGCGGCCGGATGATTCCCAGCTTGTGCATCCTCGCCCGCAGTGTGCTTGCATTCAAACCCAGAATGGCCGCGGCGCCGTCCTTGCCCTCGATTCGCCACTTGGCTTCAGAAAGGATTTTGATGATCTGGTTTCGCTCCGTTTCTTCCAGAGTCTGCACGGCGGATGAAAGTGCGGGGGATGAATTATCCAGTCTGTCCGCCAGATGCAAAACCGGACCGGGGCACAAAATGACGGCGCGTTCAATGATGCTTTCCAATTCCCGGACGTTTCCCGGCCACGGATAATCCTGCAGGGTCTTCATGGTTTCCTTCGAAATCGTCGTGATCTTTTTGCCCAGATTTCTGGCATACCGGTCGACAAAGGCCTGGACCATGGGCGGGATGTCTTCCTGCCGCTGCCGAAGCGGCGGGACGGTGATAGGGAAGACGTTGAGCCGATAGAAAAGGTCTTGCCGAAAGCGGCCCTGGCTAACCTCTTTTTCAAGATCACGGTTGGTCGTGGCCACGATTCTAACGTCAACTTTGACGGTGTGGGAAGAACCCAGCCGCTCGAATTCGTGATGCTGAATAACGCGCAATAGTTTGATCTGCAACTCCAGCGGCAGCTCCCCGATTTCGTCGAGGCACAGGGTGGAACCATTGGCCAACTCAAATCGGCCCATCCGCCTTGTATCGGCTCCGGTAAACGCCCCCTTTTCCCGCCCGAAGAGTTCACTCTCAATCAAAGTGGCAGGCAGCGCGGCGCAGTTGACCGTGATTAAAGTCCTCTCCTTGCGGGGACTCATGGAATGGATAGCGGCGGCGATCAGTTCCTTCCCCGTCCCGGTTTCTCCGAGGATGAGGACTGTTGTGTCTGCCGGGGCCACTTGCTGGGCGCGGTAGAGAACATATTTGAGCCCGTCACTTTCGCCGATGATATTCTCAAATTGATGTTTCATTTTGTTCTCGTGGCGGAAGTAGATATTTTCGGCCTCGAGCTGGTTTTTCATGGCTTCAATTTCCGAAATAGCCTCTCTGAGTTCTACGGTCCGCTCCTCCACCCGTTTTTCCAAATCGTCATGGGCTAAAAGCAGCGCGTCTTCCGCCAGTTTGCGCCTTGTGATGTCTTGCGCATAGATGCGCGCGACTTTCAGATGCGCAAGGACAATGACGCTTTCGATAAACGTTCGGCCGTTTATATCCACTTCACGGACCGCATAGCGTCCATCGTATTCTTGTTCTTGTTCTTGTTCTTGTTGACTGATTACTTTCGTGAGATCATCCGGCAGCAGGCGGTGGATGTCGTCGGTGACGAGCTTCAACTTCTTCAACACACGGGTGGTTGCCGTGTTATAGTAAATGATCTTTCCCTGAAGATCCATTTCGATGACCGGATTGGGATCGAGCTCCGGGAATGAAGCAAGATGTTCAATTCTTGCCTCCGCCTTTTTGTGTTCGGTGACGTCAATGATACTGGCAAGCATGCCGACGGGTGCGCCGGAGTCATCCTTCAGCACGGATACCGAAGACAAGACGCTTATCTCTTCTCCATTCTTTTTGACATGAATGTTCTCTCCGCGCCACATTCCGGTCGCCTGAAGCGAGGCAAGACAGGTGCGTTCACTTTCAGCGGTATGCCATTTATAACGATAGGCCTCCTCCAGGGGGCGTCCGAGGACATCCGTGGATTTGAGGTTGTACAGCCACTCCGCCGCTTGATTCCAATACGTTATGCGTTGTTCATTATCAACCGCGATGACGGCGTCTATGACCTGAGCGAGCGCGTCTGCCTGGAATTTAACGGCTTCTTCAGCCTTGATGCGATCCGTTATATCGGCAAGTGTCGTGCGGAGAAAACAGGTGTCACCATCAATACTTTCCACTGCAACGCTTTGGAGGTGTGCATAAAAAACATCGCCGTCTTTTCTTGTGATTAGAATATCGCAGGTCGCGCTTTCCTGTTTTTGAAAAACCTCTTTGAGATGCTTTGAAAATATATTTTTTTGAGCCGTTTGTGCGATAAAGTTCATTAAGGGTCGCTTCAGCAGCAACTTTCTTTCAAGCCCCAGCAATTTTGCGCCGGTCAGATTGACTTCGAGGATCAGTCCCTGCTTGTCAAAGGTAAAATAACCAACGGGGGCAAAGTCATAGAGTTCGACATACTTGTTGCGCGATGATTCAAGTTCCTCCTGGGCGCGTTTGAGCTCGGCATTTTGCATTTCCAGCTCGATCTGGTGGACTTCCAGTTCATGGACAAGCCTTTTAGCGTCGTCATCGGAACGCGGCATATGCAATGCGGAGGGTTTCGCGTCCAACCGGTCTTCCGCACGGCGGCGCAATTGAGTGTCTGCGGCTGTTTTGCTCTTGTCATGGGTAGTCATAAGTGCTCCTTGGAAAATACAGAATTCAGAATCCAGAAGTCAGTAGGGACTGCTCCCCGAGCAGTCCGAAGATCGGCGCGTTTGGGAGTCGGCGCGTTTGGGAAACGCGCCCTACTGCCTACTGCCTACTGTCTCCTGTCCTTCCTCTCCTCGCGCAATTCGTACAATTTCTTTAGCAATATCCTCAGGTGAAAGAACAAAATCTATACACCCGCTGGCGATGGCGCTTTGGGGCATATCCGGCTGCACGGCTGTGTCGGGCTTTTGTGCGATGGTAATGCCCCCCGCTTCTTTTATGCCGCATAACGCTGCCGCTCCATCACCATCATAGCCGGAGACAATGACAGCGATAAGTTTGCCGTCCCAGTTCTGGGTCAGTGAACGCAGAAAAACCGTAATCACGTCGGGCCATCCCCGGGGCTTGGATATCGGCTTTAAACGGAACTCTCCGTCTTCAACATGCAAATCACGCTGTTCCGGGATGATAAACACATGGTTGGGTTCGATGAGTAAACTATCCGTGATCAGTTCAACGGGCATCTTGGTGTAGCTCGGGAGAATCTCATGGAGCAGGGTG
Source organism: uncultured Smithella sp. (assembly GCA_964608995.1). Classification (GTDB taxonomy): domain Bacteria; phylum Desulfobacterota; class Syntrophia; order Syntrophales; family Smithellaceae; genus UBA8904. The sequence goes on along the minus strand of CAZSQS010000017.1, from coordinate 41,308 downwards.
GCTGTGGTTCTCAGGTGATTAACGATGACGATAGCAACACCCATATCGACCGGCAGATGCTTTAGCAACCGGGTATAGGCATCGAGGCCGCCAGCGGAACCGCCCACGCAAACGACAGGAAAATCTTTTGTAAAAATATTAGCTTCCATCGAGAATCACTCCGCTGCGAGAAGGCAGAAGAAAGAATTCAGAAGGCAGAAGCCAGTAGGCAGAAGTAGGGACTGCTCCCCGAGCAGTCCGAAGATCGGCTCCCCGAGCAGTCCGAAGATCGGCTCCCCGAGCAGTCCGAAGATCGGCGCGTTTGGGAAACGCGCCCTACTATTTTCCATCTTCTATCTTCTATCTCCTGACTTCTGTCTCCTGTCTTCTGTCTCCTGCCTCACCTTCTGTCTTCTTTCTTCAGCCTCTCAATCTCTTCCCTCAGTTCGGCCTCCAGTGTCTTGGCTGCGGTGATGTTGGCAAAGGTGATCACCACGCCGCCGATGACGTCATCCATGGTGCGGTACGGCATGATGCGCACGGAATACCAGCGCCCATCGGCCGTTGTAATCTGTTTTTCAGAAAAGACCAGAGTGCTTAGCACTTCGCGTGCTTCTTCGGTCATCGTGGGATACAGCAGGTCGCTGACAATGTCGGAAAGCGGCCGTCCTACATCGCCCGGAATCAGCTTGAAGAGTTTATCCGCCCCGGTGGTGAAGCGCCGGATATGGAGGTCGTTGTCCAGAAACACGGTGACGATTTGCGTACTGTTGAGCAGATTCTTCATGTCGTTGTTGATCCATGACATCTCATCCATTTTGGATTGCTGCTCGGCGTTGACCGTTTGCAGCTCCTCGTTCATGGATTGCATCTCTTCGCGGGAGGTGGTCAGCTCTTCATTGGTGGATTGCAATTCTTCATTGGTGGACTGCAACTCCTCGTTGGCGGATTTGAGCTCTTCCTGCGAAGACTGCATTTCCTCGCGGGTGGTCTGAAGTTCTTCGCGCAGATGCCTCAGCTCCTGCTCCAGTTCCAAAACCTTGGCATGACCGGCAGGCGGAGTCTTTGCGCCGGCCTTCACTTTCTTTTCCGGGGTCGCGGCCACATCGGTAAAGACAATCATGACCATCCCCTTGAGCGCTTCCGGCTCTTCGATGGCCGAAACGGTGATATCGACAGTATGCGCGCCGCCCGATTCGCCAACCGGAAGATTCCGGACAGTGATCGTCCCTTTTTGCCTAAGAACCTTCTGAAAGGCGTTGCCGAGATCAAAGCGGATTCCCTCACGGGCCATGGCGAAAATATTCCAGTTGGCCTTGCCTGCGGCCGGTTCCAGATATTTACCCGTTCGTCCGCTGATATAGAGAATATCGCCCTTGTTGTTGACCAGCACGGCGGGGGGAGAAAAGCGTTGCAGGAGCAACTGGTCCGCAAATGTTTGGAGATTGGTTGGAGGTTTCAACATGCTTAACTCCTTGGAGAGGCCAGGATGCGTGGGCATAAAAAAAGCCGGAAACGTCGTGGTTTCGGTCTGTAGAACCGATTCGAGCCGCTTAAACAGCCGCGACTTGACGTCCAGTGGTGCGAACAGATCGGTGAATGCACTGATGGTTTCTGAATTTCCCAGAAATAAAACACCGCCCGCATTCAGGCTGTAATGAAAAAGCGGCAGAAGCTTTTTCTGAAGTTCCGGTGTCAGGTAGATTAAAAGATTGCGGCAAATAAGAATATCCAGTTTGGTAAAGGGCGGGTCCATGATGACGTTTTGCGTGGCGAAGGTCACCATCTCCCGAATCTCTTTGACGATCCTGTATCCACCTTCTTCTTGAACAAAAAACCGTTTCAGGCGCTCAAGCGAGACGTCCGCGGCGATGTTGGCCGGATAGAATCCCTGCCTTGCTTTGTCGATGGTTTCTCGGTCCAGGTCAGTGGCAAAGATATGCAGCGTAAAATTTTTCGCGGGTTTGACCTGTTCTAAGGCTTCTTTGAAAACCATCGCCAGTGAATAGGCTTCCTCTCCGGTCGAGCAGCCGGTTGACCAGGCTCGAAGCGCCGGATGGGCCTCACGGGTTTTAAAGAGCGCCGGAATGGCTTTTTTGCGCAGATATTCCCATGGCGCCTCGTCGCGGAAAAAGCTGGTCACGCCGATTAAAAGTTCCTTGAACAGGAGCTCCACTTCCTGCGGATTTTCCTGCAGGTAGCGGACATAAGCCGCGATCCTGCTGATCTGGTGAATGCTCATGCGCCGCTCGATCCGGCGATAAACGGTGTTTTTCTTGTACAGAGAGAAGTCGTGCCCGGTCTTACTCCGAAGCAGGATCAAGACTTTCTCCAGCGCGCTTTGATCCTTCTCTTCAAAGTGGAAATCCTTTCTGGCGATGACGAGCGCGTGCCTTAAGTAGTCGATAATCTTTCCGGGTAAATCCTCCGCCGGGGCGACGATGTCGGCAAGCCCGGCCCCAATAGCGCTTCGGGGCATACTGTCGAACTTGGCCGAGGCAGGGTCCTGTATCAGCGCCACACCCAACTTTTCCTTGATGGCCCGCAGTCCCATCGTGCCGTCGGAACCCATGCCGGACAGGATGACGCCAATACTGAATTCCTGCCGGTCGGAGGCGAGCGATCGTAGGAAGAAATCAATCGGGAGGCGCAAGCCACGGGGGGTGGTCGGATCGAACAGGTGCAGCACGCCGTGCAGGATAGACATGTCTTTGTTGGGGGGAATTACATAGACTGAGTTCGGTTTAACCCGCATGCGGTCTTTGACCTGAAAAACGTCCATGGACGTCGCGCGCCCCAGAAGTTCATGCAGAATTCCCTTGTGCGTCGGGTCCAGGTGCTGGACGATGACAAAGGCCATGCCGCTGCCTTTGGGAACATTCCTCAGGAACTGCTCGAGGGCTTCCAACCCCCCGGCGGAGGCACCGATGCCGACAACAGGGAAATTGTTTTCTACTGGTTTTGTTAGTTTCTTCATGGGTGCAGGCATATCAGTGTTTCCAATAATAGGCCAATGTCATTGTTATGCCTCCGGCCTTGCTATTCCGATCTTATGCATTCTTGCTCGGAGCGTGCTGGCGTGGAGGCCCAAAATGTTGGCGGCCCCGTCGTTGCCCTCGATGCGCCACCCGGTTTCTTCAAGGATCTTCAAAATCTGGCTTCGCTCCGTCTCTTCCAGGGTTCGCACAATGGTTGAAGTGGGTGTGGATGATGAAAACGTCAGTTTATCGACCAGTTGCAACGTCGTCCCGGGGCTCAGGATCACGGCCCGTTCAATGATGCTTTCCAGTTCCCGAACATTGCCGGGCCAGGGATAATCCTGCAGCGTCTTCATCGTTTCTTTCGAGATGGACGTAATCTGTTTACCCAGTTTTCGAGAATACCGTTCCATGAAAGATCCGACCATCAGCGGGATGTCGTCTTTGCGTTGCCGAAGCGGCGGAACCGTGATGGGGAAGACGTTGAGACGGTAGAAAAGGTCTTGACGGAAACGCCCCTGCCGGACCTCTTCGGCAAGGTCCCGATTCGTGGTCGCCACGATCCGCACATCAATCTTGATCGTCTGGGACGAACCCAGCCGTTCGAATTCGTGATGCTGGATGACCCGCAGAAGCTTAGCCTGCAACTCCAGCGGCAGCTCCCCGATTTCATCCAGGCAAAGGGTGGAGCCATTGGCGACCTCAAACCGGCCGATCCGCCGGCTGTCCGCCCCGGTAAACGCGCCCTTTTCGCGGCCGAACAATTCGCTCTCAATGAGATTGGCCGGCAGCGCGGCGCAGTTGACGGTAAACAAAGGACGCTCCTTACGCGAACTCATGTTATGGATCGCGGCGGCGATCAACTCTTTTCCCGTGCCGGTTTCTCCGAGAATGAGGATCGTCGCGTTGGTCGGCGCAACCTGCTCGGCCCGGTAGAGCACCTGTTTCAGGCCGTCGCTTTGCCCGATAATCTCTGTATGTTGATGTTTCATTTTGCTCTCGTTACGAAAATAAATATTTTCGACCTCGAGCTGTTCTTTCATCTCCTGAATTTCAGACAGGGCCGTGCGCAGTTCGACCGTTCGTTCTTCGACCTGGGCTTCGAGCTTGTCATGCGCTTTTTGCAGGGCCGCCTCTTCCACCCGCATCTCTTCATTGTATTTTTGCTCACTCAGGTCCGTCACCACCATGCACACCACACCTTTCGTATCCGTATGCCTGAGCGCGCTGATGGACATCAATACGGGTGTAGAACTTTTGTCGCAGGTGATTAAGGCCAGTTCCAGTTTGCTGTTTTCCTTTAATCCCTGCTCCAGCAAGCCCTCAAATAAGGGAAGGTCTGTTGATGAAAAAAAAGTGTAGATGGAGGACCCCATGATTTGTTCCATTGATCCCTGGACAATATCCGCAAAGCGCTGGTTACAAAAAAGAATGGTGCCGTCTGCGGCCAGAGTGACGGCTCCTTCGTTCATGGCCTCAACCATGATCCGGTAGGGAAGGTCGGCGCCCGACAGGGTAAAGACGCGATCGCCCTGGGCCGTGTGGACCACCAGCCCGTCCACTTCACCGCTCAGAATGGCGCGCAGCGTTTCTTCGGATTCCGCCATCCGTTTTTTGATTTCCTGCAAATCATCTAAAAGTTGTTCGCGGGTTCTCTCGTTTGTGTTCATCGATCAGCTCTCTTTCAAATTGAAGACAGAATACAGAATCCAGAATCCAGAAGACAGAATTTATTTATTCTGACTTCTGGATTCTGACTCCTGTTGTTCGCCTGCCTTCTGTAGTTCGCCTTTTGCAACGCACATCTAATCGTCATACCGGCGAAAGCCGGTATCCAGCCATTGATAATACTGGAATCCCGCCTGCGCGGGAATGACAATAGTGTTGGTTTTATGAAGCTATGCAAAGCGCACTCCTGTTTCCTGTGTTCTATCTTCTGTCTTCTGACTCCTGACTTCTGACTTCTTTGGTTCGCCTTCTGCCTTCTTGTTTTTTACATCGATTCCGATCAGAAACTTTTCCGTATCCGACATGTCGCCAATGAGTTTGCGCAGTGGCAGGGGGAGCTGCTTGATCAGTGTCGGGGTGGCAATAATCTGCTCTCCGGCTGCCAGTTTGGGCTGCTGATAAATATCAATCACCTTGAGTTCATAAGCGCCTTTCAGATGTTCTTCACAGAGGTTCCGGACATTGGCGATGGCCCGGGTTGACCTCGGTGTCATTCCCGTAACATAGAGCCGAAGCACATGCTCTGTGCGCCCGGAATTCGCCGCTTCCTTTTCGAATTCCTCGGTGCTTGTTTTTGTTTTTTTGCTTTCCATGCGTGTTTCTCCAAAAAGTTTACGACTTAGAAGTCAGAATCCAGAATCCAGAATCCAGAATACAGAAGTCAGGGGTCAGAAGGTTCACGGCTCTCGTGGGTTATCTCTTAAGAAACTTCCCCTCCCCTTGGGGGAGGGGATTGAGGGGAGGGGTATTCGAGGGTACGCGTGACCTTCTGTTTATCAGGTTATCCCCTGTTTTTTCACCCTCACCCTAACCCTCTCCCATCATACCCTAAAGGGCACGCGAGGGAGAGGGAATTAATAAAATCCTTGTACCTTGCACCTTGAACCTGTCTCCTCACACCGGCCTGATATCCAACCCCACCAACACGCGTTCTGTGTTTGCCAGATCGCCGATGATCTTTTTGATCGGTTCGGGAAGTTTGCGAACCAGTGTCGGCAGGGCGATAATCTGGTCTCCCTTAGCCAGTTGGGGATTTTTTAAAAGATCGACCACTTCAATGCTATATTTTCCGGCGAGGTGTTCTTCGCAAATCTTCTTTAAATTCGTAAAGGCCGTAATCGATTTCGGGGTCTGACCGGCAACATATAATCTAAGATTCCAGATTTTATCCGGCGGCGCGGTCTTTGCTTTTATTCCTTTACCTGTTGAAACAGCTTTCATCATCTATCCTTTCGTCTTCTTTTTCGAGTGCGTCGTCTGTGGAATTGAAGTTTTTCCCTTGCGTAGCTTAGCCATTTCCAAGCGGTCTTGTGCCTGGATAGCTTGTCTTTTTTGCTCCTCTTCCGCCATTAAATGCACCTCGAGGGTTTCCACATCGAACTCGGCGTGCAGTGCTGCGATTTTTGCTTCCAAGGCATTCTTCTTGCGCTCCTGCGCGCGGAGCCTGCTCTCCACCTCGCGCTGGCGTGCCAGATCAGAAGCTTTTTCCCCGGCTTCCTGGGCAGCTCTCGCGCTGCCGGTTAGCACCTCGCCTGCGCCGGTATAGATGTCGATCAGGTCAATGCCGCGGTTTGTGAGCAGGAACTCCTGAATCTGGTTGGAATGGGCCATGCCGCGGGACTTCAAAATGTAGAGGCCCCGGTTGCGTTCCCCGTTGAGTTCGATATCCCGCACAAGCAACCACGTATCGATGAGCGATGATATCTCTTCGCTGGTGTGCTCCAGGCTGCCTTCATAACGGGTAAGATCCGTCAGGAATGTCGTAATATTGGTCATCTTTAAATAATCAATCAGGCGCGTTAAGATGGATTTTACTTCTGATACTGAACCCGCGGCGCTCAAGTTGCTGATCGGGTCCACAATGAAAACGGCTGGATCAAATTCATTGATTACCTTGTGGAAGGTGAGCAGATGCATCTCCAGACCGTAAAGCGAAGGCCTCACCGAGTGAAATCTCAGAAGCCCCTTCTTCACCCATTGGGCCAGATCCATGCCGATGGAAGCCATGTTGCGGATGATCTGGCTGGGCGATTCCTCAAAGGCGAAATACAGGCAGCGCTCGCCCCGCCTGCAGGCGGCGTCGGCAAAGGTTGCCGCCAGACTTGTTTTGCCCGTGCCCGCCGTGCCGGAGATGAGAATGGTGCTGCCCCTGTAGAACCCTTTTCCTTCAAACATGGCATCCAGTTTGGGGACGCCCGTCGAGACGCGTTGTAACGAAACGGGGTAGTCGAGCCCCAGGGACGTAATGGGCAGAATCGAGAGGCCGCCCTCGTCAATCAGGAAGGGATACTCGTCAGCGCCGTGAGAGGAGCCGCGGTACTTGACGATACGCAGACGGCGGGTGGATATTTGTTGCTCAACGCGGAAATCCAGCAGGATCACGCAATCGGCGACGTATTCTTCAAGACCATAGCGTGTCAGGGTCTTCTCGCCGCTTTCGCCCGTAACGATAGCCGTCACGCCGCGCGCTTTCAGCCAGTGAAAAAGCCTGCGTAGTTCCGCCCGCAGGATAGCGGTATCGGACAGCCCGGAAAAAAGCGCTTCAATGGTATCGAGAACAACACGTTTTGCGCCGACAGAATCGATGGCAGCGCCCAGGCGAATGAACAAGCCTTCCAAGTCGTATTCGCCTGTCTCTTCAATCTCGCTTCGTTCGATGTAAACATGGTCCATGGCGATAAGACCGCGTGACATCATGTCGTTGATATCAAAACCCAGGGAGATGAAGTTTTTCGCGAGATCTTCAGGCGTCTCCTCGAAGGTCATAAAGACCCCGGGTTCTCCGAAATCCAGGGCGCCCCGCAAAAGAAACTCCATGGAGAAAAGCGTTTTCCCGCAGCCGGCGGAACCGCAAATGAGGGTTGGCCTGCCTTTGGGGAGCCCTCCCTTTGTGATTTCATCCAACCCCTTGATGCCCGTCGGACATTTTTCAAGAACGGCAGGCGCACGTTTTTTTCTCGACATGGTAATCTCCTGAAATATGTTGTTGCTGAAAAGTGGAATCCTTTCCAGCAACATAAACCAGTTTGATGTGAAGTAATACTTAACTGAACAAAATAATGAGAAGGCCGCTTGATAATGTACAATGAATCATCATCATAGGAGAGTTAGAAAGGGTGGATGACGTTATGATCTTTCTTTCATTAGCGTTAAGCTATCAAAAATTCTATGAAATAGCCATAACTAAATAGCAGGCGGCAGATCGTCGGGTTGATCATGCCGTTTGGGAAGGCCTATAAGAATGCCCGTTAAAAAAGCGGAGCGGGCTTTCTTGTCTATCACTCACGATCGGCAGAGGAAAAAACAGGTTGACGCAGGTGCCGGGTAACAGATAGTTAATTCGCAAAAGAAGAACTTGAAAAAGCTGCTTCGAAAAGTTCGCAGCGCGCCGGAATCTTGATATAAATGACGAAGGAGGAAAATGATGTCCGCAGCAATGAAGCAATCGATTCTTGAGCATTTGGAAAAACAGGTGTCGGCCGTCGGTTTTGCGCCGGTTGAGCGTTTCAGCGATGCGCCCGAAAAGCATCATCCTGCCAGCGTGTGCAAAAATGCTAAAACCGTGATTGTTTTGGGCATTCCGATGCCGCGCGGCATTCTGGATTCGCCTGACTACAATCTTTACGGTGTGCATCGCTCCTATCATACGGCTTATCGAAAGCTCGATGAAATCGCCCTGGGGCTTTGCAATTTTATTGAAACTCAGGGTCGTTTCCGGGCGATCATGATTCCCAGCTATGCGCCCATGGTATTTCAGGGCGCCGAACCCTGGGGCCTTCTATCGCTCAAGCACGCTGCCGTAAACGCGGGCCTGGGCGCCTTTGGACGAAGCGGCCTGATGTACTCCCCGGTTTTCGGCGCAAGGCTTCGACTTGCGGCCGTGGTGACGGATGCCGAGCTTCCCGGTGATCCGCTCATGACGGATGACCCCTGTCCGCCGAACTGCTCTGCCTGCCAGAAGGCCTGTCCGCCAAAAGCTTTTTCCGAAGAGGGTTCATTTAAAAAAATGATTTGCATGGGACATACCATAAAGCATGCCATCTACCCGCTGGCGCTCAAGGATGCCGCTTCGCTCAAACATATCGAGCGCATCATCAATACGGCCGGACATGACTACTGGCTGGACTGCGACGAATGCCTGAAGGTCTGCCCCCTCAACCGCTACAAGGCCAGCGCTTAAAATTGAATAAAATATCATCTTGGCAATCTCTCTTGACAACGTCAATATCATTGTCATTTTACAGCCGCGTCGTTTTTAGACAAGCCCCCGGTTGCGGGGCAAAAAAATATTAGGAGGATCTATGGATAGCCGTAAGGAAACGCATCAATTTAAAACAGAAATCAACCAGCTCATGAACATCATCATCCATTCGCTCTATTCACACCCGGAGATATTCCTCAGGGAACTTCTGTCCAACGCGTCCGATGCCATCGACAAAATTCGGTTCAACGCACAGACGGATTCGGGCATTCTCGGCGACGATACGGAATTTAAAATTAAAATTACGGCGGATGCCAAAAACCGGACACTGGAAATCTCCGACAACGGCATCGGCATGACGTATGAAGAAGTGGTTGAAAATATCGGCACCATCGCCAAAAGCGGAACGGCCGGTTTTCTGGAAGCGGTCAACGCCGCTAAAAATGACGGTGCTCTCTCGCCGGAGCTCATCGGACAGTTCGGCGTCGGATTTTACAGCTCGTTCATCGTAGCTGAAAAAGTCACGCTTTTAACCCGGGCAGCCGGAAGCGACAAGGCCACGAAATGGGAATCCGCCGGAGACGGTTCCTACACCATTGAAGAAACAGACAAACCCGCGCGCGGAACGTCCGTGATATTAAAACTCAAGAAGGCGGGTGAGGACGAGCAGGACTTCACGGCGGAATGGGTGATCCGTAATATCGTAAAGAAGCATTCCGATTTTGTCGCCTACCCGATTGTCATGGACGTCAAAAGGAGCAAGCCGGTTCTGGATAAAGACGGCAAGCCCGAAGAAGGCAAGACCGAGGACGTTGTTGAAGAAGAAACCCTCAATTCGCAAAAAGCCATCTGGGCCAAAGATAAATCCGAAGTCACCGAAGACGAGTACAACGAATTTTACAGCCACATCAGTCACGACTGGAACCCGCCGCTTGCCCGCATGCATCTGAAGCTCGAAGGCTCTACGGAATACAGTGCGCTCCTTTACATCCCTTCGAAGGCCCCGATGAGCTTCTTCACACCGGAGCGCAAGCATGGCATTCACCTCTACAGCAAGCGTGTTTTCATCATGGAAGACTGCACGGATCTCATGCCGGTCTATCTGGGATTCGTCAAGGGCGTCGTGGATGCGCCGGATCTGAATCTCAACGTCAGCCGTGAAATATTGCAGCACAACACGCTGGTCAAAAACATCCGCAAGAATCTGGTGAAGAAACTGCTGGATCTCTTTGCAGGGATGGAAAAGGAAAAGTACGAATCGTTTTACGCGGAGTTCGGCCATATTCTCAAAAGCGGCATCTCTTCCGATTTTGAAAACCGCGAAAAGATCGGTGCGCTTTTGCGCTACAAATCGACCAAGTCCGATGGCCAATGGATATCGCTTAAGGAATACGTTGAGCGCATGAAGCCGGATCAGAAGGACATCTACTTCATCACCGGCGAGAGCCTGACGATGCTGGCCAACAGCCCGCATATTGAACAGCTCAAAGAGAAGGACTACGAAGTGCTGCTGATGAATGACCCCATTGATGAGTGGGTGATTCGCGATCTGCACGAGTATGAAAAAAAGACGTTCAAGAGCGCAGAAAAGGGCGATCTTGATCTGGACAAAATTGACGATTCGAAAAAAGACGAATACAGCGCGCTTTTTGAGTTTCTGAAAACATCGCTTGATGAAAAGGTCCGCGAGGTCAAGCCCTCGACGCATTTGAAAGATTCCATTGCCTGTCTTTCAGGCGGGCAATACGACATGAGCGCTTTTATGGAAAAGGTGCTGCGAGCTGGCGGACAGGAGGTGCCCCAAACCAAACGCGTGCTGGAGTTGAACATGAACCACCCGCTGCTTTCAAAAATCCACGGGATATTTGAAAAAGATCGCGAGGCGGCGGTGCTGAAGGATTACAGTCAGTTTCTTTACGATATGGCGGTGATCTCTGAGGGCGGCAAGGTGGATAATCCCTCGCGCTTCAGTAGGATGATTGGAGAGTTGATGGCTGGCTCGCTTGCCGAATAATATATACAAGAGGAGCCCTTCATGCCCGCTCAAAACCGTTTTACCGTCCGGCTGATCTGGATTGCGCTTATCTTCATATTGATCTGGATTGCGTGGAAGAGTCTCCCGGATTTTGCGGCCTGGTTTTCCCCCAAACCCGACGCCACGCCGCGCGCAGTGATGGCGCGCGGCGATCTGGCCGCCGACGAGCAGGCGACGATTGAGCTTTTTGAAAAATCGAAAGACGCCGTTGTCTTTATCACCACCAAGTCACTGGTTAGGGATTTCTGGACGCGAAATGTTTTTTCCGTGCCCCGGGGCAATGGCTCGGGCTTTATCTGGGATGACGCGGGTCATGTCATCACCAATTATCACGTTATCGAAGGCGCAAGCGAGGCGACCGTCAGGCTCAGTGACGGTAGCGATTACAAGGCCGCACTGGTGGGAGCAAGCCCTGCGCATGACATTGCGGTGCTGCGCATTACTGTAGGGGTGAAGCGCCCGTCGCCTGTGCCACTGGGCACCAGCGCCGATTTGAAAGTCGGACAGAAAGTATTTGCCATTGGCAATCCCTTCGGCCTGGACTGGACGCTCACCACCGGCATTGTCTCAGCGCTGGATCGGTCACTAAGCGGCGACAGCGGAACCATCGAGCACCTGATCCAGACGGACGCGGCCATCAATCCGGGGAACTCCGGCGGGCCGCTTTTGGATTCAGCGGGCCGCCTCATCGGCATCAACACAGCCATTTACAGCCCCAGTGGCGCCAGCGCCGGCATCGGCTTTGCGGTTCCCGTCGATACGGTGAATCGCGTGGTGCCGCAATTGATTCAAAGCGGCAAATATACGCGTCCCGACCTGGGGCTGGAATTTGACGAGCGTCTCAACGAGCAGATGAAATCCGCGCTCGACATCAAAGGCGTTTTGATTGTCCGGGTATTGCCGGGGTCGGTGGCCGACCAGGCCGGTTTGAAAGGCGCCAGCCTTTCGCGGGATGGCAGAATTTCGCCGGTGGATATTATTACTGCCGTGAACGCCAAACCTGTTGACACCGTCAGTAAATATCTTGCCCGCATCGACGAGTTTGCCTCTGAGGAGGTGTTGACATTGAGCCTTCTGCGCGATGGCGTCGCGCGTGACGTGCGCCTGCGCTTGAAGCCTGACCAACAATAATGGTCATTGTCCTTTGCCAATATTTCAGAAACGGAGGCTCGATCCTTGGTTACCCCGGACTTGTCGAATGAACCGAAAATTATCACCTGTCCGCACTGCAAGATGGCCTTTCGAGCGGAAGATATCATCGCCACTGTGTCCAAAGGCCGCTTGAAATGCCATGTTTGCGGCAAGACATTTTTATCGCCCTGTCCGGAACACGCCTGTTCGGAAAAACCCTCCGGTGTTGCGAAATATCGCTCGACAATCGTCCTCACCCTGGGCATCCTGATTTTAATGGGGGCTGCCTATCTGCTGTTTCGCCCGTCCCCGCCGGTTGAGCAAGTCTTAGCGACTCCCCCACAGTCTTCGCCTCAAGCTGAAAATAAAATCGATACGATTCGACGCATCGCGCAAAATTTCCACAAGAGTCATACCTATACCCTCGAAGCGGATTTTGTTTGCATGGACATGGCCACCAGCGTCTGGAATCAGCTGATCACAAATGGCATTGATGCCAGAATTATGGGAGGAAACGTTCAGGAAGACATCACCGATTGGGATTACGAAACACTCATCACGAAAAGCAATCATGCCTGGGTTGTCGCCCACATCGGCCCGAACGAGAAAGTGGCCATTGAAACAACGGCGGGAACGGTCTTAACCGCCGATATGCGTGAAGCCGCGCCCTACTTTCGGGGCATGGTTTTCGATAACCCGGCGCAAATTAAAAAATATGATTTTCTTCGAAGACAGGTCAATGAGGTCTGCGGGGAAGCCAATCAGTTGATAGCCGACTGGAACAGCCATGTTGCCGGAAAAATGCGCTCCAATGTAACCAACATCAGACAATCAAAAATCGAGCAGCGAAAGCGAGATTGTGAAAACAGTGTTGTCAAAATGGAAGAATTCCGATCACGCGCTGTTTTTCGATAATCAGGATTACCTGTTTTTGAGCGTATGGGAATTAAAACATCAGGCCCAATAAATTTTCAGCATCCTCGCTGGTAAACTCAAGCTTCAGGTTGACCTGATCCGATTCGATCTCTTTTTCTCCGACGGTGATGGTTTGTCTTCCGCCGGAGAGGCCAATGGTGGCATAGGGGGAATCCCAGGCCACTTCAGCGATGGCCTGGGCAAAGTGCGGGTTCATGATCAGGTCGGCGGCCTGCAGGTTGATGGAAACGTCCAGCCCGGGGACCAGCCCCGCCAGATTTTCAACTGTCAGTTTTGAACCATACGTATCCACGGCGTCTTCATTCAGATTGATACCAACGCTGGGGGAATATAGCAGATAGTTTAAAAGATGATAGTCCAGCGCCAGATTCAGCCGATCGGCGGCAAAGTCGGCGTTGGTGCGAAGCGCGACACTCATTTGCGGCGTGGTCAGCGTGACCGAAGCGGATCCGCTCCAGTCGCCCGTTTCTGCGCGGCGCGCAGCCAGCGTGCCCGCCAGATCGATGCCTGTATCCAGATTGACTTTGCCCGTCAGGCTTCCCTCGTCATAGCCGTTTTCTCCGGATCGGCGATAGTGCTTGTAAGCGCCGCCCAGGTTTTCGCCCGCTGTATCGCCCCAGGTGACATTGCCGCCCACGTCCCATGTGTCGGCGCTGCCGCCTGTCGCCTGCGGTATTTGGCTGTAAAGGAAAACGCTTCCCAGGGCCAGATCCCCCAACTTTAATTTAGCCGTCGGAATGGAGAAGATGAACCGATCAGCGCCGAAAGTGACCTGGGTGGCCAGGTCAAGATTGTAGCTTTCCTGTGTTGTCTTGTAATTGCCGTTCACCGTATAGGTGTTTTCTCCCGTATCCGGGATGTTCACCTGCGCGCTGAGACCCGCTGTGGTTGTGTCGTCTTCGTAACTGATTCCTCCCGAAACGGACTGGGAAGTGGCCGTCGAAGCGTAGCGGCTGGTGATCGAAAAGCCGTTTTCGTGCGCGATGCCCAGCTCCAGGCTGCGCAGTGTGCCCTGCTGAATGGATTCGATGACGGCTTTTCCGCTGGCTTCAAAACCTGCCCCCAATCGCTGGCGGAAGGAGATCGGCAGCGGCATATCCGCGAGGATGACCACGGCCAGCGCGCTTAAAACCATGCCGATGGCGTCGTCGGGCGACATCCGGGCTGCATTTCGGAGAAAGTTGCCCACCGGCTCATCAATCATCGGCAGTACTTTTTTGGCGGTTTCGCTGATGAGCGTGCGGGAATGACCGGCCAGCGGCTTGACCAGCGTTTCGAGTTGCCGTGACCAGAAATCGGCATTGGCGCGGGACTCGGCGCTGGCGATGCCGGAGATTTCCTGAAGGCTCTGCTCGATATAGGTCAGCCCCTGGGCGAGGTAGGCATCCAGATACTGCTGCGAATAGGTCGTAAGCGTTCCGGGCTTGAGGTTGTTGGCGATGAGGATGTAGGCCTGTTTTCCGACTTCGTCGAGGAAGCCGGGCGGTTCGCTTTCCGTTTGTAAAATCCGGTCGAGCGTTGAGGCGCTGACGTCGGAGGGCGCATCATCTGCGTCTTTTTGCAGGCTGCCGGGAGGGACGATGCCGCTTTGTTGCTGGGCTACATGCACCAGTTCGTGTGCCAGAAGCCTTCTTCCGGATGGGGTTTGGGGTGAATGATGCTCCGGGGGCATGACGATGTCCGCGCCGACGGTGAAGGCTCTGGCGCGAAGCGCGCGGGTGGCCTCACGTGATGTGGCGTTGCTGTGGACGCGCACGCGGGAAAAATCATGGCCCAGGCGGCTTCCCATCCATCCTTGCGTCGGGAGGTCAAGCGGTTGCCCCGGCGTAGAAAGCGCGCGGCTTGCAATGCCGGGAAATGCCGAAAGGGGTTCAGGTGTTGCTGCGGGACGCTTAAGGATTTTATCCGGCGCACTTGTCCCGGACGTTTGAGGGGGATGAATCGGCGTTCGCAATCGGTTGAAGGCACTCATGGTTGCAGGTTCCTGATTTCAAAAATGGGCATTGATTCTATCGTCGTCGCGCGACGTGCAGTATAGAAAGAGCGCCCGCCTGTGTCAACGAAATTGTATGATTATCTTGCCTCAAATTCTCCGATACGCTATACGGGTCTATCTCGGAATACAGGTGGCTCATGGGAAAGAAAATCAGTTCGCAGGCAAAACTTAAAAAAAATGTTCTGGAGCAAAGTCTTTGCACGGGTTGCGGCGCGTGTGTGGGGCTTTGCCCCTATCAGGTCATCTATGCTGAACGGACGATCCAGCTTTTTGACTGCGATTTGCAAGACGGCAAGTGCCATGCCTTTTGCCCCCGCACACCCGCCAATGACGACGAAATCCGCCAGGCGCTTTTTCCCAGCGAGGACATTACGGCGGAGATTGGCGCGATCTCGGGATTTTATCTGACGCGGGCCGCCGATCCGGCCCTGCGCGCCCAGGCCCAGCACGGCGGGACGGTAAGCGCCCTTTTGCGACTGGCCATGAATGAGGGCCTGATCGACGCCGCGATTGTCTCGGGACAAAATGAAGATTTCGAGCAGGAAGGGAAGCTGGTCGAAGACATCCCTGACCTGATGCGCCACGCGGGCAGCTGTTTCACTGTGTCGCCGACCGTCGCGGCGTTTAATGCGTTGCCGGATGGCCGTTTCAAAAGGATTGGCCTGGTGGCCACCCCCTGTCAGGCGTTGGCTTTGGCAAAAATGAAGACGACGAAAATCGAAGGCTATTCAAAAGCGCAATCGATCGCTCTGGTCATCGGACTATTTTGCGGCTGGACGCTTTCTGTGGAGAAGTTTCAACACCTGCTTTCCGCTTATCACTTAACCAGAGGTGACCTGACCGGTATGGATATTCCCGCCGGGAAAAATATTCTGGAACTTCAAACAAGAGACAGAATTATCGATGTGCCGATGTCCGAAGCCGATGCCTGTGTGCGGACGGCCTGCCGCTACTGCGTGGATTCCACGGCGGAGTTTGCGGATCTCTCCGTCGGCGCGGCGCGCTATGGCGGAGACTTGAACGAAATGACGGGCTGGAACCAGGTGATTGTGCGAAGCCGCGCGGGCAGGCAGTTAATTGAGCTTGCGCGGGAAAAAGGTGTGCTGGAAGTACTCGACGCGCCGGCTCAGGCGCTGATCAGTCTGAAACAAGCTGCGGCGGAAAAAAAGAAAAAAGCCCTGAAAAACATTGTGACCAAAAGCGGCTCGGCAAAAAATCTTTTATATCTGAACGCCGACGATTCGCGAATAAAAAAGAGAAAAAGGAAATCCTGATGAGCGATGAAAATAAATCCATTCATGAGTTTGATTTTAAATTAATCTGTGAATATTTTTCGAGCCTGGAGCGACAGGGGCCCGGAAGCCCCGAAGTTACGGTAAAAGCGTTGAGCTTCATTGATCCGCTTCCCCCGGAATCTCATATTGCCGATATCGGTTGCGGAACCGGCGGGCAGACCCGGGTGTTGGCGGCGCACACGCCCGGGCGCATCACCGGCATTGATTTATTTCATGACTTTATCGATATTTTCAACGCCAAGAGCCGGAAACTCAATTTACAAGAAAGGGTGCAGGGGGTTGTGGGGTCGATGGACAAACTTCCCTTCACGCCTGAGCAATTCGATTTAATCTGGTCGGAGGGCGCCATCTATAATATCGGGTTTGAACGCGGCATCAACGAATGGCGCAAATTCCTCAAGAAAGGGGGCTTTATTGCCGTTTCCGAGGCGTCGTGGTTTACCGAAAAGCGTCCGGCTGAAATCGATCGGTTCTGGAAAGACGCTTATCCGGAAATTGACCTCATTTCCAATAAGGTTCAAAAACTCGAGAAAGCCGGATATGTTCCCGTGGCCACCTTTATTTTGCCTCAAAACTGCTGGACGGAGCATTTTTATGTGACGCAGGTATCCGCGCAGGAAACATTCCTGAAAAAATATGCAGGCAACATTGCGGCTGAAGAACTCGTCGAAAACCAGCGGCATGAAGCGCGCCTTTATGATCAATATAAAGATTATTACGGCTACGTGTTTTACATCGGCAAGAAGATATAAATCGGCCGGCCGGTTGACTTCGCCTGCATTCTTCTGTAAAGTTTAAAAAAAATTACGGAGTCGTGCGACGTGCTGTCGGTCACCATTCAGAAAAACAAAAGAACCTATCTGGCCTACAATGCGTGGCGCAAACGTCAGTTTCTGTCGAACTCGCCCAAAGACGCGCCCGTGATTTTGTATCTGTTGCCCTGGATGCTCAATATCAATCACCCCTCAGTGCCGGGGTTTATCCCGGAGCTGAAAAAAGCGTTTAAGATTTACGATATTGAAAACGCCCGTGACATTTTAAGCCGGGAAAGCCAGTTCAAACGAATATTCGGGATGGCTAACGAGCGCTACACCGTTCGCTATCTGCCGATTGACGCGCAGATTCAGGGCATCTATACCATTGGCTCCGTCGCCACGATCAGCCAGACCTCGCGCTCGGACTGCGATATCTGGGTCTGCATTAACCGTAAAGATTTTGACGACCTGAGTTTTCAGTATCTGAATTCGAAACTCAACCTGATCAAGGGCTGGCTCGATGAGCACATCAAAATTCCCGTTTATTTTTTTCTGACGGACGTTGAAGATATTCAACAATGCCGTTTCGGCGCGATTGATTTTGAAAGCAGCGGTTCGACGCAGAAAAATGTTTTAAAAGAAGAGTTTTACCGCACATCCCTGCTCATCAGCGGCAAGGTGCCGTTTTGGTGGGTCGCCTGCGATCCGGACACGGTTGTCGATTATGATGCCTCTTATGCAGAAAATCTCAAAAGTGATTTTGGAGAAATCGGCCTCGTTGATTTCGGCAATCTTGAATCCGTTCCCCAGTCCGAATACTACGGCGCGGCGCTTTGGCAGCTCAACAAGTCGCTGACGCATCCCCTCAAATCCATCATCAAAATGCTGCTTTTAAAAATGTTTCTGGAATCGCCGGGGGAGGAACTGCTGTGCAACAAATTCCGCAAACAGGTTTTATATCCGCCCGATGATGCTATGCCGCCCGATCCCAGCCTTTTTACGATGCAGACGATGCTGGAATATTATTCGACGCGTGAAAAGAAAGACCATTTTGAATTTATCAAAAAGTGCTTCTATCTGCGTTTTGACATGAAGATGATGTCCGGGAGTCAGCGCCAGAAAGATGACATGGCCGGCCGAATTTTCAAGATGTACCGGCTGGAGCGCGACGAGATCTTTGAACTGAATGTTTTTGATCAATGGGATATCGACCGGCAGATCGAATTTGGCGGGCTGATGTTTGAGTATGTGACAGACATTTACCGCGACATTGTCAGCATTCAGGAGGGGCTCAAAGGAGATGTGACGCCGGAGGATCTCACGATTATCGGCCGCAAGCTGTCTTCTTCCATGTCGGTTAAAGTATTTAAGGTGCCGATCTTGTCCATTTCGGCGGAAAGTATCAAGCTGCCGGATCTGACCTTTGTTTATCGGGAACCGCTATGGCAGGTCTATTCTTCCACCAATGCCGCCTCCCCGGTGATTGCCAATGAAGACATGGTGCTGTGTCTGGCGTATCTGGTCTGGAATGGCATCTTCGACCCGATGCAAACCCGTATGCAGCCCAACGCCACCTCCGTGACGATTCAGGAAATTATCAATCTGGGGAAGATGATCGGGAACATGTTTGGCGTCTATGATGTCGCCCAGGTGCACTTCAGTAAATTCCTGATGGAAGAAACGATTATCCAGATGCTCATCGTTATCAGCCTGGGAGAATCGGGGACGGGACTGGAAATATCCAGCCTGGGGATCATCTACAAAAATAACTGGGAAGAGCTGTTTGTTCAGCGATTTTCTTCACTGTCCAGAATGAAACAGTTTTTTTCGCATGCGGGGAAAATCTCGCCTCGGGTTGAAACGCGCTACTACATTCAGCGAAACAACAAATACTACGAAAAAATTATCGAGCGGGTCAAAAACGTCGTCGAGCAGATGATTCTGTGGCACTGACGCCTTTGTCTGTTCAGTCGTTTGCCGTAAGGCTTTTTTTAACGCCGACGGCGATTTTGCGCACTTCGTCCATGACGGCCGCTTCGTCGATCGTGAGGAGCTTGCGGTTTTCCATGACCACCCGGCCGGAAATGATCACGTCGCTGACATCCGCGCCATTGGCCGCGTACACCAGATGGGACTTGGCGCTGTAAAGCGGCGTCAGATGCGGCTGGTTCAAGTTTAGCGTAATGATGTCCGCTTTTTTCCCCACTTCCAGCGATCCGGTTTGTCTTGCAAGCCCAAGCGCTTTTGCACCTTCGATGGTCGCCATGCGCACGACCGTTTGAGCGTCCATGACGGTTGGATCCAAACGCGCCACCTTGTGGAGTTTGGCCGCCGTATTCATTTCGCGAAGCATGTCCAGCGTATTGTTGCTGGCGCAGCCGTCCGTGCCCAGGCCCACCGTGATGCCGTCTTGCAGCATATCCGGCACAGGCGCGACGCCGCTGGCGAGCTTCATGTTACTGGCGGGATTGTGCGACACCTTGCAGCCATTTGCGGCAAAACGCCTGCGGTCTTCCGCGTCGAGGCAGACGCAGTGAAACGCCAGCAGACGTTCGTTTAAGTAACCGATCTGGTCAAGAAAAGACGTCGCGCTTTGGCCGAACTTTGATAAAAGGTCGGCGCGTTCCGCGGCGTTTTCCAAAAGATGCATCCCCAGCATCACGCCGTATTCATCTGCGAGCGCCTTGGCATCGGCCAGCAGTCCAGCTGAGCAGGTGTAAAGCGCATGCGGTTCGACAAAAATATTGACAAGCGGATCGCCCTGCCATTTTTCAATCAGACGGCGCGTATAGGCCAGACCCTCGGCAGGTGTTTTGCAACTGGGGGAGGGAAAATCAAACAGCACCTCGCCCACCAGACAGCGCATGCCCGCCTCTTTGGCGGCGCGCGCTGTTTCATCCTCGAAAATATACATATCGCAAAACGTGGTCGTGCCGGACTTGATCATCTCGGCGCAGGCCAGCAGCGATCCGAAGTAAGCCAGGTGCGGATTGACATTTCTGGCTTCAGCGGGAAACATGTAGTTGTTGAGCCAGTCCATTAACTCCAGATCGTCGGCCATGCCGCGAAAACAGGTCATGGCCGCATGCGTATGGGAATTGATCAGGCCGGGCATAATCAGATGATCCGCCGATGAAAGTGTTTTTTTGGCCCGATAGCGCGCCAGAAGGGCAGGGGCCTTGCCAATCTCGAGAATGTGCGTGTGGTCAACGGCAATGGCGGCGTTTGGCACAGATGTGTTCTTGTCGTCCAGAAGCAAGGCGGTTCCGCCCAAGATAAGAAGATCAATGTCCTGCATGGCAGTGTCCTTTCGATCGCGATGCGATGGGCCTGTCTATCATACATTCCACAAGCCGTTCAAGGAGCAATCACCATCGTCAAGCCGCCTTCTTTTATAAGGGCGACTCCCCGCAAGCGCTGGATCATGCGTCAATGTGCCACGGCAATACGCGTATTTATCAGTCACCCCGCCCTTGATGAATGATCAACCACTCACCCTCCACTGGTGCAGAGCGCCGCCAGCCGCTTTTTGACCGACACAGGGAACGAATCCTCCATGCGTGCGAGTTTGTTTTTGTCGATGGCGTCCCAATCCAGTTCGTCTGGAAACGGGACGCTTTTTCGCAGATACACGGTATCGAGAAGAGCTTTTTCGGGGACGGCCAGATTATAGCCGTCTTTTGTTTCAAACCCGTTAAATAAGCGTGGCGCGATATGCGAAAACTCAATCGTGATCCCGCCGAAATCGACATTGCGCGAGAGTCCCACTGCCGTTTGCAGCGTCAGCACCGTGCAGACTGTTGGGGCTTGCAGCAAAATACCGTGGCGGTTGAGTGCCCATTCGCAGGAAATGTACGATGGCGTGCGCAGGAAGCAGGCCAGCTCTTCAATGCCGGGCCGCGCTTCGCGCAATATATTGAGATAAACTCCACGTGTCACGCGTTCGACCAAACCTTTGGCCTGAGCCCGCGTGAGAAACACGTTGGCGTTGACGGTGAACTTCTCCACGTCGGTATAGCGAAACATCGTCGGCAGTTGCCTTAGAATGGAAACAGACGTCATGGCAGGCGAACTCCTTTGTCCTGCATTTCTGAGAAGAGGGAACGCGCCGCGTCCAGAAAGCTCAAGTATTTCTGCTGGCGATGAACCTCGAGAACGCTTGGGGGCAGAAAGCGCGACAAATCCTGTTCGATGGCGTCCAGCATCATCGCTTTTTCTTCTTTCGAAGGTTTGATGAAAAACGAGAAAGACCGCCGCGCGACAAAATCCGCCCGGTAAAACGCCCACTTCCTTTGAATGATGTTGATGTCCGGCGCTGTTGTGCAAAGGGTGCACAGATGCCACAAATCGAAAAAGTCCCTGCCCTTGAGGTAGCGCCGCTCCAGGAGGGCGCGCACTTTGTCGGAAAGAATCTCTTCCGGCGTTTCAGCGACGATAACGGTATTGGCGCGCGGCACGCGGAAATCCCCGGAAACCGCAAGATACGCAACCGCGCCCAGAGAAGAAAGGACAATGTTTTGGCTGTCCGGCGTTTTGCCCGGCGCAAGCCCTTCAAATTCCAGCTTGACGGAAATCTTCTCGCGCGCGCCCTCCGGGCGAAAGTCCGCAAAGTATTTGACGGCGCCGCCGCGTGTGCTTTTATCACGAAGCGTCAGAACACCCGCGCCGAAATGCGCAATCATCAGATTATGCGCGCTCTTCACGGCTGTCCTGATGATGGTTGCAATTGCATTCGGCGCAAGGGAGCTCACAAAGTCTAAATCTTCCGAAAAGCGGCTTCCCCCATAGCACCAGCGCAGTGCCGTGCCGCCCTGAAAGATCAGATGGCGGCTGTCTTTTTGCTGATAGAGCTGATGAAGCAAAATCAACTGGGCAATCTCCGCTTTGCGGATATAGGTTTCACGATAATTTTTCATAATCGATTACGATATAATACATAAATGTATTGTAATGTAAATAGATAATAGACGTACAACAAAACATAAAGTCAAAAACGCCATCCGATTGCCTGTGTAAATATTTTATGGACCAATTCTGATTGCGGGCTTTTCATGGCTGATCTTTCGGCGCCGCTTTGGGAAACACGCGCACGATGATGATCATCAGCACGATGGCCAACAGGCCTAATACCGCATAGAGCGCCCAGTTGTTTTTTGAAAACAGATCAAAAAGCGCCGATGTCAGTGGCGGGTCGTTAAGCGGTTGTGCTTCGGACAGCGTGGCTGTAAGCGGTTCGCGAAGCCGAAGCTGATCCTGGATTAACTGCATGTCGTAGGAGGGCGCGGGAGCGTCGCTGTGTCCGCCGAAAAGCTGGTATCTGCCGGCTGAATCCGCCAGAAAGTGAATGGCCGGCGCTTCATACAGAGCCCGCGCGCTTTCAATTTTCAGAGGCTGGTTGTCGCCGTGTTTCAGAATCAGGCGGATTTTTTTCTCTGTTCGGGGGAAGCCCCTAAGCGAAATGGTCAGCTCTGAGGGCTCCGCAGAGGCATTGCTCCAGGAAAGCACGCGCCACATACCGCCCTGCACGGGTCTGGGCAGATCCCGCTCCACGGTAAGGGTTCGAGTAAAGATGCCACTTGCTCGAAGGACCAGGCTCTCCCAGCGCGAAGATGCTTGAGGCAGTTCCAGACGCCAGGTGGTGGTGTTTGTTGCCGCATCATGCGATTCTCGAAGCGCCAGTTCCTCTGTTTTTATTTCGCCCTTTTCAAAGAAATAGGGGTGCTGAAACCCGTTTCGCACGATGCGCAGCGCGTTGGGATTTTCTTCAAGGCTGGCCCTGCGGTGCAGCATAATCCGGTAATAACCGGGCCCGGGAATTTGAATGTCGGAGCGCCACGCATAGCCTTGGGCCTGAAACGGCGCGCCGCCCAGTCGGTATTGTTCATGCAGGACGTCTTGGGGAGCCTCTGAATTGATTTTCACGGCGCCGAACGCAATGGGCGCGGCGTCGGAACGTTCGGCGCTCGGGTAATCGCGGATGGTTGCTTTCGAATTCACTCCGGAGCGCACTTCATACGTTCCCGGCATATCGGCCAGAAAAGCCAGACGGGGCAGGCGGATGCGAACTGAAAGGCGGGAAATATCGCTTGCCGCATCTTCCGGCGCGGATAAGTTCAGATTCAGGAGGTCGTCTTTCCAAATACGGTGAACGGGGATCTTTAAGGAGGACTGGCCTTTATTCACACCGGAGGCTGCGCCCGTCATTTCAGCAAGGAATACTTTCTGGCCGGCCGAAATCTCCTGACGCTCCAGACGCCACTGGCCGTTAAACTGCGCCTGCGAGAATAATTCGAGCTCTTCCAGATAAAGCCCCGAGCCGGGAAGCGTGGCCGTAAGATGGGTTTCGGTTTGGTTTGCAGAATTCTTTTTGTCGGTTCTTGTAAACGTCAGCTCCACGCAAGTGCTGGCGTAATCCTTGCCGGGCTTTTGGCCCAGTGCCCAAACGCGACCGATCGGCACGGGTTTTTTGGCGTACGCCGTAAATGCCAGACGAATGCCTTCGTAAGGGTAGGGGTCAATTTCAATTTCGCCCCGCGTAGTGCCATCGGATGCGTAAAGAGCGGATTGCCGTGTGAGACTGACCCAGTCTCCGCCCTTGAGGCCGGAAATATCCACTTTGCCGATGTAGCTTGCCGAGAGCACCTCAATGGAGATGGACTTTACGATGATGCGGTCTTTCTCGGCAATGAGCGACTCCCAGATAAATGTCTGACCTTCCAAACGGGCCGATTTTTCCGAAAGGGTCAGCGTCGTCTTTGCCGTATCTTCGCGCCAGTAAAGCTCAAAGGATCGGGATTTGGCGTCAGGGCCGATCACTTTCAAATCCAGTGCATCGTCGAGGCGTTGATGAAGCTCGGGCAACAAAAGCGCTTCAACCAGACCGGTATGAGAAACGTTCAAAGATGATTCCGCGCGCCAGGCGGTTTGAGCGTCCGGTGACGCAATCCAGGGCAGGATGATCGCCGCGAGAATAAAGAGGATCCGTTTCATGACTTTTCTCCTTTGTCTTTTTTGCCGCCGAGATAACGCTGGTAGATAAAAGAAACCAGCATGAGCGTTACGGCCAGACCGATCAATGAAAAGACCCGGTAGAGCTGACCCAAAACCCAAAGGTCTTTGATGAACACCTTCATGGCCGTGATGACCAGAAGCGCAAGCGCCACCCACCGAAGATGAATCAGTTGCAGGCGAATACCGCTTACCAGCAGGACGATAGCAAAGACAAGCCAGCTCAAGCTGTAGGCCAGTTGCTGCGACAGACGCCCGTGCGTGTAAAACGTGAATTGGCCCGATTGCGCCCCTTTGTTGAACATGCCAAACACAGAGGCGACCTCGACATTGGTGACGTAAAAGGCAAACCCGATCAAAAGCGATGCCCAGACAAAACGCGGCGAGATCGATGTCCATGTCAATTCCGACCTGCGCAGCGTCAGAAACAGCAGGCCCGTAATTAGAACAAGAAAAATCGCAGTGGGCATGTTGAGGATCGGCGTTACTGCGCCGAAGTCGTTCGCATAGGCCAGGGGGTACCACACCGCGCGCGCGAGACTGATGATGATGAGCACTGCGCCGGCCAGACGAAAATGCGGATGCAGTGGGCGCGGCCAGACACAAAGCCCCAGGCCAAAGACAAACCACGAAAAAATCAGCGCCAGCGTCATGGCAGAGGAATGGCCGCTGATCAGATGGAAGGGGGTCTGTGCGTTAAAGACGGTTGATGCTTCGGTGGTCAGCGCCAGAAGACCGACGATCACCCCCATGGCGATATAAGCGTTTTTCAGGGTTTGACCGCCCCAGTCGTTTTCCTTTTGCGACAGGCCAAGATAAACGAGGGCGGCCATCATGACAGCAAAGAGCATCAGCGCGGGATTAAACAGTGGCGTCATCAGGCCGATGGATGGGCTGAAATGAAACGGCGCGGCGGCGGCTGCGATGACGCCTGCAATGGTAAGAATCAGTCCCGCAATTTTGAGCGGCGCTGGAACACGCCGGATGCGCAAAAGCAGCGCGCCAAAAACCGTCCACAAGAGCGTGTGGCTGATGTACTGATGAATATTGCCCAGAACGTTCAGTTGAAATCCGCCGCCTTTGCCGCCGAAAATATCCGCGACCATCAGGTTTAAAAGAAAAAAGCCCGAGCCTGCGGCCAGCCACTGGAAATACTCCGGCAGCACAAAATCTCCGATCAGTTCCCGGCGCGGATAATCGGCAAATTTCACACAAAACGACAGTGCCAAAACGCACAGCGCCACGCTCAGGATGGCCAGATTCAGCACAGGCAGGTCCCCTGCGGTCTTGAGCGTTTGGATGTCCGAAAGCAGAAACACCAGGCCCACCGGAGCCAGGCCAAGCGACACCCAGCGCAGGCCGGGGTGTTCAATGCGGCGGTTGAGCCACAGCAAAAGCAGGGCTTCAATTACAAAGGCTACGCCGATCCAGGCGTCGCCTAAAAGCAAGACGGGTATCGACGAGACGTAAAAGAGCAATACGCCGCCGTGGAAAGCTACAATGGCATTGCGTTCCTCCGTGCCGTCGAGTCTTTTCAGGAGCCGGACGATAAACGGCAATTTGCCCAGAGCCAGCCCCAGCGGAATCCACCCGGCTATATTTTGCCCCCAGAGAGTGTGAACGGACAAAATGATAAGGCAGGCCATTCCCCATTCAAAGAGCGCCCAGGCATACCAGCCGATTTTCCAGTCTTTCTCGGGGCGATACAGGATATGCGGTACAATGAGGGCCGCCGCCCAGAAAAACGCGCTCCATCCCAGTAAAAGCCACTGGGTTTGCAATGTCTGAGAATCCCTGAGCCCCCAACTCAACTGCGTGATCATCATAGCGGCCAGCGCCACGACCAGTATTTCCTGCGATTTGAAATAGCGCGCCAAAAAGAGTGAAACGGCCAGAAAGCAAAGCCCGGCTGCCATGGCGGGATTGGGCGCCATCGGGTCTTGACGCATCAGGACGAGCGTCAAAAGAAGAAAGGGGCCCAAAACAGGCAGAGCCGTTACCCACTCGGATGAAAATCTTGTGGGGAGGTTGAAATCGCTTTTGCCGGAATCCTCTGGTGAAACCAGCTGCCACTGGGGCGCTTTTTTCAAAAACAGCGCCGTTAAAAAACAAATTAAAAGACCCGCCAAGACGATAAACAGAAAAAAATCGTTGCCGATGGAAATAGAGGGTGTCTTGAAAATCCAGCCCGCACCGCCGGCCAAAAGCAAAAGCCCCAGCGCCATCGCCGAAAGAAGGCTTCCGGCCAGGAGGCTTACAAAAATGCCTAAAATGCTGATGCCCAGAAGCATCGGCCAGAACAGGAAATGGGTGACATCACTTTTGAAAAAAATGGCAAGCGCAAGCGCGGCCATCGCCACCGGAAAACTTTTAAGCCACAGGAGGCTTCCCGGATCAATGCCGTGTTTGCGGATGATCAACACAGGCCCCACCCCGGCAATGACGGCGTACAGAAAGAAAATCAGCATCTCTGGAGAGGGTTGGCTCAAATCGAATTTCAGATACGACCAGGCGGCGATAAGCGCGAATCCGGCCAGCGTGTAAAGGATAAACCCGACGCTCCAGGATTTTTCCGTATAGGATAAAATCAGCGCCACAAGCGTGGCAATCGTCACCATCAGCAGGGGCAGATATTGGAGGCCCTCTTGTGTATCCATCAGCATCAGAGCCACTGCGAGCGCGCTTCCAAACAGCAGGCGAAGCGACCACACTACCGGGCGGCTTGCCGCATGCTCTCCGCGGTAAATGCGGAAAAATACGCTAAAGACCATCAGGTTGGAAAGCCAGATGGCGGTGATGAGCCAGGGGGCGGCCGGGGGCGTTGTGCCAAAGCTTCCGGCCGCCAGCGTTAAAAGCGTGCCCATCGTAACAAGGCCGCAAAGCGGCATCCAGCCGGTCCGGCGGATGACTTCAAAAAGCCCGAGATTGACCACGGTCAGGTAGATAAACAGACCCGCGAGATTGGGATGACCGGTTGAAATCAAAAGCGGCGTGGCGTAGGCGCCAATGGCGCCGAGCACGGAAATAAATCGTCCTTTGTGGAAAACGGCCAGCACGAAGGCTCCAGCCGATATCAGGGAAAACAGGCCGAAGCCGGCCATTTTTGGAATAAAGCCGTAGTAAACCGTGGCAGTAAAGGCAACGGCGTATAACACCGCGATGCCGCCTGCCGCCATGGTGTGGACGGTGGTGGCGTACCTTTCCCGGTGAATGAGAAACGAGGAAACAATCATCGCCATGCCGACGAGCGCGCCGATGGCCAGACGCAGCTGGGGTGGGATAAGATTGTTGTCAATGGAATACTTCACAAAGAAGATGGCGCCGATAAAGAGCGCCAGACCGCCCAGCCAGGCAAAAAGCTTGACGCCGGTGAACTGTTCCCAGTCCACATTTTTTTTAAACTCGCGCCATTTGATTTCCGGGGCCGAGGGCGCAGGCGGCGCAAAGTTAATGACGCGCTGAGTTTTCGCCTCGGCTTTAAGAGGCTCCAACTTTTCTGCAAACGCCTCATCCGGTGGCATGGCTTCAAGCTTGCCATTGGCCATCATGGCTTCGAACATCTTTAGTTCATCCTCCGACATGGCTTCAAGGTCGCCATTGGCCATCATGGCCTCAACTATCTCCCGTTCATCATCCGGAATGGATGCTGAGATATCCGACTGAGGCGGCACGACGGAAGCCGGGGGCACTTCGGAGGCAGGCGGGATTGCCGCGCCGGGCGGTACAATGACGGATGGTTCGACGTGCGGATCTCGTTCAGACGATTGCGCAGGCTGGGTCGTGGCGGGATGCGGAGATGACGCGGCTTTTTCGGCGGAGGTCTTTTCCTGAAGAGTTTGTGAAAAAGATGCAAATTTGTATTTTAGATTGGATAGCTCCCGGTTCAGCGTTACGATTTGGTCTTTGAGGTTTTTGACCCGAAAAAAAAGATAAATGACGAAAACAGTCAGGACCAGAAAGAAAAAAGCAGCCATGCGACCTCCTGTGGAAAGCAGTTGAACCTGTTGTGATGATGAGCTTGGAAACGGTATTTGGTATATTCCACGCCCGGCAGGTCTGTCAATGGCTATGTTGATTGCGTTTGTTGCTTAACGTAGCGGGCCAGCGTCGCCGTCATGTCGTAATAGCTAAAAGGCGTCATCAGGTAGATTCCCCGAAAGTGCTTCAGCGCCTCATCGACCAGCTCGCGCGCCATGTCGAGACCTTCGCGGCGGGCATCCGTCCCGGCAGCGGGATATTTTTTCATACGGGCCAGCGCCGCGTCGGTCAGCCGGATGCCCGGCACTTCGTTGTGCAGAAACTCCGCATTGCGGGCGCTGGTGATCGGCATGATGCCGATGAAGATGGGCGCCGGCAGGGAAGCGGTCCGCCGGGCGAGCGTTTCAATCATGGCCTTATCATAAACAGGCTGGGTGAGAATAAAATCCGCTCCTGCTTCAATTTTTTTGTTGAGACGGTTGATGGCCTTGTCGAGGTTGTTTACATGAGGGTTGAAGGCCGCGCCGACGATGAAACGCCCCCGTTCCCGAAGCGGCTGGCCGGAAAAGGAAATGCCGTCGTTTAACTGTTTGACCATGCGGATGAGGTCAAAGGAGGACACGTCGAAGACGGAACTGGCGCCGGGAATATCGCCGAAACGCGCCGGGTCTCCCGTGATGACGAGGATCTGATGAATGCCCAGGGCGTGAAGCCCCATCAGATGAGACTGCTGGCCGATGAGGTTGCGATCGCGGCAGGCCACGTGAACCAGCGGGTCGATTCCCAGACGCATCTTGATGATGGCGCCCAGCGCGAGATTGCTCATGCGCGTTTGCGCAAGCGAGTTATCCGCCAGCGTGATTGCATCCGCGCCCGCGTCCTGCAGGGAGGCCGCGCCGATCATGTATTGCTCAATGTCCAGATCTTTGGGCGGGTCGAATTCCACCAGCACCGTCGTTTGGCGTCGCACCTTGTCCAAAATCGTGTCTGCTGTCCGGCTCCAATCGGCGGGAACCGGTTTGGGCGTTTCCACTTCGGCAATGTCTTTTGGATTGGCGCGCTGAACGGGAGAAAGGCCGGACAGTTTTTGCGCCACAGCGCGGATGTGCTCCGGCGTGGTTCCGCAGCAGCCGCCGATGAGCGAGACGCCCTCTTCGCGAAAACGAAGCGCGCGGTCGGCGAAATAGCCGGAAGAAGATGTATAGGCAAACTCGCCCTCCAGCAGGCCGGGACGTCCGGCATTGGGGAAGACGCTCAAGAGCGCTCCGTCGGGGACGACGGTTTGTTCGAGCGTTCGTAAAATTTCGCCGGGTCCCAGACGGCAGTTGAGCCCGAGCATATCCGCGCCCGCATCGTGGAGGCGATTGAAGGCGTCGGTAATCGTGAAGCCGTCGCGGGTCTTGCCCACCTCCATGCAGGCCAGTTGCGTGATGATCGGTAATTTTGTCAAAGGACGCAGGGAAGTCAGTGCCAGAAGCAGTTCCGACAAATCCAGAAACGTCTCCAGAATGAGCGCATCCACACCGCCTGCCAGGAGTGCTTCCGCCTGTTCAATAAAAATATCTTTGTGTCCCGGCAAAACGTCATGGCGCACTCGCCCGGCGCTTACGGCCGTCATGCTGCCGGCCACAAAGGCGTCTTCGCCGACAGCCTCTCTGGCCAGGCCCGCCGCTTTCCAGTTGATCCGGTAAACCTGGTCTTCCAGACCGAAGCGCGACAGGGCGTCGCGGTTGGCGCCGAACGTATTGGTTTCAATGAGCCGCGCGCCCGCTTCATAATATTCGCGATGGACGTCCCGGATGACGTCCGGACGCGAAAGATTCAGTTCTTCGCAGCACTGGCCAATGGGAATGCCCTTCTGATAAAGCCAGGTTCCCATCGCGCCATCGCCCACGATCAGATGATTGGCGGCATAATCTTTTAAAGATAATCGATTTGTCATGGATGCGTCCTTGAGATTTGTTTTGCGGTTTGCGTTGTATCGGGCAAGAAACGTCGCCCGTCAAAGAGATGGCGCGCGGACAGATGTTCCGATGAGGTCAGACGGTGTTTATTCATGCGCGGATTCTAGGAAAATCGCCTTTGTCTGTCAATGATTAACTGGTCTGAAAAACTGGTGATTTACACGGGTATCGCGAAAAATGTGTTTTAGGTCACTCTTTATTGTCTGATTTTTGACGATATATAACCTACAGGCGTTTTTTGCATAAAGCGGCAGGGGAATAATTCCGAAAAGCCGCATTCGTCAGAAGGCGCAAAAGGGAGCATCGCCATGCAACAAAAGATCGTTTGTTTTTCAATATCCGTCCTGTTTCTTTTAATCTCGGCCTATGACCAATCCGCACCAGTCAATCTTTTGGGTGACGGGGGGCAGGGGACAACCGTTCAGGGGCGTCCGGCTATTGGAAAAGTTCTCGATGCCGTCACCGGAAAGCCTGTGGCCGACGCCATCATTACCCTCAATGGCAATGAAATTCTGCACAGCAACGCAAATGGCGTCTTTCCGATACGGCCGGATGTTGTCCGTGTTATGGCCCGGGCGCATGGCTACGCGCGATCCGCTGAGGATGTCCTCATTGCCGAGCAGGGACAGCCGCTGACCATCCGCCTTCAGCCCGTAACGCCCAAGGCGCTTTATTTGACGGTTTACGGTGCGGCGGACCGATCGCTTCGCGAAGCGGCGCTGAAATTGATTGAGACCACGGAGGCCAACGCGTTGGTGATCGATGTCAAAGGCGACCGAGGCTTTATTCCCTATCGCAGTGATGTCGCCTTGGCCAAATCCATCGGCGCACAGAAAATTCTCCTGATCAAAGATATTCGCGAACTGGTGAAGAGCCTGAAAGACCGCGGCATTTATACCATTGCGCGCATTGTTGTTTTCAAGGACGACCTTTTAGGCAAAGCGCGACCCGATTGGACCATCCGCAAGGCAGACGGCGCCATCTGGCGCGACCGCGAAAATCTGATCTGGATGGACCCGTCGCGAAAAGAAGTCTGGGGCTACAATATCGACATTGCCATTGAAGCAGCCAAATGCGGCTTTGATGAAATCCAGTTCGATTATGTGCGCTTTCCGGATAGCCCCGGACTCAACTTTGCGCTCGAGAACTCGCAGAAAAACCGCACGGAGGCCATTGCCGGTTTTCTTCGCGAAGCGCGTCAGAAACTTATTCCCTACAATATATTTATCGCCGCTGATGTGTTCGGGTATGCGGCCTGGAACACCTGCGATACGCAAATCGGCCAGAAGATCGAATTGATGGCCGAATCGGTGGATTACCTCTGCCTGATGCTTTATCCGTCCGGCTTTCAGTTTGGCATTCCCGGCGCAAGAAATCCCGTGGCACAGGCCAACCGCATCGTGCA
Source organism: uncultured Smithella sp. (assembly GCA_964608995.1). Lineage (GTDB taxonomy): Bacteria > Desulfobacterota > Syntrophia > Syntrophales > Smithellaceae > UBA8904. Next base: position 9,919 of record CAZSQS010000017.1, on the reverse strand, counting down.
TCAAACCCTGCTTCGCGCAAAGGAACGCACCAACCTGCCGGCCGTCCGGTTTCGTCCGTGGCTGCAGGCGTTTCGCGATTACGCCTTTGACCGCAGAGCCTTCGGCGGTGTTGAAATTCGCGAGCAGATTTCGGCTGCCGAAGATTTCGGCGCAAACGGCTGGATGCTGTGGAATCCCAGAAACGTTTATACGACTGCGGGCCTCAAACCCAAAAACGGCAACCAGCCATTGACAGTAAAGCATGTCGCCATGAATATCGATTCCGTTACGACTGGCGCCAATACCCAGGCTACTGAAAAATAAGGATGGCGAATCACGCATTGCCCGATATTGAGGCGGCATTGACGGTGGACGGGGATTATTTCGTCAACTAATGTCGTTGACAGCCATGGACTATGTCTTGTATTTTCTCACGAGAAATAAGGAAGTCATTAAGGAGATTAGATGCCGTTTAAAAAAATGCCATGGATGACAACTATCGTATTTCTTTTGCTGCTGCTGACGTCATCTGTCCTCCCGTCGTCGGCCTCAGATCTTAAACCGTTTGCCTCCGGTGATTCGCTGGAGATTCTCAGGGAAAAAATCAACCATAACGGCTATTCTTTCACCGTCGGCAACAACTGGGTGTACAACATGAGCCCCGCCGAAAAGAAAGGGTTCTTCAATCGCCATAAACCGAAGAGCGTGAAGAAATGCACAGCGCTGAACGATTTTGCGGCACTTTCGAAGCAAGCCGGCGTAACGGCTTTACCGGCCAGGTTCGATTGGAGATCTGTCGCCGACAGCGGTACAGAAACAACAAGATCGTACATCGGCCCGATCCGGAATCAGGGCAGATGCGGCTCCTGCTATGCTTTTGCCGCCATGGCGGCGGCGGAAGGCACTTACAATTATGCCATGAATCTCTACGATGCCCATACGGCGGATTTTTCCGAAGCGTTTCTCGCTTTTTGCCTTCCCGCGTTTTACTCGGGATTTGACGGCTGCGATGGCGCCGGTTACGATTACGATGAACTCCTGGCCCTTGTGGAGCGGGGGGTAACCGATGAGTCGCGCTATCCCTACACCGATCGACCGCAGCTCTGCGACGCCTCTTCCTGGCAGGCATCCCGCAAGGCATTTGCCGCCTGGGGCAGAGTTGCCTGTGGCGATATTGACGCCATTAAAACAGCGATTATGACGTATGGCGTTGTGGACGCGGCCGTGCTTGTGACGGAGGCTTTTATGGCCTATAGCACGGGGGTCTATGAGGACACCAATACCAGTTGTTCCACCGATCCCTGCTATTATGCCGAAACCAATCATGCCATCGCGCTTGTCGGCTGGGATGACCATCCGCCGGAAGGCGGAGGCGGAGTCTGGATTCTGCGTAACAGCTGGGGAACAGACTGGGGTGAAAGCGGTTATATGCGCATCCGCTATACATCCGCGGCGGTTGCCTGCGCCGTAACCTATCTGACGCCGGGGCACTGGCCTGACGTTGTCACAGGTTCGGCATCATCCGTTACCGCCAGCGCGGCTTTTTTAAACGGGACGGTTAATCCCGGAAATTCACCATCCACCTATTATTTTCACTATGGCTTGTCGCCATCCTCCGGCGATGCGACTGCCCGGACCGATGTCGGATCCGGTGGAGAGGAGATTGCGGCACGCGCCTCCATCAGCGGTCTGGCGCCGAATATGACCTATTATGCCCGGCTGATTGCGAACCAATCCTTTGGAAATGTCCAATCCTTTGTGACGCAAGCGGTGGCGCCTCTGGTTCAGACCGATGCCGCCGATGAAATATCCAAAAGCTCGGCGCGGCTAAATGCCCTGGTCTGTGCCCGCAATTCTGCCACGACGTATTACTTCGAATATGGTGCAACAAACGCTGGTTTTCTGAAAACGCCGGTTACCGATGCCGGCTCGGACAACACCGTCAACGCTGTAAGCGCCTCTGTGACAGATCTTTTGCCGGGAAGAATTTATTTTTACCGGATTGTGGCAGAAAATGACGCGGGAACAAGCTATGGTGAGGTTAAAACACTTCATACCACCGCTTTGCCGGGGGGCGGCGACGGCAGCGGCGGAGGCTGCTTTATTGCCACAGCGGCGTTCGGTTCGCCGATGGAGAAGCATGTGCGAATACTGCGGATATTCCGGGACACTTACCTGCGGGAAAACGCTCCCGGCAAAGCATTTCTGAAATTCTACTATTCGACAAGCCCGTCAATTGCCGATACAATTGCCCGGAAAGACTACCTGCGGACGCTCACGCGCTGTCTTTTGCTGCCGTTTATCGGGTTTGCCTATCTGGCTGTTCAATGCGGCCTGATGACGGCCTTTTTGATCATGTTACTCGCGATGCTGCTTGCGGCGGCATTCATCGGAATGCGAAAAAAAATCACGCGGGCCGGGCCATTATATTAGCCGATTACTCTTTGGCATTATTTGTTTCTTCCTGCTACTATGCGACTTGAAATTTTCAGGATGCTGATGCATGGGCATCCATCTGAGCTTACCCTTGTGGGAGGATGTTATGAAGAATGATTTGCGGAAGACCTTGCGCATCTGGATGTTTAAACGACGCTTTCGATTTCTTTTCTCTTTCCTTCTCGTGGGGCTCGGGCTTGCCCTGCTGGCCTACATCGGGGCAAAGCCTTCGGCCATTGCCGGGTCGTTATTCCAGTCGCCCCTTATCCAGAGTATTCCCATCCGTCTATCCGCCGGAGAATTTGATCCCCTGGTGCAATCAGGGCCTGCGCCAATGGCTGGGCAACTGATGAGCTCGGTGACCCCGGAGGAACCGGCCTATTATATCGTCCAGTTCAATGTACCGATCAAATCAGGAAAAAAGCAGGAGATGGAGCGACTCGGTGCCCGCGTATTCGATTATCTGCCTGAGTTTGCCTTCATCGTCAAAATGGATGGGGCGACCCGCAAGGCCGTTGAATCCATGAAGCATGTGCGCTGGGTGGGTCTCTATCAGCCGGGATTTCGCCTGGCGCCTGCGCTTAATCGGGTCTTGACCGCAGGTGAAACTATTTCACAGCGGAACTTTGTGGTCACGGTCTTTGAAAAAGAAGAAGTCGCGGAAGTGACCCGGCAAATTAAACAATTGGGCGGGCGGGTACTCAATGTGTCGGCAAAGAATGTTCGGCCCAAGATCAACGTGCGGTTGGATTCAAATCAGCTTGAGGCCGTCTCCCAAATCGCGGGGGTAAGATGGATCGAACCCGCTCCCGTATGGAAACTGTTTAACGACCAGGGCGCTGTGATCATGGGAGGACCACTTGCATGGAACCGTCACAACCTTTACGGGGCGGGTCAGGTAGTGGGTATCGCCGACACGGGACTGGACGCAGGCGTCCGCGAAGGCCCCATGCTTCATGACGACTTTAAAGACGGACGCGGCGGCACGCGGGTGTCGCATCTGTTTCGGCTGGCAGGCGATAGTCCGTCCGATGCGGCAGGCCACGGCACCCATGTGGCCGGTTCTGTTCTGGGAAACGGCGCCAGGTCGGGAAGCGATCCTCTGGCCCATCTTTACGATAATTCATTCGCGGGCCTGGCCCCGGAAGCCACCCTCGTCTTTCAATCCATCGAAGATCAGGCAACGGGCTGGCTTACCGGAATTCCCGATGACTTAAACGATCTCTTCAGGCCAGCCCATGAAGCAGGCGCCATGATTCACACCAACAGCTGGGGGTCAGACGATTATGGGATTTACAGTTCATATTCCGAAGATGCAGATCAATATATCTGGAACCATAAAGATTTTCTGATTCTGTTTGCCGCCGGAAACGCCGGGGTGGATGAAGAGGGCGGGGGCATGATCGCCCTTTACTCTGTCGGATCGCCTGCGACCGCCAAGAATATCATCGCTGTGGGAGCTACGGAAAACTACCGCCCCAGCGGATCTACGCCGTCTCCCGGAAGGGATTACCTGTATGGCGCACGATGGGCCGAAAGGTATCCTTCTGAACCCATAAAAAGCGATCATCTATCCAACAACGCAAGCGGGATGGCGGCCTTCAGCAGCCGGGGGCCCTGCGTGGATGGGAGGATTAAACCGGACATCGTGGCGCCGGGAACAAATATCATTTCGACGCGATCCTCCCTCGCAGGGAACGGCTGGGGACAAGGGGGCCTGAGTAATGAGGCGCACCAATTCTATACCTATATGGGGGGCACCAGCATGGCAACGCCGCTTACGGCCGGGGCCACGGCTCTGGTGCGGGAATTCTATACCAAGGTGAAGAACATCACGCCCAGCGCCGCGCTCCTCAAGGCAACCCTTCTCAACGGGGCCTTCGATATGGCCCCCGGCCAGTATGGCACATGGCCGGTCCAGGAGATTTTGCCCAGACCCAACAATGTGCAGGGATGGGGCCGCGTCAATCTCGAAAATACGCTCTTTCCGGCTTCCCCGACGGTGGGGGAATATCAAGACGAAAGAGCGGGCCTGTCCACCGGAGAAAGCCGGATCTACCGCTTCACGGTCACAGACCGAAGCGTACCCTTGAAGGTTACGCTGGCATGGAGCGATTATCCCGGAAGCCCGGTCGCTTTTGCGCAGCTGGTCAATGACCTGGATCTCATTGTGATCGATCCCAGCTCTGCCTCGCACACCCCGGCCACCGCCAGCCGAACTGGAAAAAGAATGGTCATCTCCTATGATTGGGGCATAGGTTCTTATGACTTTATCGGCACATCCAGCCCCGATGAGGGGTATGCTGTAAAATTCACGCCCGACTCCTACCCGGCCCTTCTGGAAAGCATTCGCTTATATCTGCGAGGGGAAACGCCTGGGAGGCATCATTTTCGAATCAACATCCGGGCCGCTGACGGTCCGGGCGGATTGCCCGGGACGCTTCTTTTTTCAAAGGAGGCCACTTACTTTTCTTGGAGCAATGATCCCGGAAGCTGGGTGAACGTGGATTTATCGGGCCTCACCATTCCCGGGGGAGATTTTTACGTCGCGTATCACGCAACGGATGATATCCAGAATTTAAAGCTCGCCGTGGACAGCACCAGTCCGCACGGCAGAAGCTACTATTTCGACGGAACCTCCTGGTCCGCATATGCGCAAAGCGATATCCTCATCCAATCAGTGGTCAGTATCGAGGATCCCACCACCCTTGCGGATCGTCGAAATAATGTAGAAGGCATCGATCTACTCAATCCATCCCCCGGCGCCTATTATATCCGCGTCAATGGACACAATATTCCCCAGGGCCCCCAGCCCTATGCACTGGTCGTAAAAGGCGGCAACGTCTCGCCTCTGGTGGTAGCCGTTCCGCCTGTGGCGCCTGACGATCTTTCAGCAGTCTGTGTTTCCAACTCTCAAATCGTCTTGAACTGGACGGACAATTGCGCAAATGAAACCGGCTTCGGAATTGAAAGGAGAAGGGATCCCTCTCAACCCTTCAGCCTGGTGGCGACGGTTGGCGCAAACACCACCAGCTACCGGGATTCCGATCTTCTTCCGAGGACGAGATATTATTACCGCCTGAAGGCATTCAATCCCGCCGGTGATTCCGTCTATTCCAACGAAGCAACGGTGATCACGTTCCCAGGATCCCGCAGATCAGATGACGCCTCCGATCAAAAAGCCCACTGCTTTATTGCCACCGCCGCCTACGGTTCTTATCTCCATCCCTTCGTGCACATCCTTCGGGTCTTTAGAGACTCTGTTCTGATGACATCTTCCGCCGGAAAGACTTTTGTTGCCTGGTATTACCGGGTATCGCCTCCCATTGCCCGGGTCATCGCCCAAAACAGTCTATTTAATGCGGGGGTCAGGGTTCTGCTCCTGCCCTTCATTGGTTTTGCATGGCTTTGCCTGAAGATAGGGGTGGCCCCCGTTTGCCTCATCATATTTGTTTTGTGCGCCGTCATGATCACTGGCAGTCTGACAGCCGGGAGGAGACGTTTATCCTGAAAACGGCAGTTGATCGATTAAATGGGAGCCGTTAAAAGTGGTGGCCAGTCCGGTTTAGGCGGCAGCTTTTGATAAGCCTTGTTGATGATAGACGTCATCCATTATGGATTTCGCGATTTTTATTTTTCAAGCTAAAGGTCACGGCTATTGATAAACTCAGGTACGCTTTTGTCGGATGAACCAAAATTAAAAAATGCCGGATGTCTGAAATAACAAATAAAAATATGAATATCCCTTGCCTTATCTGTTATAAAAACTTGCATTTTATTTGATAATTCGCTAGAGCACTGCGGACTTTAAAAATATCCGTTGCATGTCTAAGGAAAGAAGGGGGATGAGTTTTATGCGCCTGTTTCCTAAAGAAGAAAATTTTTTTAAATTGTTTGAAGAACTGGCTGATAAAATTGAAGAAGGCGGCCAGTTTTTTCTCGAAATGACGCAAAATCGCGATTTTTCCGCGCCGAAAGTTGCCCGTCTCAAAGAGCTCGAACACGAAGCGGATGTCATCACGCACAATACCTACGAAAAAATGCACAAAACCTTTCTGACGCCCATTGACCGGGAGGATATTTACGCACTGGTCAATAAGATGGACAGCATCATGGACGTCATTGAAGCTACCGGCATCCGCATTCATATGTATAAGGTGAAAAAGCCGGATGATGAGATTATCAAGCAGGCGGAAATCCTTTTTCAGGCCATTAAGAAAATTAAAGGGATTGTCCATGGCCTGCGTGATATGAAAAATTCCAAGATGATCCTGGATGGCTGTGTTGAGATTAATACGCTTGAAAACGCCGGCGACGTCGTTTTAAGAACGATCATCACCGAACTTTTCATCAAAGAAAATGACGCCATCGAACTCATTAAGTGGAAGGAAATTTTCGAACGGCTGGAAGAAGCCATTGATGTTTGTGAAGATGTCTCCAACATCGTGGAAGGGATAGTCCTGAAACATGCTTGATTCCATGGCATTTGTCATTTTTCTGGTCATCATCGCCCTGGTGTTTGACTTTTTGAATGGCTTTCATGATTCTGCCAATTCTATATCTACTGTTGTTTCCACCCGTGTCCTGTCGCCCAAGTATGCCGTTATCTGGGCAGCCTTTTTTAATTTTGCTGCCGTTTTTTTTGTCGGTACGCAAGTCGCGCACACCATCGGCAAAGGCATTATCCATATCGATATTGTCGATAATCTGGTTGTGTTGTCCGCGCTGGGCGGCGCGATTATCTGGAATATCACCACCTGGTACTATGGACTTCCGAGCAGTTCATCGCACGCTTTGATCGGCGGTTTGATCGGCGCGGCGGTTTCCAAAGCCGGAACCACAACGCTGGTTTGGAGCGGCATCATCAAGACCTCTCTTTTTATCGTCATTTCTCCGGCCGTCGGCATGGCGCTGGGGTTTGTCTTTATGGTGCTGGCCATGAACTTGAGCCGTTATTCCAATATGGCCAAGTCCGACAAGCTCTTCCGCAAGCTCCAGCTCTTATCCGCAGCGATTTATTCCATGGGGCACGGCATGAACGACGCGCAAAAAACGATGGGCATTATCGCCATGGCGCTTTTCAGCAAGGGCTTACTGGGCGATACGTTTCATATTCCTCTGTGGGTGGTGATTTCCTGCTATACTATGATTTCGCTGGGCACGATGTTTGGCGGCTGGCGGATTGTGAAAACGATGGGAACCAAGATCACGAAACTTCAGCCGATCGGCGGATTCAGCGCTGAAACGGCCGCCGCCTGCTCCATTATCGGTTCGACCATGGCCGGCATTCCCGTCAGCACAACCCATACCATCACCGGCGCGATTGTGGGGGTTGGCTCAACCAAAAGGCTTTCCGCCGTTCGCTGGGGCGTGGCCGGAAACATCATCTGGGCCTGGCTGTTGACCATTCCGATTTGCGCCGTTATCTCTGCCCTTCTCTATTTTGCTTTGAAGTTTTTTCTGTATTGATCCGTTTCCTGTTTTACAAAATTTCTTTTGACGGAAACGGCCGGTACGGGAAAATCGAACCAGTCTTTAATAGCCATGTCTGTACCGATGCCATGCATAAAGTTGTAAACCGCTTTATTCAACCCCTGGGTAAACGCGCTGTGGTTACAACCGCGGGGATCCTCGTGCACGAGATCATTATTTGCAAAACGGCCGACCTTGTGGCCGGATACGTTGCACGAATATTTCTTTGGATTTTTTCCCACATCGCTGTGAATCGTTGCGGTAAAACGATGCCAGAAAGCGGACTGGATAAGCCCCTCAACGAAGAACTGACGGACGATTTCAAGGGCATCGATGGTTTCCTGCGCGGTTTGTGTCGGGAATCCGTACATCAGATACGCATGCACCATAATGCCCGCCCGGGTGAAATGATCGCACACCTGTGCCGCCTGTCGGAGCGTCACGCCTTTATTCATTAACTTCAAAAGCCTCTCTGAGGCGGCTTCCAGGCCGCCGGTCACTCCGATGCAACCGGAGTCTGCCAGTAACCGGCAGAGGTCTTCGGTAAAAGCATTTTCAAAGCGGATATTGGTCCACCAGGAAATCGCTATTTTTCTCTTCAGCAATTCTTTGGCCAGCGCTTTGAGAGACGCAGGAGGCGCAGCTTCATCCACAAAGTGAAAACCGCGATGCCCCGTTTGCTCAAGAACATGCTCGATGCGGTCCACAAGAAGCGATGCCGGCGCGCTCTCAAAACGCCTGATGTAAGGGAGCGACGTGTCGCAAAAAGAACATTGATGCCAGTAACAGCCATGCGCTATGGTCAGCTTATTCCAGCATCCGTCACTCCAAAGCCGATGCATCGGATTGGCCATTTCAATGAGCGACAGATATTGATCCAAAGGAAGATCCGTGTAATCCGGACACCCGGTTTCAGCATGAGAAAAATCAGGATCAGGATGATTATTGATATACTGGACTTCATTGCCCACTCGAATAAAAGTTCTGGTCAATAACGGTGCATGCGGCAGGGCATCCGCGTTCCTTAAGGAAGTCGCTGCAATCTCCCCTCCCTTGACGGGAGGGGCAGGGGGAGGGTGAGACCTCAAGTTGCCCCCTCCCCTCGATCCCCGCCCACCAGGGGCGGGGAAGGATCTTGTGGGCAGGCACTTGGGCTGCGTGCTGATCTCATGGTTTGTTTCACGTCGTTCGCAATGACATATTTCATTCTGGAGAGACTCAAGGATGCTCAACAATGGCCGTTCACCATCGTCGAGGGTAATAAAATCGACATAATCAAAAACCGCCGGTTCCGAGAGACTCCGAAGCTCGGTATTTACAAATCCGCCGCCCGCTACAATTTTTATGTGCGGAAAATGCTTTTTGATAAACTGACCGCATTTTAATCCGGCATAAAGATTTCCGGGAAAGGGCAGGGTGATTCCCACCACATCGGGGCGAATCATTTCGATATGACGTTTGAGCAATTCCAGCAGACGCACCTCAAGAAGGTTTTCCGGCTGCTTTAAGGCCGTCTCTAGCGGCGCAAAAGAATGGGCCGACAGGCCGAGTTTTTCAGCATACCGGCTGAAACCGAAATAGGGAGTGAGTGCATCCTTAATGAGATCGCCAATATCCTCAATATAGAGGGTTGCCAGAAACCGGGCTTTATCATTTATGCCAATGGTCCCGAAGGACCACTCCAGATCCGGCATGGATTCAAATCGAGACGCTCTTGGTAAAAAATTATCATTGCAGAAAAGTTGGGCCAGCGTATTGTCCCTGTATTGCAGGAAACGCATCACCACATCTATGGTCTGAAGATATTTTTCAGACTGCTTGAGAATGGAACGGGAATTGGGCGAAAGCTTTCTGCCCGTCTGTTTAATTGCGCCAAAGAGTGCTTCAAAACCTTCCCGGCAAAACAGGGCATTAATCAATTCAATGCCAAGGTCGGCCTGAAACACGTCATAGCCCTGCGATTTTAAAAAGCCCGCTAAATAAGGCGTTGCCGGATACGGCGTATTGAGCTGGGTAAACGGCGGCGTGATG
>CAZSQS010000016.1:0-53291 GCA_964608995.1 uncultured Smithella sp. | reverse complement strand
CACGAGAGTATTTTCCCTTGACAGGGTGAATCAATTACGATACGCCATTGTGACTGCAAGTCATAATGAAGAGTGTAAGTGTAGTTTACAATATTTACGTTGTCTTATGGAAGTTCGGCACCTTGCGTGTTTATGGTATGACCAGAAGGAGTAATAATCTTGAGCTCTGAAGAAAGAAGAAAAAAAGAGAAGGAAAATCGTAAAAACGCCATTTTAAAAGCAGCGCGTAAACTTTTCTTTGAACGTGGATTTAAGTCAGTGACGGTGGATCTGATCGCCGCCAAAGCGGAAGTCAGCAAGGGTTCGATTTATCTGTATTTCGACAGCAAGGAAGAGATCTATACACAAATTTTAATTTCGGCGAATATTGAACGCCACAAAGAGATAGAAAGTTTTGCAAAACGAGAAGGGTCCGCATCGGACATTCTCAGGGAATTCTCACGGGATTATGTTAAGTTCTTTTTTGAAAACAAAGAGTTGTTTAGAATCCTGATGACATTTATGCTCCATGCCGACAATATGAATTTGACGGAGGAGCAAAACACACAGCTGATTCACACCACCAATGAGAATATCCGCATGATTTCAGAAATTATTCGCAAAGGGGTTGAATCGGGTGAGTTTTCCTCGGAGATCGATATCCGTCAGATACAAAACGCAGTCTGGGGATTGCTAAACGGTGTAATCTCTCTTTATATTTATACGGGGTCGCCGGATAAACGCGCTGAAAGAATCCACACAACGGTTCAGGATAGCCTGAGCGTGATCATCAAGGGGATAAAGGCTTAATTACTTCTTTTCATGAAGTAATTTCTGAAACTCCTGATCCGCTGCGGCCAGAAGTTTTTGCACGTCTTTTTCCAATTCCTCAAAGCGCGTGATGATCAAATGAGCCTGTTGGGTTAATTGCATGGATTTTTCCTTGTTATTAATCTCGACAAGTTTCAAGCCCATCCTGTCCTCGGAAGCTTTCAGGCGTCCCCACGCCGCACGGTAAGACATCTCCAGCTTTTTTGCGGCGGCATTGAGGCTGTGCTCTGCATCAATGGCCGTCAGAATATCGTCTCGCCCCTTGCCGAAAATCACTTTACCGTTTTTTTCAATCCAGATTTTATATTTAATTTCCATATGAAATGCCCTCCTGACGGCTCATGGATGTCTTTATAGGGAGGACAGTGATGAATGTCAACGATATTCATTGTGAAAAAACTCTCTATTGACAGGCATCCGCTATCTCGTTATAAATAAAATAAAAAGTCGTCCAGTGTTGCAATGGTTTCTTCATGAGACGGTGTTTTGGTGGATAAAGCGCTTATAAAAAGTAAGTTCAATGTTGACCAGGAACTGATCATTATCCTCCTTTTGGTCGCCATGGCCGCATTTATTTATTTCTTTGTGGTCAATCAGCGGGCTTTCCTGAATATCTTTTACCTGCCAGTGCTGTTGGGCGCTTATTTTTTCGGTAAGCGCTACGCGGTGATTTCGTCTGTTTTGTCTGTCGTCATCATTGGGCTTTTGGCTTACTTTTCACCGAAAAGTTTTGCGTTGCAGCCGGGGTCCAATGCCGAATTATTCAAATGGGTTGATTTGATCACTTGGGGGCTTTTTCTGATTTTTACGGGTTACTGCATGGGCATGCTCTACGATAAGAAAGAACAAGCCCGCAAGGAACTCCAGAAAACATACAGCGGGATCATTGAGATGCTGTCGCTGGTGATTGAATCGGCCGACAATTACACACAAAGCCACTCCCACCGGGTTTCCATCATCTCGGAAATGATCGCGAAGCAGATGAAGCTTACGGCCTTTGAGGTGGAGAATATCCGGGTGGCTGCGCTTTTACATGATTTAGGGAAGGTGGGCGTCAGTGAAGCGGTTCTGCAGAAAGTGACGGCGCTTACGGCGCAGGAACGCGTCAATATCCGCCAGCATACCTGGATGGCCGTCAATATGCTTGAGCCGCTGGGGGAAACCGTCGGCGATATTTTACCGATTATCTTACATCATCATGAAAAGTATGACGGGACCGGTTATTACAAAGCCGCCCATGATGATATTCCGCTGGGGGCGCGCATCATCGCGGTGGCGGATGTGTATGACGCGCTCACCACAGACCGGCCCTACCGCAAGGCGTTTAGTACCATTCAGGCCAAACAGGAAGTGATAGCCAATTCCGGGACGCATTTTGATCCCCGGGTGGTAGCAGCCTTTGTTGCGATTTTTCCCTATCTTGAAACGGAGAATTATCTGTCGCCGTCAACCATGGCCAAAGCGGGCTGACCCTGTCGTTTTCGGTCGTATTTCCGGATTATTTCCTCAAATTGTATTTGATCATTTTCAATTGCAGGCCTTTTCGGCTTAACCCCATTTTTTTGGCGGCTTTAGTGACATTGCCCTCAGATTCTTCCAGGGTTTTGACGATCAGCTGTTTTTCAACATTTTCCATGTGGGCGCGCATGAAATCCTTGAAGGGTTTTGGGTCGCTGATGGACGCAGTGGCGCTTTCCTCATCCAGGCGCGCGCGAAATTCCGGTGGAATTTCATCGATCGTAATCATGGGGGTTTTGGCCAGAAGCATCATGCGTTCGATCATATTTTCAAGCTCCCGGATATTGCCGGGCCAGCGGTGGCTAAGGAGCACTTCCTTGACTGTATTGTCTGCGCCACGGATGGCCAGCTCCAGTTTCCGGTTGAATCTTTCGATGAAGAAGTCAATAAGTGGCAGGATGTCTTCGGCGCGGTCACGAAGCGGGGGGACGGAAATGGGGAAGACGTTGAGGCGGTAATACAAATCCTCCCGGAATTGTCCCTCCTTCACGCTCTGGTAGAGATTCCGGTTTGTCGCCGCGAGAAAGCGGACGTCCACCTTGATGGTCTTGAGCCCGCCGACGCGTTCGAATTCCTGCTCCTGAAGGACGCGCAGGAGCTTGACCTGCATGTCGCGGGGGATTTCGCCCACTTCGTCGAGAAACAGCGTTCCCTTGTGCGCCAGTTCAAATTTGCCGGGTTTGGAAATCGCCGCGCCGGTGAAGGCGCCTTTTTCATAGCCGAACAGTTCACTTTCCATGAGCGTTTCAGCGATGGCAGCGCAGTTGATCTTGATGAACGGATTGTTGCGTCTTGGTGAATTGCGATGAATCGCTTCGGCAACCAGCTCCTTGCCGGTGCCGGTTTCACCGGAAATCAGGATGGTGGTGGTGGTGGGGGCGACACGTTCAACGGCTTCAAAAATATCAAGAATGGCTTTGCTTGACCCAATGATGCCGGTGCGTTCGATTTCATCCGGCGGCGCAACCAGTTCATTGGCTTTGAGGTTATGTGTCTTGATGGCTTTGGAAACGACGCTTTTGATCTCTTCGAGCTCGAAGGGCTTGGTGATGTAATCCAGCGCGCCTTTTTTCAGGGCCTCAACGGCTGTGGCCACCGTCCCGTAGGCGGTGATCATGATGACCGGGATGTCCGGATATTCTGAACTGACGCGTTCAAGCAGTTCCATTCCGCCTAAGCGGGGCATCTTTAAATCTGTTACAACGGCGGCCACCGGCCCGGATTTTAAAATCTTGAGTGCTTCTTCGCCATCGGCTGCCGCCGCCACATCATAGCCCTCGCGTTTGAGCATGGCGGTCAGCACCATGCGCATATTCAGTTCATCGTCAACAATTAAAATCTTCTCCATGCGCTCCAATTATGCGAACTTGGCGATTAAATCAAGGCGGATTGTGATTAAGTTTTGTCTTGCGGATTGAGGCGGATAAAAAAAACGCTTCCCTGCCCTGGAATGGATTTGACGCGGATCACCCCGCCGTGTTCCTTGATAATGCGCTGACAGATCGCCAGTCCCAGGCCAACGCCCCTTTCCTTCGTCGTGTAAAAGGGCTTGAAAATGTTTCTCAGATTCTGAGGGGAAATGCCGCCACCCGTGTCGCGGATGGTAATGCCGATGGCGTCGCCCACGCTGGTGGCAATTTTGGATGTCCGGAAAGAAAGGGTGCCGCCATCAGGCATGGCCTCAACGGCATTGAGGGAGATATTCAAAATGACCTGGATAAGCTGCTGATCATCGATTGGCAAGGCGGGCAAATCGTCGGCGAACTCCGCGTTTATTGTAATGCGGTCCGTCAGGCGGTTGGCCGATAAAATCGATATCGCCTTTTGCACGACCGCATTAATGTCCTTAGCCTGTCGCTTGACGGTCAGCGGACGCGCATAGTCCAGAAACTGGCTGACCACGCCATTTAACCGGTTGACTTCCTCGATAATCACATTGAGCAGCTTGCTGTGCTCCTGTGTGGCGGCTTCTTCCAGAAGAAACTGGGCCGCGCCCTTGATGGATCCCAGCGGATTGCGGATTTCATGGGCGATGACCGGGGCCATCTCCGCGAGCATGCCCGCTTTTTCCCGTTCCAGTTTTTCATCGAATTCGTAAAGAGAGGTGAAGACATCCTTGCTGTCGGGATAGAAATAGCTGAAAATAATTTTAAGAATCATTTTGATGGGCGTTATGGCAATCACAATCAGAAAGGACGCCATGATCACGCTGTTGAACGAAGGGATTTCCTGACTGAAAAAGAAAGCTGAAAAATAAAAGATCAGCGCGCCAGCCATCGTCGTGACAAAGATGACAAGCGCGCGGGCCAGAAAATCATGCAGCTCGGACAGTTGCGGGTAGGCAACAATCAGCAAGGTGAAATATAAGAGCGCCGAGAGCGCCAGCCCCGTGATGGGGGGGAAATCATAGCCCGCATAAACCAGCAGATCCGCGCCGCTCAAGAGCGCGGCCACGGGGCAGGCGATCAGCAGGTAGCGCAGGCGCCGTTTTTCCGTGCTGGGAGAAATGATTCTGACGTGGCGCAGCAGGGCAAAGTAACAAATCACCAGAATGATGCAGGCATAGGCGATTAAAACGATCCGGAAATAGGGCCATTGATGCAGCGGGGTAAATTGCAGGAAAAATCCCGTGACGCTGATCAGTGCGGTGAGCGCCACCGAGCCCTGGGTCAGGTAGGATTTGCTGTGTGTCAGGTGCAGGAAAAACCAGACGCAAATCGGCGCAATGGCTAAAATGCCGCTTTGCGCCGCATAATTCCAGAAATCCGACATCAACAGGCCGCCCAGGAAAATAGCGGCGTGGGCAATAAAAATCGCCAGGCAAAACGCAGAAAAAGACGCCTGGAGTTTATCCTTTTTCCCTGTAATCAACAGTGACAGGGCGATCGTAAAACTGGTGGCCGCCAGCGTAAAGGTATCCATACTCGCATCCATGGTTTGTGTTTAATTGCCGCAGGGGGGTCTATAGCGCAGATAGGTCAAAAAGCTAAGAAATATTTTATGGATATTTATACGCCGGAAAATGGTATAGGGTTGACAATTGACAGGCTCTGAATTAATAACCGCCAACAGTGAGAAATATCAGCACGGGAGAAAAAAGAATTTATGAAGAAAAAAGATTTGTTGAAAAAAGTCGTCGAGCATATCGACATCAAAGCCATCAACGCCGTTGACATCATCGAGGCCATGAAAAAAATGTCCTTTTCCGCGCGTGATCTGGCCAACGCGTCCGACATCTACGACCGCATGCTCAAAGAAAAAAAATGCGCGGTGATTCTGACCCTTGCCGGGTCCACCAGCGCGGCGGGCTGCATGCAGGTCTATGTCGATCTGGTGAAAAACAACATGATTGACGCCATTGTGGCCACCGGCGCGGCGATTGTGGACATGGATTTCTTCGAAGCACTGGGCTTCAAGCACTATCAGGGAACGCCGTATGTCGATGACAAGCTTTTGCGCAGCCTCTACATCGACCGCATTTATGATACCTTTATCAGCGAAGATGACTTGCAGCACTGCGACCGGACGATCAAGGCCATCGCCGATGCTCTGGAGCCGCGTCCCTATTCCTCGCGGGAATTCATTGCCGAGATGGGTAAATACCTGACTCAACACGCCAAAAAGAAAGACTCCCTGGTGCAGGCGGCCTACGAAAATTCCGTGCCGATCTTCTGCCCCGCCTTTTCAGACAGCTCGGCGGGATTCGGTCTGGTACTGCACCAGAATGAGCGGCCCGAAAAGCATTTATCCATTGATTCGGTGAAGGATTTTCGGGAGCTCACCGAGGTCAAGATCGCGGCCGGAACCACCGGTCTTCTCATGATCGGCGGTGGCGTGCCGAAAAACTTTGCGCAGGATACCGTCGTTTGCGCCGAGATCCTGGGCAAGGATGTACCGATGCACAAATACGCCGTTCAGATCACCGTAGCGGATGTGCGCGACGGCGCCTGTTCCAGCTCGACGCTGAAAGAGGCCAACTCCTGGGGCAAGGTGGATTCATCCTGCGAGCAGATGGTCTATGCCGAAGCCACCACGGCGCTCCCGCTTCTGGCGAGCTACGCCTATCACAAGGGAAGCTGGAAGACGCGTAAAAGATGGGAACTGGCGAAACTCTTCGAGAAGGCGACGGCGCCAAAAGCCGCCAAAACAAAAAAGTGAGCCATGGGTTAAAATCATTATTTTGCGCGATTTCCCTGTGAAAAAATCCCGGCAGTTGTCTTTGCCGGGTTTTTTTACGCGAATAAATGTTTTTCCCGAATTCCCGCAAAAGGATCTGTTGGGGACACCTCACCCCATTGACCAAAAAGAAGCCCGGCCGTCAGGGTGTTGAATGGCTTGATCAAGTCCGGCGCCACTGGCCGCCCTGCCATTCATATTGACTTCCGGAAACGATCATGTATAATTTTTAACTACTTGTTCTTGTTCGGAAAGAAGAAATTAAACTTTCGAAAATGAATTTCGCAAGGATGCAGTCATGAAGATAACAAAGCCGGATGTTTTCGCGAAAGTGGTCCACTGGTTCACGAGGCATATTTATGAAAAATACGCGCCGGACGCTGTGCTGGATCCGGAGGCCCCGAATCACTGGCAGGAAAAGGTGCTCTATCTTTTCATTCTCCTGAGCGTGTTTGTGGGGTTTCTAGCCTATGTGCTGGGGATCTTCAGCAACATCACCTACGAGTATTGGAGGATTCTTGCCGCCTGCACCATCGGGTATCTGATCAGCCTGATTATTTTTTTCTTCCCCAAATCGCCGTTCGCTCTGCGCGCGGGGCTGGTTTGCCTGTGTATCTATTTGATTGGCATGTCCATTGTACTGACCGTCGGGCCGTTTTATTCGTCGCGGGAATGGCTGTTTTCCTTTGCGATTATCGCTGCCATCTTACTGCGCTGGCCCGGCGCTATCGCCTCCACGCTGGTCAATATGGCCACCTGGGGGCTCATCGCCGTTCTCATCCACATCGGCTACTGGGATTCTATCTTTGGGCGCGCGCAGGGGATGCATCACTGGGCGATGATTGTCATTGACCTCCTGTTTATCATTGTAAGCACGACCATTTTGATTACGATGTTTTTCTTCCGGATTGATGAATCCGACCGCTCGGCAAAAACCTATTCGAAACTTCTGCTGGCGGAAAGGGATAAGCTTTCGAACTCCAATGAAAAACTTGCCCAGGAAATTGAAGACCGCAAGGTGGTGACCCAGGCGCTCAAGGAGAGCGAGGAAAAATACCGCACCATTTTGGAGACGATCGCGGATGCTTATTTTGAGGTCGATCTGCGCGGCAATATCATATTTTTTAACAGAGCGCTGATTGAAAGGCTGGGGTATTCGCGCGATGAACTCATCGGGATGAACTTCCGCGCTTTGATGGATCAGCCCAACAGTGCGAAAATTCGGGATGTCTTTAAGAATATTTTAGTTACCGGAAAACCGAGTCCGCCGGTTGATCTGGATATTATATCCGCAGGCGGCACGGAGATTACCGTCAGTGTCCTGGCCTCTCAGATCAGCAACGCGGGCTCTCAGGCAGTTGGATTCCGGGGGCTGGCCCGCGATGTGACGGAATATAAAATTATGGAAAGCCGTCTGCAGAGGGCTCGCAAGATGGAAGCGCTGGGCACGCTGGCCGGCGGTGTCGCCCATGACTTAAACAATACCCTCTCCGGAGTTGTCAGCTATCCGGAACTGTTGCTGCTCAATATGCCGGAAACCGACCCCATGCGAAAGCCGATTACCGATATTATGAAGTCCGGGCAAAAGGCGGCAGCCATCGTTCAGGATTTGCTGGCGCTGGCCAGACGCGGGGTTGCGGTTAAGGAAATCGCGAACTTAAACGATGTGATCCACGATTATCTGCACAGCCCCGAATTTTTCAATTTGCGCGCCACGCATTCGGGTGTCCGCTTTGAGACGCATCTGGAGCCGGGGCTGATGAATCTCAGCGGATCGCCGGTGCATTTGTCTAAAACACTGATGAATCTGGTGATTAACGCCGCCGAGGCTATTGATACAACCGGAACGGTCACTATCACCACGGAAAATAAATATATTGAAGCCGCCTCTTCCGGTTACGATAACCTGACCGAAGGCGATTACGTGGTGCTCAAAGTGCAAGACAATGGCGTGGGCATCCCGGTTGAAAATCTCGAAAACATTTTTGAACCGTTTTTTACCAAGAAGGTGATGGGGCGAAGCGGCACCGGCCTCGGGATGGCGGTGGTCTGGGGGACGGTTGAAGATCATGGCGGACGCATTGATGTGGAAAGTACTGAGGGACAGGGCACAACCTTTACAATCACATTTCCAGCCACTGAGGTCAAAGCGACCCGCAAAGAAACGGATGGTTCGATCGAACAGCTTCGCGGCGGCGGTCAGCGCATTCTGGTGGTCGATGATGTCGAGACGCAGCGGGATATTGCCACCCAGATTCTTGCGGCGCTGGGATATGCGCCGGTTGCGGCAAAAAGCGGCGAAGAGGCGGTGGAATTGATCAAGACGCAATCCTATGACCTGATCCTGCTGGATATGATTATGCGGCCGGGGATGGATGGCCTGGAAACTTACCGGCGTATCATTGCCTTGCGGCCGGGGCAGAAAGCGGTCATCGCCAGCGGTTTTTCAGAGACCGAGCGGGTTCGTGAAGCCCAGGGGCTCGGCGCGGGGGCCTATATTAAAAAGCCTTACTCGATTGAGAAGGTTGGACTGGCCATTAAAAAAGAGCTTGCGGCAAGTTAAAACGGTTCTTTACCTTGCTTTCTGATGCAGGCATGATTGGCTTATCGGGTAAAATAAACGGCAGAAGCGCGTTTACGGCTCTTTTTGACTTTCCTTCCAGAAACGGCGGCTTGAACCCATCATCACGCTGATGGGTTGCAGCTCGTCGATATTTTCACAGACGATCTTGATGGCCGAGGCAATCGGCACAGCCAGGAGCGCGCCGACGATGCCCCACAGCCATCCCCAGAACAACAAAGATAGCAGGATGACGACTGGGCTCAAATTCAGACGATCCCCCAGTATTTTCGGAGCGATGAAGTTTCCGATGGTCATTTGAATGGCAGTGATGGCGATCAAGGCAAGAATGCCGGGCCAGAGGTTTGGGTAATATTGCACAAACGCGGTCAGAATCGGAGGAACTGAAGCGACGATGGATCCCAGTGTCGGAATGAAGTTGAGCAAAAAGGCCATCGCTCCCCAGGTGTACGCGAAATCCACACCGATGAGGGTTAACGCCAGCCAGATCAGGATGCCCGTGGAGAGACTGATCAGCATGAGAGTGGACAGATAGCGGCTGATGTCCGATGAAATCGTGAATAAGATATTTGCAAATTGTTTGGCGCGGTTGTCCGAGAGGGCGCGTTCCAGCTTATACTTGGTATAGGGCTTGCCCAGTAGAAGAAAAACCAGAAAAATGACAATCATGGTCAGATTCGACACAAGGGCAAACAGGGACCCGGAGACCGTGCCCAGCATATCGTGAATCGCCGAAGAAATCTTGAAATCAGCCAGGGGGTTATATTCCGGGGGAATTGAGGCGCCCAGCTGCTTGCTTAATTCGTCGCTCAAGAGGGCAAACTTTCCTTCATATTTCGGAAATTCAGCAATGATGGAAAAAACGCGGTCCTGCAAAAAAATGACGGCGCCGATGACGATGCCGAAAAGCAGGATGATGATCAGAATAATGGTGATCGGCAGTGGAATTTTAATCCGGGTCATGGCGTTGACAACGGGGCCGAGCACGAAGGTCAGAAGCCAGGCAATCACCAGAGGCAAAATCACCGGTTTGGCCACCTTCAAAACAAACCCTACGGCAACGAGCGCGACGATAAACAGCAAAAGAACGATCAGTTTGTCTTTGTTTATTTTTTCCAGAATGTGTTGTGTTTCCATAGGGTCATCACGGTCCGCCGGGGAGTGTGCGCGGGCGTTTATTATGATGATGACTATAAAGAAGGGCCCCTATTTAAGCAAGGAAATTAGTTCTCAATACGGTCTGTTTTGAAAATAAATTCAGAAAAGAGAATTCTGCGCGGGAATTCTTGACAGGGAAGCACAAAATTTCTATACTCCCGCCCGTGTGGTAGTCGGGAAAGTTTAAAATTATTTGGAAGGGAAGCCAGATCATGATCCGCGGGAAATTGATTGAACCCTTAAAGCGGTTGTTCTTCAAGCGTTTTGAGGTCATTGTCGTGGGCGCCATCCTGATTACCGCCTTTCTGGGCACCTACTTTATTTCAGAACCCTCAGTGGTGCTTCACTTTTATTACCTGCCGGTTTTGATTGCCGCCTATTTCCTCGGGCGGCGGATGGGATTGCTCACGGCGATTCTGTCCATTACAATGGTATTTGCCTGCGCGCTGATTTTCCCCTCGCGATTCTTCAGCCAAAACCTGTTTTACGATCTGAGTAAATTTATGTCCTGGGGGGGCTTTCTCATTCTGGCAAGCGTCACGGTCGGCAGTCTTTATGAGGCAAATGAGCGAAAAGTCCGCGACTTGAAAATTGCCTATGTCGGGATTGTCGAAATTCTTTCAAAGTATCTTGAATCCACAGATCAATACACCAAGGGGCACTCGGTACGGGTGTCCGAACTGGCCCAGGAGACGGCTTTGGCCATGGGCGTACGGGGCATTGATGTGGAAAATATCCGTGTGGCCGGCCTGCTGCATGACATCGGGAAAATCGAAGTCAGTAAACAAATTCTGCGCAAAGCCGCCAAGCTGTCCGGCGAAGAGAGGGAAATCATGAACGGACACGCGGAAAAAGGCGCAAAGCTCCTGTCGTGCCTGGGGGCTGTGCTCAAGGATGTCGTGCCCATTGTCGAAGCGCACCACCGGTATTATGCCGGATCCGCTCCAAGCGCCAACGGGCGGCCGGGGTATATTCCGCTGGGCGCCCGCATTGTGGCGGTGGCGGATTCCTTTGACGCCATGACCAGCGACCGGCCCTACCGCAAAGGGATGACGCCGCTTCAGGCGCTCAGGGAACTGGCGGATAATTCGGGCAGTCAGTTTGATCCGCTTGTGGTGTCGGCGTTTAAACGGGTGATTGAACAAAAGCTTGCCGGCCACAGAAGGAGCGCCATGTCGGCTTGAGCAATAAACGCCGGACAATCATCGTGAAAGGAAAAAATATGTTTACGGAAAATCAACTCGACAAATACGCCGATGTGCTTCTGTGGGGGCTGGCAACAGCCAAAAAGAAAGCGATTCGGAAAAAAGACATTGTGCTGATCCAATATGATCAGCCGGCGCTTCCTCTGGCGGAGATTCTGTTTGCGAGGCTTCTGGACATGGGCGTGTATTCCGTGACCCGGATGGTGGCCACGCCGGGCATGGAGCGTAGTTTTTATACGAAAGCCGACGGCAGGCAACTGACATTCATTGCGCCGGGCGATAAGGAATTATTCGGCAGTCTTGCCGGACGCATCTTCCTGCACGCGCCGGAGTCGCTCACTCATCTTCAGGACATCGATCCGGCCAAAATCGGCAAATCGATCGTCGCGCGAAAGCCCATCAAGGATATTCTGGATCGCCGCGAAGACGCGCGCCAATACAGCTGGACGCTTTGCCTGCTCCCCACACCGGAACTGGCGCGCCAGGCCAAAATGACACTCAAGCAATATACGGCGCAAGTGATCAAAGGCTGCTATCTCGACGCCGATGATCCGGTGTCCCAGTGGCGCGGCATCTATTCGGAAATTAAACATATCAAAAGAAAGCTCAGCGCGCTGCCGGTTAAATATTTTTCTCTGGAATCGGCCCATGTGGATTTACGGATCACGCCGGGCGAAAAGCGCAAATGGGCGGGGGTGTCTGGCCACAATATTCCCAGCTTTGAAATATTTGTATCGCCTGACTGGCGCGGTACGGAGGGGGTCTATTATGCCAATCTCCCGTCTTTCCGCAGCGGCAATTACATCGAAGAGGTGCGCCTTACTTTTGCCAAAGGCAAGGCGGTCAAAATCGAAGCCGGGCAGGGCGAGGCGTTTGTGAAAAAACAACTGGCCATGGATAAGGGCGCCTGCCAGTTGGGAGAATTTTCACTCACTGACAAGCGTTTTTCACGCATTGACCGTTTTATGGCGGAGACGCTTTTTGATGAGAATTTCGGCGGCAGGGAAGGCAACTGCCATGTGGCGCTCGGATCATCCTACAGCGACACTTACAATGGCAATCCGGCAGAGCTTTCGCCTGCGCTGAAAAAGAAACTGGGTTTCAACGACTCCGCGCTGCACTGGGACCTCGTCAATACGGAGCCCAAAACCGTTACGGCACACCTGACAAACGGCAAAAAAATGCTGGTGTATGACCGGGGTGTTTTCTGCCTTTAAAAAATGTCGGCGACGGGGTTTGGGCTACTGTCCGCCCAGGCCCTCAATAAATGCCAGAACGTTTTTACCCAGGACTGCATGGTTGTATCCGCCCTCGAGAATGCCGAAACAGCCGCCCCCGTTTCGCTTTGCCGCTTCGCGCACAAGCTGGCCCATCGTCGCATAATCCTCAGTGGCCAGCAGGCCGCCCCAGTCGTCTTCATGATGGTCAAAGCCGGCGGATACGGCAATCATGTCCGCATCCGTTTTCCCCAGCGCGCGCTCAACGATACGTAAATATTCGTTTCGATCCTGCCCGCCGGGATTTAAAATCGTCACATACCCTTTCGGTTCCAGAATATTGATATTGCCGTCGCCGGTGTGCAGATCGAAATCCAGCACGAAGGCTTTTTTCAATTTTCCGGATCGCTTGAGTTTGTCCAGCGCGATGGCCATGTTGTTGAAATAGCAGAATCCCCAGGCGCTGTCGGCGGAGGCGTGGTGACCGGGGGGACGAATGACGGCAAAGCAAGGCTCCGATAGAGCGATCTGGGCCGCCTTGATGGCGCCGCCTGCGGCCAGCGCGGCGATGTCATAGACGCCCTCACGCCGGACTTCAGCGATATGTCTTGGCGTATGGATGGCGGTGATATCTTCGTCCGATGCGGGTTGGGGTTCAATAAAATTCACCTTTCCCGCCAGCGCAAATTCAATCGATTCAATCCGCCCCGGATTCGATGCGGGGTCGTAGGAATAGACCTGCTTATACTCTTCGGAATAAACGACTTTCATAGGGCCTCCTGTTAATGATCCGCTTCCTGCGGGAAAGAAAACCGGCTGACAAGCCACGGCTCTTTTTCGCCGTTGAATGATTTTTCGATGACTTGAATCCTTTTATTTTTTCTGATCAGCAAAAGCGTGGAGGTGCGTGTGCCATAGACGGGACTGGTGATGAACATCGCCGAGAGTATTCTTTCCCATTCTGAATTGACGCCCGTGTCGGGCAATTGGTTGTCCGGGGGCAGGTGGCGGTCGGCCAGCATTGCAAAAAGCGCCTCCGTGAGCGCGACGCCTTTTAGATCAAGCGCCGCTTTCAGCATTTTTTTACCGCGCCGGATTTTGGGCCAGGGGGTATTCAGAAGCGCATTGCTCAGGCCATAAATTCCGGGGGAAAGTTTTTGTAATGCGCCCCGATTGGAATAAATACAGAGGTCCTCACCATCGCCCACAAGCAGGTTAAAGCCGTTGTAATCGCCTGCCCGTTTGGAGATTTTATCGACATAGGCCCGAGCGTCGCTATACCCGGTCAGATAGCGGCTGACCAGTTTTCCGCGCGACGGGGCATTGTCTCTCCACGAGGCGGGGTCGCGGTAATTGGTGACAGCGGCAAATTTTCCAGTGCGGGTAACGCCCAGCCAGGCGCCCCCCTCCTGTAAATCGACGCCGCCCAGCACCTGCGGGTGCTTCGGCCAGAAATCGGCCGGTTGCGACGGGCGGTCGTAAAACTCATCGCGGTTGGCCGCAAGAATCAGACGATAGGCCGGATGAACCTTATAGGCAAAAAGAATCAGACACATGGGCAGAGCCCTACGACCTTTTTAATCTTTCGATGATCTTCGTCATCGTTTCGCCCGCCGGGGCGTCGATGCGCCAATGCGCCAGCGAATCCTGCTCGGTGGGGCCTTTGTTGATGATGCCCAGTTTCGCGCCGGATTGCCTCGCCTGGATCGGAACATACGCCGCGGGATAGACTACCAGCGACGATCCGATGACGAGCAGAATGTCGCAGATTTCGGCTTCGTGCATGGCCTGCGAGAGGGTCTCTTGCGGAAGCGCCTCGCCGAAGAAAATCACATCCGGTTTTAAAACGCCCCGGCAGTACTCACAGATGGGAACATCGTCACGGCCTGCGTATCTTTCCTTGATCAGCCCGATGGGATAACGCTCCCGGCAGTTGAGGCAGACGAGCATCTGCATGTTGCCATGCAGTTCGCGGATGAGCGAGGGGCTGCTTCCCGCCTTCTGGTGAAGGTTGTCGATGTTTTGCGTCACGATGGACAGGAGTTTCCCCATGTTTTCCAGCTCTACAATCGCCTGATGCGTTTTGTTGGGGAACGCCTCTTCCATCAGGCCGCCTTCGCGCAGGCGCTGCCACATTTTTTTGCGTGTGGCCGGAGAGCCGAGAAACTTGTCAATGGTGAAGTCGTCGGGATCGTATTTGGTCCACAGGCCACCGGGCCCCCTAAAATCCGGAATGCCGGATTCTGTGCTGATCCCCGCGCCGGTAAAAACTACAATTTTATGGGATTGGCCGATTGCATCGGCAAGCGCATCAATGATTTTTTCCATCGGATGTTGGCTCCTTTACCGTTGCCTTGTGGACGGTATTTTTAATACACTATGTCTTTTAAAAAGCAATAAAGAAAAAAGCGGGGGGGGTGTTACAGAAAAGTAGAATGATGGATGGTTTACGACTATTCCGGGCCCTGAATTCCCCGGAAATCCTGTTGACAAGGGCGGGCGTAATTTTTATACTCCGGCGCATTTTCGGTATCGTCCGGTTGCGCCACGGGAGTTTGATATGATCAATAAATTGGTAAGTTATGGTTTTTTTGCCATTGTCGCTCTTTCGTCCATTCCGCTGTATATTCTCGCTTTGTTGCTGCGCGTGCTGACGTATCCCTTTGACCGGCGCCTGAGGCTCCTTCATTTATTTACCTGCTTCTGGGCCTCGCTTTACACCTGGATGATGCCGCCCTGGCGGATTCGCATCGCAGGCCGCGAACATGTTCGTAAAGGCGCGGCCTACGTCATTGTTTCCAACCATCAGTCCCAGCTTGATATTCTGGTGGCCTTCCGTCTTTATTTTCATTTTAAATGGGTGTCCAAAATTGAAATGTTCCGTGTGCCGCTCATTGGCTGGAACATGACGCTGAACCGCTACGTCAAACTCAAACGCGGCGACCGCGACAGTGTCGAGCGCATGCTCGAGGTGTGTGAGCAGCATCTGGACGAGGGCAGTTCCATCTTCATGTTTCCCGAGGGAACCCGCTCACCCGACGGAGCAATGAAAGACTTCAAACTCGGTGCGTTTCAACTGGCTCTGAAAAAGAAAGTTCCGATTCTGCCCATTGTCATCAGTGGCACGAATAAAGCCCTGCCTAAATATAGCCTCGATTATACGGGGGTTCATAAAATTTACATTCAAGTGTTTAAAGAAATCCCCTATGCGGCCTTCGAAAAATCCACACCGGAACAGTTGGCCCGGCAGGTTCGCGACTTTATGATCGATCAGCTCAAAATCATGGATGACTATACCGGCGGTGGCACCGCTGAAAACAAATTGACTTCGTAAAAAGCAATATGCTAGGACACAGCCGACGCGAAGCGTCTTTTTTTATATTAAAAATGTGTGGAGGGAGACCGGCTAATGACATGGGAGACAATTGCGAATATTTTTCAGGGCGTCACGACGCTCACAGATGCTTTTGCCACTAATCCGAAAATTGCCATTGCCCGGATCGGACTGATTGCACTGGGCCTGCTCATGATCTACCTGGGGAAAAAAGGCATTCTGGAGGCGCTGTTGATGATTCCCATGGGGTTGGGCATGGCGACGGTCAACGCGGCCATCATGTTTTTTGATCCGCTGAATCTGCATGGCGGCGTGGGAACCTTTTTTGTGGAATCACAGGCCGGCGCGTCGTCGGATATGGTGCGAAACGCCGCAGAGGTCATGATGATGCTCCAGATTGACTGGCTTCAGCCCATATACACCTTCACCTTCAGCAATGGTCTGATCGCCTGTCTGATTTTCATGGGCATCGGATCCCTCCTGGATGTCGGCTATGTCATGGCCCGTCCGTTCCAGAGCATGATCATTGCGCTGTTTGCCGAACTGGGAACGATCCTCGTCTTTCCGCTGGCCCAGACGTTCGGCTATTCGCCGGGGCAGGCCGCAGCGATTGCCATAGTGGGCGGCGCTGACGGGCCAATGGTGCTGTTTACCTCATTACGTCTGGCGCCGGAACTGTTTGTACCCATCGCGATTATCGCTTATCTTTACCTGGGGTTTGCCTATGGCGGCTATCCCTACCTGATTCGCGCCCTGGTGCCCAAGAAGTTTATGGCCATCAAGCCTGCGCCCCCCAAAAAGAAAAGAAACATTACCTCCGGCGAAAAAATGCTCTTTGCCGTCGTGGCATGCGTCTTATTGTCCTTTCTGTTGCCGGTGGCCGCGCCGCTGATCTTCTCGCTGTTTTTCGGCGTGGTGATCCGCGAATCCGGCGTGAAAGAATATGTCGATCTGCTGCAGGGGCCGGTGTTATACCTGTCCACCATGTTTTTAGGACTGGTCCTGGGCGTGCTGTGCGACGCCAATACGATTATGGACCCGAAAGTGCTGCCCCTGTTACTTCTGGGGATTCTCGCCCTTCTGATATCAGGCATCGGCGGCATCCTGGGCGGCTATTTCATGTATGTGGTGACGCGGGGCAAATTCAATCCCGCCGTGGGGATTGCGGGTGTCAGTTGTGTGCCGACCACCGCCAAGGTCGCACAGAAAGTCGTCTCCAAGGTCAATCGAACGGTCATTATTTTGCCGGACGCACTGGGGGCGAATGTCAGCGGCGTGATCACCTCGGCGATCATTGCCGGTATTTTCTGCAGCCTTTTTGCGAAATAGGGAAGGAGACGGCATCATGAGTGGATGGAGTGAAGCGTTACTGACTTACGGGTTGACCATCATTATCTCTTTCAGCATCGCGGGCATTATTCAGCTGATGGTTGTGCTCCTGGAAAAATTCTCCAAGAAAGAAAGCTGATTGTCCTGCCGGACCCCGTCAATCAGGCGTGGATGCCGGATGAATTTGCAAGGCTCAAGCCTTGCAATCCGGCGCCATTTCTGTTTAATTGCTCTGGCAGAGGCAGGCAGAAATGACGACGAAAACCAAATCCGATGAAAACAAAACGCCCTGGGTGTCCTCGGCGTTGAAAGTCAATCTGGAGCGCACGGCGGTGGATGTGCTGATCCCGCCGCAGTACGCGCCGCTTCTGGAAATTGTCCGGGATCACTACGGCCTGCAAAAAAAAGTCCAAGAGCTGCTTACCGAGCTCAATCATCCCTACGTCAACTGGGAATACGCCCTCAAAGAACTCAAAACCATTTCTATCGGCGACTTTTATATCTACAACAGCCATCCGGAGGGGCTTTCAGCCATCTCGCTGCTGATAAAAATCTATCTGGATATTCTGAAGTCCTCCGCGTCGGAAGACGTCAAGGACAGCGCCATTTCCTACCTGTTTGACTATGCCGACACCATTCTTCTGCAGAGCAATGACTATCTGGAAAGAAATTTTTCCGTGTATCCGGATTTAATCACATCGTTTCTGGAAATCGCCGGCGATGATATTTCTCTGTATAAAAAATGCTCGTCGCATCTTAAAAGAATTCTCCGGACGCTTTTGCAGCTGAATCTGGCGATAGCTGTTTCGGCCTTTGATGAGCTGCTCTACAAAATGTTCCGGGCGACGTATGCCTACTGGCTTTTGCAGCCGGACCCGGCCCTGTGGATGGTCGGCGCCCACCGGGGCGAGCCGTTTGATGAGAATGTCTATGCCCGTTTGATCGCACCCTTGAGCCATCAGCGCTATCGCAAACTGCTCATTGATCTGGATGCGTTTGCGCCCAATCCGCAAAAAAAACCGGGTGCGTCCGTGCGCGCCTATCTGGATTTGCCGGATTATTTTTCCATTCTCGACGGCTACCTGCATGTGGCCGACGCGCTGGGACGGGCCGACGCTTACGAAGGCCGTCACCTTGTCAAGCTGGATTTCCTCTTCGGCATCATGACCGTTTCCGGTCTCAAGGATATTCACGCCGCCGCCATGAGAGAAATCAACTATCTGCTTCGGCTGATTTTTTCCGAAGAGAAAAAAGAGATGCTCGACGATCTGGTACGAAGGATTTTTGCGTTTCTGAAAAAGAACACCGCGCAGAGCGAATTTCGCGGCGCGGGCATTGACTGCATCGTGACGATGGCCCGCGAGGTTTTTACGCACAATACCCATGCCCTGGTGGATACCTTCATCGATGAACTGATCGCTTACGGCTTTGAATATCCGGAAATTTCCGGATCGACGGCGCAATGGCAGGTCCGCGTCAACCCCGAGCATATCCGCACAATCCGCGCATGGCTGGAGATTATCGCCATGAAGCCGCGCTGGACCAAACGGCTGATTTCCGCGCTGATCATCCATCTTCAGATCGGCGGGGTCTTTATCCGGGACACGGATTTGATTCAGCGCGATATTTCCAACCTGCTCAACGCCGACATCGCGCCCGCGTATAATCTCGTCAAACAGCTTCTGCGGCTCTTTCCGGTCTATTTCAGTGAAATCGGTGCGGAAGGCGAGTTGCGCGATATTACCACGCATGTCGATGAGCTGTCTTTCCGCAACGACCGTCTGATCGATTTTTTCCGCAAGCAGTCGCACGTGGAGAGCAACAGCCTTCTGGTGGAGTTTGCCGAAGACATCTTCCGCTACTGGCAGACCGCCGAGAAGACCTTTATCCGGCGGCATATTCCGGATGAAGTGTTTGGTGAGGTGCACGGTACGGGACGCTATTTCGACGGCATGCACCTGGCGTTTGCCCGTCTGTTTGAGCAGGTCAAAGACGACCCGCGGCACTTTCTGGAATGGGATAAAACGAAAATGACCCGGGAGCTTGAACAGATTAAAAATATTTCCGACATGGACCGGGAGCGGGCCTTTTTAATGATCCGCATCTACCAGCTGATCCATAAGAAGTATTTCCCGCAATATTTTGATTTGCTCAAAGACCTCGAAGCGCTCAACGCTTTTTCCAAACAGGAGCTCCTGTCGCTCAAACGGGCGCTCGGCGCGAAGAATTATTACCGGAGCCTGGCGCTGGTTCTGAAATTTCTGGCTGCGCTGAAAACCCGGATTCTTTCCGGGACCAAGACGCAGTTTTTTGAAAATATCTATCACAAGCGACACATTGCCGCGGGGATTCCGTCCATGTACGGGACGTATCACGAAGAGAAATTCGATGCGCTGGGACTGACGCTTCGCCTCGAGGCCTTAGGCAAGATGCTCTTTGAAGAGCTCATCAAATCGCTCAACCTCAAATTTATTACGAAAAGCTCCATCTCCCGGATCCACACCTATCTGTGGCACTTTATCAGTGCCCTTGAGCTCGAAGGCATTTCCACACAGGGACTGGTGGCTAAAATCCGCTATGTCACGAGCGCATTGCCCGTCAAGCAGTTTTCCGCGGATCAGTATGTGGATATTTTCCGTTTTATCTCCAAAGGCATTCAGGATGTTATCCGGGACTATTATATTGACGTGCACGGCGTCAATCTTCCGGCCATCATCCGCCAGATTCATCCTTTGCCCGAGAAACCTGAGACGAAGACAGATGTGCCCAAACCGGATGAACTGGTTTATCAGCATTCTGAAAATTTTCTTCGGGGCATGATCTCGACGGCTTTCGGCTTGCAGGTACTGGATAATTTTGTTCACGCGGTCATCAAGACCCTCAATGCGGAACTGGAGAAATTCAAAGACAACAAACGCATGCTTAATTTGCTGATGGCCTATAATCCGGATCTGGCCGTCTCCTCCATCAGCGCTAAAAATGCGCGGCTGGACAATCAGATCCTTCTGGGAAACAAAGGCTATTTTCTCAAAAAGCTCAAGTCCTTCGGCTTTCCGGTGCCGCCAGGATTTATTATCACCACGGAAGTTTTTCGCGGCTATGACGCTGTCTATGGCTATCGCTATGTTTTCAGCGATCTGGCGACCCGCGTCAACCGGGAAATTGAACGGCTGCAGCGAAAAACCGGCCGTAAATTCGGCGATCGCCATAATCCGCTGCTTTTGTCCGTGCGCAGCGGCGCCACGGTGTCGCTGCCGGGGATGATGCGCTCGTTTCTGAATGTGGGCATCAACGCCTCGATTGCTGAAAGTCTCAGCGAGAAATCCGATTTCCAGTGGGCCGCCTGGGATTCATACCGCCGTTTTCTGCAGACCTGGGGCATGTTTCATGGCATGAGCCGCGACTTTTTTGACGCGATCATGATCGGCTACAAACATCGCTATAGCGTGGAGCGCAAAATCAATTTTCCCGCCGATGTGATGAAATCGATCGCCATGGCCTATAAAAAAGGCATTCTCGACAGCGGCATCCCGCTGGCCGATGATCCCATGCGTCAGCTGCGCCACGCGATTTTGCAGGTGTTTGATTCCTGGTATTCCCAGCAGGCCAAAATTTACCGGCAACAGATGCATCTGTCGGACGAATGGGGGACCGCTGTTATCGTGCAGTCGATGGTGTTCGGTAATCTCCACGAATCTTCCGGTTCCGGTGTGATTTTCACGCGTGACCCGAAAAGTGTGTCGTCGGATGTGACGCTGTATGGCGATTTTATTTTCGGGGTTCAGGGGGATGATATCGTCTCGGGTCTGGTGGAGACCTATCCCATCTCGGAAAAGCAGAAACTGGCCGAGCACCGGGATACCGATATTTCGCTGGAAGCCAAGTTTCCCGCCATCTACGCCGAGCTGGTCAAAATTGCGGAGATCATGATTTACGAGAAGGGATTTAATCATCAGGAGCTGGAATTTACGTTTGAAGGCCCTCAGGGGCATCAGCTCTACCTCTTGCAAACGCGGGACATGGATCAGGTGAAAAGCAAAACCCTGCGCCGGTTCAAGGATTGCGCATCCCTCGCGTCGTCTCTTCTGGGCATGGGCATCGGGGTTTCCGGCGGGGCGCTGTGCGGGCGCGCGGTATATTCCGAAGACGATATCCGGGTGTTTCGTGAAAAGGAACCTAAAACGCCGTTAATTCTAGTGCGTCCCGATACCGTGCCCGACGACGTCGGCGTGCTTTTGCAGGTGGAGGGGCTCTTGACCGCCAAGGGCGGCGCGACGTCACACGCCGCGGTGACGATTCCGCAGCTCAATAAAGTCGGCGTCGTGGGGCTGGGCAAACTCAAGGTCTATGAGGCCCAGGGCTACGCAACGATTGACCAGCACACCATCAAAGCGGGTGATTACATCGCCATAGACGGCTGGAGCGGCGCTTTGTATCTGGGGCGGCACGAACGCGAAACGGACAAGCACTACGCGCTCACCCTTTAAGGCCGATCTCACAGCTTGGCCGGGTTTTCAGAAGCTGAAATAATGAAAACCGTTTTTTCCCGGTCTTTTTTTAACCGAATACATGGCCTCGTCGGCGCGGCGGATGAGCGTGTCGGAGTCTTCCCCGTGTTCGGGATAGATGGCGATACCCACGCTGAAGGTGATGAGGAACTTTAAATCGGTGTCGGGAATGGCGATAGGATCGGCGAATTTCTGGAAGAGATGTTCAATAATGATGGCGATGTGGTCACGGTGAGTGACGTCGGTCAGGAGAATTAAGAACTCATCTCCGCCGATGCGCGAAATGGTGTCGTTTTCGCGTCGGACGACTTCCTTGAGGCGGCTTGCCACTTCGATGAGCATTTTATCACCCACGGCGTGGCCGTGGCAGTCGTTGATGTCTTTAAAGCCGTCGAGATCGACAAACAGAATTCCCAGGCTGCTTTGGCGGCGCTTCCCCGTGACGATGGCCTGTTCCAGGCGATCCAGCATCAGCTTGCGGTTGGGCAGTCCCGTCAGCGTGTCGTTGTAGGCCAGTTGCATGACGCGCCCTTCGGTCAGATCCACGAAATTGCCCACTACGGCGCGCTTTTCATTCATGTGAATAAACGCAACCGATCCCAGAATCCACTTGATTTTATCCGCATGCGTCAAAACGCGAAACATGAAAAAGGATTCCGCATGATCTTTGAGCATAGCGCGGACGCTCTTTTTAACATGCTCGCGGTCTTCTTCCAGTACAACATCCCAGGGGGTCATATCCCGAAGCTGCCTTGCGGAAAAACCGACCACCTCGCAAAACGCCTTGTTCGTGAAGATCAGATGATTGTTCTGAATAATGCAGATGCCGAAGGGGGAGAGATTGAGCATGATCTGCAGAAATTCGCCCATCTCACGCGTCTGCTTGGTGGTGGAAGCCAGTTGCATGCGCAGACGTTTGTTTTCAACGCTCAGGCGGCTGGCCTGCGCCTGCGCGTCCGTATCGGATAGGGGCGCCTTTGGGGTTTCCCGGGACAAAACCACCTCTGCTTTTGGTTTAGTGGATGTTGACGACGCCATAAGTAGTAAGCCTGCACGCGTAATTTGTCGAATTATATACCACTTTTTGCAAATATTAAAGGCGTTGTTTTGAAGTCCTGGCGATGCCCTGCCGTCTGATCGGCCCCGAAGGCGGGGAATCAGGCGGCAGGGCGACAGGTCCGCTTAAGAAATGTTTTTGTGGATATAGACCGTCAGGTCTCCCAAACGGTTGACGTAGCTTCCGTATTCGTTGTCATACCAGCCGAAGATTTTGGCGTGCACGACCGGCACTTTGAGCAGTTTATCCCCCACGCTTGAAATAATGCCTTCCGGCAGATTCGGAATCTGGGACAGATCCACCGGAATAAACGCAGTGCGCGTGTGGTTGAACTGGCCTTCGATGATGATGGCCGCATCCTCGCCGATCAGGTCCGTGGAAACGTTCTGCTGCAGGGTGAACCGGACGAGCGGGTTGTTTTGAGCGGTCTTTGCATAAATGTCGTTGAGCTTTTTGGTGTCGATATTTGCCGATGCGCCGGTGCTTCCCTGGCGGGCCTGAAACGTGGCGTTGAGAACAATCAGCGACAATGTGTTGGTCGGCACGCGGATGGAGTCGCCCATGAAGCCGATGTTTTTGACTTCCGGAATGACCTCGATCAGGGCCTTGGCCGCGCCGGTGGACGTCAGAATGATGTTGTTGAGGATGCTGCGCGTCTTGCGAATATCGGATTCCCCCGCTTTCGGCATTTTGTCCAGCACGCTTTGCGTGTTGGTCACGGCATGAATGGTGGACATGGAGGCTGTCAGAATCGTGCTGGTCTCCTCGTTGTCCAGAAGCGGTTTAACCATGTGCGCCAGCCCCGTCGTCGTGCAGGACGCCGCTGAGATGAGCGTGTGCTTTTTACGGTCGAAGGCCGTGTGGTTGATGCCGTAAATCAGCGTGGTGGTATCCTCGGGCGTGGAAAGCGCCTTGTTTTTGATCTTAAACGGAGCGGAATGGATGACCACCTTGGCGCCTGCGTTTAAGTGACCGCGAATAGACCCTTTTTTATCATCCACCGGTGTGGTTGGATCTTTGAATGTGCCGCTGCAATCCACTACGACGTCCGCGCCATACTGACGCCAGGGAATGTTGAGCGGGTTTCTTTCCTTGCGCAGGATGGTGACCGGCACGCCGTCGATGAGCATCTTGCCGTTTTGGTCATCGGTAATCTGGATGCAGGGCTTTCCCTTCAGACCATACAGGAAGCGATGCATCAGTCCGTAAGTGGCGTCTTTTTCAATGAGCTGGGCGATGGTTTCCATGCCCGAGCCGACGTCACGCCCCAGATTGATGATGATCTCTTTAAAGTATTTCCGGTTGATGTGGTGCCAAAGCGTCAGTTTGCCGATGCGTCCTAAACTGTTGATGCCGAGTACCGGCGTCCTTGAATCCGACGTGTTGCTGTTTGCCATGATCAATATTCCTCCTTACACCCGCTTAAGGCGGGAGTGATTTGCACCTGTGAATAAGGGAGTGAAAAAAAGCGCATAGATCCCGATAGA
Source organism: uncultured Smithella sp. (assembly GCA_964608995.1). Taxonomy (GTDB): domain Bacteria; phylum Desulfobacterota; class Syntrophia; order Syntrophales; family Smithellaceae; genus UBA8904. The sequence goes on along the minus strand of CAZSQS010000016.1, from coordinate 28,911 downwards.
CAGTTGTATGTTCTCCAATCGAAAGAAAAATTCCCGTGCGCCGTCATCCATAAAGTCATCGAGGTCGTTTATTCAGAAAAGACCGTTTCTCTCCTATAAGAAACGTGGAGTAAAGTCAAGAGCGTAAAAAAATAACAGAATCAAAACAGATATATAGAAGCTCAGTCTTGCGCGCGGCGTGCCCGGATTCGCAGGCGGAGGAAAAAAACAGCGGTGATGATTCCCAGGAGGATGACCCCCAGGGCGGCAAGGGCAAGCCCTGTGGTTGTGCCCGGCTGCCTGATCAGATCCCATGGATGGCAACTGGGGGCCTCAATGATGCGGCCAAGCTTTCCGGAATACTTTTGCGGTAGATCGGGAAGGCCGTCGCCGGACGTGTCCGGGAAAGATTGAACGTAGCGGATCATGCCTTCCCACTGCTTGAGCTCCGTGAGGCCGGGCGTGTCCGGATCGGCATCCAGGCGCGCGTCGGAAAGGTTTTGAAGGGGCCGACCCGCTTTATCTTTCGGGGCGATGTCGAGCAGGGAATAGGTGAATTGACCCACCATTTTCAGGAAGGTTGCATTGTAGAGGTTGGCGGCGACGCGATAGAGTTTGCGGTTTTGGCGGCTGTAGTCCAGCGGAGTGTAGCCTTCCTCTTCTGAACCGATCTCCATGCGCGTGACGCGGTCGAAGATCATCCGGCGGGGATTATACTCAAAGCGAAGGCCGGAGATCTGCAGGAAGTAATCATCGTTTTTCAGCGGTCTCACGGAGGTGAGAATTTCCATGGCCCGCTTGATTTCATAGCCGTAAAGATAAAAGCTGATGAGGGGATAGCCCATGGTGTCATCCACGCCGATGCCCAGCGGAAAGGTCCGGAACAAGTCGCCAACGCTGACAAGGCCTGTTTTGCCCGCGAGCAGGTCGTCACGGATGATGCCGTTGGATTCCACGGCGATGGCCACGCGGCTTTCCGAGTCGTTTTTGTCTGAATTTGTGTTGTTGACCGTCCAGCGGATCGCGTCCGCCAGCAGGTTGCCCAGCGTGGATTCTTCAGCCCGATTGTTCAAATCCCATGGGGTGGAAGCGACGAGCTGATCGTAGGACAGCCCTTTGCCGGCCAGAAATTGCGCGTCCACTTCATTTTTAAAGGCATCGATCATGGCCTGGATTTTGGCGTCTGCCGTCCATGAGCTGTTGACTTCGACGGGGGTGTATTTAGTCATGCGGATCTGGCCGTCTTGCCAGGTCAGATCAAGAATGCCCACCTGCCGGCCGTAGCACCAGGCCTGAACGATGATGGTTTTATTAATGAGAATGGGCGTGTCGAGTTTGGTGTGCGTGTGGCCGCTGACGATGACGTCGATGCCCGGAACGCGCTTTGCGAGAATTTCATCTTCCGAGTGTTTGGGATTATCGCGCAGGCCGCCGTGGGACAAACAGATGACGACGTCAACCTTTTTTTGGTTTCTCAGCACATCGACCATCTCGCGCGCGGTCGCGAGAGGATCGCGAAATGTCAGCGGTTTGGCAAAGGGCGATACTTCAGCCGCGTCGCGGCCGATGAGGCCGAAGACGCCGATTTTCAGGCTGCCCCGTTCAAGTATTCTGTAGGGCAGGATGGCAGCTTCGGTGAACGCGTCTTCCAGATCAGCCAGCACGGGAAGGCTTCGGTCAAAAACAGCGTTGGCCAAAACAAGAGGCGGCAGGCCGTTTTTGGCCTTGGCGGCGCGAAGCGTGGCGGCCAGCCCCGCCGGTTTGAGATCAAATTCGTGATTGCCCAGCGTCACGGTATCGTAACCCATGGCGGCCAAGAGCCTCAGCTCAAAGGCCTCTTCGCGATTGAGCATGTGAAAGAGCGATCCCATGGTGAAATCCCCCGCGTCGAAGACGAGCACGGGATGCGTTTTTTCTTTGCGCGTCCGGTCAATGATGGATGCCACGCGCGCCCAGCCTCCGAGGGTTGAATCCGCACCCGGTGTGAAGGGCTGGTAGTCGAGCTCCGGCGCAAATCCTGACAAATGGGAATGCATGTCATTGGTGTGGACGATCGTCAACCGGGTTTCAGCGGCTGTGGAAATCGCCCACAACAACAGCATTGATACAATGAGCAGCATCGTCTTGCACTTCATGGGGTTCCCCTTTCGTCTTCTTGTTCATCGCCTTCATGTCCGTGGAAGTGCGCCTCCGGGAGCGCCGCTTCAATTTTTTCCAGAAGCCCCCAAAGCGATGCCCGATCCAGCGCACAGACGGCCACCGCGTCAAAGCGGCGGGTCAGCGCCTCAATCTGGGCTTTATCGGCCACGCGATCCGCCTTGTTGAGCACGCGGAGAACGGGCTTTGCGGCAAGATCCAGATCTTCAAGAATCTTTTCCACAGCGGCGATCTGTTCTTCGAAGCGTTCATTGGCCGCGTCGATGACATGCAGCAGGAGATCCGCTTCCTGAAGCTCGTCAAGCGTCGCCCGGAAAGCGCTCATCAATTCTTTGGGCAGATGCCGGATAAAGCCGACGGTATCAGTGATGATCGCTTCCGTGTCCCTCGGGAAGCGAAGCCTTGCGCTTTTGGTATCGAGCGTGGCAAAGAGCTTGTCTTCGGCCAAAACGGCGCTTTGCGTGAGGGTATTGAGCAGCGTCGATTTGCCCGCATTGGTGTAGCCGACAATGGAAATGACGGGAAGCCCCGATTTGGATCGTCTTCCTCGCCTTTGTCCGCGTGATTTGGCGATGCTCTTCAAATCTTTTTCAAGGCGGGTGATGCGCTCGCGGATGCGCCGCCGGTCGATTTCCAGCTTGGTTTCACCGGGGCCCACACCGCCGATGCCGCCTGCCAGCCGGGACAAAGACGCATCCGAATGCATCAGGCGCGGCAGCAAATATTTCAACTGCGCAAGCTCCACCTGGATTTTTCCCTCCCGGCTGTGGGCGCGGTGCGCGAAAATATCGAGGATGACCTGTGTGCGGTCAATAATTTTGAGCCCCGTGAAATCTGTGATGGAGCGCACCTGGGCGGGCGAAAGTTCATGGTCGAAGATCAGGAGATTGGCGCCGATTTGCGTGGCGCGCAAATCGATGGACGCAAGCTTGCCGCGTCCGACCACATATTTGGGATCGGGCTGGGGGCGGTACTGGATCTGCGCATCGAACACGGCAACGCCGCAGGTCTCCGCCAGTTGACGAAGCTCGTCGAGCGAGGCTTCGCCGCCACCGGCCGGATTTTTTTCCACGCGCACCAGAATCGCTTTTTCCGCCGCGTCTATTTTCCGGCTTTTCTGCGTCCGGGCGAATTCGTCCTCCAGCGCGGAAATGAAAGAAAGAAAATTCAGGTCGATGCGGTGCGGCTCTTGCGGTTCGTGGCAAAGCCAGTAGTCGCCTTTTGGATTTTCCGGAATCAGATGCGCCCAGAAGAGCTTGCCGGGGCCGCCGTCCGGCCGAACCTGCAGAGCGCCGATCAAATCGAGGCGCAATTGCGATAGGTCGGTGAGGTCTTCCGGTGAGAGCTCTGCGCCGTCGAGATGGGTGTGAATCAGGCGCAGGCCCTTGAAGCGCGTAGAGGCGGCGCGGAAGGCGTCCAGGTTGGGAATGAAAATGCCGCCGGCATCTCCCAGAAGAACCAGGGGGATTTCGCCTTTGCGGTTGATCAGAAGGCCGATCTGCCGGTTGAGCAAATATGACTGCATAGCCAGCTCGTGCGCCAGATCATTCGTCAAAAGACTCTCGGGCGGGACGCCGCGGCGGCCCAGCCTTTCCATGGATTTGATTTGCTGGGCGCCAAGCCCTGATGTATTGCCGACTATTTTATTGATGGCGTTTTCCTTATAAACGCAAGACGTCTATTCCAGACCGTATTCCTTGAGCTTGCGGTAAAACGTGCTGCGGGCCATGTTCATTTTTTCGGCGATTTTATTTCGGGGGATATCCATTTTCATCATGCGCACGATGGCTTCTTTCTCCCGGTCTTTGGATGTTGCGCCGTTTTGCACAGTGGCTTCATCTTTATACTGCCAGTGCAGGATTTCATCGGGAATCAGATCGATGGTCAGTTCGCTGCCCGGTGCGATGTTGATCATGCGTTCAATGACGTTTTGCAGCTCGCGGATATTGCCCGGCCATGGGTAGTTTTTCAAAATTCTCAATACCTTGTCGGAAATATTCGTGATCCGTTTATCAATGGTCGTGCTGCATTTGCGAACGAAATTTTCCACTAAAAGCGGGATGTCGTCGGTTCGTTCCCGAAGGGGAATCGTCTCAATCGTGAATACATTCAGGCGGTAATACAGATCGGACCGAAACGTGCCCTTTTTGATTTCTTCGAGGATGTTTTTGTTCGTGGCGCTGATGATGCGCACATCCACCGGGCGCATGCTGTTTCCGCCCACACGGATGATGGCTTTTTCCTCAACCGCACGCAAAAGGACAACTTGAAATTCCAGCGAGGTTTCCGCGATTTCATCAAAGAAAATGGTGCCGCCGTCCGCCAGTTCGAATTTTCCGGTGTTGCCGCCCCGGCGCGATCCGGTAAACGCGCCCTCCGAGTGTCCAAAGAGCTCACTGGCGATCAGGTCCCGGGGAATGGAGGCACAGTTAATGGCCACATAGGGGCCGTTCCTGCGGGTGCCGGCATTGTGGATCGCCTGGGCGAAAATGTCTTTGCCCGTGCCGCTTTCGCCCAGAAGCAGGACGTTGGAGTCGCTTTTTGCTGCGATTTGCACATGCTCGAGCGTATGGAGGAATTTGGGGCTCTGGCCGCAGATATCATTGACATGGAAGTTGGCCTTGGCGCCAATCATTTTGGTGACGAGCTTTTTGACCCGTTTGAACTCATTGAGAATAATGATTTTACCGATGACCGTTCCGTGCGAACAGTGAATGTGGCTGGAGGTGACCGTGAAGTCATTGTCTGCAAATTTAAAAGCGATGCGGACGTCTGCGTCCGTGACCAGTTTTTCACCTTCGACAATATTGAAAAAGTCCGTGTTGTCCGTCTCCAGGATGTCCCGGATGTAGCGGCCTTCGGCATCGGGTCCCAGATGCAGCATTTTAAGCGCGTTATCGTTGACCATGGTTACGATGCCGTTTGTGTCAAAGGCGATCATGGCTTCGGGAATAGCGGAAATGACGGCCTTCTGATAGCTGTTGGCGATGCGCGTCGATTCCAGCGCTTCCTTGGTTTTAATACTGTTTTCGATGGCCTGAGCAATCGAGATGGCTAAAACCAGCGTGTGCGGATTGGAACTGAAGTAGTTGGAGACGAGCGAGATGCCGCCGATGCAATCGCCTTGGGAGTTGAAAATGGGAGCGCTCGAAGCTGTTTCACCATGATAGGCGCGGTTGTAATGCTGCGGGCCGAAAAATTGAATGGGTTTTCTCAGCTCAAGCGCTGCTGTAAAGGAGTTGGCTCCGACAATTTCTTCCTTCCACAGCGCACCGGGAACCAGTCGGGTGGATTGAGACAGCTTTTCATATCTGTCATCCACGCGGACTTCCAGAATATAACCCTGACGGTTGAACAGACAAACCAGAATACGTGGCACATTGCCGACTTTCTTGAAGTGGTTGATCAGCGGCATGCCCGCATTGATCAGGGTTTTGTTATCCTCGAGCAGTGTTTGCAGTTCCGCGGGGGAAAGGATCGGCGGTGTGGGTTTTTTATAAGGGCTCATGCCCCGCTCGCGGCAGCGCTGCCACGAACTGAGAATGTCCTGAGGGATGATGGAAAGGTCGAGGTCTTCGCGGCCGGCGACAAATTTTTCCCATTCAGCCCGGGTGGCCTTGAACTTATCTTCGTAGAATTTATGAAGCGTTGAAAGCCTTTTTTGATAGGGTACCACATAGTCGGATCGCACATTACAGTCCATTGTTTCCCTGCTTTCATCATCGCTCTGCCTGTGCCCACCCGCGCATCTAGCCCCGGTGTGCCTGCAGAGGAGTTTGCGATTATATGTAATCTTCGCTGTCCTTGAGAAGATTCTGGAACAACGTTTTATTGTCCCGCACTACATGCCTGTGTCCGATTAATGTCCCATCGCGTCTCATATTGGGACACATGTGTCTCATGCTTATGGGACATGTGTATCAATAATCTAAACATCTGTCAACGAAAACCTTTACAAATCATACTTATATAAAAACGTTATAAACATGGCATAAACATTGTAAAGAATTAAAGAAAATAATATTAATCACAGTCAGGCCAAGGGTGCGGATCTGATTGCTGGTCATGATTGTTGAAGTTTTTTTTGAAGCGTTGTTTGGTGTTGACCCTTTTCGTGTTGGTTTTCTGCCAGGTTTAAAGGGGAGGACATTTGAAAGATCCGGCAATGGATTGCCGGATCGCCTCCTCAATGAAAGATTGCAGAAAGTATCTCCGAAAAAGGTAACAGCTGGTGCGGGAAGTCTGGAGAGAGAGAAGCGCATGGAGGCGCATCCTTTTTCACAGGTGGTAAAAACGAGGAAGGTCATGTCAAGAAGCTTGCATCAAGGTGTTTTGCCGCGCGTGCATGGGGTGTGTGGGCAATGCAATCCATCACGCTCGGAACATTTTTTTTTGAATTCCCGGTTTTCCTGTCGTTTCTTCCATGAATTACATCAGCTAAATTTTTTATGCGCCCATGCGGGTAATGGTACGCCTGGACGGTGGCCGAAATGCGTAAAACGGGCAGCCTGACGATTTCATCAGATGCGGGACAGAAGGTCTGCAAAAGCGACAACCTTATGAATGGAACCATGGAAAGGGGAAGGTTTTTTATGGAAAAAAAATCAGTTCGGAATCTTTTGACTTTGGCAATCGTCTGCCTGTTTGTTGCGGGGTTTACGGTGTCAACCTGTAGCGCGCAGTGGTGGTTTTCAACCAGTTCGTCGAGCTCGTCGTCGAGCTCGTCGAGTTCGTCAGGATCATCTTGGTGGTACACGACGAGTTCGTCATCCAGTTCGTCATCCAGCTCCTCGTCTGGATCAGCCGACACTTGCCCGGCAGGCGCCATCTGCCGCACCAACCCCGCTCCCGGAACCTATTCAGGCAGTGGACCCTATAGTTATTCAACGTATCAGTTAAACGGCTACACGGCAGGCGCCACGGTTTATTATCCGACCAACGCCACAGCGCCTTTTGCGTCAATCGTTTTCATGCAGCCCTATACAGGCACGCAGTCGATGAACAAGGATTGGGGTCCTTTCTTTGCCTCCCACGGTATCGTCTATGTCAACTGTGATTCGACGACGACAGGCGACTCGGTTGATTCACGAGCCACGCAGCAGATGAACGCCGTTAATTCATTGAAGAAGGAAAACACACGCCGTAATTCGTATTTCAGCAAGAATCCGCTTAACGCCAAGCTCGACATCAATCGCGTAGGTGTCATGGGCTGGTCCATGGGCGGTGGTGCAAGCTGGATCAACTCGTCGAAAACCGGTGTGAAGACGGCGATGACGCTGGCCGGTCACAATGATACGGCTGTTGACAGAGCCTCCAAGGGCGGCAGCACCAAGTGTCCGACGGGCATTTTCAGCGGCGCGCTCGATACCACTATCCTGGGCGGCCTGGGACAGTCCGAAGGTGTTTATGATAACATTCCCAACGGTGTCTCTAAGCTGCATTATCAGGTTTCGACGGCCGGGCACATGGATTGGGGCAGCCCCACGTCGGCCAGCAGAAACGTCGCGCCGATTGCTCTGGCGTTCCAGAAAACCTATCTCGACGGCGATACCCGCTGGAAAGCTTTCATTAAGAAGCCTTCCGATGCGTCCATCTGGAATACCGATTTGAGATAAGACGAGAGATTTATTTCATAAAGAATCAATGGATTGATTCTAGCCTTCCGGATGGAAGACCCGTCCGGAAGGCTTTTCCCAGAAAAGCAAGTCAGTCATGATCGCAAAACGCTTGTGATCATGACTGTTAAAAGAGGTTGGATGGCCCGAAATTGTTTCAAGGCCCGATCGTGAAAAACGGATTTTTCATGGGGTTGAAGTCTTTATACAGACGAAGAAGCAAAGGGGGCAGGCGCAGGGGAGGCAATCCCCTGCGCCATTTAATGAATGTTGAGACAGATTGTGTTGATTGATGTCTTGATCTTTCAGACGAAAGGGGTATAAAAGGCGTTCATGAAAAAAAGAACTATCGTTTTTGGCCTTTTTGTAACCCTGTTATTTTCATGGTGCGCGTCGATTGCGGCTCAGACGTTGCCAGACGCGCCGGGACCGTATAGTAAATGCACCTATAAGCCGCCTGTCCAGTCCGGCTATTCATCAGCCAAAGTTTATTATCCCTGCAATGCAAAAGGCCTTCTTGCGGCAACGACGCTTACGGGAGGATATGCCAATACTTATAATGATTTAGAATGGCTGGCACAGCATCTGGTGACGCATGGCTATATTGTTTTTGCGCTGACGCCACCCAATATTTACGGTTTTAATGATACATGGACTGTCGCGCATAAAGCTGGCATTCAACAATTGCGCAAGGAAAGCACACGTGCGGGGTCGCCTGTGGCCCCTAATCCAATTCAGGGCAGGGTGGATACTAAAAAACTTCAAGTGATGGGATTTTCCAAAGGCGGTGGCGGGGCGCTTCTGGCAGCTGCCGACTTAAAATCGAACATTCAGGCGGCTCAGGCCCTTGCCCCTTATATGGATTTTGCGTATGACCTGAGAAATATTAAGGCCAAAACGGCTTGTTACACAGGAAAGGCCGATTCGATTGCCCCGGCTCAGGACGTGATTCGAATTTATAACAGGCTTCCCCGTTCAATCGACCGCACGCTGGGTTATTTCTGGGGATTTACGCATACCGACTGGATGAGCGGTGCCTCATACAACCCTTACAACAACCGGGCTAAAAAATACATTACCGCCTTTATGAAATATCAGTTGGACGGTGATGTCGCCTACAGAACCCATCTCTATGGCGCAGAGCACAATAAAGATGTAAGTGCGGGGTGGTTTGCGGGGTATGCGCATAATACGGATTATTAGCAAATTTGAGTTAAGTTAAGTAAAAGAAGTTTCCTTAGATAGATTTAAATCGTGAATATTTCGGAAATACAAATCCGGGCGGATGGCGGTAGCGCATCAGCCCGGATTTGTTGTCTTCGATTACTCTGTAGGTTGTTTCATATACGTTCCACTTGGGACATAAGTGTTTCCCTTGAGGATACACATATGTCTCCCGTTTCCACTTCACTTTGTCCTGCTTAAATAAATTCTAATATAAACAGAGGCTTGTGTGTCATATGTTTTGTGGCACACAAATTGTAATCAGAAATCTTCACGTAAGATATATACCCATAAACGGGACCTTTTAGATGATAAGTGATTTCGAACATCTATAGCGTCCGGTTTACGAAAGGCAGGCATTTCCCATCAATAGATTCTATAGAGGAATGCACAAATTCAAACCATCAAACTTCAAATGGAGGGAAGTATTTATGCAGAAGAAAATCTTTGGAAAGATCTTAATGTTGTCAGTGGCATCTCTTTTTCTGATGGGAATGACAGCAACAGTCTGTGATGCACAGTGGTGGTGGATCAGCAGTTCGTCTTCCAGCTCCAGCTCAAGCTCCAGTTCCAGTTCAAGCTCCAGCTCTTCAGGCGCTGTCGTGGCCAATCCTGGTTCAACCGGGCCCAACTCAGTATGCAGCTATACGCCGCCCGATACCACCGGGTATAACGGCGCAAAAGTTTATTATCCCTGTAACCTCAGTTCGCCGGTGGGCGCCACCACGTTGACGGGCGGCTTCACCAATACGTATCCCGACATGGAATGGCTGGCCAAACACGTTGTGTCTCACGGCTATATCGTTTTCGCCATGACGCCGAACAACACGCTGGGCACCAACCCGTCCTGGACCTCGGCGCATAAATCCGGTATTGCCCAGTTGAAGAAAGAAAATACCCGCAGAGCGTCAACCTTCAGACCCAACCCCATTCAGGGGAAGGTGGATACCACCAAGCTGCAGATCATGGGCTTCTCGAAGGGCGGCGGCGGAACGCTTCTGGCCTCCAACGATCTGGGCTCCGGCGTAAAAACCACTCAGGCGCTGGCCCCTTACATGGATTTCACCTACAGCCTGCGCTCTGTTAAAGCCAAAACCGCCTGTTACACCGGCACGGCCGACGTGATTGCTTCGCCTTCCGCCGTTGTGACCATGTACAACAGCCTTCCGGATGCCATTGACCGCACACTGGGGTATTTCAGCAGCATGAGCCATACCGACTGGATGACGGGCAGCTCGGCGAACACCTACGGCAAGCGCGCGCAGAAATATGTTGTGGCGTTCATGAAGTATCATCTGGATGGCAATTCGTCATATCAAACCTATCTCTATGGCGCAGAGCAACAGAAAGATAGCAGCTGGTTCTATCGATACGCGCACAATAAGGATATATAGCCAATCAACGTTAAACGTTTAATCTAAGCGCGGCCGGATGGGCATCTTCCCCTCCGGCCATTTTTTTTATGTTTTTTCCATGTTTCATCCATGTTGCTGTGCGGGACAGATATGTCTTGTTTTCTGGGACAGATATGTAGTCTTAGAGCGGAAGACGAGACTTTGCGGTCATATCTGAATGGGTACATTTTCGATAATCACTATATATAACGGATACTTATGGATATCTGTGCAAATTATGGCATGCATCTTAAACTATAGATCCTGAAAATTGAAAATAAGAAGGAGGAATTATCATGGAGAAAAAAACAGTTCGCAACATTTTAGTGGCGGCAATGGTTTGTCTGTTTTTAACAGGCGTATCCGCGTCAACCTGCGATGCTCAGTGGTGGTGGTTTTCATCGAGTTCGTCGAGTTCATCGAGTTCATCGAGCTCGTCGTCCGGTTCCACTTCTTCATCGGGCGGTTCGGGATCGTATATCGGCCCTAACCCGACATCGACCATGCTCAATGGCAATGGAACCTTTTCTGTATCTTCCGCCAGCGTTGGTTATGCCAGCGGTTTCGGCGGCGGCACGATTTATTACCCGACGGCGTCCGGTTCCTACGGCGTCATCGCCGTATGCCCCGGCTTCATCGGAACCAGCTCAACCATTTCCTGGTTTGCCAGAAAACTGGCCACGTTTGGCTTTGTAACCATTGCCATGAACACCAACACGCTGATGGATCAGCCGGCCAGCCGCGCCACGCAGTTACAGGCGGCGCTGCGCTATGTCATCAATTCATCGTCGAGCACAGTGCGCGCCCGTGTTAATGCCAATATCCGCGGTGTGGCCGGTCACTCCATGGGCGGCGGCGGCACCCTGATTGCCTCGCGAAATGATTCCAGCCTGAAAGTCGGCGTTCCCATGACCCCGTGGGCAATGGGAACCACTTTTTCCACGGTTCGCGTTCCGCAGATGATTTTCGGCTCAGACGGCGACACAATTGCACCCGCGTTCCAGCATGCCCGTCCGTTCTACAACAGCCTGCCCAGCAGCACGAAGAAGGCCTATGCCGAGCTCAACAGCGCATCGCACTTCACGCCGAATTCCAATGATGAACGCATCGGCCGCTACGGCGTAGCCTTTGCCATGCGGTTCATGTACGGCGACACGCGCTACAATGATTTCCTCTGCGGCTCTGCGCACAGCTCGTATAATACCCGGCTGCGCTTTGACGACTACCGCAGCAACTGCCCGTATTAAAAGAACTGTCCAATCATCCTGCCGGTTTGTTCTCAGAACCGGCAGGACGAAAAATAAATCCGTTTAACAGATCGGAAATAGTTAAAAAAAGGTTTCAAGAATGTTTCATTAAGAGACACATGTGTCTGCAAAATAGGGACACATGTGTCTCTTTTTTATCTCTTGCAACTTTATCCTGTACATGAATTATCTTCAAAATGCCTTATGTTCTGATAAGATGAACAATATTGTGATTTTTGGCACATATATTGATCATCTATAGTCATCTAAAGGAGGATGGGGTGTTGAGAAAAGCGCTTCTTTTCACGGTTTGCCTGGTGGTGTTTCTGGCTTTATTTTCCTCGCTTTCTGCCCGGGCGGATAATGATCCGGGAGAAAAAGGGAAGTATCGCAAATGCACCTATGTTCCACCGGCAAACAGTGGCTATTACAAGGCAATGGTCTGGTATCCCTGCGATTTTGCTTCTGAAAAATTTGCCGCGACGACGCTGACGAGTGGTTTTACCGGAACGTATCCCGTGATTGCTTATCTGGCCGATCATCTGGTAACGCATGGCTATATCGTTTTTGCCATGACGCCTAACAATATATACGGGATGAATGCATCCTGGACCTCCGCGCATAAGGCAGGTATCGCTCAGTTAAAAATTGAAAACACGCGAACCGGCACAATCCAAAATCCCAATCCGATCAGGGGTAAGGTGGATACGTCCCGTTTGCAGGTGATGGGCCATTCAAAAGGCGGCGGCGGCGCCTTATTGGCAGCAGCCGATCTTGGTGCTTCGGTAAAAACCGTTCAGGCGCTGGCTCCCTATATGGACGGACGGTTCAACCTGCGAAACGTTCGGGCGGCAACCAACATCATGACAAGTACGGCAGATTCTATTGCCAAACCAGACAGGGTTGTGTCCATGTATAACAGCCTGCCCGACAGCATCGCCAGAACGCTCATGTTTTTTAGCGGAATGGATCACATGGTCTATACGGCGACCGGTAACAAAGACTATCAAAAAAGAACCACGAGATATATCACGGCCTTCATGAAGTATCATCTGGATGGCCTGGTGGCTTACAAGACGTATTTATATGGTGCGGACCACAACAGCCGCATGTGGGAAAAATGGTTTTACGGTTATGCGCATAATATTGATTTTTGATTTTTTAATGCGGAGGGGGAGTTTGAGCGACGGTGGGCAGGTTGCTTTTAACTGAACAAAAAACGCGGAAAGAAAAAGGCTTTCAAGGCTTTTACCCGGTCTTGAAGGGAATGTGAAGCAGGGAATGGTTTAATTAAGATGTGTTTATGAAAGGGGTTTGTTATGAAAAAGACAGTTCGGAATTTATTGGTTATGACCATGGCTTGCCTGTTTTTAACGGGCATGGCCGCGTCAACATGTGACGCGCAGTGGTGGTGGTTCTCCAGCTCATCGAGCTCATCATCATCGTCGTCTTCGTCTTCCAGTTCATCGTCCGGCAGTAGCGGATCGTTCATCGGGCCAAACCCGACATCAAGCATGCTCAATGGGAACGGAACCTTTTCTGTATCTTCCACCAACGTCAGTTATGCCAGCGGTTTTGGCGGCGGTACGATTTATTACCCGAGTGCATCCGGTTCCTACGGTGTTATCGCGGTATGCCCCGGCTTTACCGGAACAAAATCCACCATTTCCTGGTTTGCTAAAAAACTGGCCACGTTTGGCTTTGTGACCATCGCAATGGACACCAATTCAACCATGGATCAGCCGGCCAGCCGCGCCACGCAGTTGCAGGCGGCACTGCGCTATGTCATTAATTCCTCAAGCAGCACGGTGCGAGCCCGTGTCAATGCCAATATCCGCGGTGTTGCCGGTCACTCCATGGGCGGCGGCGGAACGTTGATTGCGTCGAAGAATGATTCGTCTTTGAAGGTCGGTATCCCGATGACGCCATGGAACACGAGCTCAAGCTTCTCAACAGTACGCGTGCCTCAGATGATCTTTGGCTCGGATGGAGATACGGTTGCTCCTAATGGTTCACACGCTCGTCCGTTCTACAACAGCTTGCCCAGCAGCACGAAAAAAGGTTATGCCCTGTTGAATAATGCGTCACATTTCACGCCGAATTCTACGGATGAACGCATTGGTCGTTATGGCGCAGCTTTTGCCATGCGGTTTATGTATGGCGACACGCGTTACAATGACTTCCTGTGTGGTTCAGCGCATAACTCGTATAATACCAGAACGCATTTTGATACGTATCTGAGTAATTGCCCCTACTAAACAGCGAGGGAGCAGGAAAAAGCGACGGATTCCGTTATTGACTTTCCGGCGCGGATTCTCTAAAAACAAAGGTGGTGGCGCCGAGACGGGCCGCCGCCTTTTTGTATCGAGGAAAAAACGAAAATAATTTCTGAGGGGGAAACACAATGAAACGGGTGCTGGGCATTGTTGTTATTGCGCTGCTGATTGCGGTAGTGGTGGGGTATTGGATACAAAATGAGCCAATCGACACGCAGGAAACACCCGAATCATCAGGTGTCGCTTCAAGCGAGCAAGGAACATCCGAACCGGCAGACGCTTCGGAATATTCGGTGTTACAGGAGTATGAGGACGAAAAGGATGTGGAAGAACGGACCAATCATTTAAAAATGTTTCAGGCGGATGATGCCGGCAATCTGGTTTTGAATGAAAAAACCCGTCTCAATATTGAACATCTTCACGCGCTCAATTCCCCCGGGGAGTTAAAAGAAAAGCTTCGCCAGATAGCAGAGGTATTGCCTGTGGCTGCGCACGGGCAACTATCTGACTATATTCAAAAATATGATAAATACATCGTTGAGTTTAAAAAGAAAATTGCTTCTCAGAAAGAGCCGAAAACCATCGAAGAGGTGATGGTACAGCTGCCCGTCATGCATGAATTGAGGATCAAGCATTTTGGCGCTGATGCGGCGGAAGCTTTCTTTGCCAACGAAGAAATGACCAACTGGCAATTACTCAATATCATGAGCGCCATTAAAGATGATTCGCTGACGATGGTGCAAAAGGCCGATAAAGCGTATGAAATGCTTAAGGCCGATCCGGATTTGCTTAAGGCCGAAAACCCCTATCGTTCGGGAAACTAAAAATAAAGCAATCGGCAGCGAGGAGTGTTTCGGAGCAGAAAACAGACCGGGAGGAAAGCGTTTCTTCCCGGGTTTTTTAAGTTCGATAAAACCGGGTGTGTGCAAATGTGTTTCATAATGGGACAATCGTGTCCCAGATAGAGACATCGGTGTCCGGTGATGTCATATAAATCGATTGCATTTAGAGGTGTTGTGTCGTTATGGCTTCTCAGGTTACTGATATGTATGGTTATTTATTTATGGCACATCTGTTGAATTGATAAAACCTTATGGGGGCATTAACCCGTAAGGAATTGATGATGCGTGACGGTGACGAAACGTATGAACACGAAATGGTTAATAAGATGATGGTTTCACTCCTGTCTGAATCCAGCGATCAAAAAAAAGGAGACGGCCTTGGTTTGTCTCCACTGCAACTGTGGCCTTTTTTTTCAGAATTTATCAAAAAGAATGGATGGTTTGATGCTCTTGTTGAGAGCTGTCCTTTGCGGCTGACGGCATCTGATTCGGGCCTCCGGGATATTCTGGGAACACTGCTTTTATCGATTCTGGCGGGGAATCATGTCTATGCGCATATCAGCGCGATGCGTTACCATGCGCATCATTCCGATTTGCTGGGGATGAGGGGGATTGCCGGCAAGAATGACGTGATTGGATTTTTAACAAGAATCAATGAAAGCGCCGCGGTGGGCTGGCTCAACGATCAACTCAACTTATCCGCAAGGGATGCCCTCAAGCAACGGGGATGGATTCTGGATATGGATACCTCCATCAAACGCCTGCAGGGTGATCAGGACGAGGATGCTGTCCAGGAGCGACGATCGTCCGATACGCCCTTCAATTATTGCCATTCACGCTTTGCCGGACAAAGTAAAGTGGCGCTGGGTGTTGAAGTCAGTCAAGGGGCGTCTTCCACGGTGGATATCCGCACCAATGAATTCTGGGATTATTTCGACCATCTGGAGATCAGTCAAAAGCCATCCCTCATTCGCGGGAAATTTTTTTCCGAAAATGAATTTTTTCTGGTTGGTGCGGAAAAGCGACGCGCCCCTTATCTATTTAAGAAGAAACTCTCGTCCAATACCAATAAATATCTGGTCCGGAAAAAATTTTTAGATTCCATCTGGTGTGACTCAGGATTGGGTTATCAGGCTATCGAAGGCAGTCTGAAATTGACCGGTTGGTCCCATCAGCGCCGCATTCTCCTGATTCGGCCCTCGACGTATGTGCTGGGTGAGCGATTTACCGGTGAGGAAGATTTTGTTTTTCTGGTGACCAATATCAATCATGATCTGTACGATCTGACCGCCTTATACGGCGGGCGTGTGGAAATGGAAAAGTTCTTCAATGGCCTTAAGCGAAGGTGGAATTGGGGCGGTTACGCCACGCAAAATCTCAAACACAGCCGTCTGACAAGCCGCATGGTCGCCCTCGTTTACAACTGGTGGCTTTTCTTTCAGCCCTTGCGCAAATTTTAATTTAAGCGCTAAGAAATCGTTTCAATTTTTTTGGCGAGCAATTCGCGAAGCACCTTTGGATTGGCCTTGCCACCCGAGGCCTGCATGACCTGTCCGATTAAAAACCCCATCGCTTTGGACTGACCGCTTTTAAAATCATTCACGGCCGCTTTTTGCTCGTCGAGGACCTTGCCGATCAAGGCCTCCAGTTCACCCGAATCGGAGACCTGGCGGAAGCCCTTGGCGTTGACGATGTCTTCCGGGCTTTGCTCGCTTTCAAACAATTGGATGAGCACCTCGCGCGCCGCGTTGGCGTTGATGGCCTCCGAGGCCAGCAAATTGAGCAAAGCGGCCAGGCGCAAAGGCGTGACGGGGTTCTGGCTCAAATCCTGCCGCCGCTCGCGAGCGGCGGGAATAAGCTGGGTGGTCAGCCAGTGCATGGCCATGCGCGGCGCGATCTTTTCGGCGAGAAGCGCCTCAAAATACGAGGCGACGTCCGGCTCGGCGCTTAAGTAGGTTGCCTCCTCGGCGGACAGTCCGTATTGGGCGCTGAAGCGGGCGGCTCGGGCAGCCGGCATTTCCGGAAGCATGTTTTTGATCGCTTCAATTTCTTCAGCGGTGAGTTCAATGACCGGCACGGTCGGGTCGGGAACGCAAGGGCCTTCAAATTTGGCCCGCATCGGCAGAGTAGCTTTCTTTTCCGGGTCCCAAAGGCGGGTGTGCAGCACAACCGCTTCTCCGGCCCGGACACTTGCACTCTGGCGCTCGATTTCGTGCGCGATGGCGTCGCCCACATGCCGGATGGAGTTCATGTTTTTGACCTCCACCTTCGTGTTCATCTGCTTGGCGCCCTTCGGGCGGATGGAGATGTTGGCATCCACGCGCATGGTGCCATTATCCATGCTGCATTCGGAGGCGCCCACATAACGCACCTGCGTGCGCAGCGCCTTGAGAAATTCCATGGCGTGATGCGGCGAGCGAAAATCCGGCTCCGTGACGATTTCCACCAGCGGCGCACCCGCCCGGTTGAAATCCACCAGGCTGATCGGCAGGCGTCCTTCCATCTCATGGACCAGCTTGGCCACATCTTCCTCCATGTGGATGTGATGGATGCGAAGCCTCTTGGTCGATCCGTCTTCGTCGGCAATGTCAATCCCGCCGCCTTTGGACAGGGGCAGATGCGCCTGCGAGAGCTGGTAGCCCTTCGGCAGATCCGGGTAGTAATAGACTTTTTGATCAAAGGCGCTGCGGGGTTGAATTTCGGCGTTGAGTCCCAGGCATAAAAGCACGGCTTTTTCCAGCGCCGCGCGACTGAGCCTTGGCGATGCGCCGGGCAGCCACAGGCAGACCGGACAGGTGTTGAGGTTCGGTTCATCTCCGGGGTTGTTGGGGCAATCGCAAAAAAGTTTCGTGGCACAGTTGAGCTCGATGTGTATTTCCAGACCAATGACGGCTTCAAATTCCATGATTATTTTCCTCCTCGGGGCTGTCTTGAAAGAAAGTCTCCCAGATCCAGCAGACGCGCGTCGGCCCCCAGCGCTCCGACAAGCTCAACGCCCGGCCGTCCGGGGCCCGATGGCGGCACATACAGGGCCGGGCCGCCCGTGACGTTAGCTAAAAGCGTGTGCGCGACCTGGTCGTAGAATCCGGCAAGCGTATCCGGAGAACGCCCCGCGACCGGATTTTGCGCAGGCCCCACCAGAAAATCAATCTGTTCAAAAAGTTTTTGCGTTTCGTGCAAAAGCCTCGCGCGAATGCGGCAGGCGTCGTCATAAGCGCTGTATTGTTCAAACTGAAAAAACGCCCCCTGAATCAGGTAGCTTTTCAGGAGCGCGCCAAAGGACGCGCCACGCGATTGCAGATACATCTCGTTCCAGTTTTTCGCGCCGGGCGCGCGTCGTCCGTAACGCACCGAATCGTAGCGTCCCGCAGAGGACGATGCTTCAACCGAGCCCACCACCGAATGCACCAGGCGGAAAAGGGGGTACTCCGGCAAGGAAAGCTTCCGGACGGCAAAGCCCGCTTTTTGAAGTTCATAAATTTCTTCTTCAAAAGCGTCATGAGCGGCGGCGGGCATGTCTTTGACCGTCTCTTCGATGAAGCCCAGCGACACTTTTTCCGGATCGATGCCGGCATAGGAAAAATCCGGTGCGCTTTGCGCAGGCTGGGAAAAATCGCGCTCATCGGGTCCGGCGATGGCTTTCACAATGTTGCGGATGTCGCCGGGGGTTGATGTTAAAATACCGCAGGCCTCCATCGACGGGATAAGCCCCGCAATGCCCAGACGGGGAATGAGGCCGTAGCTGGGCTTGAATCCCCACAGGCTTGCGCGCGCAGCGGCAAGCCGCACCTCGCCCGCCAGATCAAGTGCCAGCTCGGCGGTGGCCTCCCCGCTGACAATGGCCTCGCCCGCAGCGTTTTGCAAAAGGCCCAGGCCAAACTCGCTGACCTGTGTCGCGCCCACAAGGGTCGCGCCGTTTTGCGTGAGACGCGCCACCACGGCCGCGTCTTCAAGGGCGGTAAAGCCGGCCAGCGCCTGTGAGCCTGCCTCTGAGAGCTCACCCTGAATGGGAATATTGGATGAAATGGCGATTTTTAATCCCTTTAAAGGCCCGGCATCCCTGCCGGAGGCCTCTGCTTTTCGGTAGATAAAGATTGAATCCATGGCGTTTCCTTTATTCGATAATATTGGCAACTTTAAAATAATTGCCTTTGACGGAAGGCGCGCTTTTCAGGAACTTTCCGTTTTCGGCAAATTCGGACCGCTGGGCCACAAGGCCCGGCCGTGTGCGATGCGCTGCGGGGGAAACCGAACGGATCGGTTCCTCACGTCCGGCTTTCTTGCGGGCAAGGTCTGCCAGTTCGGCGGCCTGCCTGAGAACGTCTTCCATCAGCGGTCGTTCCTCTTCGGCAATGCCGATGCGCGACACCCAGGAGACGCGATCCAGTAGCGTCGCCTTTTGATCGCTTCCCGGCAGAACATCCTTGCCGCCCAGATTCAAAAGGCCCAGTTCCGCCAGTTGTTCGCGCTTGACCGGGGCGGGCGCGCCGGTGAGCGGACAGGCGGCGGAGCGGTTTTTGGGAAAGGCGATGACTTCCCGAATCGACGGCGTATTTAAAATCATCGAAACCGTCCGGTCCATGCCCAGCGCCAGTCCACCGTGCGGCGGCGCGCCGAAATCAAAGGCTCGCAGGAAAAAGCCGAATTTTTCTTTCATGTCGGATTCGGTCAGGCCCAGCGCTGTAAAAATCTTGCGCTGCACGTCGCGGTTGTTGATGCGGATGCTGCCGCCGCCGAGTTCCTCACCGTTGACGACCAGATCGTAGGCGCGCGAGCGCAGCGTGAGGAGCTCTTCGATATTGTGCGGATCGAAATCCGTGCGGTCCGGTGCGGTGAAAGGATGATGGCTGGAGGTGACGCCCCCTTCTTCCGTGGCCTCAAAAAGCGGAAAATCCGTAATCCAGACCGGATAATAACTGTTTTTCGGGATCAGGCCCAGGCGCTCGGCCAGATGAAGCCGCAACTGCCCCAGCGCGGAGTTCACCACCGCAGCGGACGAATCCGCGACCATAATGAGGACGTCTCCATCTTCCACAGCAAAGCGGCGCTTTAATTCCTCCAGTTCTTCTTCGCGAAAAAACTGGACGATGTTCGAGTCGAGCCTGCCGTTTTCGGCGCGCATCCAGGTCATGCCCTTGGCGCCGAACGACGGCGCGATTTCCTTGGCGTATTCATTTTGCAGGACGTTTTTACTGAGGCTCTCGGAGGCCCCTTTGATATTGATGCCTTTAATGGAGCCCCCGCGCTGAAGAATCTGGCGGAAGATGGAATAGTTCGTATCAGGAAAAACATCCGTCACATCGACAAAGCGAAGCCCGAAGCGCAAATCGGGACGATCCGAGCCGGTGGTTTCCATGGCTTCGGCATAAGTCATGCGCTCGAAGGGACGCGTCAGCGCAATGCCGCCAATGGCAAACATGCGCACCGTAAGCGCTTCGATCAGATCATAGAGATATTCTTCGTCGATGAAAGAGGCTTCAATGTCGAGCTGCGTGAATTCCGGCTGGCGGTTGGGGCGCAGATCCTCGTCGCGGAAGCAGCGCGCCATCTGGAAATAGCGTTCAAGCCCCCCGATCATCAGAAGCTGCTTGAAAAGCTGCGGCGACTGCGGCAGGGCATAAAAACTTTCCGGATGAACGCGGCTGGGAACCAGATAGTCGCGCGCGCCTTCGGGCGTGCTCATGGTCAGCACGGGCGTTTCCACTTCCACAAACCCCTGCTCGTCGAGAAACTCGCGTACGCTCGAGAAGATGCGGTGCCGAAGCCGGAGGTTTTGCTGCATGGCCGGGCGGCGGATATCGAGATAGCGGTATTGCAGCCGAAGCTCCTCGGAGACATTGTCCGTGCCTGTGCTTTGTGCGCCCGCCACCATTGCTTTGTCCGATATCGAAAACGGAAGCGGGTCGGATTCGGCAAGGAGCGTGAGCTCCGAGACGGCCACCTCCAGCGCGCCGGTTTCAATATGGGGATTTTCCGTGCCCTCGAGGCGTTTTTTGACCGACCCTGTTACGCGGATGCAGTATTCGGCGCGAAGCGCGGCGGCCGCCTGACAGACGCTTTGGGGCGAAGTTTCCGGATTGAAAACAATTTGAACAATGCCGCTGCGATCGCGCAGATGGATGAAAACCAGTCCACCGTGATCCCGGTAGGCATCCACCCACCCGCAAAGCTCTACGGTTTGGCCGATGTGTTGGGCCGAAAGCGCGCCGCAAAAAATTCTTTGGGAAAAGCTCATGAAATCCGTCCTTTCTGAAATGGCATCCGAAACATTCAAAAATGTATAAAGAACATTTTTGTGCGGCGGATCGTATCAAAACTGTCCGCAGGTTTCAAGGCATTAAACCATGAAAAACCGCAAAATTTACGGCATTGACAGCTGTGACGCCTTTTCCTATACTTGCCAAAATAAATATGAAAAGGAACAGATTCATGACCGTTAACATTAAGACAGAAAATCACATTTTAATGATAGAAATTAACCGGCCTGAAAAATACAACGCGCTGACGCGCGCCATGTATTCGCAAATGGCAAAGGCCTATTACAAACTGGATACCGACGATGAGTTATGGGTGGGCGTGGTCTATGCCGCAGGGGCGCATTTTACGTCGGGTCTGGAGCTTACGGACTGGTCGGAGCGGTTTGCCGCAGGTCTCGGATTTCCGCTTGCCCCCGAAGGGGAGATTGACCCGTTTTACATGATGAGCCAGGCGCGCTGCCGAAAGCCGATTATCTTTGCCGTTCAGGGCTATTGCTACACCTGGGGCGTCGAGACCATGCTCAACGCCGATATTCGCGTGGCGGCCTCCGATACACGCTTCGGCATGCTGGAGGTCCGGCGCGGCTTCTTTCCGTGCGGCGGCGCGACGCTTCGGCTGCCTGAAGAAATCGGCTGGTCCAACGCCATGCGCTATCTGCTCACCGGCGACGAATGGAGCGCCGAGGACGCCTTGCGCATGGGGCTTATTCAGCATGTGACCGAATCGGGAAAGCAGCTGGACAAGGCGCTGGAGCTGGCACGGCGCATCACGGCCGCCGCGCCGCTGGGTGTGCAAAACATCTTGAAGAACAGCCGCATCGCTCAATTTCAGGGAGAAAACGCCGCCAGACAAACCATCTTTTCGGATGTGGCGTGCGTGATGAAAAGCGACGATATGCGCGAAGGGCTGCAATCGTTTATCGAAAGGCGTCAGGCCATCTTTAAGGGAAAGTAAAAACAAAGGAGAAAACACCATGAATTTTGCACCCACCGAAGAACAGTCAATGGTTCGCGACATGGTCCGGAAATTTGCCGAGACCGAAATCAAACCCGTTGCGGCCGAGCTGGATGCCACACATCGGCATCCTGAGGAAATCTGTCGCAAGCTCGGTGAAATGGGCATCATGGGCGTGTCCGTTCCGACTGAATACGGCGGAGCGGGCATGGACAACGTCACGTATGTGATGGCGGTGATCGAAATCTCAAAGGCCTGCGCGAGTTGCGGCGTTATCGTATCGGTCAACAACACGCTTTACGGTCATCCCGTCAAAACCTTCGGAACGCACGAACAGAAGTTGAAATTCCTTGCGCCTGTGGCGGGGGGGCAGGTTGAAGGCTGCTACGGACTGACGGAGGCAGGCGCGGGCTCGGATGCGGCGGCGCTTCGCTGCAAGGCCGAACTTCAAGGCGACAAGTATATCGTCAACGGCACCAAAACGTTTATCACCAACGGCAACATCGCGCGCTACTGCGTGCTGGCGGCCACGACGGAGCCGTCTTTGGGCTACAAAGGTGTCATCAACCTGATTGTGGATTTGAAAGAGACTCCCGGCTTCAAGGTGGGCAAGGTTGAAGAGAAGATGGGCATTCTGGCTTCCGGCACGTCCGAGCTGGTCTTTGAAGACGCACAAGTCCCTGCGGCAAATTTATTGGGCAAACCCGGCCAGGGCTTTCAGCAGATGATGGCGGGCCTTAACGCCGGGCGCATCGGCATCGGCGCGCAGGCCTGCGGCATCGGGCGCGCCTGCCTCGAAGATGCCACTGCCTACGCCAAGGAGCGCGTGCAGTTCGGCAAACCCATCGCAGCCAATCAGGCCATCCAGTTTAAGCTTGCCGACATGGCCACCGAGCTTGACGCCGCGGAGCTTCTGCTGTTGCGCGCCGCCTGGCTTGAGGACAACGGCTATGATTTTGAAAAAGAATCAGCCATGTCCAAATATTTCGCCTCCGACGTCGCCATGCGCTCGGCCATCGAGTGCGTGCAGATTTTTGGCGGCTACGGCTACGTGAAGGAATACCCGGCCGAGCGCCACATGCGCGACGCCAAAATTTGCCAGATCTACGAAGGCACTAACGAAATTCAGCGCATTGTCGTCGCCCGCAAACTTCTGGGGCAGCGCTAACCGGGCAAAACGATGTATGAGCAAAAACCCTGGTTGAAATTTTATTCGCACGTCCCGCACACCATCGCGTATCCGCGCGTGACGATGTATGAGGCGCTCCTGCAGACGGCGCAGGAAAAACCCGATGAGATCGCCTATGACTTTCTGGGGCGCACCTCCACCTACCGCCGGTTTTTGGCCGAGATCGACGCTGCGGCAGACGCGCTGTCGGCGCTGGGGCTTGGGCGCAAAGACCGGATCACGATTTCCATGCCAACCTCCCCTCAGGGCATTATCGCCTTTTACGCGGCCAATAAGCTGGGCGCCGTCTCAAGCATGATTCATCCGCTGTCTCCCGCGCGGGAAATTGCCTTTTATCTCAACGTGGCGAAAAGCCGCTTTGCCCTGACACTGGATGCCTTTTACGGCAAGTTCAAGGAAGTTCAAAAAGAGACCCCCCTTGAGACACTGATCCTCGCGCGGATGGGCGATTATTTGCCGCTTTCCAAGCGCATCGCTTTTTATCTGGCCATGGGACGCAAAATTTCCAAGGTTCCGTCCGATCCGATGGTGCGCTGGTGGTCCGATGTGATGCGCAAAAAATATCCTCCCGCGCCTTCATCGCAGATGCAGAGCGATGATCTGGCCGTGATCCTCTACAGCGGCGGCACGACCGGCGTGCCCAAAGGCATTATGCTGTCCAATATGAATTTTATCAGCGAAGGGAAGATGGTTTCGGAATGGGGAAAGCTCGATGGCGCAACATCAGTTCTGGCCGCCCTGCCGATCTTTCACGGCTTCGGCCTGGGCGTGTGCGTCAACGCCTGCTTTATGGGCGGCGGTAAGAGCATTCTCGTGCCGATGTTTACGCCGGAGATTGTAGCGGATTTGATCCGGACGCGAAAGCCGTCGTTTGTGATCGGCGTGCCGACGCTCTTTGATGCGCTGGCGCGCAATCCGAAAATGCGCAAAGCGGATTTGAGCTGCCTCAAAGCTGCTTTTTCCGGCGCGGATTCCCTGCCGCTGCCGGTCAAGGAGCGCTTTGAAGCACTGGTGCGAAAGCAGGGCGGATCGGTTTCGCTTCTGGAAGGCTATGGACTCACCGAAGCGGTCACGGCGGTGATGGCCATGCCCATCGGTCATTATCGCGAAGGCAGCATCGGTGTGCCGTTTCCGGACATGCTGGCCAAAATCGTGCGGATCGATTCCACCGAAGAAGCGTCACCTGGCGAAGAAGGGGAAATTTGTGTCTCCGGTCCCGCCGTGATGATGGGGTATCTCGACCAGCCGGAAGAAACCGCCCATACGCTGCGAACGCATCTAGACGGACGCATCTGGCTGCATACCGGCGACATCGGTACAATGGATGAAGACGGTTTTTTTTATTTCCGGCTTCGCCACAAGCGCATGATCAAATCGTCGGGGATGAATGTCTATCCCGCTCAAGTGGAAGATGTTCTTTATCGGCATCCGAAAGTGCGCGAAGCCTGCGTCATCGGCGTGCCGGATGAGGTGCAGGTGCAGGCGGTCAAGGCGTTTGTCGTTTTGAAAAACCAAGCGGACGAAAGTGAACAAACCGCGCGGGAGCTCATCGATCATTGCCGCAAGCATCTGATCAAGTGGAGCTGCCCGCGAACGATTGCGTTTCGCACGGAACTCCCCAAGACGCTGGTGGGCAAAATTGCCTATAATACGCTGGAGCGCTCGGAAATCGAAAAATTCAATTCGGCAAAAGCCGGCGGGGAAAAGCGGCCTTAAAGATGGACGGGAACTTTTCCCGAGCGCGTCAGTTCTTCTGCGTTTTTGGCCAGATGATCCGCGTATTGCATATCCAGCCTGGTGGTGTGCGTGAAAATCCAGTCTTTCATAAACAGCATCATTTCGCGTCCCAGATCGGGGTTTCCCTCCGAATATGCGCCCAGAAATTCCTCCACCTTTTGAGTGAATCGTTGATGTTCGCGGCTGTGTTTTTCATAGCCGGGATAGTTGGAATTCATCATCACGATATTTTCCTGATGAAAGTGTTTGGCCAGATAATCCACCAGTTCCTGAATAACCGGCAGCAGGTTTCCGGAGCCGAGCTTTAGTGTATCCAGAAGCTCATTGGCAATGTCGAAAAGTTTTTGGTGCTGCTCGTCGAGAATATCGACGTGAACGCTGTATTTTGGCTCCCAGATGATATAGGGCGAATCGGTCATGGCTTTTTTAAACCTCTCTTTTACGGTTTTGTTTGAGATTATCGGTTGGATCGGTTTAAAAATAAAGACATATTTGTTGTCGTCCGGCAAATAATTGATTGAATTACGCCGATAGATTTACTAGCATCCGCCCAGACAAAAACGTTGATGTCGGGTTGGAATAAGCGAACATGAAAAAATTGATCTATCAAACAGGTGTATTTTTGTCCCACCGGCTGGGGCTTTGGTTTTTCCGGATGTTTTCCTGGTTTATCGCAACGGGGTATTTTTTTCTTTTTCCTGCGCGGCTGTCCGGCAGCGTGAAATTTTACCGCGCGCTCATGCCTGGGCACGGTTTTTTTTACGCCCTTTATTGCGCCTGGAAGCAATACCATAACTTTACCAATGTTTATGTGCACCGCTTCATTCCCTGGGCGGCCGACGAGGCGCATTTTGCGCGCGAAGGCTGGGAATATCTGGAAGAGGCGGTGGCCAAAAAAACCGGCGCTATTGTGGTGATGTCGCACATCGGCAACTGGGAGCTGGCGGCGCAGAAGCTCAATGAAAAGGGCCTGCCCATCATGCTTTACCTGGGCGCGCGCCACAAAGAGCAGGTCGAGCGCATCCAGAAAGAAAACCTGGCCCAGAAAGGCATACGGGTGGTGACGACGGATGAGAAAAATAAATCACCTTTCGCGCTCTTGGAAGGCATTAACTTCCTTCGGGAAGGTGGTATCGTGTCAATGACGGGCGATCGGCTCTGGGGCGAGCAGAGTTTTGTGAGCGTCAATTTTCTGGGTTATGAGGCGCGTCTGCCGGACACGCCGCATCTGTTTGCGCTCATGACCGGCGCGCCGCTGATGACGTTTTTTGTTCATGAAGTATCAAAGGGCCATTATCATGTCGCCGTTTCTCCCGGCAGAAAAGTGCAAAGTCCCACGAGGCAGGAGCGGCAAAAAACCGTTTCGGCCTCCGCGCAGCGCTATGCCGACGATCTGGCGCGCTTCGCTCAGGAACATCCTTTCGAGTGGCATCATTTTGAGCCGTTTTTGGGCAGAAAAATCCAATAAAATACAACCGCTGCGGGGCGTAAAATTTTCTTTGCGCCGGCGCTGTTTTAGGGTATGAGCAGGATTCGTTTGGAAATTACAAGGCAGGAGCCAGTCATGAAAGTTCATGAAGTGCCACAGGATATTACCTATTACGAAGGTGAGAAACGCGCCTGTTATGCGCTCAACGATGAGGGAAAATATGTGGTTGTGCCCAGCGCGGGTTGGACGGCCGAAGATGTCGTCAACGGGTTGGCCGTTGATGAACTGGCGGCCAGTCTTGAGGAAACCCGAAAAGCCGTGCTTGCGGGGCTTAAAAGCCCGCTTTGCTATCATATGGAGCTAAGGCAGATGACGCCTGTTATTCTGGGGAAAACGGCGGGCATTGCCGCCTTCCGGGTGAAAAGACATTTTCGTCCGGAGATCTTTGCCAAACTCAAACCCTCTGTGCTCAACCGCTACGCGCAGGCGCTGGCGGTGTCGCTCGATGAACTCAACACGGTTCCAAAATAAAATCAGGTAAAGGATATCGATTCTCCATGACGCAAGAACTCACAGCCGCAGGCCTACCCTTTGTTCACCATCATTCCGCACATTGCGAAAGCGGGGTGACCTCTGCCTTGTTTCGCGACAAGGGCGTGGAACTTTCCGAAGCCATGGCGTTTGGAATCGGCAGCGGCATCTTTTTCGGCCAGCTGCCCTTTATCAAGATGGTGGGACTCCCGATCACGACGTTTCGGTCGCGGCCGGGAACGCTTTTTTCCAAAGTCGCCAAGCGTCTGGGCGGAGATTTTTTCACAAAAAGATACCGCAATGCGCAAAAGGGCATGGACGATTTGCGTCAGGCGCTGCGCGATGGCCACATCGTGGGGCTCACGACTAACATCTACTGGCTGTCCTATTTTCCCAACCGTTTTCGTTTCCAGTTCAACGGTCACAATATTGTTGTTTTGCGTGAAATCGAAACCGGCTTTCGCATAAGCGACCCGGTGCTGGATAAACCCGTCGATTGTCTGACGGATGATCTCGAGCGCGCGCGCTTTGCGCGGGGCCCGCTCGAACCCAAAGGTTTCATGTATTACGCCCGGTCGGTGCCGTCGGACCCGCCGCTGCGCAAAGCCTGCATCACCGCGATGAAGGATTCGTGCAACATGATGCTGCGCATTCCGTTTCCGTTTGTCGGCCTGCGCGGTATGCGGTGGCTTGC
The DNA here is from genome assembly GCA_964608995.1 of uncultured Smithella sp. GTDB lineage: Bacteria > Desulfobacterota > Syntrophia > Syntrophales > Smithellaceae > UBA8904. The sequence goes on along the minus strand of CAZSQS010000016.1, from coordinate 1,385 downwards.
CCGATATACGATCAAAAGCCCCGATAAACTTGGCTTTAAGGAAGCCTGCAGGCGCCTGGCCAATGTTGTCCGCATGCAGGAAGAAGTTGGCACGGGCGGCGCGGGATTCCGTTTTATGTACGCGGCATTTCTGCAGGAAGCGGCGGATTTATTCAGCTCACCAGAGCTTGCGGAACTCTCGCGCGAGATGACGGCCATTGGTGATGTCTGGCGGGAGTTCGCCGTGGTGTCCGCGCGCATCATCAAGCAGCGCGGCCAGTCGGAAGAGACTTTCGCGAAGGCGGGGGGGCTGATGCTCATCTGCGCCGGACGCGAGGAAGAACTCTTTCGAAAACTCGACAAAATTGCAAGGTCCCTCAAGGCATGAACGCGCTCGATGTTGCAGGTGTCACCTTCAGCTACGAAGGCGCGCAAGTCTGCGCTTTGCAGGATTTTTCCCTGACCGTGGCCGACGGCGCCATGCACGCGCTTTTAGGGCCCAACGGCGCGGGCAAATCCACGCTGATGCGGATTCTCACCGGGCAGATGCGGCACTATACCGGAAGCGTTCATATTCTTGGATGCGCCATGCCCGACCGCGAGGCGCTTATGTCCATCGGGTATGCGCCCCAGCCCATTTCCCTTTATAAAACCCTTACCGCGCGTGAAAATCTGCGCTTTTTCGGCGCGATGGCGAATCTCTCCGAAGAACGCATTACCGCACGCACCGAAGAGGTGCTGGGCCAGATGGGGCTATCCGATCATGCTGAAGACCCGGTGGAAACCTATTCCGGCGGCATGCAGCGGCGTCTTAATCTGGCTGTCGCGCTCCTGCATTCACCTAAGCTCCTGCTCCTGGACGAGCCGACCGTCGGCGTCGATCCGCAAAGCCGAAACCACCTCTACGAAGCGCTGGCGGCGCTCAACGGAACCGGCATGACCGTCCTTTTGTGCACGCACATGATGGAAGAGGCCAAGCGTCTGTGTTCCCACATCACACTCGTGGATCATGGCAGGACAATTTTTGACGGCCCGATGGCCGGCATCACTGATCTGGAAAAATTCTTCCTGGAAAAGACAGGCCGCACGCTGCGTGACGAATAAGCCTTTCAACACGAGATAATCCTTGACGATCCTGATTTGATTCATTATAAAAACCCGCAATGTGAAGGACCACATGCGGCACGTTAATTCATCAGGAAGATCGCTTCACACCTCTTAATACTTTTAGACATATTGTTTTACCGACAAGTCTTTTTTTGGACTATTGGGTTTGATTTACCCGGCAATTCGCCGCGTAGATATACTAAATCTATGAAAGAAAAGGAGAAAGTACCATGCCATTACCAGCACACGAATTGCCTCAAATAAAATGTTACCGAAGGAGGAGATAAAAGAAGAACGTT
>CAZSQS010000015.1:0-53974 GCA_964608995.1 uncultured Smithella sp. | reverse complement strand
ATCGTCACGCGCGTGACGGATTTCATCACTGGCATGCCGGCAAGCAACGCCAAAACACTGGAGCTCGAAGAGGGCTGGAAGCATTTTTCCGAAATCATTGACGGCTGCACCGACACGAGGCTTCCCCGCGTTGAACTGACACCGGCCGATCCGGCTCTCATTCAGTTCACCGGCGGCACCACAGGCCTTCCCAAGGGCGCGCTTTTGACACACGGTAATGTTGTTGCCGCGTCCCTGCAATGTTCTCTGTGGGGCAGTTCCATCGTCAATCATACGCCTATCTCAGAAAGAAATCTCCTGGCCATCATTCCGTTTTTTCATATTTACGGTAACATTGTCGGCATGAACTGGGCCATGCTCAACATGGCCACACAGGTGATTCTGCCTAAATTTGAAATCGATGAAGTGCTTGGCGTCATCCAGCGCGTCAACCAGTTTACTTTTTTTCCCGCCGTTCCTACGATGATTACGGCGATGGTGAATCATCCCAAGGCGGGAGAGCTGAATATGGATCAGCGTTTCCGCTTCTTTAATTCCGGCGGAGCACCCATGCCGGCCGAACTGATTGCCCGCGTCAAAGACATGGGCATCAATTACGGTGAAGGCTGGGGCATGAGCGAGACCGCTTCGCTGGGCATTTCCAATCCGCTGATGGCGTGCCGCACCGGCGCCATCGGTGTTCCCATTACGGAAAACGACGTGCGGCTGGTTGATATCGAAAACGCCAAAGAGGAGGTCAAACCGGGCGAGCCTGGAGAAATTCTCATAAAAGGGCCTTCCGTCATGCAGGGCTACTGGAACAATCCGGAAGAAACAAAAAACCAGTTAAGCGAAGGGTGGCTGCATACCGGCGACATCGGCCAGGCCGATGAGGACGGCTATATCTATATCGTGGATCGCAAAAAAGACATGATCATCGCAGGCGGTTTCAACATTTATCCGCGTGAAGTGGATGAGGTCCTTTATCAGCATCCCAAAGTCGCCGAAGCGGTGACAGTGGGAATTCCCGACGATTACCGCGGTGAAACCGTGAAAGCCTTCATCGTACTCAGACCCGGTGAGACGGCTACAGACAAGGAAATTGCGGAATTCTGCCGGACCAAGCTTGCCGCTTACAAAGTTCCCAAGCAGGTGGAATTCCGTGAGTCCATTCCGAAGTCCGCCGTGGGCAAGATTTTGCGCAAAATCCTGCGTGATGAGGAGATCGCGAAAAAGCAGAAGAATTAGTTATGGTCTAAGATGAAATTGGCACTGGTCGTTACTGCCATAATAAAACCGGCATTAAGCCATGCGCGCACCTGAAGGTACGCACTACGTAATAAATGTAGTCCGGGTCTTTAGACCCGTAAAGGAGGAATAACATGAAGAGTCAGAATATCGCACCGGATAAATTAAGAAAGAAAGTCGTGAGTCGCGCCATTCGCAATATCAAACGCGGAAATGCTGACGATGATTCTCAACGCGGCATGTTCCGGCCGGAAATCCGTCTGGACTTGCAGCGCTCGCGACTCATGACGGAATCTTATAAGGAAACCGAAGGCGAAGCGATGGTCCTTCGCCGCGCCAAGGCGCTTTCCAACATTTTAAATAAGATGGGGATTTTCATCCGTGACTACGAACGGATTGTCGGATACCAGACCGCCGACCCCAACGGCATTTTTCATCCCATCGAGCAAAACTGGAAATCGCCTTTGCGGCTCGCGCAAAGCGCCGCCGGCAAGACGCTTCTGGATGCGCGCGGCCGCCGCGAGTTGAAAAAGCTTTGCGATTACTGGAAGGGAAAATCCATCAGCGACCGGCATCAGGCGATTCTGCCCGACTCGCTCAAAAAATACTGGACGTATGAAGGGACGTTTTTGTGGAGCCAGCTCTCGGAGCTGGGCATCCCCAATTATGAAAAGCTCTTCAAGCTGGGCATCAAGGGCCTCATCGGGGAAATCAAAGAGAAGCTCGCGCAAATCAATAAAGAGATTCCCGGCGATTATGTCGAGCAAAAAGATTTTCTCACCGCCGCCATCATTTCTCTGGAGGCGGTTATCAGCTTTGCGAAACGTTACGCGGCGCTCGCTAAAAAATCCGCCGCGCGCCAGAAAAACGCGGCGCGCAAAAAGATTCTCACTGAAATTGCCGAAACATGTGCCTGGGTGCCGGAAAATCCGCCCCGCACGTTTATTGAGGCCGTCCAGTTTTTCTACTTTATCCATCTGGTGCGCTATCTGGAATATTCCACGCTGGGCATCGGCATCCGCATCGATCAGCTTTTCGGCCCTTATTATGAGAAAGACTTGAAGGCGGGCAGGATCACCAAAGACGAAACGCTGGGCATTTTGCAGCTTTTGTGGATCAAACTCAACGAACTGGGGCTCGTCTATTCGCCCACGGTCAGCTCCGTCTATGGCGGTGTGGCGTCGTTGCAGGCCGTGACCATCGGCGGGACGGATGAAAAAGGTAACGATGTGACAAATGACCTGACGTACCTGACAATGGAAGCGGCGAGAACGCTCAAAATCATTGAGCCCAGTATCGTCTTGCGCATGCACGATAAAACCCCTGACGCAGTTTATGAAAAAGCTACCGATGTCATTAAAACCGGTATCGGGTATCCGTCGCTCTTTAACGACGAGGCGCTCATCCCGCTTTTTGAGCGCTGGGGTGTGCCCAGCGATGACGCCAAACGCTATGCCGTCACCGGGTGCGTCTATATCGAGATTCCAGGAAAAAACGTGGTGCGCCGTTCGGTGGGCTATTTCGTTTTGCCCAAGTGCCTGTGGTGGGCGCTGCATGGAGGCGTGAATCCTAAAACCGGAGAACAGCACGGGGAGCGCACGCCCGATCCAGCGACGTTCAAAAGCTGGGAGGATGTGCTTGACGCCTACTGCGAGCAGGTGAAGTTTTTTACCGGCAAGATCGAGGCGCTGGAGCGGATCAACAATGAGCTCCTGATGCACTACGCGCCGCGTCCATTTTATTCCGCCGTCCTTGACGGCTGTATTGAACGGGGCCAGGATTGCCGCAAGTGGGTTTATAACTCCATGCTGCATCATTTCTCGCAGGTGATCGGTGGCACGAATGTGGCGGATGCCATTACCGCCATTCGCAAGGTCGTCTTTGAAGATCAAAAGATTACGCTACCGGAACTGATTGCCATCATGGATAAAAACTGGGAAGGCCGGGACGATATCCGTCAAGCCTGCCTTCATGCGCCGAAATTCGGCAATGACGACGACTATGCCGATTTGATCGCTGCAGAGGTTCAGTCCAGAGGCGAGGCGGCCATGGAAAGCGTGAAAGACCGGTTTGGACATTCTCACAGGGGCGACGGAAGCGCCGTGTCCGCGACTTACGGATTGGCCGCGGACACACCCGCCACGCCGGATGGGCGATACGACGGAGAGCCGTTTTCGGATTCCACGCTTGCGCCCGCGCCGGGACGTGACAAGAAAGGCCCCACGGCTGTTTTGAAATCCGTATCCAAGATCAGCACGGTGGACACGTTCAACCATCTGCTCAATCAGAAGTTCCTGCCCAAGTTTTTTGAAGAGGATTTGAAGCCCGCGTTTCTGGGCTATCTCAAAACCTGGAAGGAGCTCAACATCCCCCATATTCAGTTTAACGTGGTGGATAAAGAAACGCTCCTGGCTGCCAAGGCCAGGCCCGATAAGTACAGTGATCTAATTGTCCGTGTGGCGGGATTCAGCGCCTATTTTGTGGATCTGTCCAGCGGCCTGCAAGACCACATCATCGCCCGGACGGAGCAGAGCCTGAAATAGCATAACTTAAAAACCGGGTGCTTGAGTTATCCCGAAGGGATAAAACGTTTATAGAAATTGATGGAAAATAAATCTGCGACCCCGTCGGGGTCGAACCCTAAAGAGGATGTTCTATAAACGTTAAACCCCTTCGGGGTTTCTTTAATCAAGGGTGTCCAGGAGTTAATTTAATTTGAAAACTATTTCTCCTGATTTTTCGGAAAAAGGACTGATCTTCAACATCCAGAAATTCAGCGTGCATGACGGACCGGGCATCCGCACTACCGTGTTTCTCAAAGGCTGTCCGCTGGACTGCGCCTGGTGCTCCAATCCCGAATCGCAAAGCTTCGCGCCGGAGCTGATGACGCGGGATGTCAACTGCCGCGCCTGCGGGGCCTGCATGCGGGCCTGCCCGCAGGTGGCGATCAGCCTGTCGAAAAAAAACGGCCGGATCATCGACCGGCAAAAGTGCGATTCGTGCTTCGTGTGTGTCGAGAGCTGCCTGTATAATTCTTTGCTTCGTTGCGGAACGTTGATGACCGTTCGGGAAGTGCTCGATGAGGTGTTGCAGGACCGGATCTTCTATAATAATTCCGGCGGCGGTGTGACACTTTCCGGCGGCGAGCCGCTTTCGCAGCCTGAATTCAGCCGTGCGCTTTTGCAGGCCTGCAAAGAAGAAGGCCTGCATACTGCCATCGAAACAGCGGGATATTCGCCATGGAATCAAATGCAGAGCGTAATTGAATTTGTTGATCTCGTTTTATTTGACATCAAACATCTGGACGATGAGGCTCACCGAAAAACCACCGGCGCCAGTAATGACGTGATTCTGGAAAATCTCCGCAAGACAGCCAAAGAAAGCAAGCTGTGGCTGCGCGTGCCGCTGATGGCCGGATTCAACGATTCCGAAGACCACATCCGGCAAATTACCGAGCTTGGTGTGGAGATCGGCGCGGAGAAAATATCACTGCTTCCCTACCACGAGGGAGGAAAAGCCAAAAGCGAGCAACTAGGAATAGGCTACACCTGCCCGCAGGGGCGGGCGCCCAGTGAGAAGCATCTCAATAAATTACGACAGGTGATTGAACAAGCCGGTTTGGCCGTGGCTATCGGTAATTAAAAAAATCAGAATATCATGGATTCGCCTAAATATTCCCTCCAGGGTTTCCCGTCGATCAGCAAATCTTTAATGGCGGGATTTTGGTCAGTGTCGAGTTTTACAACCAGACTGTATTTTCCTTGCGGTACGATACTATCCGTTTTACACAAGTATTTCATAATCTGGTATTCGAATCAGTAGATTCGGGATGCATCTTGTGATAGGAAATTCGGCAAACTTGTCGAAAAGGAGACCTTGAGCGTGGATCAGGAAAGACGAAAGTACATCCGTGAAATGGTTAACGGAGATTTCGAGGCACCCGAGGTGGCCATTGATGGAAAACCGGTTGAGGTTGTCAATTTTTCTGTGGGCGGTTTATGTGTTCGCACACCGTCGCCTTTGGAGCCCAAGAAGGTGAGTATTGTCATCAACTCAAAAAAAAGCGGTAAGATCAACCTCACCGGCAGGGTGATCCGGGCCGAGCAGGAAGATCGGTTGTGGAATATCGCCATCGATTTGAGCAAGCAATACGTCGTGAGACCAGGCAAGAAACCATAATTGATAAATACATCCGGGAGGCAGAACGGCCGGAATGACGGGAATTCAATGAGAATCGGTGTTATAGGCATCGGCGGGGTAGGGGGATATTTCGGCGGGAAACTGGCCAGGGAATATGCGTCCACAGGGCAGCATGAAGTTGTATTTATCGCCCGTGGCGAGCATTTGCAAGCGATTCAGCAAAATGGCCTCCAGCTTTATACTAAGGAGGGCGACTATGTCGCCTGGCCGAATATCGCCACGGATCAGCCGAACGTCGCCGGTGTATTTGATGTTCTCTTGTTTTGTGTGAAAAGTTATGCGCTCGAATCATCGGCCCGGATATTCCTTGATAATATTACTTCAAAGACCGTGGTCATCCCGCTTTTAAACGGGATCGACAGTGCACAGAGACTGCAAAAAATAATGCCGCATGCCGATGTCATCAGCGGCAGTGTCTATATCATTTCGCACATCGAAAAACCGGGTGTCATCCATCAGGAAGGCGGGGCCTGCAAGCTGACCTTCGGCACAGATGATACGCTGTCGTCTCAAAAATATGGCGCCATTTTGAATTTGCTCACACGGGCAAAAATTAACGCTGTACTGACGGATCGCATCTCCCAGGCCCTGTGGACCAAATTTCTACTGATGTGTCCATTGGCCTCTCTAACGGCCGCCACGGGAAAAACGTATGGACAGATCTGGAACGATGCTCAGTTTATGGATCACGCCAGGGGGCTCATGAAAGAAGTGGTTGCCGTCGCGCGTGCGCGCCAGATTGATTTACCCTCATCCGCCGTGGATTCAACGCTTGCGATGATCGGCCGTTTCGGACATGACTCCAAAACCTCCATGCAACTGGATCGTGAAAAGGGCAGAACCACCGAAATCGACACGCTCACAGCATTTCTGTGCCGAGCAGGACGGCAAGCGGGCGTGGCGACGCCACTGCACAACGAATTGCTCAGGCAGTTAGGATAAAACCACATATCCGTTTGACAAAACAAAAGGATTTGTTATAGGTTACACGTCCTTTGCGAAGGGGATTGCGGAATAAATCATACGTATTCGGACAAGGCTGATTTCAGGTGATCAAATGAAGAAAATCTCTGTCGGACTTCTGGGTTTTGGCAATATCGGCACGGGTGTTGTTAAATTGCTTCAGCAAAACAAGGAATTGATCAGCAGTAAACTGGGGGCTGAACTTGTTTTAAAAAAGATTGCCGATGTGAACATTTCGTCGTCACGAGGTTTAAAAATTCCCAAAGGGATACTGACAACCGATGCGCGCGAAATCATCAATGATCCGGAAATCTCGATTGTTATCGAACTGATCGGCGGCTATGAACCCGCCAGGACGTTTGTTCTGGAGGCGATTCGGCAAGGCAAGCACGTCGTGACCGCCAATAAAGCGATGCTGGCAACATTCGGCAATGAGATTTTCCCGGCCGCGCAGAAAAAAGGCGTCGATGTGGGTTTTGAAGCCAGCGTGGGAGGGACCATTCCCATCATCAAGACGCTCAAAGAAGCGCTGGTGGCCAATAACATCAACTCGATCGTCGGCATTATGAATGGAACCTGCAATTTCATCCTGACCAAAATGACGGATGAGGGAAAGCCGTTTGACGTTGTTTTAAAGGAAGCCCAGCAACTGGGATTTGCTGAAGCTGATCCGACTTTCGACATTGAAGGTATAGACACCTCTCACAAAATGGCGATCATTCTTTCGCTGGCTTACGGTAAAAAAGTGAATTTAAAAGATATATTTGTCGAAGGCATTACGAAAGTCGGAAGCGAAGACATTGCCTTTGCCAAAGAACTGGGATACCGCATCAAACTTCTGGCCATCGGCATGCTCAAAGGCGAGTCGGTGGAAGCCAGAATTCATCCCACCATGATTTCCAGCAGTCATCTTCTGGCTAATGTAAATCGCAACTACAATGCGTTTCATCTGGTGGGGGACGCCTCCGGCCCGGTATTCCTGTTCGGTCAGGGCGCCGGTATGATGCCCACGGCCAGCGCCGTTTTCAGCGATATTGTGGATTGCGCCCGTAACGTTTTAAAGGGTATCGGTGGACGTGTTCCGCTTCGTTCGATCGACGAAAACGGCATGAAGAAAATTAATCTGATACCGATGGATGATATTGAAACAAAATATTATTTCCGTTTCTCGGCAATGGATCAACCCGGGGTGCTGTCCAAAATATCCGGAATCCTCGGGCAACACGACATCAGTATTGCCACGGTGATTCAGAAATTCAGAGGAAGCAAGGACGGCGCGGTGCCCATCGTCATGACCACCTACAAAGCTAAAGAAAAAAATGTGCGCATGGCATTGAAAAAAATAGACAAGCTCAATATTTTGAAGGCCAAAACCATTCTGATTCGAATTGAAGACGAATTAAACTAATTCAGGTATTTTTAATGAAATATATTATCTTACTGGGCGATGGAATGGCGGATTATCCAAGCGCACAACTGGGGGGAAAAACTCCTCTTGAATGCGCCCTGACCCCTTTTATAGATCAGATTTCCGCTCTGGGAACCCTTGGACGGGTGGATACCATCCCCGAGGGATTTGTCCCGGGGTCGGATGTCGCCAATTTAAGCGTTTTAGGATACGACCCCAGGGACAATTATACCGGCCGCGGCCCGCTGGAAGCTGCCAGCATGGGCATTGATCTGGGTCCGGATGATATTGCCTATCGCTGCAATCTGGTTTCCATCGGAGCGCAGGATACGGGTGAGGCTTTCATGGATGATTTCACGGCCGGGCATATTTCTTCTGCCGAAGCCAGAGAGATCATCCTTGATTTGAATAAAAAAATCGGGACGGATTCGTTGAAGTTTTTTCCGGGGGTAGGCTACCGGCACCTGCTGGTGTGGCGAAATGCCGCAGGATCGCCGTCAACCACACCTCCGCATGACATTCCGGGTAAAGCGATTGCCGAATATCTGCCCACCGGAGAATTTGCATCTGAAGTCAACGATCTGATGAAGAAAGCGGCCGAGGTTTTGAATCAGCACCCCGTCAATGCCGCGCGTCTTGCACAGGGGAAAAAACAGGCAAATTCCATCTGGCTTTGGGGGCAGGGCAGAAAGCCGCAGATTGTTCCCCTTACGCAAAAATATGATTTCAAAGGCGGGATGATTTCGGCGGTCGATCTGCTCAATGGCCTCGGAATCAATGCAGGTCTCAGACCGCTGCCGGTTGAAGGCGCAACTGGTTACATTGATACCAATTACGAAGGAAAGGCCAAAATGGCACTCGATGCCTTGCAGATCATGGATTTTGTTTTTTTGCATCTGGAGGCGCCCGATGAAATGGGACACGAAGGCAATGCGCAGGGAAAGATTCAGGCGATTGAATGTTTTGATGAAAAAATAATAGGAACGATTTTAAAGGGTATTGGTCAATTCGGGGACTACCGCATTCTTGTTCTGAGCGATCATCCGACACCGATTGATTTGAAAACGCATGTGAGTGATCCCAGCCCGTTTGCCGTATTATCGTCACGTCCGGAAGAAAACAGGGCGGCGGGCAAACCATTTACAGAGGCCTTCGCTAAAGAAAGCGATATATTCATTTCTCCGGGGTATTTGTTGATGGATCAATTTATTCGAAACTGGAGAGACGTTCTTGGTCAGTAATTTTACAAACGTGCGGGTCATCTATGGCGATACGGATGCAATGGGCATTGTCTATCACACAAACTACATCCGCTGGTTTGAGCTCGGACGAAATGAATTGATGCGCCAGTTGGGTGTGGCTTATACCGAGTTGGAAAAGCTGGGATTAAATCTTCCTCTCACGAAGGTGACCTGCCACTATCATGCCCCGGCCAAATATGACGATCTCCTGACGGTCGAGACGAAATTCGATTATATTAAAAGGGCAAGTATTCGGTTTAATTCTGCAATATGGGATAACACCCGGGAAAAGCTGCTTGTGGATGGATACACGATTCACGCCTGCACGAATAATGAAGGAAAAATTCGGAGAATTCCCCAAATCCTTCTGCAATTAACGGAGAAATTCAACATTAATAAAGGAGAATAGGCATTATGTCATCGAAATTAACCAAGGAAGAATTGAACAGCCCGGATGCCTTTCAATCCGCATTTGAAAGAGCAAGAGACTATGCGACAGACAATAAAACAAAAGTCATGGTGACTGCTGTAGCGCTGACCTGTGCCATTTTGATTGCAGTCGGCATCTATTTTTACTGGGGCTACTATTCAAGTTCCGCTTTAAAGTTATATGCAAAAGCTCAGGAAAACGCTTTGAAAAATCCTGATGACAAAGAAGTGATTAAAGAAAACATGGATCTCTATAAAAAATTGATTTCAGAGTATTCCTACACCTGGAGCGGTCATATGGCTAATTATCACCTGGCCAATATTCATTATAATAATGGTGATATGGACGACGCGATCCAGTCATACGAAAAGTTTGTCGGCAAGCTTCGAAACGATAAGACAGGTGTAAACTTCCTTGCCCTGACATCGCTGGGATATGCCTATGAAACCAAAAAAGATTATGAAAAAGCGCTGAAGTATTTTGAACAGGCGAAAACCGCTTACAGTGTCGGTTTTGAGGCCATCGCTTTTCGCAACATCGCCAGAGCTTATGAAAATTTGAACAATAAAGAAAAAGCCCTGGAATATTATAAAAAGTCACTGGAAGGCACCGTTGAGCCGGCCTCCGTGACCTTTTTGAAACGAAAAATATCAGCACTGAGTTGATACACAGGGAGAACACCCACTTTGAAAAAAGCACTTATGTCTGGAAATGAGGCCATCGCCCGCGGTCTATATGAAGCGGGCGTACGTTTTGCCGCAGCCTATCCCGGAACCCCCAGCACGGAAATACTTGAAGAATATTCAAAATATGAAGGGGTTTATGCCGAATGGGCGCCCAACGAAAAGGTAGCGGTTGAAGTCGCCATCGGGGCCGCTCTTGCCGGAAAGAAAGCGCTGGCAGTGATGAAACATGTTGGTGTCAATGTTGCCGCAGACCCGATTTTTACCGTCAGTTATACCGGCATTGAAGGAGCGTTGGTCATCATCAGCGCGGATGACCCGTCCATGCACAGCTCACAAAATGAGCAGGACAACCGCAACTACGCGAAATTTTCCAAAATCCCCATGCTGGAGCCTTCCGACGCCCAGGAAGCTAAAGCGTTTATTAAACTTGCCTTTGAGCTCAGCGAGCAGTTCGACACGCCCGTATTTTTCCGATCGACAACACGTGTTTCGCATTCAAAATCAGTAGTTTCTCTTAAAGAACCTGAGAAACAAGATGAGATGACGATATTGACGACCAATGCCGAAAAATACGTCATGGTTCCCATCAATGCGCGCCATCGGCGCATTGAAGTGGAAAAACGTCAGAAAGCACTTCGGGAGTTTGCCGAAACATTCTCCGAAAATAAAATGGAAATAAACGATCCTGAAATCGGAATCATTACCGCCGGCATGCCCTACAATTACGCCAAAGATGTTTTTCCGGATTTTTCTTACTTAAAGCTGGGGATGGTCTATCCGATTCCGGAAAAGTTAATTCGGAAATTCGCCTCGAAAGTAAAGAAGCTTTATGTCGTTGAAGAGCTGGACCCTTATCTGGAAGAACAAATTCGAGCCATGGGAATTGCCGTTACGGGAAAAGAGATATTTCCCTATACCAACGAATTTCATCCCGGAATTATTAAAGAGGCGATTGAGGCAAACAGACAAGGCGCGTCTGCATCCTATCCGGAAACACTTCCGCAACGTCCGCCAAATCTTTGCCCCGGTTGTCCGCACCGCGGACTTTTTTATGCCCTTAAAAAGTCCAAATCCTATGTCCACGGCGATATCGGCTGCTATACCCTTTCCTACCTGAAACCTCTTGAAGGATTGCATTCCTGTATTTGCATGGGTGCCAGCATCGGCATGGCGCACGGGATGAGCAAAGCCCTGAAAGAAGAAGGGAAGGGGAAAGTAGTTGGCGTTATTGGGGATTCCACTTTCTTACATTCCGGCATCACCCCCCTTTTGAACATGGCCTATAACTCAAGTGATGCGCTGATTATCATTCTGGACAACAGCACAACGGCTATGACCGGTATGCAGGAACATCCGGGAACAGGTTTTACTCTTATGGGGCAACCGGCAAAAAAAGTTAATCTGAAACTTTTAATATCTGCCCTAGGTATTGAGCATATAAGAGTTGTCGATCCGAATAACATCAAGCAAACGAGAGCCGCCATCAAAGAAGAGCTGGCAAATGATGGCCCATCCGTCATTATATCCGAGAGCCCCTGCGTCTTATTTAAACGGGCGAATCTGGGCAAAAAAGCGCCATTAAAAATTGATGCGGACAAATGCGAGGGGTGCAAATCCTGTCTGGATCTGAATTGCCCGCCGATTTCCTGGAAACAGGGGATTACGCGGGAAGGGTCAAAACGCAAAGGCATCGCCATTATTGACGAAACGCTTTGCAACGGATGCGGTTTGTGCGCGCAAGTGTGTAAATTCGATGCTATAAGTTGAATGATGAGTGATTTGGGAGCATTTATAAGCATGACTGAAAATAATGTAAAGAGCATCCTGTTTGCCGGAGTTGGGGGGCAGGGTATTTTAAAAGCAAGCGATATTATTTGCGAAGTCCTGATGGAAGCGGGATATGACGTCAAAAAGAGCGAAGTTCACGGCATGGCGCAGCGAGGCGGCTGTGTCAACAGCCATGTCCGCTATGGCCAAAAGGTTTTTTCTCCTCTGGCCTCACCGGGAAGTATTGACATTCTTGTTTCCTTTGAAAAAATGGAATCCTTGCGTTACTTGCAGCTGCTCAGTCCTGACGCGTCGATCGTGTTGAGCACGGAAGAAATTTACCCGCCTGCGGTGAACATGGGCCTTTCGTCTTATCCAGCTGATATTATAGAATTTATGAAAAATAATTATCATCAGGTCGTCGCATTTGACGCCTCTGGCCTGGCTCAGCGCGCAGGCAACGTCAAAGCGTCCAATGTTGTTATCCTCGGGGCATTGTCCAACATGATGAATATTGATAAAGCGGTTTGGGAAAGAGTCATCGAGCAATCGTTTCCGGAAAAATTGGTCAAATTGAATCTGGAGGCTTTTCAAATGGGGAAAGCTGCTTAGATTAGGGAAAAAATTGGGGCGGCGATAGGGAAAAAACTATGGCGGAAGATTACTATTCAATTCTGGGTGTAAATAAAACGGCATCCGCGGATGAAATAAAAAAATCATACAGAAAATTAGCCGTTAAATGGCATCCGGATAAAAATCCCGGCAATAAGGCGGCTGAAGAAAAATTTAAAAAGATCAGCGAAGCCTATGCCGTCTTGAGTGACTCGAAAAAGCGCGAACAATACGATCAGTTTGGTTCGGCCGATCAGTTCCGACAGCAATATTCTCAGGAAGATATTTTCCGGGGATTTGACCTGGACGAAATTTTAAAAAGTTTCGGGTTCGGTGGCCAGAGGGGTGCGGGACGAACCACATTCCGGACAGGAAGGCGCAGCCAGCAGCAATCCTATGATGATCCGTTTTCTGGTCTTTTTGGTGGCATGGGCCAAGGGGCGGGGGATCATTACGCCCATATGCCCCAAAAAGGACAGGATGCAGAATATAACTTATCAATATCACTTGAAGAATCAGTATTTGGCGCAGACAAGAAAATATCCTTTCAAATCGAAAACCGCATCGAAGATATCAGTGTTAAAATTCCCGCGGGCATTAGCACCGGTAAAAAACTACGCCTGCCGGGAAAAGGAATGCCTGGACACCAGGGCGGCCCTGGCGGAGATTTGTATTTAAATATCAATGTTATGCCACATCCCATCTTTGCCCGTGACGGAAATGATCTTTATATTGAAAAAACGATCAAATTCACACAGGCGGCTCTGGGTACGTCCATTGACGTTCCAACGCTCGACGGAACGACCAAACGTCTCAAAATTGCCCCCGGAACACAAAACAACACCAAGATCCGAATGAAGGGTTTTGGCGTTCCGGGATTAAAAGGCGCTCCAAAAGGGGACCAATATGTAAAAATCAATATTGAAGTTCCCCGAAAATTAACAGATAAACAAAACAAACTGATCGAACAGCTGGCTGAGGAAGGGATATAAGAAGGACAAAGAGGGCTGAAGGCAGAAGGAAAAAGTTTAAGGTCTGAAACGTGTATCGCGTTTCAGACCTTTTTTTGAAACTTGTTCTGATTTGTTAGTTCTGATAAGATATGTTATGTAAACTTATATAGAGCATTCCTGTTTCTTGCGTGTTCTGCAATCCAATATATGATTCATATCGACTCTCTTTAAACATTGACAAAATTTCGATAGTACTCTAAAAAATTACATCTTTGTTGTATATGTTATGCGTAACGATGGCGTGTCGTCGGAACACGAAATTAAATCCATACAGGGAGGAATTTTTATGAACAAGATTAAGAAATTCAGGCATTGGCACATTTACATTTTCATTACCATTTTTTTATTGACCATTTTTTCTTTTTCAGGATGCGCCCCAAAAGATGCGGAAGGTCCTGGAGGCCCGGTGCGTGAAACGCTTCAGGGAAATGTTGTCGGCGCAGATGAAGAAACAATGTACGCTTTTCGAGGTATTCCCTACGCAGCTCCTCCTATTGATGATTTACGTTTAGCCGCAACACAGCCGGCCGTCAATCGCGCAACTACGCTTAACGCCAGAGAATTTCGCGCATCCTGTCCGCAACCCGACAGCGCCTTTCAACCGGAAGGTGTAAGATCCGAAGATTGCCTCTTTTTAAATATTTACACTCCAAAAGGCGCTAAAGCCAACGACACTTATCCGGTGATGGTCTGGATTCATGGCGGCGCTCTGATTTACGGCTCCGGTCGCGATCCCGGATATGATCCCAAAAGGCTTGTGGCCGAAGACGTAATTGTTGTGACGATGAATTACCGCCTTGGCGCTTTGGGATTCATGACACATCCGGCTTTGGCGGATGAAGCCGGGCAATCAGGAAATTACGGATTGCTGGATCAGCAGGAAGCGCTCAGATGGATTCAGGCCAATATTGCTTTCTTCGGCGGCGATCCCAACAATGTTACAATTTTCGGTGAATCAGCCGGAGGCCATAGCGTGATGTCGCAATTGGTCGCACCCTCGTCCGATGGCCTTTTCCAGAAAGCCATTGCTCAAAGCGGATCGTATAGCGCTACGCAATTAAATGAAAATATTAGTTATTACGTATATGGAGCCCCTTTTGCCGACGTGCCCGGTTTGGCTGTTCCTGGTGCGCCCTGCGGCGGCCTGGCTGATCATGCAGCGGTTCGCGCCTGTCTTCGCTCATTAACTCAGGAACAGATTTTTCAGGCTCAGGGTGATACGTCGTATATCCCGGTAAATGGTAATACCTTTCTTCCCAAATCTATCGATGCGGCCCTGACCGATGGGGATTTTGCCAATGTGCCGGTGATGATTGGGAGCAACCGCACAGAAGGACAGCTTTTCGTGATACTGGATATCGCAAACGGCCAATTATATAATGATCATGATTCATATCTGATCGGTGTCGAAGATCTTTTAGGACTCGATCCGCGCGACCTTGACCTGACGCAAATTGCCAATGACTATGAAGCTCGAGCAGCTGTAGAAGTTGGCGGATCGGAAAGTCCCGCTTATGCCAATCGTTTCCGGGTGGCGCTTAGCAATCTCTGGACGGATTATTTCTTTGCCTGCCCGACTTTGAATCAATGGGGAAAATTATCTACTTATACCGATACTTATGGCTACTGGTTCACCGATGCCAACGCACCGAGCCCCTATGATGCTCTGGCGCCATTCTTTGCGCCGACCAAGTTGGGCACAACCCACGCGCAGGAAATTCAATATGTTTTTGGTCAAGTGGGTGCGCGCGGCGGAAATGCTGCGCAGGTTGCCCTGTCTGAACTGATGGTTGGGTTCTGGACTCAATTTGCCAAAACGGGAAGCCCCAATACCGCCCTCACCGCATGGCAGGAGTATCGCAGTGGAAGCAACTTTGTCATGAAGTTTGATACGCCGGCAATCGGCACGAACGCAGATGATTTTGGCGGTGTTACGAAACATAACTGCACCTATTGGGCAAATCCGCCCTTGACTCCTCCGATTCCGTAATGGCTTCCCCTCAGATTTATTAGCCGTTAAACTGAAACACCCGCCGCCTTTTAATCATATGACGGCGGGTGTTTTTTTATTTCAAGCCTTAAATACCGAAAAAGTTCCCATGGCTTTGGCAATCAAAACCGTTTCATCCCGGACTTCCGCCTCCAGAACAGCAATGTTTTTTCCTTTTTGAATGATCTTGGCCGTGCATGAAAGCCTTTTCGCGTTGGATGGCTTTAAATAATTGATTTTTATTTCAATCGTGAAGGTTTTCTCATTCGGTTTCAGTGTTGAATAGACAGCGGTGCCCATGCTGATATCCATCATGGAATAAATCACACCGCCGTGCACAAATCCCTGAGAGTTCAAAAACTCCTCCCGGACATCCAGAAAAGTTTGACATATCCCCTCTTCGCGTTTTCCAACCGACAGTCCCAATAAATTGACAAAAGGAGAGCGACTCCGTATTTCATCAGTAAAATCATACATATTGAGAATCTCCCTTAACCTTTCACCTTTTGCCTTTATCCTGCTCTTTTATATCAACTCCACATCCCCTATCGCGCCCATGTCGTTTCCGATGATGATGATCACAGAGTCAATTCCGGAAATGCTCATCCCGAATTCCAGCGCTTTTTTTATATCTTTTTTACTTTGAACGCGGTTGCCAATGGCAGAGGCTGCCGCATCGGAAAGCGTTGCGGATTTAGAAATAACCGTAACGGCATCCGCCCGTCCAAAGCTAAGCGATGGACCGACCGTTGCCGATGACGTACATATTCCAAGAGGCGTTTTCTCTTTTTTTACAATAACATTGACTTTATAACTTAAAGTTGATTCTCCGGCAAAAATGGATACCGTGACATCTTTTTTCGATTTCAGAAAAATATCCCCGCCATTTTCAATAAACAGATTATCCGTGAGAAGTGTGAGGTCTTGCCCCACAAATTTCGAGACGGCACCCGCGACCGACGCCATGGGACCGACGCCTGCTTTTTTCGACTGTGCGATCATATCCCGAATAATGGGTGGCGCCAGAGGATCATCCGGAAGTGGGGTAAGAGCCGTGCGAAAATCCGGATGGGTTTGGATATAGGTCTCCAGCGCATGACGATGTCCGGCCAGGGATTGATGAGCCTTCGCAGAAAGATCTGTATCGGAGCTGATATAGAGATCGCTTTCCTGAATTTTAATCGAATATGAAACAAGATTGTCTTTATTAATTAATGATCTGTATAATCTTTGTTCATATTTCATATGATACTAGCAGTAAAGCGTTGCCCCCTCCCCCAGAATGCTGTCGGCTTCTCGTTTCAAGCGGTCACATATATCGATGCGTCCTGCGTCTCCGAGGCTGACGACGGTTTCACATTTATCATTAACAATATGAATATAACTTTCGTATTTACCGCGATATTTTTTGATGGTTTCGTTGAGCTGGACGATACCGTCCGGCGTTATTTTGTCCGAATTGATCATGAAACGCACCTGTTTGTAGGGATTTTCCATCGCTTTGGCCAGCGATATAACATCCTGTGCAATGATTTTGAAATTTTCATCACCGGTTTCACTGCTTCCCTGAATATCAATGTTTCCCTGAATAACGACCGGTTCATCGGCATGAAGCAATTCGTAATATTTCTTATACACATCCGGCCAGAAAATGATATCAACGGAACCCTGCAGGTCCTCCAGGACAATGTTGCACATGGTTTCTTTTTTTCGTGTCAGACGTTCGGACAGAGCGCTCACCACGCCGGCAATGGTAATCGTCTCCTTGTCGCGCTTCGATTTAATGACTGCGGAATCGGTATTGGTCACAAACCTGAGCTTGTCTTCAAAGCCATGCAGCGGGTGACCTGAAATATAAAATCCAAGGGTTTCCTTTTCCGTAGCCAGAAGTTTTTTAGAATCCCATTCAGGCAGATCTGGAATTTTAAAGCCCGAGGCGCAGGAATCGCCGGAAGCCCCCTCACCTGCCAGATCATCAAAAAAACTGACCTGATTGCTTTGCGATTCTTTTTGTTTGCGCTGCGCTTCGTCCATGGCGGCATCGAGCGCCTCCATGAGCTGGCAGCGGTTTTGCCCCAGCGAGTCGAAGGCCCCGCATTTAATGAGACTTTCGATCACCCGCCGGTTGACTTTTCGCAAATCGACGCGGGTTAAAAAATCCATAAAGGATGTAAAATTGGATTCGGAACGCATGGCGATGACGGATTCAATGGCCGCCTCGCCTACGTTTTTGACGGCGGTCAGGCCGAATCGAATATTTTCACCGGAAATGCTGAAATCCTTCTGCGATTCGTTAATATCCGGCGGTAAAACGCGGATGCCCATCTCCTTGCAATTGTTCATGTGCTTGATGATTTTATCGCGGTTGTCCTTTTCACTGGTGAGAAGGGCCGCCATGAAAGCAACAGGATAGTGAGTTTTGAGGTAAGCCGTCTGATAGGTAATCATCGCATAGGCGGCACTGTGCGATTTGTTAAAACCATAGGAGGCGAAGGTTTCCATCTGATCCCAGATGATTTTGGCCTTGTTTTCGTCAATCCGCTGTTTTTTGGCGCCTTCCAGGAATTTAGGCTTTTCCTTTTCCATGTCGGCTGCCAGTTTTTTGCCCATCACCTTGCGCAGAGAGTCGGCCTGGGCCATGGAATAACCGCCGATGACGTTGGCGATCTGCATGACCTGTTCCTGATAGAGGATGATGCCGTAGGTCTCTTTTAAAATTGGTTCAAGTTGCGGCAATTCATAGGTAATCTGCTTTTTACCGTGCTTTCCGGCGATAAAGTCCGGAATCATTTGCATGGGCCCGGGACGGTATGCGGCAATGAGCGCGATGACATCTTCTATCCGGTCCGGTTTGAAATTGACCAGCAAATCCTTCATGCCTGAACTTTCCAGTTGGAAGACCCCGTCTGTTTCGCCTTTGATCAAAAGCTTATATGTTTCTTGATCATCCAGCGGTAAGTTATTGATATCCAGTTCAATTCCATGTGATTCCCGGATGAAGTTCAAGGCATTTTTAATGACGGTCAGTGTCTTGAGACCCAAAAAATCGAACTTGGTCAAACCAACTTTTTCAATATCCTTCATGGAATACTGAGAGACAATGTCGTCTTTCGGCGCAAACAGAGGCACACGTTCCATCAGGGGAACATCGGAAATCACAACTCCCGCCGCATGAACGGACGAATGACGGTTCAGCCCCTCCAGAATCAGCGATAATTTGAGCAGCTTATCAATTTGCGGGTTTTTCTTGCGCTCTTCCTCAAAACGCGGTTCAAGCTTAAAAGCCTCAGAGAGCTTGATATTGAGCACATTCGGAACCAGTTTAGCAATGCGGTCAGCGTCGCCATACGAAATATTCAGGGCGCGCCCGACATCCCGGATGACGCCTTTGGCCAGCATTTTTCCAAACGTGCAGATTTGTGTGACTTTATCTTTGCCGTATTTTTCCGTTACATATTTAATGACATCGCCCCGGCCTTCCTGGCAGAAGTCAATATCGATATCCGGCATGCTGATGCGGTCCGGATTCAGAAAACGCTCAAAGAACAGGTTGTAACGCAACGGGTCAATATCCGTAATGCGAACGGCAAACGCCACGAGCGACCCTGCGGCAGAACCACGACCGGGGCCCACGGGAATGTCGTTGTGCTTGGCGTGTTTGATGAAGTCCGAAACGATCAAAAAATAGCCGGCAAACCCCATTTTTTTAATAATTTCCAATTCATCGCGCAGGCGTTTGTCGTAATTTCTGCGCGTGGTTGCTTCATCGTCTTTGGAATACTGCAGGATCGCGGGCATGCGCTTTTCAAGACCTTCCAGAGCCTTGCGCTCCAGATGATCTTCCAGGCTTTCGGCGGGATTTTTTATTTCATATTTCGGCAGAAAAAATTTGCCAAACTCAAAGGTCATATTGCAGCGCTCGGCGATTTTCACCGTGTTTTCAATTGCTTCTGGCGTATCGGCAAAAAGCGTCTGCATTTCCTGGGGCGAGCGGACGTAAAACTGATCGGTGGAAAGCGACATTCGTCCAGAATCTTCAATCGTTTTACCGGTCTGGATGCACAAAAGGACATTGTGGGCTTCGGCATGATCGGCGTTGAGATAGTGGCAGTCGTTGGTGGCAATGAGTGGAATCGAGAGCTCCTTGCTCAATTCGATCAGCCCCGCGTTGGCAACGCTCTGCTCGGGGATTCCGTTTTGCATGATTTCGAGATAGAAATTTTCTTCTCCGAATATTTCAAGATACTCGCGAGCCGATTTTCTGGCTTCGTCCATATTCCCCCGGACGATATGAGACGCAATTTCACCATGCAGGCAGGCGCTTGAAGCAATCAGGCCTTCGGAACACTCGCGCAGCAGTTCCTTATCCACACGCGGCCGATAATAAAACCCTTCGATGTGGGCAAGCGATGTCAATTTCATCAGGTTCTTATAGCCCTGTTTATTTTTGACCAAAACCACCAGGTGCCGGGTGGATTCGCCGATGGATGAGGGAGTTTTGTCAAAACGGCTCCCGGGCGCGACATAAAGCTCACAGCCGATGATTGGTTTAATGCCGTTTTTGAAGGCCTGCTGATAAAAGTCCACCGCGCCGAACATATTGCCATGATCTGTCATGGCAATGGCCGGCATGGCGAACTCCTTTGCCTTTTTGAAGAGTTCCTCCAGACGGATCATGCCGTCGAGCAGCGAATATTGTGTATGAACATGCAGATGGACGAAAGGAGCGTGATTCATTTTTTATTTGTCAATCCAGTAGTTTGGCGCTTCTTTAGTGATGATGACGTCGTGGACGTGGCTTTCGCGCAACCCCGCAGAGGTAATGCGTACGAAACGTGATTTTTCAATAAGTTCGTCTATCGTTTTGCAGCCGACATATCCCATACCGGCTTTCAGGCCGCCAATAAGCTGAACGATACTGGCCGAGAGCGATCCGCGAAAAGGCACCCTTCCCTCGATACCTTCGGGAACGGTTTTCAAAGCGGCTTCGATATCATCCTGATAATAGCGGTCGCGACTGCCCATTTTCATGGCTTCGAGCGATCCCATGCCGCGATAGACCTTGTAGCTTCGTCCCTGGAATAAGATGGTTTCGCCCGGGCTTTCTTCCGTTCCGGCAAAGAGCCCTCCGATCATCACGCTGTGAGCGCCGCAGCCCAACGCCTTGACAATGTCGCCGGAATACTTGATCCCACCGTCGGCAATGACCGGAACCCCGTGTTTTGCAGCGATTTTATAAGCATCGCGAATGGCGGACATCTGCGCGACACCCACACCCGCAACCACGCGCGTCGTGCAGATCGAGCCCGGCCCCACGCCCACTTTAACGGCGTCAACGCCGGCTTCAATCAAGGCCAGAGCGCCCTCGGCGGTGGCCACATTGCCTGCGATAAGCTCACAAGTTGGGAAATTGGCCTTGGTGGAGCGGATGGCGTCAAGCACGCCTGCGGAGTGACCGTGGGATGTATCAATGCAGATCACATCTGCGCCGGCCGACAAGAGCGCATCAATGCGCGCTTCGCGATCAAGAATGCCCACTGCCGCTCCTACGCGCAGCCTGCCTTTGGAATCCTTGCAGGCGTTTGGATATTTTCGAATTTTTTCAATATCTTTAATGGTGATGAGCCCCTTGAGGCGAAATTCGTCATCGACAACCAGAAGTTTTTCGATCCGGTGTTTGTGCAGAAGTTTTTTGGATTCTTCCAGAGAAATGTTTGCCTTGACGGTTACTAAATTTTCTTTGGTCATGACATTGGCAACCGGCTGATCCAGATTTTCTTCAAAACGCAAATCCCGGTTGGTGAGGATGCCCACAAGTTTTTCGTTTTTAACTACAGGCACGCCGGAGATGGAATATTGATGCATCAGGGACAGCGCATCGCTGACTTTACGTTCCGGTTCAATGGTAATAGGATCGACCACCATGCCGCTTTCCGATTTTTTTACCCGGTCCACCTCGATGGACTGGCGTTCAATACTCATGTTGCGGTGAATGATGCCGATACCGCCTTCTTGCGCCATGCAGATAGCGGTCCGGAATTCAGTTACCGTGTCCATGGCAGCCGACACAATCGGAATGTTGAGCGAAATATTTCGGGTCAAAATGCTGGCCGTATTTACATCGCGGGGCAGCACATTGGAAGCCGCCGGAACCAAAAGTAAATCATCAAATGTCAGGGATTCTCTTACTACGTCGTCGAGCATATTCTCCTCCGGATAGGTCAATAAACTATTTTGTTTTTATTGGATATTTATTATTGTTCACAACGATATAATATTTTTCCGCATCATCCGGCTCGATAAACTGGGCCAGCTGATAATAACTTTTTCGCGTAAAGCGGGCGAGAAATTTGCCCTGCCGGATACGGCAATATAGAACATTTTCGTCTCCGATGCAGACGCTGCTTACATCCATATCTTCCATCGAATCGTCACTCAAGAGGATAACCAGCTTTTTCTGCCCGTCAGAAGCTGATTCCGTGAGGTAAACCGCCACGACAACGACAGGTGTATCTTCCACGTCAATATAATAGATTTCGCCATTGAGTTCGATAAAGTACTTGCCCGAATCGTCAATTTCAAGATGTTCAAAGAAAACGCACAAAATGTCCTTTCGGAACATGTGCGCCCCCTGGTAATACCAGATGCCGTCTTTATCAATTTTAATGTCGCTGGATTCCATGATAACCACTTAAAATATTTTCTTGCTGCTCAGAAGCAGCGTCACAGGCCCGTTGTTGACCAGATCAATGTGCATCATTTCCTGAAATTTACCCGTTGCCAGCTTTTTGACCCGGGGGGCCGCTTTTTCGATAAAATACTGGTAGAGCGCATTGGCTTTTTCCGGCTCCTCGGCCTGCACAAACGACGGCCTGCGCCCTTTGATACAGTCGCCCAGAAGTGTGAATTGCGATACGACCATCAATTCGGCGCTGATGTCGCCAAGGGAAAGATTCATTTTTCCCAGATCATCTTCAAATATTCGCAGGTGAAGAGTCTTTTCCAGAATATAATCCGCGTCTTTTGACGTATCTCCTTTTTCCACGCCCAGAAGCGCAACTAACCCCTGATTTATCGACGAGAATTCCTGAGAATTTATTCGAACGCTGGCCCGATCTACCCTTTGAATGACAGCTCGCATGAACAATCCCGCTGAAAAAGTTTGGGCATGTTAGCAACAATCTTTCCTGTCTTCAAGTTCTTTTCATGAAAGGAGGGCTATTTCTTTTTAGCGTTTTTCCTCAACGACCACAGATGCGCCAACCACGGGGTCGATGGCGATGGTCTGCTTGCGACGCTCAATGGCCAGTTCAATCGTGTAGCCTTCAAAACCGCCGGACGCGTAAAAGACAATAGGGACAGATCCTTTGATAATTTCACCACTTAGCGGATGAATGACTTTTACAGCAACGCCTTCGGGAATTTGCCTGATTTTCCCGCCTTTAAGTCCATACTTGCCGTGATCCAGATCAAACAAAACCGTCTTGGTTTCATTTTGTATGCGAGAAAGCGCGCGAGCCTTTCGAATTTCGGCCGTGATGTCGCGCGTTGCGCCATCGAGGCGGAATTTGGGGAGGCTTTTGGCGTAATAGACGGACGACAGACTGACGACGAGAATGATCAGCGTCAGAACAATAATAATTTCGATCAGGGTAAAACCTCGGACATTTAAACGGCGTGCGGCGGATTTCATTATTTTCCTAAAAAGGCATGTCCGTGATACTGAAAATAGCCAGGAGCATGGAGACGACAATAAAGCCGATGATCAGTGCCAGCGCCAGAATCATCACGGGCCCCAGCAGGTTGACAAACCGCTTGATGCTCTCCTTGAGGCTTTTTTCATACGTTACGGCAACTTTGATGAGCATGTCTTCCATCTGGCCCGTCTCTTCGCCGACTTTGATCATCGATAAAGCCATCGTCGGGAAAATTCCGGTATTGGCCAGAGGCTGTGCGATGCCCTTCCCTTCTTTGGCGTCCTTCATTATACTATCCAACGCGGAGACGACCACCAGGTTGGTCGTCACATCGCGGGAATTGCCCAGCGCCTGCAGAAGCGGCACGCCGCTTTTGAGAAGCGTTCCCAGTGTCCGGCAAAAACGGGCAATTTCCAGTTTAATAATGACGTCTCTAAGAATTTTCAGTTTGAAGGCATCCCACGAGTATTTTCCCGCTTCGGTTTTAACCCACATGCGAAATGCGAAGGCGATAGCCGCGATAATCAACAGAATCATCCACCAATAATTTTGCAGGCCCGAGCTCATTGAAATGAGAATCTGCGTGGTAAAAGGCAAAGACCCGCCCATGTCCTCAAAAAGCGTCGAAAACCGCGGAACGACGAACAACAGCATCATCACGATGGAGACGATACTCGTAACAAGGAGGATGACGGGATAGATCATCGCGGAGAAGACACTTTCCTTGAGTTCGCGTGTGGATTCCAGAAATTCGTTGAGCTTTTCCAGAATCGAATCGAGCACACCGCTGGCTTCTCCGGCTTTCATCATATTGACATAGATTTTCGGAAACATTTTCGGATGTTCCAGAAGCGCATCAGAAAAAGTCTTGCCGCCGCGGATCGATTTCAGGATGTCTTCGATGACATTTTTCATCACCTTGTTTTCGAAAACTTCCGAGAGCACATTAAGGGAACGATCCAGCGGCAGACCTGCGTTTAAAAGAACATAAAGTTCGGAGGTGAAGGTTTGCAGATCATCCTTGGCGGCTTTGGCGCTGGAAATACTCACACTCTTTTTCTGCGCGGTTATTTTCAGTGGAATGGAACCGGAGTTTTTCAGTCGTTCAATGGCGGTTTTTTCATCCGGCGCCTCAATCTGGCCTTCAAGGATTTGACCGTTCCGGGATGTTGCGCGATAAGCGAAATAAGCCACGGCTATACCTCTTGCGTGACGCGGAATATTTCGCTGATGGTGGTGACGCCGGCTGCGATTTTACGGCCACCGTCTTCAATGAGCGCTTTCATGCCGTTTCGCCTGGCGGCTTCCGTGATTTTGGTAACATCCGCCTGCTTGATGATGAGCTGCTGCAATTCGTCATTGACGACCAGCAATTCAAAAATGCCGCTTCGGCCATAATAGCCGGTGTTGGCGCATTTGTCACACCCCTTCCCTTTATAAAAAACCGTATCCTTGGTAAGGCCCAGCGCCGCGAGATTTTCATCATTGACCGATACCGGATCCACCTGTTTGCAGGCCGGACAAATGGCGCGCACCAGGCGCTGCGCCAGAATTCCCCGAACCGTGGATGACAGTAAAAAGGCGCCGACGCCCAGGTCGATCAGACGGGTAAGGGCGCTGGGCGCATCATTGGTGTGGAGCGTTGAAAATACCAGATGGCCGGTGAGCGCCGACTGGATGGCAATTTCCGCCGTTTCGAGATCGCGGATTTCACCGATCATGATAATGTCCGGGTCCTGGCGGACAATGTGGCGAAGCACGCTGGGAAAAGTCAGCCCGATCTGCGGTTTGACCTGAATCTGGTTCACACCTGCAAGCTGATATTCCACCGGGTCTTCAACCGTGATGATTTTTTTATCCGGCGTGTTGATTTTATCCAGCGCGCCATAAAGCGTTGTCGTCTTTCCGCTGCCGGTTGGCCCGGTAACCAGAATAATCCCGTTGGGCCGCTGAATAAGATGATCCAGTGTGGCAAGCGTGTCCGGGTAAAACCCCATGCGGGCCAGGTCGATGACGATGCTTTCCTTGTCCAGAATTCTCATGACGACACTTTCGCCATGGAGCACCGGAATGGTGGAGACGCGCAGGTCAATGTCTTTTTCAGAAATTCTTGCCCGGATGCGGCCGTCCTGCGGCAGACGCCGCTCGGCGATGTTGAGCTTGGCCATGATTTTAATGCGCGAAATAATGGCGGCCTGAAGTTTTTTGGGGATGGACTCAACATCATGTAAAACGCCGTCAATGCGGTATCGGACCTTTAATTCTTCTTTGAAGGGTTCGATGTGAATGTCACTGGCCCGGTTTTCAATGGCCCGTGTGAAAAAAAGATTCACCAGCTTGATGACAGGCGCCTCCGAAGCCATATCCTTCAAATGGCCGACATTTTCGTCATCATCGTCGAGAAACTGCGGGCCCTCTTCACCCATGTCATCCAAAATGCTGTCAACATCTTGCGTATCCTTAGTGAAAAACTTGGCAATGTAGTCACTGAGAACCTTGTCGTCGCAGGAAAAGGGCATCACGTCGGCAGAGGTGGTCACAGACAGCGTGTCAATTACTCCACGATCGGTAGGATCGGCCATGGCGACTTTCAAGATTCCGTCTTTGAGTTCCAGGGGAATAATTTTATTTTCCCGGATAAAGCGTGCGGGAATTTCTTCCATGATAAAAGGCATTTTGGGAAGATTATCCGCATCAATTGCAGGTATAGTTTTCATCGACATTATTTCCCTCCAGTGGAGCGTCGCAATCGCAATTTTCACGATGGGCGTTATTCTAATGTCTTTGTTGGACAATGGCAAGAATAAATTTAGAACATTACATTCCGATTGAAGTGCGGCTATACGCATTCTTCCAGCGGAAAGGTAAAGGCTCTCAGTCCCGCACGGGGATGATCCGCCTTCAGCTTTCGCACAAGTTCGATCAGGCGCGGGATCTCCTCATCCGGCACTGCCATTAGCATGATATTATTCGTCCCCGGCCAGTAATGCGTACCCAGTTTGGGGTCGCTCTCCTCGCCCTCTCCCGTGGCACCATGCGCTTTTGTGTAAGCCTTGTAACCGGCTTTTTTAAAGGCGTCCGAGACGGTTTCGTCGGAGGCCGAAGCGTAAATCACATATAACATTTTCATGGGTGTACCTCCCCGCTTGCCGGCATTTTATGATGCCGCCGGTTTTTCTTTTCTCTTTTTTCTGTTTTTAAATTTTTCCTGCCAGTCGTCAAAAATATCGTAGGCGGACGGCACGACAATCAGTGTCAGCACCAGCGATGTTAAAAGTCCGCCGATTACCGCGATGCCCATCGGCGCCCGCGTTTCCGCGCCTTCTCCGACCCCCAGGGCAATCGGCAGCATACCGAAGACCATGGCAAACGTCGTCATGAGAATCGGCCGCATCCGGACGGGACCGGCCTGCAGGATGGCTTCACGGCGCGCCATCCCCCTTCCCCTTAAAACATTCGTGTAGTCCACCAGCAGGATGGCGTTTTTCTTCACCAGTCCCATGAGCAGGATCAGTCCGATAAAACTGAAAATATTGAGCGTCTTACCCGTTAAAAACAAAGCGCCGAAAGCCCCGATAAACGACAGCGGCATGGAGAGCAGCACGGTGACGGGATGAACGAAACTTTCAAACTGCGACGCCAGAATCATGTAGGCCATAATGATTCCCAGAATGAGCGCAAAAATAAGATAAACGAAGGATTCTTTCATGGTATCCGCCATACCGAAATGCTTCGGCACATAATCAGTCGGCAGGATCTTTGCGGCGATTCTGTCGAGTTCATTTTTCGCTTCCCCCAGGGGTTTTCCTTCCAGAGAGGCAAATATGGTAACGGATCTTTGCCGGTCAGCACGGTTGATAACGCTGGGGCCGGTGCCTTCCTCCACCCGAACGACGTTGCCTAACTCGACAAGCTTTCCGTCGCGGGCGCGCACGGAAATTCGCTGCAAGCCTTGCACGCTTTCCCGGTCCTCGGGATTGAGTCTGATACGAATATCATATCGTTTGCCTTTGAGTTCATCCTTATATCTGGCAATATCCAGCTCACCGCTGATCAGCAGATTAATCGCTTCGGCAACTGAAGCCACATCCACGCCCAGATTCGCCGCCCGGTCCCGATCAATGTAAACCTTGAACTCCGGCTTACCGGCTTCCAGCGATGTGTCCACGTCCACAATTCCCGGCAGTTTGGAGAATTCATCTGAAATTTGTTTTGCGTATTTCTGGACGGCGGAGAGGTCCTGCCCGCGAATGCTGTATTGAATCGGCACGTTTCGGATTCCACCGCCGACCACGGATATATCCTCCGCCGATACCTTCACACCCGGAATGACCCGCAATTTCGTTCGCGCGATCTTTTTAATCTCCTCCTGGCTGTGCTTTCGCTTGGCTTTCGGCACCAGGTTGACCATCATCAACGCGCGATTGGTGTATCCCCCGTATCCCTGAACGTAATAGACAGACCTGACGCCCGGTATCTCCAGAATCATGGGCTCCGCTTTATTGAAATATTTTTCGATCTGATCCACCGAGTAATCGATTGGCGCTTCCATCCGGACCATAAAAACGCCCTGATCTTCCGGCGGGTTGAATTCTTTTCCCAGCCCGAATATCACGATAAATATACTAAAGACAAAAACGCCCAATGCGCCGAATAGCACTGTTTTTCTGTACCCCAGGGTAAACATCAGAACCCTCCGGTAAGATTCTTCCAGCTTTTTGTAGTAATGCTCCATGAAATCGCCGGCTTTTTGCCAGATTTTTTTCTTCGCCGGAGGAAGCCTGGGCTCAAGCGCGGAGCCTGTCGCCATGGGATTGGGCATGGACTTTTGCCGGGATTTAAGAAAAATCGATGCCATCATCGGCGTCAGCGTAAAGGAAACGAGCAGTGAAACCAGAACGGCAAAAATAATCGTCAGGGCAAACTGCAGGAAAAATCTTCCGATAATCCCTTTCATGAAAGCAACGGGCAGAAAGATGGCCACAATGGCAAAGGTGGTGGCCATGACGGCCAGCCCGATTTCCGAAGTGGCAAAGGTTGCCGCCTCACGCGGCGCCATCCCGTCTTCCACGTGCCGGTAAATATTTTCAATGACGATGATGGCATCGTCAATGAGCAGGCCCACCGAAAGCGAGAGCGCCAGCATGGTCATATTGTTGAAGGTAAAGTTAAACGCGTTGATCAGCGCAAACGTCGAGATAATGGAAACGGGCAGGGCCACCGCGCTGATAAGAGTGGTCCGAATATTTTTCAAAAAGAGAAACACCGCCAGGATGGCAAAGATGCTGCCGATGAGCAAATGGAACTGCACTTCCTTGATGGAACGCACGATAAACAGCGACTGATCCACGGCAATGTTAATCTTCATGCCGGGCGGCAGTGTTTTATTGATCTTCTCAATTTCGGCCTTCACCCGGTTGGCAACTTCCACTGTATTGGTGCCCGACTGTTTCTGAATGGCCATGCCGACCGCCGGAACCTTGTTGAAGCGGGCTATGGTCCTTTTTTCCTCCATGCCGTCTTCCGCCCGTCCGATATCGCGAACGCGCACCGGTGCGCCCTTATAATAGCTGATGATCAGATCGTTAAAATCCGGAATCTTGGCAAATTCACCCTTGATGCGGACGGTGTATTCCTTGGTCTTTGTTTCAATCCTGCCGCCGGGCAGTTCGATATTTTCGCGCTTGAGGGCCACAACCACATCACCCGGGGCTATCTGATAGGCCTGCATTTTAGCGGCGTCCATCCAGATGCGCACCTGCCTGAGACGCATCCCGTAGAAAATAACGTCGCCCACACCGTTGATGCGTTGCAGTTGTTCCTTGAGAATTTCATCAGCATACGTTGACAGGTCTCGCACGGAACGGTCGCCGGAAAGATTCAAAAACAGAATCGGCGAGGCGTCGGGATCCACCTTGGCAATCCGCGGCTCATCAATATCGTTAGGCAATTTGGAGCGGATCCCGGATATTTTTTCGCGCACGTCCTGAACGGCCTGATCAATATCCCGCTCCAGAACAAATTCAATCGTGGTTCGCGCGAAGCTTTCATAGCTTGTCGAGGTGATGCTCTTGACGCCGTTGATGGTATTGACTGCGCCTTCGATGCGGTCCGTGACATCCACGTCCATGACGTCAGGACTCGCGCCCTTGAGCGTCGTCGTTATGGTGACAATGGGGAAATCGATTTTGGGAAAAAGATCAACCCCGATGGATGGATAACTGACGATCCCCAGCACCACCAGGGCCATGATGACCATGGTGGCAAAAACGGGGCGTTTGACGGATGTATCAGCGAGCCACATTGACTTTCACCCCTTCCAACAGATTATTCTGCCCCACCACGACAACCTGTTCCTTTTCCTTGACGCCCTCAATGACTTCCACAACATCGCCATATTTATTGCCTGTTTTAATAACCCGCGCCTCGGCTTTGCCGCCTTGGACCACAAAAATCCGGATGGTGGCATCATCATACATCAGCGCCGTCACGGGGATCACCACAGCGTTCCGCGGCGCCTCGGTGAAAATCTTTATTCGGGCAAAATATCCCGGCTTCAGCGCGCGGTCGGCATTGGGCACACTGGCCTCCGCCTGCAGCGTCCGCGTGCGTTCTTCCACGTTGGGATAAAGCAGGCTGACCTTTCCCTGAAAATTTTTGTCCGGAAATGCGTCAACGGTAAACGCGATGTCCTGTCCTTTTTTCAAGCCCGCGACATCTTTTTCGCTGACGGTGAAATTCAGCTTGAGCGGATTGATTTTGATAATCTGCAAAACCGGCATGCCGTTTCGCACGAAATCGCCGGCGGATAATCTTTTTTCCTTCACCACACCGTTAAGCGGCGAATAAATTTTCGTTCGAGAGAGCCTTTCACGCGATATGGCGAGGGTTGCTTTCACTCTCTCCAGTTCCGCTTCAGCCAGTGACACCCTTGTGGAAATATCGTCAAACTGCTGGCGGGTAATCAGTTCATCCTTAAACAGGGATTCCTTGCGGCCGTATTCGGCTTTTGTATTTGCCAGAGACGCCTGTGCCTGCCGAAAGGCGGCTTCCGTGCGTGTCCAGTCCAGCTGGTAATCCGTTTCATTGATCTCAGCCAGAAGCGTGCCCACGTCAACCGATGTTCCCTCGTCAACCAGGATTCTTCTGATCACCCCATCCACTTCCGCACTGACCAAAACTTCTTCATCGGCCTTCAACGTTCCGGTCGTTTCCAGATAGGGTCGAACCTTCTTGATTTCAGCCGTCCAGACATTCACATTGACCAACCGCTCCGCCTCCGCCTTGTCTTTCTTTTTACAGGCCGCAAGAGAAAAGACAACCAGCACGATTAAAACAACGATCAGCAAACGCGTTGCGGTCGACCGTTTTGACCCCTGCCGGATAGAAAATTTATTTTTTTGAACGTTCATATTCCCTTCACCCTCCTCGTGACATATAAGCGCGCATGGTATGCGTTAGTGACCTTCCTGAACAAATTGTAACAGCGTCCCGCTTGATCGTCTGACTTTCAGATGCGCCAGTTGATAGCCGTATAAAGCTTCCGCCACATTTTTTTCCGATGACAAAAGCAGGGAATTGGCATCCAGAACATCGAGACTGGTGACCAGACCGTTCTCATATTGTCTCAAGACGCCATTGTAATTCTCCCTCGCAAAAACAAGCTGATCTTCCGAAAATTTCAGTGTGCCTTTTTGTGTCTCCAAATCCAGATAAGCTGCCTCCAGATCGATATTGACATACTTTCTGAAATCCTCATAAGCCAGTCGCGACTGACGCTCCCTGGCTTTTGCTTCTTTGTATTCAGCCACTCTCAGACCGCCTTCAAAAAAAGGAAAGGTCATGGACACGCCAGCCAGCATACTTTCCCGGTTGAGCGTTGCGGTTGCGGGATTTTGATCCGCTCTGCTATAGATCGCAAAAACGCCGACGCTGGGCCAGAAGGCTCCCCGGGCATATTTTACCTGTTCCCCGGCCATTTGCGTCTGTACTTCATAACTTTTTAAATCGGCGCGCTGCGTTATGGCCATCGCTTTTAATTCTTCAAACTGATCCAGACCGGAGGATGGAATTTCTTCATCTTTCAGACGGAATGTCTCCTCAATACCTGCGTTGCGAATCAGCACAGCGCGCGCCATTTTGAGGGCATTGGTTGCCCGAAGATAATCAGCGCGCGCTCCTGATAGCTCTCCTTCAGCCCGCAGCAAAGCGGTTTTGGTCAGTTCACCGACCTTGTATCTTTTTTCCACGGCATTACGATACTGTGTCAGTCTTTCCAAATTGGCTGCCGTGATTTCGAGCGCCTTCTTCGCTTTGAGGACATCATAATAGCCAGCGGCGATCGCCAGGATAAAATTTGTTTTAGCGGTGTTCATATCCAGTTCGCTTTTGGTAATGGACTGTCCGGCCATTTTTAAAGCATTCAGTTCGCGCGCGCTCAAGGAGAAAGCCTGATCAGCGCGGACACCCCAGGTCCCCGATTCGGAGGGTTGAACCAGCACGTTGCTGGTCAGTGGGTCTAAGGGAGCGGGCAGGGTTATTGTTGATGTTTTGTATTTTTCTTCTGAATAAACATTGTAGGTGCCGTACGCCGTTACCCTGGGAATCAAAACCGCCCAGGCTTTCTTCCTGGTCATTTGCGCAATGTAAACATTTTCTTCCACCATCTTTATTTGTTCGGAATATTTCAGCGCCTGCGAATAAAGATCTTTCAGCGTGTATTCCTGCGTGAACCCGTCAGACGGGAATAAAAGAAAGACGGCAAATCCAGCTAAGAGCCCCAACAGTGCATTTTTCATGCTCGAAAATCCTCTCCCTATCATTCTGAAATGCTTGATCACGACTTGCATATCGCGAGGCGCAGTATAAAAAACGTGCTCTTGCCTGTCAAGATAATCCAGCGCTGAATAAATTTAGAACAGAATAAATTTCGTATTTTAGATGGATCTTTAACCGGCGACAGGCGGGATGCAAGACAAAAAAACTGCGGCATCAACTTGCAAATACCTTCAAGACGATGCCGCCGTTTTTTAAGAGCGTTTATGCTTCGGCAGGTTTCTTTCGCAAATACACGCGGTAAATATCCTGACGAATAAAAATATAGATAAAAACTGCCATGCCCGCCGCCTGGACGGCAAAAATCGGGAAAAGCATCATTACGCCTCCCGCCAGCGCAATCACCGTATCGTACCATTGCATTCTTTTGGCCCAGAAACCGCTCAAGCCCGCCGCAAAAAGGACCAGCCCCGGAATATAGAAAAAGATCAGTCGAACCACCTGCCAGATGTCCCAGTATTCGGGAATCAGCAAGAGCGCCGGATTATACGCGAAAAGAAACGGGATGATGTAGGTCATGACGCCGAGCTTGCAGGCAACCAGGCCCGTCATCATCGGATCTTCTCCGGCAATCTGCGCACCTGCGTACGAGGCAAAGGCCACGGGTGGCGTGATGGAATAGAGCGTTGCGTAATAGAAGACGAAAATGTGAGCTACCGGGGCAATCACACCCAGTTTCATGAGCGCCGGGCCGAAGATGGCAATGCCTGTGATGTAGGCGGGAATCGACGGCATGCCCATGCTCAAAACCAGTATGGCTACAGCGGAAAGCAAAAGCGCGATAAACAGCGAATCGCGCCCAAGGCCGATGACCATGTTGGCAAATTTAAGATTGAGGCCCGTCTCAACCAGCAGCCCGGTGATAATACCCGCGGCGGCGCAGGCAATCGAGATATACACAGACGTTTTTCCGGTTCGGGCTAAGATGTTGTAAAACATCTTTACGTTCAGACGATTGTGTTTTTTGCGAAGAAGCCCCAGCAACAGCGCCGTCGCGCAGGCATAAAGCGCGGACAGGCCAACCGGATAAAACATCATCAGGAAGTAAATCAGAACGATCATACTGACGATGAAGATATATAGGCCGTTGGCCATGATCTTACGGTAAGTCATGGCAACCACTTCGTGCGCCTGAATATTCCATTTGCGCGTTTCAAAGGTGATGGTGCAGTAGAAAGCAAAATAAAACATTAAGGCGGGAAGCAGAGTATATTGGCAGACTTTGATGTAGGGAACTCCCATATACTGGGCGACAATGAACGCCGCTACGCCAAGCATGGGGGGCATCAGCTGCGCCGCTGTGCCGACGACGGCGGCAATGGCGCCTGCCGTGCGAGCGGGATATCCCACTTTCTTCATCTCGGGAATCGTCGGGTAGCCGATCAGATAGGTTGTGGACATGGGCAGCCCGCTGGCCATGCCGACCATGGTTCCGGCCACAATGGCCGTTTTTGCAGGCGCTCCGGGTGTGCGTCCCAGAAGGCGGTTGGCAAAATCCAGAAATGTCCGGAGAATGCCCAGCTCTTCAAGAATGACCCCGTAGAGAATAAACGGAAAGGCCAGTGTAATAACCACCCACAACGGGCTTCCGAATATGCCTTTGGAAGTGAGAAACATTGTGTCGATGATCCAGTCCCAGTCGTAGCCGGAATGGCTGATGGCGGCGGGAAGATAATTGCCGTAGGCGACATAAAGCAACAAAACCAGCGCGATGACGGCCATCGCCGTTCCCATGGCGCGACGGGTCGCTTCGAATACGGCGATAAGCGCCAGAATGCCCATGGTCATTTCAAACTTGGAAATGTCGCTGACATACTCGATGCGCGTCAGAATATGCTCCGCATTGACAATCAGGTAACCGATGGAGACCACCGATACCAACGTCAACAGCCAGTCCACCACGTTGATCTTCATCCAGAAGGGACTCTTCCCTCCCGAATACATCATGAACGTCATGGGGAGCGCAAAAAAAAGGAAAATCGCCAGTGACAGGGCATATCCCAGCATCGGGCCGAAAACAACAATCGATAAAACGAAAACGGAAAGAATGGTGCCGATCACGCTCATGATGTGACCGGGAATGCCTGCAAGGTTTCGATTCACAGCGGACCTCCTTGAGGGAATAAGCGTAGGACATCCCCAGCCCCTGGTTTATCGAGGGCTGGGGATGTTTTGAGCGAAAATCAAATGTTACTATTTAATGGCGCCCTTCTCTTTATAAAATTTCAAAGCCGCCGGATGCATGGGGGGCTGATTCCCCTTGCCATAAAGCCGTGAAAGATCAGCTGCTGTCATTCCCTTAAATTCAACATTGCCCACCTGCGCCATCGTCTCCATGTTGTTCACCAGCCCGTTAAGAATAACGGTAACCGTCTCATCAGGAACATCGGCGCTGACCACCCAGGTGGTAATGTCGGCCAACACCTGCGTGTCTTCGGTGATGCTTTCATGCAAACCCTTTTTGATTGTCGTGAGAATCAGGGGGATTTCTTTCAAAACTTCTTCAGTGGCCTTCGTATCCAGGGCCAGAATCCGGAACTTTTTCTGCGATTCCAACTCCGCTAATGCCGCAGCCTGCGAGTTGGTGGCCATCGTGTAAGCGATGACATCCGCCTGATTTTTAGCCAGCAGATCGCAGGCTTCCTGATATTTTCCGACCATATCGACCTTGCCGCCCACCTTTTTAATGTCGTCATAGGTAATGCCGCTGGCTTCCAGAATCCTCTCTGGTACGTATCGGGCCGTGAATCCGGAGGGGTACGTCACATAGCGGATGGATTTGCCCTTCAGATCCGTAATTTTCTTATAGGGCGATTTGGCGTCCACTAAGAGCACATAAGCCGCTGTGGTCGTATAGCAAAGGACTCTGGTCTTCTGAACCGGCTCTTTGAAATATTCAGCGTCTTTGATCTGAGCCACTACCTTGCCGGAGGTCATGGCAGGCAGATAGGAGGCGAAGGTGAGCCCCAGCGGCGCTTTGCCTCTTTCAATCTGAATCACGTTGCCGATGGCCGAACCGGTCATCGCATCCACGCTGATGCCCAGTTTGTTGGAGGCAATTCCTGAAAAGGCCGCGACCTGCGAATACCAGGTGGTGCCGGTGGGACCGGACAGGAATTTCATGTTTTTGAGGACCTCACTTTGAGCTGATACAACCGTTCCCAGTACGATGAATGAACCGAACAGGACTGCGCACAATACTGAATAAACTTTACCCTTCATTTTCCATCCTCCTTTATTTAAGATTTCTTAATTCACGCCGCAATATTTTCCCCACCGCGCTCTTGGGCAGGGCTTCAAGAAATGTTATGGCCTTGGGTCTTTTGTAAGCGGGCAGATGCTCCTTGCAAAAAGCCAGAATATCCTCCTCCGAAAGCGCCCCCGGTGTTTTCAAAGCGACAAACGCTTTGACCGCTTCTCCGTAAACCGGATCGGGAATGCCGATGACGCCCGCTTCCAGGACCTCCGGATGCAGATAGAGAATGTTTTCAATCTCCTTGGGATAAATATTTTCTCCGCCGCGAATGATCAGGTCTTTCTTGCGGTCGGTGATATAGATGTATCCGTCTTCGTCCATGTGTCCGACATCGCCGGTGTGCAGCCAGCCCTGGCGAATTGCAGCTGCAGTTTCCTCGGGCTTATTCCAGTAACCTTTCATGACGCCTGGCCCCTTGATGACAATTTCACCGGTTTGCCCGCACGGGAGCTCCTGATCATTGTCATCGAATATTTTCATGGTGTTGCATTTCTGATAGCATTTGCCGATAGAGCCGTATTTGGGAGGGCGCCTTCCAGCGATATTGCCGCAGTTGACGGTGGTCGCCTCGCTTAAGCCATAGCCCTCCCAGATATGAATGCCGAATTTTTCCCGCCACTGACGCGCCACCTCGAGCGGCATGGGCGCCGCGCCGCAGATGCAGGTTTGCAAAGAGCTCAAATCATATTTAGACAGGGAAGGATGATTGAGTATCTGGATATACATCGTCGGCACACCGCGGAAATCCGTGACACGATATTTTTCGATGCACCTCATGGCTTCTTCCGGATCCCAGCGGTTGATGACGACTAATTTACCGCCCGTAAGGAATTCCAGATTCAGGGCAAAGACGCCATAGCCGTGGAACAGTGGAAGCGTGATCAGAGAAACCCGCTCGCGGCTGACGCCGAAAATTTCTCCTTCGCGCGGTTCTCTTTTTCCCTGCCCACCGTCTTGTTCGCGCATCGGACCGCGCACGGACAGCCCCCAGGCATCCAGCAGGACCACATCGTAATATCCCGTGACATGCGTGTACCAGTTGTAGTGAGAAAGCATCACGCCTTTGGGATTGCCGGTTGTGCCGGCGGTATAGATCATGACGGCTGTGTCGTCATTGTCTGTTTCCACAAGGGTCAGTTGATCCGATTCCTGCCCGATCAATGCCTGATGGGACAGAGAACCTTCCTTTGTTTCCGTGCCGGTCAGGATTACATGCTTGAGGCTACGGATATCCCATCTTGCCTTGCTGACGCTGTCATAGAAATCCGGCTGGGTCACCAGCGCCACAATACCCGCGTCGCGATAGATATATGTAAGATCAGATACTTTCAGAGAAGGATTGATGGGAACGAGAATGGCTCCGATTTTGAAGGTTGCGAAAAAAGTCTGGATGAGCTCCGTGCAGTTAAGCGTTTGCACCCCCACCCGATCACCCTTTTTGACGCCGAGCTTTTTCAGGGCATTGCCCAGCCGGTTGGCGTCCCAGTTCATTTCAACGTTCGTATGCCATTGGCCGTTGAAATAAACAAAATCGTATTCGCCAAATCGTTGAATATTGTCGTCAGCTAATCGTCCGATGTTCATGATGCGCTCCTTTTCAAAGAATTATCGTTCAGTGCAGGGCAGTCAATTGAACGGTCTGCGCGTCCTGCTTGAAAACTTTTATTCTTTTTTAAACAACCTTCCGTAAAAGCGGTTGTCGGAGCCTATCGGAAATCATCGACACAATCACACGGGCATATTCAGACCTGTAACTAAATGCCGACATGTGTATAACGGATAAAAGTGCGAAGAATTCGATAAAGGAACGTTCCCATGTCGATCCGTTGACAGGAAAACATTTCGGACGGCGTTGCGGTTGAGAACACTTTTCTCAAATTGCTTGCCCATCGCTGGCAGCTCCAAGTGAAGCATCATAGTTTGAAAAGCTTAGGAATAGTTTATATATGCGATCGTTCGGAATGTCTAGCGGTTTATGTGCCACAAATAAAGGGAATGGCACACGGGGGAATATGCAAACTGATTGCATCCCCTCGTGTGCCATGAATGGTTTTTACGATGAATGGTTTTGCGGATTATTTGGCCGCTTTTTGCAATTCTTTGATTTTATCTGTTTTCTCCCATGGATACGAATCCATGAAAAATGTGCGCGGAATTTTCCGGTAAATCTTTCCGCTTAACAGCCCGAATTTCTCAATCATACCTGCCGGTGTGAGATCAAAATGCGCTTCAATGATTTTCCCCAATTTTTCATCCGGCACGTTTCCCGTTCCAAAGGTGTTGACATAAATCGAGAAAGGTTCCGCTATGCCAATGGCATAGGCCAGTTGCACCGAACATTTCGAGGCAAGCCCTGCGGCAACGATATTTTTAGCCACGTAGCGCGCGCCGAATGCCGCCGAACAATCGACTTTTTCAGGTGTCTTGTTGACCACCGCTCCTCCGCCCAGCTGAGCCCCCGGGTATCCACCGTAAAACTGGACGACCAGCTTGCGTCCGGTAACGCCGGAGTCCGCCGCGCTGCAGGAATTGAGCGCATTCCATTCACCGGTGGGATTGAACAGAAATTCCGTTTTCCGGTCAACGCAATCTTTCAGGCAATCGAACGCAATCTTTTTAGCCCGATCCCGAACTTTCAACCGGTCGCCTTTGACGAAGCGATAATCAATGGCGTTGGACATGAGCACCTTGGCCACTCTGAGAGGTTTGCCTGTTTTCGTGTCATAATCCACCGAGACCTGCCCTTTTCCATCCGGCGCAAAAATCGGGTCCTGGCAAAATTCAAACGCCCGCATCATTTTATTCACCAACACATAGGGAAGCGGCAGCAATTCAGGCGTTTCATCGCAGGCGAATCCATACATGATCCCCTGGTCACCCGCGCCGATTTCATGATCCTTGTTGAGCAGACAGCTCGTTCCCTGATTGATGTCTTCAGACTGGGGAATGATCGCGTTGAGCACGCCCATCGAATGACCGTTGAGCCCCACGGCCGCATGGTTGTAACCGATATCAATCACGGCCTCCCGGACGATTTTATCGATGTCCACATAGGCTCTTGTGCGCACCTCGCCGCCAACCACGCAAAGCCCTTTGCCTAAAAAGACCTCGATGCCGCAGTGGGGCATATTGGCCAGAGTAACTTTCATTTTCTTTTCTTCATCGAGAATCGCTGCAATGACATTGGCCGCAATCACATCCGCAACCAGATCAGGATGACCCACCTTGACGCTTTCAGACGAAATCTGCATTTCTTTTCTCCTTATATTTATTTATGCGGGCCGCATCGGCTGAATGCAAAAAACCCGCGCCAAAGCACGGGTTCAATGGATGATATCTATTGATGTCAGTGCTTTAGCACATTTATAGAGCGGAGCAATTTACTTTTAAATCACCGCTTTGGTCGACAATTTAGCACATAAATTTCTAAAATCAAGAAAAAATATTTAAGCGCCATCCAACATCAAAAGCGCCAGATACGGTACAATATTGAACAGAATGACAAAAATCTTCATGATGCCGATAAAGCAATGCTAAATAAAAGATCACACATTATTCCCTTTTCCCGATGGCGATGGATTGAAAGCGTTTGCCGCCGGATGCTCGGAAAGCGCCAGCATTTCCGCTGCGCGCATTTGATTAAGGAAATTTATATCCAGTATTTTCGTCGCGAACTTCTTGCGATCCACCAGCCCCCAATAGGATGCATGAAGAGGATAGACGTTTGCCACCCCTTCATTCCAGTTGTTGAACATCCGGGCAACCTGATCCGCAAGGAAAAGCGCGACGACGTATTTCTGGTTTTTCCAGGGGAGTTGGGTCTGTTGCATGTCCATAAACGAAGGTGCATGATGCATCATGACTGCCTGAACCATCAGATCGGAAAATTTCCAGTTTTCAAGGATACACCCCCCGATAACGGCATGATTGACACCGAAAATCTGATCTTCTTCGCTGATGAAAATATCCAGCGGATAATTGTCTGCCTGAGAGGGCTTTTTGGCGGCCTTACTAAACCTGTCCATCAGGATCAGTTTTCCGATGTCATGAACAATCCCAAGGGTAAAGAGCGTTCCGCGATTCATGCCTTCAAAAAGGTCAGAAAAGTGTTGAGCACAGATGCACACCAGATTAGAGTGCCGCCAGATTTGCGCGACGAGAGCCCGGTTGCGAACAGAACGTGCGTCAAACAATCCGCGCAGTCCCTCGCGATAAAGAATGTTTTTTATATTTTGCAGCCCCAGAAGCATCAGGGCATGATTAATGGAATCGATTTTCTGTGAAATGCCGAAGTAGGCGGAGTTGGACAGCTTAAGCACCTTAGCCGTTAAAACGGGATCAGCGGTAATGTGCTGAGATAATTCCGCCAGCTGCGAGGCCGGATCATTGAGCAGTTGCTGCAGTTTTATCTGCTCGGTTCGAAACTGATCCATGCCCTCCACGTTCGATAACGCCTCTTCCAGAATACGTTCATCAACCTGCGTGCGCAAAAGCGCAGGGGCAGGTTTGTCCGTTACGTTTTCTGACGATTCAAAGATCTTCTCCATCCCACTTTGCAGATGGGCGCGCAGATCCTTATACATGACCGGCAAGGCCGCCTCTAAATCTAACGGGACGATAGATTGTGTCACAACAGGCAGCTCCTTGCTATCGGGTTCCGATGATTTTTCATGAACGGAAATATTTTTTTTATGTTCCGGAATGTTTTTTGGAGGACGAAATTCAGTTGGAAGCTGCCAGACCAGTGCTACAACCACACCGGCAATCAGCAAAAGTACGATCAACATAACGTAAAAAGACATACTATCCCTCAATAGTCCGACAGACTAAAAGTCGATCTGCTGCGGCGAGAGCTCGTTTCTGGCATATTCCAGAAAAATATTTTCTTTCATAAACAGGTCAAAAAGATCCTGATCGATAAACTGTTCTTTGACCATCTGTTTCATGATGGTTGTTGCTTCAGAGATGGTATTGCCTTTCTTATAAGGACGATCTTTAGCGGTCAGCGCTTCGAAGATATCCGCCAGAGCGATGATGCGCGCTTGCAATGGCAGGTCATCGCCTTTGAGGCCTCGGGGATAACCGCTGCCATCGAGCTTTTCATGATGCGCGGCGGCATAATCAGCAATTTTTCTCAGTTTTTTTGGAAAAGGCAGACGGGACAGCATTTTATGTGTAACGGCTGCGTGATTGTTGATCAGCGCTCTTTCCTCGTTGTTGAGCGTCCCGCGCCGGATGGATAGATTGGCTATTTCGTCTTCGGTCAACAGGGGCAGGGATTGCGAATCGGCGCTCCATTTTTTCAGGGCAATGTTTTGAATCCGGACAATCATGTCATCGGTGGTCCACTCACTGCCCGAGTTGAGGCGCGCCAGCAACTGATAATCGTCGTCAAGCTCCTGAAGTTCCCTGGCGACATCCGCAGGTTGAATGCCTGCCTGGCGTTTCTGCGTTGAATTCATCGCCAGCTGATATTCCCTTTTGAGCAGTTCGAAACGCGTTTTTACCAGTTCGATGCGATCACAGACTTTTTCGAGCCTTGTGGCCTTATCCACAATGTGTTCCGGCGTTGCAATTTTACCGATATCATGCAGCCATGCGGCCATGTGCAACTCTTTGAGCTCATCGTCCGAGAGATACACCGATGCAAACGGCCCGTTATGGTCCGCATTAATCTTTTCCGCAATTCTCATCGTGAGTTCGGCAACACGGCGGATGTGTCCCCCCGTGTAGGGAGACTTTTCGTCAATCGTTGTGGCTATGGTTTGAATAAACGCATCGAGCAGATTTTCCAGATCGGCAATGAGCCGGTTGTTGGTCAGGGCAACCGCCGCCTGGGAAGCAAGCGACAACGCCAGCGCTTCGGATTCCTCGGAAAATGCGATCGTTGCGTTCGTCCGGGGATCTTTTGCGTTTAAAAGCTGCACGACGCCGATGATGGCGTTGTCATGGTTTCGCATGGGGATGACGAGCATGGATTTTGAAATATAACCGGTCTTCGCATCAAAGGATTTTGTGCCTTCAAAACGGAAGTCCTGCGCATGATAGACATCCGGAATGTTAACGGGTTGACCGGTGACGGCCACATGAGCGGAAACATTGTCATGGTTCGGCAGACCATCGTTGCCGATCAGCGCGACGGGCGGCCAGGTGATTTGACCTCCTGTCCCGCCCCATTTCAGACCAAGCGTTTCGTTTTGGACGAGCGTGAACTGAAGCTGGACGTCATCATCCGACATCAGATACAGCGTTCCCGCATCCGCGTGCGTGAGAGCCCGCGCCTGCGTGAGGATCATCTCCAGCAGGCAGTCAATATCCTTTTCGGCTGAAAGCGCCACGCCAATTTGCGTGAGTCGCTGGACATGATCCGCGCTCATCGAATGGTTGCCGCGAATTTTCTCCTGCATCAGACTTGTGGCCTCCTCAAGTTAGCGGATCATAACCTTTGGGATATGCTTTTCAAGTTGCGCCTTTACTTGCAGGAATATTTCATCTGAATAGGTTTTTTTTGCAAGATATATTTCGGATAATGCCTTGGTTGGCCGAAATTTTTGCAGGGCAAAACGCTGAGCGCCGGATATTTCGCGTCCGATGGCGAAGAGGTCTTCGGGGGATAGCTGGGATTTGACGACCGTCGTGCGAAATTCATGGGCTAAACCGGAGGATAAAATCAGATTAATACTTTTACGGATGTCTTCCGGATTGATTGGGGCGCTCACAACACGGGAATACCTTTTCAACGGCGCCTTCACATCCATCGCGATAAAATTCAGGAGCTTTTCTTTCATCAGCAAAGAAAGGACGTCGGGGCGTGACCCGTTGGTGTCGAGCTTCACCTCAAAGCCCAGCTTACGAATCGTCTTTATAAAGGGTGCCAGATCTTCCTGAAGCGTCGGCTCGCCACCCGTGATCGATACGGCGTCAAGCTTCCCGCGACGTGTTTCCAGAAAACGGAGAATGTCATCTTCCGCAATACTGGGTGAAAAAAGCTCCGGATCGACAAGCTCCGGATTATGACAGTAGGGACAGCGATAATTGCAGCCCTGCGTGAAGACGACGGCGCTGATCTTTGCCGGATAATCAATGAGAGAGACTTTCTGCAGGCCGCCGATTTTCATGATGTCCTCAAAACCGGTAAACCTGCCTCGAATCAAATTCCTCCTGCTTGCCTTTGTTCCACTGCTTGACGGGGCGAAGATAACCGACTACCCGCGAATAGACTTCGCACGCTTCCGCACAGGTCGGACAGGTTTCAATTTCCCCCTTGAGATAGCCGTGGGAGGGACAGACGCTGAACGTCGGTGTAAACGTGAGATACGGCAAATGGTAACCCGTGCAGATTTTTTTGACCAGTGACTTGACCGACGAGGGATCATCAACGCGCTCCCCGGCAAACGTATGAAAAACCGTGCCGCCCGTGTAGCGGGTCTGGATCTCGTCTTGCAGATCCAGCGCCTCAAAAATGTCATCCGTATAGTTGACCGGCAGCTGGGAGGAG
Source organism: uncultured Smithella sp. (assembly GCA_964608995.1). GTDB lineage: Bacteria > Desulfobacterota > Syntrophia > Syntrophales > Smithellaceae > UBA8904. The sequence continues at coordinate 11,151 of CAZSQS010000015.1, read as the reverse complement.
TTGGTATAGAAAGGCTCCGCGTTTTTGGATTTTCCGTCGCTGGCGGTAATGATGTCAGCATAACGTTCCCGGTCGATTCGCGCCAGGCGGTAGGAGGTTCCTTCCGCCGGTGTGGATTCCAGGTTGTAGTTGTTGCCGGTGTCCTTCTGATAAGTGATCAGGCGCTTGCGCATGAAATCCAGAACGGTTTTAGTAAAGTCCTGTCCTTCTTCCGAGGCGATGTTTTTCCCGAACAGGTTCAGACAGGCTTCGTTCATGCCCACCAGGCCGATGGTGGAAAAATGATTTTTCCAGTATTCGTTGAAGCGCTCCTTGACGTTGCGCAGATAGTATTTCGTATAGGGATACAGATTGCTGTCGGTAAATTTTTCGAGCACCTTGCGCTTCGTCTCGAGGCTCTCTCTGGCGGTATCCATCAACGTTGCCAGTCTATCCATAAAATCCTTCTTCGATTTGGCCAGATATCCGATGCGCGGCATGTTGATCGTAATGACACCGATAGAACCGGTCAGCGGATTAGAGCCGAAAAGCCCACCGCCGCGCATCTCCAGCTCCCGGTTGTCGATGCGCAACCGGCAGCACATGCTGCGCGCATCTTCTGGATTCATGTCGGAGTTGATGAAGTTGGAAAAATACGGCACGCCGTATTTGGCTGTCATCTCCCACAGGTCGGTCATATTGGGATTATCCCAGTCAAAGTCCTTCGTGACATTGTAGGTTGGAATAGGAAAAGTGAACACCCTGCCCTTTGCGTCGCCTTCGGCCATCACCTGCAGGAAAGCCTGATTAAACAAATCCAGTTCTTCCTGAAATTCGCCATAGGTTTCTTTCTGCGGCACGCCGCCGATGATGACGGATTGATCCCGGTAATACTTCGGCACGGTCAAATCCAGCGTGACATTGGTAAAGGGGGTCTGGAAGCCCACGCGCGTCGGCACGTTGATATTGAAAATAAATTCCTGAAGCGCCTGCTTGATTTCCTTCATGCTCAACTTGTCATAACGGATGAAGGGGGCCAAAAGCGTGTCGAAATTCGAAAAAGCCTGAGCGCCCGCCGCTTCGCCCTGGAGGGTGTAAAAGAAATTGACCACCTGCCCCAGCGCGCTTCTTAAATGTTTGGCGGGTTTGCTTTCCACCTTGCCGGAGACGCCGCGAAACCCCTGCAGGAGCACATCAAACAGATCCCAGCCGACGCAATAGACCGACAACAGGCTCAGGTCGTGAATATGAAAATCACCTTCCGTGTGCGCCCGGCGGATTTCAGGCGTGTATATTTCATTGAGCCAGTAAACCTTGCTGACTTCCGACGAAATGTAATTGTTGAGCCCCTGCAGGGAGTAATCCATATTGCTGTTTTCGTTGATTTTCCAATCCGCTTTTTTCAGATACTGATCGACCAGCGCCACTTCCATTTTATTGGTGATGTCACGCAGACGGGAATGTTGATCGCGATAAATGATATAGGCTTTGGCCGTTTTGCGGTAGGGGGATTGCAAAAGGACTTCCTCGACAATATCCTGCACCTCTTCAACATTCAGCACTTTTCCGTTGAAAAGCTGTTCGGCCATCCCCAGCACCTTGATCGTCAGAATGCGCGCTTCCTTCGTGTCAAATTCTTCCGTCGCTTTGCCGGCTTTTACAATGGCACTGGTGATTTTATCGGCGTTAAATTTTACAAGACGACCGTCCCGTTTACGGATCTTGGTATTCATGAAGCCCCCCTGAATGTTTAAATATTATCAATGTTTTCGAAGATAACCGCTGTCCGTGCACAAACGCAATATATTGTGGTTGAAACGGATATTAACACTACATATAGGCGCTTTCAAGAAAAAACTTGCCATTTTGAAAAATAAACGTCAGTCACTTCTAATAATGCAATGAAGGATGGACTTCTAGGAAATGGATTGGGAAAAAATTTCTTCGGTCAAGGGGTTTCTGGACAAAGACGAAGCGGCGCGCCTCTATGAACTGGCCTTGGAGGCCTCCCGTCTGGGGCCCTGTCTGGAAATCGGCAGCTATTGTGGAAAATCCGCCATTTTTCTGGGATCGGCCTGCCGGGAAAATTCGGCGGTGTTGTTTTCTCTTGACCATCACACAGGCTCGGAAGAACAGCAGCCGGGTCAGGAGTATTTTGACCCGGAGCTTTTAGACGAAGAAACCGGCAAAATCGATACGCTGCGCCTTTTCCGCAAAACCCTGTCCGATTTCGACTTGGAAAATGTCGTCATCCCGGTCATCGGACGATCGGAAATCATTGGATGCGCCTGGAAGACGCCATTGGGACTCGTGTTCATTGACGGCAGCCACGCCTATGAATCCGCCCTCATGGACTACCGCATCTGGTCACAACACATTGAGCCCGGCGGCTATCTGGTTTTCCACGATATTTTTCCCAATCCGGCAGACGGAGGCTCCGCCCCGTATCAAGTCTATTTGGAAGCCGTTGCGTCCGGGAATTATGAGGTCTTCCCTCTTTTCAAATCGTTGGGCGTCTTGCGGCAAAAGGCGACCAGAGCGTAGAGCGTAGCCGGATGATCAGAGTAAAAGCTACTTTTTCCGCGCCGCCAGATACTCTTCGATAAATTTCGAATATTTCGAGCCTTTCGCCGCTTCGATGTATCTTTTTTGCTTCGCCATGGACGCCATTTTATTTAAGGTTTGCAACGGTGTGGACTTGATAGACCGATTAGCGACGGAAACCGGCAGCCCCTTGCCCAAATCCGGATCGATCATCAGGGTGACCCGCGTTTTATCCCGTTCCAGATACTCCAGTACATAGAGGGACTTAAACGAAGGCATCCGGACATATTTTTTTCCGGAATCATACGCTGTTTCATCTGTCGAATCGGCATAAATCAGGGATTGCCCCTTGTCGGGATAGTAAAGCGTCTTACTTTTCAAGACCATATCCCGGTCTGAAAAAAATGACACATGCTGACGGAACCAGAAGATAAAAACGTCTTTTTCATCATCAACCACCTGAATGATTTTGGTATCCGAACAGTCGTGCATCCAGCGAGGATAACCGGCGATGTCCCGTAAAATGACACCAATGACATCCATTCCGGCTGGAATATCGCAGGTGGCCTTTGCCGCAATGTATTCCTTGCCCGCGACGTCGCTTACATAAATCTGACATCCGTCTTGCGTTCCTGCCGCTTTTCACTGATAAGGATCAGTAGCGTCGCTCATCGATACCGCTGAGAGGACAAACCCGATTATCACCGCAACCATCCAATGTCTGGCCATGATTCTTTCCCCTTTCTTAGGAAAATATCAGCATTTCTTCTTCAATCTTAAGCTTGCTGACGTTTACAGCAAGATTAATCGGACGCTTTGATTGTTTTATTGAGTATTTTTTAAAATTCAGCCCTGTTCGGACGCAAGGCAAGGATAAAGCCACTTACCCCTCACCCCTTACCTCTTACCTCTTACCACTTACACCCATCGCCAGGTATAGCCGCCTTTGTCCTGTTCAGTATGGATATATCCGCGTGTGATGAAGTCCATGACAGTGCTTTCGATGATCCGGGGATCCCCTGAAATGCTTTCTTTCATGCGTTCGATGAGAATTTTTTCGGGTGTATATCCATTCCCATTTATGGATGACGCATCAATCGATCCGAGTTTTTCCACCAGATCCTGTTTGAGAATGGCAAACGTGATGTGCATCCGGCGTTCACCCTCGACGCGCATATCATCATAGGGGGTATTTTTTCCTGTTTTATACTGATCGATCACTTTTTGCCACTCTGTATTCATTTCCTGGTCATAAATGGCGACAAAATCCCGAATGTCCCGGGGGGACAAAGACGACGTGCGAACGATTGCATCATTGGCGTCGTATTTTGACCAGTCGCGGGTCAGGATTTCCAGATCATACTGGTCGGCCTTTTCACATAGCGTCGTACCGGGAAAAGGCGCGAGAAAATGATAGCCGAACATCACATTCAAACTCCGCGCGAAAGCGTCCGTACGCGCCAGCGTCTCTTTGGTTTCACCCGGCAGACCCACCATAAACGAGGCATGCGGCAGCATGCCGGCTTGTCTGCACATCCTTACCGCCTCGATGGCCTGCTCCAGTTTTATGCCTTTGCGCACGCGCTTGAGCATCTCTGGGCAGCCGGATTCGATGCCGAAACTGATACTGTCGCATCCTGCGGCTGCCATGGCGTCAAACATCTCCGAATTGACCGTATCGACGCGCGCAAACGCACTCCATCCGAATTTCAGCCCGCGAGATGCGATGCCGTGGCAGATTTCCTGAACACGCCCGGTATCCGAAGCAAACAGGTCGTCGGCGATATTGATGCGATCAAATCCAAGGCTTAAGATCTGTTCGATTTCATCGAGCACCAGCTTTGGCGTTCGCCGCCGGAGCTTCGAGCCCACCATTTTCCGCCCGAGGCAAAAGATACAGCCATGCGGGCAGCCACGCCCGGTAATCATGCTGACGGGGTAGCCCAGCGCGCGGTATCGCGAAATGGGCAGCAGGCGTCTGGCTGGCAGGGGTATCCGGTCAATATCTAAAATGAACTCGCGCCGTCCGTTATGAACGATGTCCTCTTGATTGCGATAGGCAATTCCGGGAATATTTTTCCATTGGGCTTTCTCTTTCAGAAACGGTACAAATTCGATGATAGTCTCGTCCGCTTCGCCAAGAAAGATCACGTCGATTTCAGGCGAATTCCGAAGCGTTTCTTCCGGCGTAAAGGAAACATGCGGACCACCGATCATCGTGAGCATATCCGGAGCAATGCTTTTCACGTCGGAAAGAATACGCTGTGCTTCATGAAAATTCATGGTGACGCAGCCTGCGCCCACGGCATCCGGCGAGAACCCCGCCAGCTGGGCTGCGAGCTTTTCTTTTGAGTAGGCGGAAATGATATAATCAAAAATGCGCACATCGCAGCCGGCTTTTTCAAAGGCTGCAGCCACATAGGAAATTCCCAAAGGCGGTGAGGGAAACTCTTCGAGTGGATAGGGAGAGGCAATGAGAGCTATGCGCATCGGTTAATCTCCTTTTCTCGGGAATGCCATGGACCGAATCCACTTAAAAAGGGAATTGTCTTTCCGGCGTTTGCGTTCAACCGAATCAAAATAATTACGCAAGATCTCAGGCTCGGCCATCCAGTGCGAACGCTTCCGGATTGGCTTGTCCGTATCGAGCGGACGTACGACGCATGCCGGATTGCCAGCGGCAATCGTGTTTTCGGGAATATCCTTGACGACCACCGCTCCCGCACCGATGACGGAATTTTCGCCGATGTGCACCCCCTTGCCAATCAGAGCGCCATCGCCGATCCAGACATTATTCTCAATGACCACTTCTGCGGTATTGCCGATGGTTGCGCTGCGATCATACAGGCCATGCCAGTCCGCATCCGTGATACAGACATTTTGCGCCAGCATGCAGTCGTCTCCCAGACGAATAGACGTGGCGGACAAAATGCGCGTTCCCGGACAGATCAGACAAAAGCGGCCAACATCAATTTTACCTGAACCCTCTTCGGTCATCCAGGAGGTCAGGCGAATGCGCTTGTCCGGCGTGGCAATGAGTGTGGTGTAGTCTCCGATGGAAATGGGGGCGCCGAAGATTTCGATGTACCAGGGCTTCATGAACATCAGATGTTGACCGAAAACCTCGCACTGCGGCGCAAGAAAATGTTGAGCATACCAGCTTTCAAAACACATGCTCAGCCATTTAATATAGTATGGACGATGATCTTTGATCAAGAAAGGATTCCTAGAGGCGTTCGTGCCAGTATGCATGATTGAAAAGGTCCGCCGCTGGCGTGACCTTGTTTAAGGCATCCCAGGCTAGAATCACGGCTGCCGCCGTCCAGCTGGTTCTTTCCTCGGGCCAGACGACGCTGTCGGGAAAGGTCACGCCCATCCAGTAGGATCCGTCGTCGTAACGCTTGTCACTGAGCCAGCTAAAAATGGCCCTGCCGCGTGAATAGTCGTCCATGGCCGCAAGTGTCAGGATCAGTTCGGAGGTTTCCGCCATGGTCACCCAGGGCCTGTCGCTGACACAACGCACGCCCCAGTCCGGCACGACAAACTTCTCCCAATACTGGTCGATGCGTTTTTTTGCCTCTTCCCCGCGCACTGCGCCGCAGAGAATGGGATAATACCAGTCCATGGAAAAGCGCGACTTGATCATATTAAATAAATCCGGATGATTGCGGATCGCATTGCCTAATGCCGTTTTGGCTTTGAGCCAGGCGGGTTTTCTGTTTTTTAAGATTTTTGCAACTTCGATGGCGCATTTGAAGCTCATGTAAATGGAGCTGCATCCGGTCAAAAGCGCCATGCGGTCGATGACACCGCCTTTGTTTCTGGCCCAGTAAATCTCGCCTTCCGGCGCCTGCATATTGACGGCAAACTGGATGCCTCGTGAAAGCGTGGGCCATATTTCGGCCAGAAAATCAGTATCTCCGGTTATGAGATAGTAATGATATACACCAACGGCAATATAGGCGGCAAAATTGGTCTCCCGGGTGGAGTTGATAATCTTTCCATCCTGTATTTCAGACCACCAGCTTCCGTCTTCAAGCTGTGTGTCCATCAGCCAGGAATAGGCTTTCTGTGCTTGCGGATAGTATCCGGCAACGGTCAGCCCCATGGCGCTTTCAATATGATCCCAGGGGTCCGCTTTCCCCCCGATCGACCAGGGAATTTCGCCTGTGTCCTTCTGCATGGCTGCAATAAATCCGGCAATCTTTTCCACCTCGACGGAGTCAAGGGGCTTGACGGCTTGGCCAAATGAAGTATTGAGTTCCATGGGTTCAACCTTTTCTTAAATAGAAGACAATGCTTTTGCCGATGACGGGATTCAAGAGCGCCTCCAGCGCACGCAATATTTTCGGCTTGCTCATGATATCCCAAACAAGCATTCTTTTGTACAGCCGGACAAAAACGTTTTCTTCATTTTTCAGGCCCACCGCGCATTTGAGCCACCAGTAGGGCGCATGCAAAGCGTGTTTATAGTGGACTTTCCAGCATTGAAGACCTTGCTGGGCAAGCATTTTGCGGAGCTCATTTTTTTTGTAGATGCGGATATGACCGCCTTCGTCACTTGAATATTCTGTTGAAATCAACCAGCAGATCCGTTCTGAAAAATATCGGGGAACACTCACCACCAGATTTCCATCCGGCTTTAAAACGCGAACCAGCTCGCTCAGGGCGTCTTCATGTGCCGGAATATGTTCTAATACTTCGGAACAAATAACACAATCAAAACATTCATTCTCAAAAGGCAGCGCCGTAATATCCGCCTGGCTGACAAGGTAATCGTGAGAGAGCGCATCGGGCATCTGCTCAAGAGAGCTCAAAGCTTCCGCGACATCCTTTGGATTTCGATCAATGCCCACAATTTGAAGCCCCGGCCGTTTGGCCAGTTCCCTCAAGTGCCTGCCGCTGCCGCAGCCGGCATCCAGAACGCGGTATCCGGGTTCTAGACCCAGTTTATGAAGATCAACGGTAACCATCCATGACCTCACGATAAACGTCCGCCACCTGAAGCGCGGCCTTTTCCCAGCTGAAAACCGAATTGACTCTTTGAAGCCCCGCCTTAGCAAAGTGTTTTCTTTGGTCCGGATGGTCAAGCAGTTGCGTGATGGCCGAGGCCAGCGCGTCCGCGTCGGCTGGCGGCACGATCAGGCCTGCATCCCCCACTACTTCCGGCAGCGCCCCGCCGGATGTTGTAATGAGCGGCACACCACAGGCCATCGCCTCTGCGGCGGGAATGCCGAAGCCTTCATATAAAGACGGTACGACAGCCAGAGTGGATTTGGCGTAATATTCAGCAAAGGCTTCGTTCTCGATGCGACCGGTAAAATGGACGATATCTCCAATGGCGAGCTTTGCAACCAGATTTTCAATGATGCCGTCTTTTTTGGGTTGACCGATAACCGTGAGAGAGATCGGACGGCTTTTGCGGATTTTCGCGACCGCTTCCAGAAGAAAATTCAGTCCCTTGAGCGGTGTGTCTGCGCTGTTGGTGACGATGAGCGCATTTTCCGGACGGGGGCCGTTTTGCAGCGGATAAAAATATTCCGGATTGATGCCGTTGTGCACTACGCGGAAGCGGTTTTCGTCCAGATGAAATTCCTTGGCGATATCCTTTTTTGTAAATTCCGACACCGTGATGATATGCGAGAAATCTTTGGCCACTTTCAATTGCATATTGATGAAGGAATACCAGCGAAAGACACGGAATTTCTGGCGCAGCGTTTGGGCCACCTTGTAATCTTCCTGACGGTCCACCGTAATGGGATGATGAATCGTTGCGATTGTCGGCATCACTTTTTTTGCAAGTCGGCCAATGCCGTAGGACAGGCACTGGTTGTCATGAACAATGTCGTAATCATCCCGGTGTTTTTTCAGATAAGCGTAAACCCGTTCGCCGTAAGTGTAAGGCTCAGGAAAGCCGCCGGTGCAGCAGTTTAGAAACTCGTACAGATTGAGGGGATTTTTCAGATCGCTTATTTTTTCCGGCCAGAAAAGATGATGAGGATTATACAAATCCAAATTCGGCATTTGTATCAGGCGAACCTTCGAATCAAGATGCGGATAAGGCGGGCCGGAAATGACATCGACCGAATGCCCGATGTCAGAAAGCGCCTTGCTTAAATGCTTGATATAAACACCCTGCCCGCCGCACGTCGGGTTTCCCCGGTAGGTTAAAAGACAAATTTTCAGAGGCTTGGAATCCGAGTGTTGCTTCACACACCAACCCTCTGAACAATCTTTTGAGAATTTTCAAACATGGATAAAATGTCTTGCTCTGAAAGGCCGGCGCCCCGCGCAATTTTTACGGCCATCTTTTCGCCGACAAAATCGCCGGGTGCATGCGCGTCGTTATTTAAAACCAGCTTCGCCTGATATTTTAAGGCTAGTTTCGCCACATGACCATTAGAGAAGTCATGGCCTCTGCGCGTCGTGATTTCCAGATGTACGCCTTTGGCTGTGGCCAGACGCACTTCATCGTCTGTAATCAGACCCGGATGCGCCAGAATATCAACCCCCGCCTCGATGGCGGCCAGATTCGTTCCGGGTGGCACAGGTTCAATGAGCGTCTCACCATGCACAATGACAATCTTTGCACCAAGCGCTCTGGCTTGGGCGGTAAGCGTTGCGATGTCGGACGGATCGACGTGCGTCAGCTCCACGCCGGGCAAAACCCGGATATTTCCTTTGCTCGTAATATGCGAACAGACGGTGACGATTCGGGGAATAATAAAATCGATATTGGACTGATCCGCGTGGTCCGTGATGGCCATCGTTTTGTAGCCTGCGGCCAGGGCCCGTTGAGCGGATTCTGACGGAATCAATTCGCCATCGCTGAAGATGGAATGGGTATGAAGATCAATCACGTTGCAACCCTTCTCCCGACTCACTGAAATCATTTAAAAACTGGCAGTCAATTAGCAGATTTACCCTTTAGAGTCAATAAAGATGATCGATTGGCGTAACAAAATACAGAACGGGCGTTTGCCTCCATCCGTCCGAATTAACGACGTTTTTTCCGGATATCGAAAGTAATCAGCGCACCAAGCGCCAATACGGCAACGGCAATTCCGACGCCGTTGGACACGCGGGCCGGTAGTTGAAACCCGATGGATGCCTGTAAAATGAAAGAGACGCTGACTGCCGTCATGAAGGCCGCCGGCACCGAGGCGATCCAGTGAATTTTATTTTCAAGAATCAAATAGATTGCGGCGGTCCACAACACCAGCATGGCCAGCGTCTGGTTGCTCCAGCCGAAATAGCGCCAGATAATTTGAAAGTCGAGAAACGAAATTCCATAGGCCACGGCAAAAAGCGGAATGGCCAGCATTAATCGCTTAGCCGCCCTGCCCTGCTCCACCTTGAAGGTTTCGGCCAGAATCAGGCGCGTAGATCGAAAGGCCGTATCTCCGGAGGTAATAGGAAGAATGATAACGCCCAGTATGGCCAAAAGCCCGCCCACCGGTCCCAGAAGCGATTTACAGACCTGATCGACCACCAGCGCGGGCGACCCGGCGTTAATCACGTCCTGTAAAGCCTGCGGATTTTCATAAAATGAAAGACCAGCCGTCGCCCAGACGAGCGCGATAATGCCTTCGACAATCATTGCGCCATAGAAAACCAGCCTGCCTTTTGATTCAGAACGGATGCAGCGCGCCATGAGCGGCGACTGCGTGGAATGAAAGCCGCTGATTGCGCCGCAGGAGAGCGTGATAAATAGCAGCGGCCACAAAGGTGCGCCCTCGGGATGAGCGTTTACCGTGACGTTCATATTTGGCAAAACCGAAAAATCCGCCCAGGCCATCGACAGAAAGATCCCTATAGTCATAAAAATAAGAAGCGCGCCGAAAAACGGATAGAGCCTGCCGATGAGCTTATCAATGGGTAAAATCGTGGCCAGAAAGTAATAGCCGAAGATGCAGGCCACCAGCAGTTGAACATTCAACCCGGTCAGGTTCCCCAAAAGCTTGGCCGGACTCAGAACAAAGACAACGCCAACCAGAAGCAAAAGCAACACGGAAAAAACGCGCATCACCTGACGGGCAGGCATGCCCATAAAGTCGCCCACAACTTCGGGAATAGACGCGCCGCCCGCGCGCACGGACAACATGCCGCTGAAATAATCATGCACGGCGCCGGCAAAGATCGCGCCGAGAACTATCCACAAAAGGGCCTGCGGACCATACAGCGCCCCGAGTATCGGGCCGAAGATGGGGCCGATCCCGGCAATATCGAGCAATTGAATAAAAAAGACCTTCCAGGTCGGCATGGACGTATAATCCACACCGTCAGCCCGAGCGTCGCAGGGTGTGGGCCGGGATGGGTCAGGGCCGAAAATACGATCAACGACTTTACCGTACGTAAAATATCCCAAAATCAACAGCGCGATACAAATGATTAACCAGATCATAAGCAGCTCACTTCAAAAGATTGTTGAGGCATTTTCATATTGGAAGGTGATGCTCTCCAATAATGACATCCGGCAAGCGTTTGTTATATATATGAATGTCCGTGGCAATCTTTTCAAGTGTTTTTTTCAATAGTGATCCGGAATCATAATACTGGAGCAATGCAAAAGAAAAAAAAGCCCCCTCAAGGTTTGCTGCCTTGAGGGGGCGATCTATATTCAGAACT
>CAZSQS010000014.1:0-54815 GCA_964608995.1 uncultured Smithella sp. | reverse complement strand
CTTTTAAATTTTAAATCCGTAAAAAACGGTTCACTTTTAATTCTTAATTAACAGACAACCGGCGTATTGTTGACAAAGGCGGACACCACGCCCACCGTGATCATGGTGCCGGCAAGCCCGATCCAGAAATTGAACTTGAATATCTTCGAAGTCAGTGCGCCCAGGAAATTAACGGCGCCGGTTTTCTGCAGGGCTGCGCTCAGAATGAACATCGCCCCGACGGTCATCGTTGCGGGATTGCTGAATCCGGAGAGTCCTTCGACGGGTGAGACGATGCCCGTCAGCATCAAAACGGCCATCACGAGGATGGCGGTCAGATCGACCGGCAGTTTTTCAGACGCGAAAAGAAAAATGGCCAGCGCAATCACGCCCAATACGATCAGCATGTCGAACGTCATAGGTTTTCAACCTGTTAAAGGAGAGCGTTTTTTTCTGGACACCTGCCGTTTTTCCGGCGCTGATCCTAACATGGTTTAAAAGGGGGGGCAATAGAAAAACCCGCTTATGAAGCGGGTTTCCCTTTTGGCTTTCCGAAAAAAAATTAAAATCAGTTCTTGGTGGAGATGAGGGGGATCGAACCCCTGGCCTCGGCATTGCGAACGCCGCGCTCTCCCAGCTGAGCTACATCCCCGTATCTGGAAAAAACGTGTTGTGCATATATATAGAGATTGTCCGAGTGTCAAGAATTAGTTGACAAAGCAGGACGGATTTTCCTATACTTCTGACAAATTTTAATGCATTCGTATTGTAGGAAAAGTTTTTTACCGGTTCGCTTGCATTTTCATGATCCTGCTGTTTACGCAACAGACCATTTGACTTTCGGGGGACATTCATGGCAAAAATCGACGCTTTTTTCCAATTGATGCATGATCATAAAGCATCCGACCTTCACCTGGTATCCGGTCAGCAGCCCGCCATTCGTATCCGCGGCGAAATCGAGCGGGTCAAGTATGATGTTCTCAATAACGAAACGCTCAAAGTCCTGCTGTATGAAATTACGCCCGAGCATAAAATCAAACAGTTTGAGGAAACAGGCGACGTTGACTTTGCCTACGAAATTCCAAATCTGGCGCGCTACCGCGCCAACTTTTTCCAGCAGAAATACGGCATCGCCGCGGTCTTTCGCGAAATTCCCAACAAGATTACCTCCTGCGCGGAACTGGGGCTTCCGGCCGTTGTGGCCAAACTGGCCATGTTGCCACGCGGGCTGGTGCTGGTGACCGGACCGACCGGGAGCGGCAAGTCCACGACGCTTGCGGCGATTATCGACGAGGCCAACCGTCTGCGCCGCGACCACATCATCACCATTGAAGATCCGATCGAATTTGTTCATAAAAGCAACAATTGCATTATTAATCATCGCGAAGTCGGCATTCACACCAAAACCTTTTCCGCGGCGCTGCGCGGCGCGTTGCGCGAGGATCCCGATATTATCATGGTCGGTGAAATGCGCGACCTCGAGACGATCTCTCTGGCGATCGAGGCGGCCTCCACCGGCCATCTGGTCTTCGCCACACTGCATACGACCAGCGCCCCCAAAACCGTGGACCGCGTCATCGAGGTATTTCCCGAATCCGAACAGCTCCAGGTCCGCTCCACGCTGGCCGACGGATTGCGCGCGGTTATTTCGCAGGTCATCTTCAAGCGGGCGGATATCAAGGCGCGCTGCGTGGCGCTGGAAATTCTGATTGCCACCGCTGCCGTGCGCAATCTGGTTCGCGAGCAGAAAACCTATCAGATTCCGTCCATGATGCAGACCGGCAAGCGATACGGCATGCAGCTTCTGGACGACGGCATCATGGATTTGTATAACCGCGGCTGGATCAGCGGTGAAGACGCCTATCTGAAATCCAATGACAAGGCGCGCTTCCGTCCATTGTTAAAATATCCGCCAACGGACTTTACCGAAGCCTAAAAAAGGGGATGCACGATGAGAAAACCGGAAATCGATCACATTCTGATCAAAATGCTGGAGTCCAACGCCAATATCTCCGACTGCCTGCTGACCGTGGACAAACCGTTCCAGGTAGAAGCGGCCGGTGTTTTAGTGCCGGTCGAACTGGATCCGCCTTTTGAAAAACTCACGCCGTTTCAGACGGAAACCTTCGCCCTGAATCTCGTTAATCAGGATCGGCGTCTGATGGACATGCTCATCGAGGAAGGCTCCTGCGATCTCTCCTACGAGCTGCCGGGCATTGCCCGCTTCCGCGTGAATATCTTTTCACAGCGCGGTCAGTATTCCATTGTACTTCGAAAGCTCGAAACGCAGATTCCGTCGTATGAAGAGCTGGGCCTCCCGGATGCCTACCGGCGTGTGGCGACGGAGAAAAACGGCATCGTTCTGGTGACCGGCGCCACCGGTTCCGGTAAAACGACGTCACTGGCAGCTGTCATTAACGATATTAACGAGAAGCATCCGGTGCATATCATTACGCTGGAAGATCCCATCGAATACACGCACCCTCAGAAAAGAGCCACGATCAATCAGCGGGAACTCGGCAAAGACTTTGACTCGTTTGCCAACGGCCTTCGCGCCGCGCTGCGCCAGGCGCCCAAAGTGGTTCTGGTGGGCGAAATGCGCGACCGGGAATCCGTGGAAATCGCCCTTAACGCCGCGGAAACCGGCCATCTCGTGCTGACCACGCTGCACACGGCAGACGCGGGCCAGACGGTGAACCGTATTTTAGGTTTGTTTACCGTCGAAGAAGAAAATCAGATCCGCACGCGGCTGGCCGATTCCCTGCGCTGGATCATCTGTCAGAGACTGCTGCCGAAAGTGGGCGGCGGGCGGGTGGCCGCGTTTGAAGCCCTGGGAACATCGCTTCGTGTCAAAGACGTTATTTTGCACGGCGAGGCGGAGGGCAAAACCTTTCAGGACATCATCCAGCAGGGCAAGGCTTTCGGCATGGTCACCTTCGACAACTGTATTGTCGATCTTTTTGAGAAGGGAATGATTACCGAAGAGACCGCCAAGGCTTATGCCTCCAACCGATCCAACGTCGGCCGCGGCATTGACGCCATCAAAAACGCGCGTGGAGAAAAAACCACGGATATCGGTAAACTGGAAGTGGACCGTTCCTACGGAAAAGACAGTGCATGGAAATGATCCAACGCCTCACAGTGTAAATAAAAGGAGAGTGTCATGACCCAAGACATGCCCAAAACGGCCGCAAAAGGCGGGGAAAGAATGGATTATTCCGGAAGGCCTTTCGGCTTTATGGCGCCCGATACCGAAACCGCCATGATCTGCGAACAGGACCCGGTGATTCGTGACAGAATTGTCAGCGAACTCAAGAAAATGGGCATTGCGACTGTTCAGCCGGCGGGGTTTAAGGAAGCCCTGAAATATATGCGTTTTCATGTCTTTAATATCATTTTCATCGACGAAGATTTTGACACGGGGGTTTGGGAAACCAACAACGTCCTTCGCTATCTGGAAAACCTCAATATGTCCATCCGGCGACAGAGTTTTACCATTTTGGTCAGCGCGACGATTGCTTCGATGGACAACCTCGAAGCGTTCAACAAAAGCGTAAATCTTGTGATCAACAAAAGAGACATTGGCAACGTGGAAAAAATTCTTCGTCAGGCCATGGCGGAAAACGAAGAGTTTTACCGGGTCTTCAAAGAAAAAATCCGCAAATAAATCATTAGCCTGCGACAGACGGCGCGATCCTGCTTAGGAATTGGGTAAATTTTTCGAAGCCTGACGGGCTGCGTCCAGCTGGTGTCGGCAGGGGATTGAAGCATCACAGGTCAGCGCCGCCTCAAAGGCCTTTGCTGCCTGATCGAACACTTCCGCTTTCATCAATGCATTCCCGAGACGATTGTAGTAGCCCGCGCTGCGGGGCTTGTCATGAATGCAGGCCTGGCGATACGCTTCAAGGGCGGCATCAATTTCTCCCAGCGCAATCAGTATATCCCCCAACGAGCAGTGGTAGAGGCTGTTGGTCGAAGCCAGCGCCAGGCACTTCGCCATCAGGCGCTTTGCCGTTTCCCATTGACCGGCTTTGGCGTAAAGACCGGCGGCCAGAAACCAATACCGGTCGGCGTCTTCCGAATCGATATGCGCCGCCTTTTCAAACGCTGAAAGCGCCTCGCCGGGTTTACTCGAAGCCAGCAGGGCCTCGCCCAGTTTTAAATAAAAGGCGGCGTTGTCGTCTTCCAGGGTCACGAGCCGGTTGAAGGCTTTGCAGGCGTTTTCATATTGACGGGCAAGCAGATACGCGCCGCCGAGTTCCGTGAGCAATCCAACGTCTTCGGGATAGGCTGAAACGGTTTTTTCGCATAGGGCGACGAGGCTTTCGATCCGGCCTTCTTCTTTGTAAATCCGCACCAGTTCATCGTAGGCAAAACCCGTGAAAACCTTGTGACGAAGCTCATAAGTCAGTAATTTTTCCCAGTGGGAAATGGCCTGTGGTCTGTTTCCGGCATCCCAGCTGGCCCACGCCAGGCGCAGCAAGACCGGTTCTTCGTCGGGGAATCGCTCATGCAGACCGGTTAGAAGCACCAGGGCCGCCTCTCCATCCCCCCGCTTGAGAAGTTCATCCGCCTCGTCGAGTTTTTCAGGAATTTGATTTTTGTTCATGATGGATAAAAAACCGGGGGAGTTGATTCTCCCCCGGTTTGATTTAGCAACTGCAGGAACCGCAGCCGCCGCCTTCGGCGGACAAATTGGATGTCATCTTGAATCCCGCGCCTTGCGGTGTGGTGATAAAATCGATGCCGATGGGTTTTGCCTGATCGAAAAGATCCTTTTCAATCACAAACTTCGTCCCTTTCTCCTCGATCACTTCGTCGTCATTGCGGGGCTCGTCCAGAGCCATGCCCAAAGAGGGCCCGCCTCAACCAATGGTTGCGGTAATGCGAATGGCCGCGCTTGCGTCCTTGTCCTTCAGAAAGTCCTTAATGACTTCCGAAGCCTTGTCTGTCACTGTCAGCATGTAAAATCCTCCTTCAATGGCCATGCCTTTTGCGGCATGGTGTCTATTTATCGTAGATTATCCATAAATAGGGCATTGTCAAACATAATTTTGCCTCAAACGCGTAAATAACCGGAAAAACAGATTAAAGATGACATGGGTTTGTGTTGACATTTGCCTTCGGTCTCGCTTAGTATTTTGCAGCGATTTCATCACAGCCGCAGGAGATGCCCTATGAAAAAATTGATCATAATTCCGGCCCTTTTGTTGATGTGCCTTCCGCCGTTTGCGGTTTTTGCCGAAAATTTCACCGTCCGGGGCGAGATGGATGCCGCCATCCGGTATGAATTGCAGCATCAGATCAATACCGGCGATGCCATGCGCAAACTCATGCTCAGTTTTGTTGCGCCGCAGAGCTTCGCGTCACCCACCTACCAGCAGCAGATTTCCAATTTAAAGATAGACTTTTCGCCCCGCGCCGATGAGCAGAACACGTCAACGGATGAACGGGGTAATAACATTGTCGAGGCGGTCTGGTATAACGTGCCGAAAGTGGTGGACGCGACCGTATCATTTGACGCCCGCACGCAGACGGGCTTAAATCCCATTTCCTCCAAGGCACCGTTTCCGGTAGCGCCTGTGCCGGGGCATCTGAAAGCGTTTCTGGGCGCCTCCGAGCAGGTGCAGACACAGGATCCGGCCATTCGCGATCTGGCGCATAAACTGACCCGGGATGCCAAAACACAGTTTGACGCAGTCCAGAAGGTGGTGAGCTGGGTGGTGGACCATGTTCACTATGTGAATCCCCCCGTGCAATACGACGCCCTGTATTCCCTGCGGACAGGGAAGGGAAACTGCCAGAATTATTCCCATCTGACGGCGGCGCTTCTGCGGCAGGTGGGCATTCCCGTGCGGATCGTCAACGGGGTCACTCTGAATGCGCCGCTCGACGTGGCGTGGGAAAAAGGCGTCCTGACCTTTAAAATGGGGCAGGGCAGGCACTCCTGGGTGGAAGTCTGGTTCCCGGATACAAGCTGGGTGCCGTATGATCCCCAGAACATGCAATTTTTTATTTCCAGCCGGTTTGTCCGCATAGAAATCGGCGTGGATAACAATGAGACGAAAAACGACGGGCTGGTGCGCTGGGTGCAAAGCTCAGAGGCGCGCGTTCAGCCGACCCTTCAGGAAACCATTGGCGCAAATTTTCTGTCCGATTCGGCAAAGGTCACCGCGCAGCGTGAAAGTTACGGCCCCAAAAATCTGCTTTTGGGGCCTGCGGTTGTCGCCATGGCTAAAGAACCGCAACTTCCCGCGCCAGTGCCACCCCCGCCAGCGCCGGAACCGAAACCCGAGCCAAAGCCCGAGCCAAAGCCCGAACCAAAGCCGATCCCTCCGGTCACCAAACCAGAACCTCCGGTTCCACTGCCAGAGCCGGCCCCCGCTCCTGTGGTCCTACCGCCAAAGCCTGAGCCGATGCCGGAGCCAAAACCCGAACCTAAACCTGCGCCGCCGATGGTTGCGGAGCCGGCCAAACCCGAGCCGAAGCCTCCGGTAAAAGTTCTTCCGGAAATCAAAAAGCCGCTGCGTTTCAACGTGCCTTTTGTTTACGGAAACCTGTCCTTTCCGGAAAATGTGGACTTCGCGTTTCCCCGAAAGACCAAGGCCAAGGGCAAAAACGCCTTTGAAATGTCACGCAACTTTCTGGTGGAAACCGCGGAATTCGTCACGCACAGCGTGACGCAGTACGCTCAGGTGGTCGAACTGAAAAAACCCGTCCGGCTTTCGGCCATTGCGCTGGCGCTCCATAATTTCGGAGGCGAGGGGCATCTCTGGGTGGATGTGTTTAAAGATGAGGGGGGGCAGCCCGGAGAGCCGCTGTTCACCACGCAGCTCGTCAGTCTGGAGGAAATTTCTACAAAACCCGGCTATCGCTGGCAGACCTTTACGTTTGCGCGTAAGGAACGGCCGACGCTTGCGCCAGGCGCCTACTGGATCGCGCTGGGCTTTTCCGGCCAGCCGGTGGTCAACTGGTTTTACACCTACGGCAAGCCGATAGGACCGGTTTACGGCACGCGCTATAAAAGCATTTTTGAAAGCCAGTGGAGCGGCGCGCTCAACTATGAGTTCAACTACAAGCTCTCGGGCATGACCGTCAGGTAAGCGTCGGAGGGTTTTCGCACGCGAGCTGTTCTCGGGCGGCCTTCAGCGTTTCGTCAAAGCATTTCTCCAGCGGAGCGCTCACGCCGCGCAGGCCGTCGATCACCGCTTCGGCCCAGAGCAGGTATTCGAGCCGCCGCTGCAACGGCCAGTTCTCCGGCGGAGAAAACGCGACGTCCCGCACATTGCAGATTTTATCCGCGAGCTTCAGATGCTTGGCGCGCCCCGACAGGTGGGGCGAATGCGCAATCTGCTTTTGCTTTCGCTGCGGCTTGGAAAGCGTCTTGTCGTCGCTCACCTCCAGTACGATCTGAAGCACCTCGTTGCCAAAGCTTAGGCGGATTTCATCTTGCGTCGTGTCCGTGTCTTCCAGCGTGTCGTGCAGAATTGCCGCCACGAGCGTGGTCATATCCAAGACGCCGCCGACCGTCCAGAGGACATTGGCCACTTCAATCGGATGATTGATATAGGGCGATGCGTTTTTATCTTTCCGCCGCTGATCGCGATGCTTTTTCGCGGAAAAATCCAGAGCCTTGAAAAGCTGTGTCAGATCGTCTTTCAAACCCGCCTCCTTTTCGCGCCACAATACCACAGCCGGGGCTTGCCGCGCAAACCCTGTTCATGCGACGTGAATCGGCACACAGGGGGGATTCCGTCTCGGAAATCATCAGTCAACAGCGGTTGTTTCCTTTCAATCCGTCCAATATTTTCAGCCCAATCCATATGACCACCAGCGTCGCGTTCCTTAATATTGTTTGACAATACTAACGCCATGGGTTAGCATGCAGCCATGATTAAAACGTTCGGATGCAAGGAAACAGAACGGATTTTCAATGGACGCTTTTCCCGGAAGTTTCCAAAACCCGTTCAGAAGGTGGCCCTTAGAAAACTCACGCAAGTTCACGCCGCCGAAACACTCAATTTCCTGCGCGTTCCTCCGGCTAATCATCTGGAGAGGCTCAGAGGTGACCGAAAAGGGCAACACAGCATCCGCATTAATGATCAGTGGCGTATATGTTTTACCTGGAAGGGCGGCCACGCATTTAACGTTGAAATCATGGATTATCATTAAAGGAGAAGGATGATGAAAAGAGACATGCCCCCGGTTCATCCCGGTGAAATCCTTTTGGAAGATTTTTTGAAACCGATGGGGATTACACAATACCGATTGGCGAAATCTATAAGCGTTCCCCAGCGGCGCATCGGCGAAATAGTCGCGGGACGGCGCGCGATAACAGCAGATACTGCGCTCCGGCTGGCCTTGTTTTTTGGAACCGACGCCCAAAGCTGGATGAATCTGCAAACCCATTACGATCTGGAGATTGCCAGAGCGCATCTTGCCGAACGACTGACCAAAGACGTGGTAAAGTACGCCGCCTGAATATGAGGGGCACAGGGGGTTGAACACATCGATGACATCCCATAATGTTGCTGCGGGCCGATCTTCCCGACGGCCGGGTGCTTGAATATCTCCATGATCCTTCGGGCAGAAGAATCGCCGCGAAAGTCAACGGACAAATCACCGAGAAATACCGCTGGCAGGGGTTAACCAGACTCCTGGCCATTTACGACGCCTCCGACAATCTGCTTGTCCGTTTTCAGTATGCCGACGGCAGAATGCCCATCAGCAAGACATCCGGCGGAAGCACCTATTATTTAACCTATGATCAAATCGGATCGCTTCGGGCCGTGACGGACGCCACCGGGAACGTCATAAAAAGGATTGACTATGATGCGTTCGGGAATATAATCACCGACACGAATCCGGCGTTTCATCTGATGCTGGGATTTGCAGGCGGCCTGACCGATCCGGACACGGGTTTAATCCGGTTTGGCTACCGGGATTACAACCCGGACACGGGAAGATGGACGGCCAAAGACCCGATCCTCTTCCAGGGCGGCGACACGGATCTGTATGGGTATGTGCTCAATGATCCGGTGAACTTTGTGGATCCGGAAGGGTTGATGATACCTTTAGTGCTTGCTGTAAAAATTGCTTTAGGCGTGATTACAGCCGTAGGCGTTAGTACGGCCACCTATAATGTTGTCAAGAGTTATCGAAAGGCAACCAAAACAGCAGATGCATGCGCAGGAAAGATACCTTAGTATGAATCTTATGGCGATGATCTTGAAAAAGCTGATCAAGAATACAAAGATTGCGTTGTGGAAAGCGTTAAAGACATTAGGAAGTTCGGAATTGAAGCCAAGAAATTGGAAAATGAGCTTTATGGTGTATTCCCGTAATGAATAAAGGTAAAAAATTATTCATGATCAGCTTAAAAGATAAAATCATTTTGATTATCTTGTGTGCTACAACTATCACAGCGATCATATCTTACTTTTATGCTTTTGAGATTTATACATTTGCTTGGCATGTTGTAAAGCGTAATCCGATTATTTGGAACGATCTGTCGGTCAGGGTGCCAGATGATCTGGTTGCGATAATGAAAATTCCAGCCAATCAGGAAGAATGTAGAAGCGAAGGAAGTGTCTTGCATATCTATTATGCGAAAGACCAGGATCGTGCGTCGATACTTTTCCAACGCGTGACCTTCCGTTTAGCAAAACAGCCAGAAAAGCAATTTGATTATTCTGGCTATAGAGTCTTAGAGAAAAATGATTGCCGTATTATGGATGCACCCTGTGTATCCATAACTTTTGTCAAAGAGAAGGATCCGCAACAAATGCTGTCCGAGGTCTTTTTCTATGATAGTAATATCATCATAAGCTTTCATGGTGACCGGGTATACAAAAAATATTTTGAAGAAATAATTTCAAGTCTTAAACGTCGTAATTTAGCCAACCCATGAATGAACAGGCGGATATAATACGACGGCGACGGCGTTGGCAGGATTGCAATACTTATTCGGGGGCGGCAAGGCGCTGGCGCCATCCGGCGTCCATAATCTGCCCGGCCCGGCGCCAATAGTGCGCACGACACCGTTGCCACCGGGTGTTCCAAAAAAGTAGTAATAGTTTTGAAATATTTCGAAATAAGTCACTAAAAGTAGTGGGGCGCATGAATAGCCATCAACTTATTGCTGTGCTGGGGATATTGGCACTGATTATCTTACTCGTTGCCCTGGTTGTTAAGATTTTTAGAAAAAAAACCAACGAGAAGATTGCAATGAGGGGCGTTACCATATTCTTTTGCGTATTGCTTTTTTGCTTCATTTTAGTTTCTTCATATTTATTTTTATATATGTATTCCGTTGACGAAGGTGCGAAGAAATATTGCCAGAATAATGATATCTCTGCAAAATATCTTGTTGATAATGCATTGGCCATGAACGATGTTTTCAGGAAGTTTGAATGCATTGTCGGGACGCTGGAGGGGTTGAAGCATCGGGAAGTGTATTTGAGATTGTGCCTGGCGGAAAAAACCGAAAACCGTGATCTTGCGATTCAGGAGTATCGACGTGTCTTAAATCTGGAAAGTTCTAATTTCACGGCCAGAGCAAATATTGCTTATTTGTTGTTTATGAGCGGGCTATACGATGCGTCAATATATCATTACCAAATATTGGTCAATACACCGCCACCTGAAATCAATTGGACTTACTATATACACATGGGCCGGGCATACATGACGCTGTTTGACAAGGATAAAGCAATAGAAAGTTTTCAAAAAGCCCTGGAACATGGCGCTCAGGAAGACGTTGTTTCCGCATACTTGAAAATGGTGAATTCAAAGCGTGAGGATTGCCCCTGAGCCCCTTTTGATTATAGTCCGAGACCATCGACGGCGTCACCGCAAACTACGTCTATAACTATGATGCCCCGGGCCGACTCACCTCCGTGTCTAAAGAAGGAACCATCGTCGAGCCGTATCAGTATGTAAACGGCATCCGTCAATCGGAGACCAACGCCCTTCGCGGCCTTTCCCGGAACTTCACCTGCACGTTGGAAGACCATCTGATCACAGCGGGGAATACAACCTGTCAATACGACGTGGACGGATTTCTGCATCAGCGCAATTCGGCGGGGGCCGTGACGACCTATCAGTATCCAAGCCGCGGCGAGTTGCTGCGGGCCGATCTTCCCGACGGCCGGGTGCTTGAATATCTCCATGATCCTTAGCCAACTGCCATGATTGATAACCAATTGATCGCATGCCCGTATGTGTGAAGGGCAACGATCCCAAAGGGATTACACGTTTGTAGTGAAATCGTTTATTCCATTATGGTTCGACCCCGTCAGGGTCGCAGGCGTTGAAGACGCGTGTTGGCTATAAACGTATCATCCCTTCGGGATGACAGGGTACAAGGGTGATTCGCCCCGCTAATAAAACGGAAACGGTATCTGATGGAAATGTCCTTAATGGGATCAAGTTTCTGTGCGGAGTGTAAATGGATTTTCGCAGGAAATGAAAATCCGCTATGAATCGGCCATGCGCTAAGCCGCGCGCTTTTTTGCACGCCTGCCACTATAAGGCGTCGCATGGGATGCGGGAACAATCTTGATTTCCAGTTGACAGCCAACGGCTTGAGCAAATTTTTTCAAGATTGTCAGAGACGGCGAATGTTTTCTTGCGGATTCAAGACGTGAGATGGCGCTCTTGGTCGTTCCCATCAAGCCGGCTACCGCTTCCTGGGTAAGGCCGGCTTTCAAGCGGGCTGTCAGCATCTCCCGGACAAGACCATATTCCTCCTCCAGATCGTTGTAAGCGATTGTGAAGCCTTTTCTCTTGGAGGCATTTTCAAGAAATGCCTTGTGATCGTGGACGACAGGTTCATATTTTGTTTTAGCCATTTTGCACCTCTTTCATTCGTTTTCTGGCTGTCTTGAGCTCTTTTTCCGGTGTGTCGCGGTGTTTTTTTGATAAACACATGGAGAATGACAATGCGTTTTCCTTCAATATCCGGCATTGTCGGTTTCATCATTCATAGAGGCCGAAATGCCGTTATGGGTTTACTTTTATAGATTTTGAGATTCTTCCAATTTTGTGTTAGGCATGGCGCATTCTGAAATTGATGTTGTAACTGTCCGGACGGACAAGGAGGGGCGCCCATGAATGAGCAGTTTTTTGCCGGCTTTCCGCGGATAATTTTTTTGTTGATTCTGGGGGGAGTGACGCTTTTATTCGGCTATCTTCTCCAGCCGTTTTTCTTTGCCATTTTCTGGGCCGTGATTCTGGCGGCGATTTTTTCGCCCTTTTACCTGTGGGTGCATCGGCGGCTGAAAAGCCCCAGTCTCTGCGCGCTTTTGGCGCTGGGGGCGGTGTTCGTCACGCTGGTCATCCCGGTGGGGTTGCTGGTGACGCTCCTGGTCGGCGAGTCCTTCGATTTATATCAGGCGCTCAACACCCGCGGCGCGGACTGGATGACGCGGGCAACCGGCCTCTTCAATGCGCTGGGGTCGCATCCGCTGGCGCTTCGCTTCGGCCTGGATCAGGCGTTTCTGACGGGGAAGTCCGTGGAGGTTTTAAAAGGGGTCGCGGATTTTTTGTTTAAAAATCTTTCGGCGCTCACGCAAAACACGCTGCTTTTTCTGGTGCAGTGCGCGGTCATGTTCTATTGTCTGTTTTATTTTCTGCGCGACGGCCATGAATGGCTGGAGGTGATCAAACGGTATCTGCCGGTGGACAAGCGGTATCTGGATACTTTTATTTCTGAGTTTCTGTTGACAGCGAAGGCGACGCTGAAAGTGACGTTTGTCATCGGCGGCGTTCAGGGGGTGCTGGGCGGGCTGATCTTTTTTATTGCCGGCATTGAAAGCGCGCTGGTGTGGGGCGTGCTGATGCTTGCGCTTTCGATCTTGCCGGCGGTGGGCTCTGCCATCATCTGGGCGCCCGCCGGCATCGTGATGCTGTTATCCGGAAATATCTGGCAGGGTGTGACGATTCTGGTTTTCGGCACGGTGGTGATCAGTTCATCCGACAATTTTCTGCGCCCGATTCTGCTGTCGGGCGATATTCAGATGCATTCACTTTTGATCTTTTTGTCCACGCTGGGCGGTATTGTGGTGTTCGGGTTTTCCGGGTTTGTGCTCGGGCCGGTGCTGGCCTCGTTTTTTCTGGCCGCCTGGAAACTCTTTTTAGAGCTGCATTCGGAGGCGGCCCGGGCGCAAAGTGCCGATGGCTAATCCTCCAGCGTAAAGCGCCACAGGGCGTCGCGGTGTTCGGCTTTTGCGTAGCCAATGCCGATGCGGGGCGTGGCGGCAATCCTTGCAGGTATGGCGAGGGTTGAAGGCTCTTCCACCCACAGAACCCGGCCGCAGGTGACATCGAGGCCATTTACAGATTTGTCCAGCGCAAGCGCCTGACAGAGCTTGGCTGGTCCGTTGGCCAGCTCCCGATCCGGTCTTTTACGGCGCGCACGCATGGTATCAATGCCGTCGATTGGCGCGATGGCGCGAATCAGGACGGCGCAGGGCTCGCCTTCCGGCTCGGTCACAAGATTGAGTAAATAATGCATCCCGTAGGTGAAATAGACATAGGCATGCCCCGGTGGGCCGAACATCACGGCGTTTCGCTGGGTTTGTCCCCGGTGTGCGTGGCAGGCGCTGTCTGTCTGACCGCAATAGGCTTCCGTCTCGACAATGCGTCCCGAAAGGCGCAAACCGTCCATCTGCCGCACCAGCACCTTTCCCAAAAGCTCCCGCGCGATGAGAAGCGTATCGCGATTATAAAAATCTTTTTTCAAAATGCGCATGCTTTCCCCGGTTGATTTGAGCTTGACATCGTCATCGCTTCATTTTAGAAACCCCATCTATCACGATTGGACAGGCTGTCAACTTCCGTTTGCATTTAGAGCGAAAAAACGCGGGGTGCGAACAGCGCTTCGCAGTGCATAGTAAGCTACGCGCAACATGGACGTTTAATGCATACAATACGGTGGAGCCGTTGTGTTAATTAAAAGTAAAATCATAGGAATACACTTAGAGCACCAGAATCGCGCTTATGGCATGGATTGTGCTTTTACGCGGGCGGTAGTTCTAAATTAAGTGTAATACTTTTAATCTCAATATTTAAGGAGTGTTCATGAGCGAAGCCAAAGGCATTGTCGCCGTTTTTCCAGGCCAGGGATCACAAAGACAGGGCATGGGAAAAGACTTCTACGACGCCATCGATGTGTCCCGCCGGACGTTCGAGGAAGCCTCCGACGCGCTGGGGCTGGATGTGGCGGCCATCTGCTTTAATGACGACGCGCGCCTCAATCTGACCGAATACACGCAACCCTGTATCGTCACGACGGAAATCGCGATGCTGCGCGGACTGGCCGCAAAATACGGTTTTCAGGCGGATTACTTTGGCGGACACTCACTGGGCGAATTTTCAGCGCTGGTGGCCGCGGGCGTCATGCCGTTTGCCGACACGGTGCGCATTGTCCGCGAGCGTGGCCGTCTGATGCAGGAAGCCGTGCCAGTGGGCGTGGGCTCCATGGCGGCGGTGATTTCCGAAGGCATCGATATGGACGGCTTGAAGAAGGCGCTGGCCGATTTGCCCATCGATATCGCCAATATCAATTCCGCCAATCAGGTGGTGATCTCCGGCGAGGCAACCGCGTTGCCTGCGGCGGAAGCGCGCTGCAAGACGCTTTTTGCCGAGCCCAAAACGCACCGTTTCGTTCAACTCAATGTGAGCGCTCCCTTCCACAGCCGATTCATGAAAAAAATTGAAGAGCCGTTTGCCGCGACGCTTTCAAAATACAGCGCGTCGTTTGACGCCAAAAATGCCTCCTCGGTGACCTCCAACTACCGGGGCGGGTTTCACGCTGAATCCGTCGAGGCAGTCATCGGCAATCTGGTCAGTCAGCTTTCCAACTCGGTTCTGTGGCGCGACAACATGCAGGCGCTGGCCGCCCGCGCCGCCAAAGTGTATGAAATCGGGCCGGCCCGGCCGCTTCGCGACTTTTTGAAAACCGTTGGCGTGACCTGCGAGTCCATCGTCAATCTGACGGCGGCGGAGAAGATTTTCGGCCAATCCTGAAAAAAAAGAAATTACTAAAATTAGCAAATGAAAGGCAACCCATGGATTTAAGTTACAGCGACAATCAACTGATGTATCTCGACACCGTGCGCAAGCTGGTGAAAAACGACATTACGCCGCACGTTCTGGAACTGGAAAAAGCGCATCGTTTTCCCTGGCAGATTATCAATAAAGCCTGGGAAATGGGCGTGATCAACCTGAGCATTCCGGAATCCGTCAAGGGGTTTGAAATTGACGTGTTTTCCACGGCGCTCATCATTAAGGAAATCTCATACGGCGACACGGGCATTGCTACTTCCGCCATGTGCAACGATCTGGCCAATGTGGTCATCAGCCAGCACGGAACGGATGCACAAAAAGAGCGATTCCTCCGGACATTTGTCGAAAAACCGATTCTGGCGGCCTTTTGTCTGACCGAACCGGGCGCGGGCTCCGACAACTCGCTCATGACCAGTTTCATTGCCAAACGCGATGACGGCTCCTATGTGCTCAACGGTTCCAAGTGCTTTATTACCAATGCGTCTTATGCGTCGCAGTTTACGGTGGTGTGCAAGGTCGGAAAGCCCACAAGCAATTTCATGGCCTGTGTGGTTGTTCCGGTTGATCCGGTGACCTCCGTGGAGCTTCCCGACGTGGGGGAACGTACGCGGGAGATTAATGTTCCCGGCGGCGGCAAGATTACCATCGGGAAGCCCGAAGACAAACTGGGGCAGCGCCTCTCCAATACGGCGACGGTCACCTTTGAAGATGTGATTATCCAGCCCGACCAGATCATCGGCGACAGGCGCTTCGGCTTTAAATACATCGTGGATGTGCTCGATTATGCGCGCCCGATGGTGGCGGCCATCGGCCTGGGCTTGGCCAAGCGCGCCCTCGACGTAACGATTGCCTATACACAGGAACGCAAGCAGTTCGGCCAGCGCATCTGCGATCTGCCTGTGGCGCGCGACATGATCACGACCATGTGGAAGAAAGTCGAACTGGCGGAGCTTGCGCTCATCAAAGCCGCCTGCAAAATATCGGAAAAGGCGCACGATGCGGGCATCTATGCATCGCTGGCGAAAAACACGTGCGCGGAGGCGGCCGTCTTTTGTTCGACGCAAGGCCTGCATCTGCACGGCGGTTACGGTTTTACGACGGAGTATGAAATTTCCAAACTCGCGCGCGACGCGCATATCATCGATATTTATGAAGGCGTACGCGAAGTGCAGGATATGATCATCGGACGGGAGATCGTTTAGCGATGTTGTACCTTCACGGCATGGGGCATTTTAATCCTGAAAATGTCATCTCGAACCAGTTTCTCGAGGAGCTCGACATTGGCACGAGCAATGAGTGGATTCTGGAGCGGGTGGGCATTGTGAACCGCAGGACGGTTCTGCCGCTGGAGTATATCCGGAAAACGAAAAATGCCGATTATCGCCGGGCCTATGAGGTGAGGCAGTATAAAAATGCTGAAATGGCGGCCGCGGCCGCCCATAAGGCGCTGGACCGGGCATCGCTTCGGCTTGAGGACATCGGCATGATCATTGCGGGAAGTTCGTCGCCGGACAACATTGCGCCCGCGGAGGCCTCCGCCGTGGCCGATGAGCTGGGGGTGGATGTGCCGTGCCTGGATATGAATTCCGCGTGCAGCTCTTTTGGCATGCAGATGAATTTCCTGTCGAAAATGCAGCCCGACACGCTTCCGCCGTTTGTGCTCGTGGTGGATTCCGAGACGCTGACCAAATCGGTGGATTATTCCGACCGCGCCACCGCCGTGCTGTTTGGCGACGGCAGCGCCGCTGCGATTGTCTCCACAAAGATTCCGTCGCGCGCATCGGTGGTGGAATGCCGTTTTGATTCGCGTCCTTCGGCCTGGGAAAAAGTGGGGATTAACCACCAGTGGCGCTTTTATCAGGACGGAAACGCCGTGCAGGGGTTTGCTATTCGCACCACGACACAAGGCGTAAAACAGTTGAAGGAACGTTTTGCCGATGAGGCGAAGCGGTTTATTTTTATCGGGCATCAGGCCAATTACAGCATGCTCAAGACGGTTTGTGAGCGCACGGGCATTGATCCGGAGCATCACTGGTATGGCGTCGATCAATTCGGCAATACCGGTTGCTGCAGCGCGCCGTCGGTGCTTTCCGCCCATTGGGATGAATTGCAGCCGGGAGATTGTGTTGCCATGTCGATTGTAGGCGCCGGATTATCCTGGGCGCACCTGATGGTCAAAGTTGAGGAGTTGAATTAATGGATAAACAGGTTGCAATTGTGACGGGGGGCGCCACCGGTATCGGCGCAGCGTGCGTTCGCGCACTGGCGGGCCAGGGGTTTCATGTCGGTATCCACTACCGAAAAAGCGCCGCAAAGGCCGAGGCGCTTCTGGATGAAATAAAAGACGGATTCCTGCTTCAGGCGGATCTGGCCTCCGTGGAGGATATCGACGTGATGATCGGAAAAATCAAAGACGCTGCCGGCCGTGTGGATGTGCTGGTGAACAATGCCGGTCAGTCGATCAACGCGGATATTATTTCGATGAAAGTCGAACAGTTTGACGAGCAGCGTTCGGTGGCCCGTGGGGTCTGGTATCTGACCAAACGCATTCTGCGCCAGTTCATGATGCGCAACCGCTCCGGCCGCATCATCAATATCTCCAGTGTGGTGGGGCACACCGGCAATCCGGGGCAAATCGCCTACACGATGGAAAAGGCGGCGCTCGATGCATTCACCAAGTCGCTGGCGCAGGAAATGGCCGGTCGCGACATCCTGGTCAATTCTGTTGCGCCTGGTTTTGTCGAGACGGACATGACCGGCGAGCTGCCTGCGGAAGTCAAAGAGCGTATTTTGTCTAATATCCCGCTGGGACGTATCGGACGGCCCGAAGAAATTGCCGACGTGGTCGCGTTTCTGGCCACCCGGGGCAGTTACATCAACGGGACGGTGATTCATGTCAACGGAGGGCTTTATGGCGGCTGATGACGGAATTATCGCCGAGGTTCTCGCGCTGGTTCCGCAGCAGAAACCCTTTCGCTTTATCGATGAAATTTTGGCATTGAGCGAGGAAGAAATTGTTGGGGCTTACCGTTTTCGCGAAGACGAGGTGTTTTATCCGGGGCATTTTCCCGACATGCCAATTACGCCGGGCGTCATTTTAGTCGAGTCGATGGCGCAAATCGGGGTTGTGGCCTATGGCATGTATTTGCTGTCTTGCCAGAAAAAAGTTCGGCCCAGCCAGATGAAGGGGCCTTTGAGCCTGTTTTCGCTGGCCGACGGCATCGAGTTTAAGGGGATCGTCAAACCGGGGGAGCGCGTGATTGTAAGAGGAAAAAAAATATATATGCGTAAAGGGGCTTTAAAAGTGGATGTTCGAATGGAAAGAGAAAATGGCGAAGTGGTGTGCGTGGGGCAACTGGCCGGGATGGGAGTGGAAACATGAAAACAAGAGTGGTGATTACAGGGATGGGTGTTGCGGCGCCAAACGCGCACGGCCTGGATAATTTTGAACAGGCGTTGCGGAAAGGACGTTCAGGCGTTCGTTTCATTCCGCAACTGGAAGAGTTCAAATTCGGCTGTCAGATTGCCGGAATTCCTGAAAATTTTGATGAGATTCGCAAAAGCTATTTTGATCATGAGAAGCTGATGTCGATCAATGACAACATCGGCTATGCGTCGGTCTCAGCGGTGGACGCCTGGAAAGACGCCGGATTTACCATGCCTGAAAGCGGTGATGAGACGGTGGACTGGGATACGGGCGTTATTGCCGGTTCCGGCATCGGGGGGATGGACACGATTGCCAATAGTGTCGTGCCGACGATCAACGAAGGCCGGGTGCGCCGTCTGGGCAGCCGGATTGTCGAACAGGTGATGTTGAGCGGCACGAGCGCACGCATCGGGGGATTGATCGGTGCGGGCAACCAGGTGACGTCCAATTCGTCGGCATGCAGCACCGGCAACGAGGCGATCATCGAGGCGCTGTGGCGGATTCGCATCGGATTGGCCAAGCGAATGCTGGCGGGCGGTTCTGAGGGCGCATCGCCCTATATTTGGGGTGGCTTCGATGCGATGCGTGTGATTGCCCGTAAGTTCAACGACAACCCGGCGGCAGGTTCGCGCCCGTTGTCGGGGACTGCCTGTGGTTTTGTGCCGGGTTCCGGCGGTGCAATGCTGGTTTTGGAAGAACTGGAAACGGCGCTTGCGCGCGGTGCGAAAATTTACGCGGAGATTATCGGCGGCCACGTCAACTGTGGCGGGCAGCGCATGGGCGGGTCGATGACGGCGCCCAATCCCGTGGGGGTCCAGAAGTGTATCCGCGCCGCTTTGGCGGACGCAGGCATTGAGCCCTCGATGGTGGATGCCATCAACGGCCATCTGACGGCGACGTATGCCGATCCATATGAAGTGAAAAACTGGGCGGCGGCGCTCGAGCGAACGCCGGGAAATTTTCCTTACATCAATTCCACCAAGTCGATGGTGGGTCATTGCCTGGGTGCGGCGGGGGCTATCGAATGTGTTGCCTCGGTTTTGCAGATGCATAAAGGGTTTTTACACCCGTCGATCAATTGCGAGGATGTGCACCCGGAGATTACTGAATTTGCGCCGAAGATTCCGCAGACCTGTATGGAGTTTCCTGAACTGAAGTATCTGGCCAAAGCCGGTTTCGGCTTCGGGGATGTCAATAGCTGTATCATTTTCAAAAAATGGGAAGGCAAATAATTTATTTTAAAGGAGTTTAAAACAATGGATGACAAGAAGATTTTTGAAGAGATGGTGAACATTTTAAAGACATACACCAAAGACCAGGCGCTTCTGGATACGGCCACGCTCGAGACGCACATTCTAAACGACCTGAAAGTCAATTCGGCGCGTCTGGTGGATGTGATTATCAAGTGTGAAGACGTTTTCGGCATTAGCGTGGACGACGATGAAGCGGACAAAATTCGCACCATCGGCGACGCGGTGACTATCATCAAACAGAAACTCGGGTAAAAAAATTATGGATAAACGATCTCGGTTTTTTCTGCATTTGCAGGATGTTTTAGGGAGAGCGGCAATACTTCTGATTGCGCCTTTCTACTTTCTGATTGCGCGGGCAATGTTTTATCGGGTGCGTAATCTGCGGGAAATCCGTCGTCAGTGCGCCGCTGAGTTTAATCAACACAAGGGCCCCTGGATTTTATGCGCCAATCATTTAACCATGATTGACTCCTTCCTTCTGGGCTATGCGTCTTTTAGCTTATGGCGACATGCTTCACATTACAGGCAACTGCCTTGGAATCTGCCGGAGCGCAGAAACTTTCAAAGCAATGTCTTCCTGGCGGTGCTTTGCTATTTGTCCAAGTGCATCCCCGTCGATCGGGGCGGTTCCCGTGAGAAGATGAAAAAATTGCTGGATCGTTGCATCTATCTTTTGGAAAAGGGGCACAGCATCATGATTTTTCCCGAAGGTGGCCGGACCCGCACTGGCCGGGTGGACCGGGAGAATTTCTCATACGGCGTCGGGCGATTTGTTCAGGATGTCGAAAACTGCAAGGTGATGTGCATCTACCTGCGCGGCGACCGGCAGCGTCGCTATGGCCTGATTCCAGCCTGGGGCGATAAATTTTATGCCCAGGTAGAGGTCTTCAAACCCGAGCGGACAGCACAGACGGGTTTGCGCGCGCAGCGGGATTATGCGGCGCAGATCATCAACCGGCTTGCGGACATGGAGGAGGCCTATTTTGCCGAGCGTCGGAAACGATATCGTGGATTTGAAGAGTCCCGGGAATGTGCAAAAGAGCCAGGATTTGCGCTTTCTGAAGAAAATCCTCACCGATTCTGAAATCGCTGAAGTGCACGCTGCTCCTGAACCGGACGCAACGCTCTGGGTGCTTTGGGCTTGCAAGGAAGCGGCTTACAAAGTGATTACAAAAATTGCCAGCGACGTGGCTTTTTTGCCGCGTCGCTGGTCTGTTTTATGGCGGGAGCGCCCGTCATCGCAACATGACGCCGGTGATCAAGCATTTGAAAACCGATGTGTTGGGCAATGCGCGTCCGGTGTCGTGATTACACCCCCCCATACTGACGTTCCCTTTGTGCTTCATTTAAATGACGACTTTGTGCATTGTCTTGCCGCAGATACTCTGAAAACTCTGCAGACGTCTGTCTGGCAGGCGCGGGGATTGCCCTTGCTGGCCGATGGTGTTTTAGTAAATCCTTCGTTTTTTGTTCGCCAATCTCTTCTCGAGCACGTCCAATCCAGGTTTCCAACAGGCGATGGCCGCATTGAAATTATCCGCCAAAAAGAAAAGGGTAGTCTTTTGCCGCCGCAGGTCTTCATCAATAGCGCGCCGGCAGATATGGACATCAGTCTGAGCCACGACGGCCGCTGGGTGGCCTGGGGCTGCGTTTTGGGCGAGCGTTTCGTCTGATCAGGGACTTTCGATGCATATTGCGGTTGTCTCTGGATTTTTCTTATGTTAAGCATCAAAAAAATTGAAATGATCATCTTTTAAAACGGGAGGCGAATATGAATAACAAGGATGTCGTCGCATTGGTTACAGGTGGTGCATCGGGGCTGGGCGAAGCCACGGTGCGGCAACTGGTCAACGTCGGTGCGAAAGTAGCGATCGTGGATATCAACGCCGAGAAGGGCGTGGCTCTGGCGTCAGCTTATTCCGGCAGCGTCATTTTTGTTCAGGCGGATGTGGCAAGCGAGGACGATGTTGTCCGGGCCATCAAGCAAACAGTGGACACCTTTGGAAAACTGACGGTTGCGGTCAATTGCGCAGGCGTGCCGGATGCGGGAAAAATCAAAAGCAAAAAGGGACCCCTGTCGCTGGCTCTTTTCAATAAAGTGATTCAGGTCAACCTGGTGGGAACGCTCAATGTCATCCGTCTGGCCGTCGAGGCCATGGCCGGCAATGCGCCAAATGAAGAAGGCGAAAGAGGTGTGGTGATCAATACCGCGTCAATCGCCGCGTTTGACGGTCAGATCGGCCAGGCCGCCTACAGTGCCTCGAAGGGCGGCATCGTTGGAATGACGTTGCCGATTGCCCGCGAATGCGCGGATTACGGCATCCGGGTTGTGACAATCGCTCCCGGTCTTTTCGATACACCGCTCATGGCCGGAATGCCTGCCGATGTCAAACAGGTTATGGCCGGAAACGTCCCGTTTCCCAGGCGGCTGGGAAAGCCTGTGGAATTTGCCCGCATGGCGCTGCATGTCATTGAAAACCCGATGCTCAACGGCTGCTGCATTCGCCTCGACGGCGCGTTGCGTATGTCTCCAAAATAACGGGCATTTTTAAAGTATTGAAAAACAAAAGCAATACCTGTATCCTTTATCAACCGGTACAGGCTGACAGGATTCATTTCATGAGATAAACCATTGATGCTGTAAAGAAGAATGAACTCGATTTCCGATGCGCTGAAAAAACAAAATTTCGAATCGATCATTTTCTTTCAGGTGTTCGATATGGTGGACATCGGTCTGGTGATTCTGGATCGCCACCTGAAGGTGAAATACTGGAACCGGTGGATGCAGTTGCACAGTTCGGTTCCCATGGAGCAAATCGTGGGAAACGATGTCTGTGATGTTTTTCCCAATTTAAAGCGTCCCCGCTTTTTAAACAACTGCAAGGCGGTATTCGCTTTCGGCAATTTCTGCTTTTTTTCGCAGAAGCTTCACCGCTACCTTTTCCCGTTCAAGCCGATCAGTTCCTTCGATTCCAACTTTCAATACATGCAGCAAAGCTGCACGATGGGCCCCCTGCGCAATGAAGCGGGTGAGATTGAATATCTTTTTGTGGCGGTTCATGATGTGACGGAAACCGTCAATTTCGAGCAGAAGCTTGTGGCCATGAACATGATGGATTCCCTCACCGGCGTCAACAATCGCCGCAGTCTTGAGGCGCACCTCCAGGAAGAGGTGGACAGGCATTTGCGCTACAGACATGCTTTGAGTCTGATCATGCTCGACATCGATCATTTCAAGGACGTCAACGATACGTATGGTCATCAGTGCGGAGACCATATTTTGCAAACGATCGCGGAAATCATCAGTGCCTCCATGCGCAAGGAGGATATTCTGGCGCGTTATGGCGGCGAGGAATTCTGCTGTCTGCTTCCGGAAACACCGCTGGAGGCCGCCATCATTCTCGCGGAGCGGTTCCGGACAAAAATTGAAGACTACCTTTTTGAATTTGGAGATGCGCGCATTCGCGTGACCATCAGCCTGGGCATCTCAACTCTGGATGCGAAAGCGGCGACGGTGGAGGCGCTTTTGAAAAAAGCGGATGATGGTCTGTATATGGCCAAGAAAAATGGCCGCAATCGCATTGCCGTGGCGGGGTAAAACCACTTGTATCAGGCGTCCCCCTATGATGAAGCACTCGGCGTTGGCTATAGTTGAGGTGAATGATGATAAAAAAAATATTGATTGTTGACGATTCTCCGATCTCTATCAGGATTTTGAAAAGCTGTATTCCGAAGGATCCGGCCTATGAAATTTATGACGCGAAAGACGGGCAGGTCGGCGTGGAGTTATTCCAACAGATTCGACCGGATGTTACCTTCATGGATCTCACCATGCCGGTGATGAACGGTTTTGATGCCTTGCAGGAAATCAAAAAGATTGATCCGCTGGCCATTGTCATCATTGCCACGGCCGACGTGCAGGCCAAGGCCATTGCGCGCGCGCACGATCTGGGCGCCTTGACGGTTGTGAAAAAACCCCCCACAAAAGAAAATGTCGCGGCGGCCATTGCCGAAGCCCAGCGCGCGCTGGCCAAGCGGAGCTGACGCTATGATGACTAGAAATTATGCAACGATGATCACGGAAGAAGAGACGGATATTCTCCAGGAAATCATGAATATCGCTTTCGGGCGGGCCGCCTCTGATCTTGCCGAATACATCGATATCTTCGTGATTCTCAGCGTGCCGTTTGTGAAGCTTTTGAGCTCGTCGGATCTGCCCCCCTATATCAATGCCGAAATCAAAAACTACGACAAGGTTTCGCTCGTGGAGCAACACTTCTGGGGGAAATTCAAAGGCAGCGCCTTTTTAGTTTTTCCCGCCGACAGCGGGAAAAAAATTCTTTCCATGCTGGACGGGACGGAAGAGTATTTCGAATCGGACCCGATTTATGAACTCGAAAAGGAAACCTTCCGCGAAGTGGGCAACATCCTCATCGGCGCCTGCATTGGAAAAATCGCGGAGCTTTTAGGCGACGTCATCACCTATTCGCCGCCCCGTGTCATTGTCGAGCGCAGCCAGCGCGGGATCATCGCCGACAATCTATTCGGGTCGGATCATCTGGCGATTGTGTTGCGCACCATGTTTGAATTCAACGACAAGAATGTCAGCGGTTATCTGTTCATCATCACCACGGAAGAATCCTTTGCCTGGCTGAAAACGGCCCTGCATAAATTCGTCGAGCAGTACGAGTGCTGAAGCTGAATCGCCGCTTCTCTAAAGATATTTTTCTTCAATGAGCGCAAGGACTTTATCGGCCGATTCCGTAATGGCTGTACCGGGGCCAAAAATACCTTTGACGCCTCTGGCGCAGAGGAAGTCGTAATCCGCGGGCGGAATGACGCCGCCCACAATTACTAAAATATCCCCGCCGCCGGTTTGGCCGAGCGCCTCAATGAGTTCCGGAACCAGCGTTTTATGGCCCGCCGCCAGGCTTGATGCGCCAACGATGTGCACATCGTTTTCAATGGCCATTTTAGCGGCTTCCTGCGGGGTTTGAAACATCGGGCTGATATCCACATCAAAACCCAGATCGGCGTAGGCGGTGGCGACGACTTTGATGCCCCGGTCGTGGCCGTCCTGTCCCATTTTGGTCACCAGCATGCGCGGACGGCGTCCCGTTTTGGCCATGAAGGTTTCAACGCGGGCGCGAAGCGCCGCGAGAGTTTCGTTTGCGCCGTATTCAGCCGCATAGGCGCCGGAAATCACTTGCGTGGCCGCGGTATAGCGGCCGAAGACTTTTTCTATGGCGTCGGACACTTCGCCGACGGTGGCCCGCAAACGCATGGCTTCAATGGTGGCTTCCAAGAGGTTTCCGCCTTTTTCCGCCGCCGAGGTGAGCTTTTCAAGCGATTGTTGCACGGCGACCGAATCGCGTTTGGCCTTAATTTCTTTGATCCGCGCGATCTGCTCGTCACGCACAGACGCTGGGACATCCAGTACCTCAATGGGGGTTTCGTCCTTGACTTTATATTTGTTGACGCCGACGATGACATCCCGGCCCTGATCGATGCGCGCCTGCCTTCGCGCGGCGGATTCTTCGATGCGCAGTTTGGGCATGCCGGTTTCGATGGCGCGTGCCATGCCGCCGAGCTCCTCAATTTCAGCGATGATTTTTCCCGCTTCCCGGATAATCGACGCGGTCAGCGCCTCCACATAGTAAGAACCGCCCAGCGGGTCCACGACGTGGCAGATATGGGATTCTTCCTGCAGGATAATCTGCGTGTTGCGCGCGACACGCGCGGACAGCGGCGTCGGGAGGCTCACCGCCTCGTCGAACGAATTGGTGTGCAGCGATTGTGTGCCGCCCAGGGCGGCGGCCAGCGCCTCAAGCGTCGTGCGGATGATGTTATTGTAAGGGTCCTGCGCCGTCAGGCTCCAGCCGGAGGTTTGAACATGCGTGCGCAAAACGCACGAACGGGGATTGGCGGGGTTAAATTCGCTGACGATGGCATGCCACAAATAGCGCGCGGCGCGCAGCATGGCAATTTCCATGAAGAAGTTCATGCCCACGCCGAAAAAGAAAGAGAGGCGAGGCGCAAAATCGTCGATCTTCAAACCACCGTCAATCGCGGCGCGGATATATTCCTTGCCGTCGGCAAGCGTAAAGGCCGCCTGCAGGACCGAATCGGCGCCTGCTTCCATGATATGGTAGCCGCTGATCGAAACGGTGTTGTAGCGCGGCATATTTTTTGAGCAGTAGGCGATAATGTCCGAGACAATGCGCATCGAGGGGCGCGGCGGGTAGATATACGTATTTCGCGTTAAAAATTCCTTGAGAATGTCATTTTGAATGGTGCCGGCCAACTGCGCCTGCGACACGCCCTGTTCCTCGGCGGCGACGATATAGCCGGCCAGAACCGGCAGCACCGCGCCGTTCATGGTCATCGATACGGAGACGTTATCCAGCGGAATGCCGGAAAAGAGAATTTTCATGTCTTCGACCGAATCAATGGCGACGCCGGCTTTGCCCACGTCGCCTGCAACGCGCGGGTGATCCGAGTCGTAACCCCGATGTGTGGCCAGATCAAACGCCACGGACAGGCCGGTTTGCCCCGCCGCCAGATTCTTGCGGTAAAATTCATTGGATTCCTTTGCCGTGGCAAAGCCCGCATACTGACGGATCGTCCAGGGCTGATTGGCATACATGGTCGCCGAAGGACCGCGCAGATAGGGTGCCAGACCCGAGAGGGTGTTAACGGTATCGAGCCCCTGCAAATCTTCCGCGGTATAGATGGGTTTGACTTTGATGCCTTCCGGTGTTTCCCAGTTAATCGATTCCAGCGGTCTGCCTTTGAGTTCTTTGGTTGCGCTTTCTTTCCACTTTTTAAATTGATGATGTTCGGACACGATATGCTCCTTGAAAAAAAATATTTTTATGGGGTTTTGCGGCGGCGCATACCCTCTGGCCGCCATCTGCGTTCCCGATTAACCAATCATAGAAATAATATGAATCATACTCCAATGTTGCTGTTTGTGCAATCGCCGGATAGGCGGATTTCACCGCTTGCAAAGCCATTTTCAAAAGATTATAAATACATTCCAAAGTTAAGACTCGGGAATCAAAAGATTAAACATATGAAGGAGGGTGCGTTTCATGGGAAATGTTTTTGATTTTGTGGGAAAGACGGCCATCGTCACGGGCAGCGGCAGAGGGATTGGGCGCGCCATAGCGATGGGCTTTGCTGAAGCCGGCGCGAATGTCGTGTTGTGCAGCCGGACTGGGGAACAGCTCGATGCGGTGGCGGGGGAAATCCGCGCCAAAGGCGGTAAGGTTCTTACCGTGGTGACGGATCTGACTGTGCATGGTGATCTGGAAAACCTGGTCAGTGCCGCGATCAATGAATTCGGCCGGATTGACGTTTTGGTGAACAACGCCGCCCGCAGTTTTTTACGCTCTCTTTTGGACCTGCGCGAAGACGGCTGGGATAAGTGCTTTGACACCAATGTCCGGGCGGTCTGGCTCTTAAGCCGTCTGGTGGCGCGCAAGATGATCGAGCAAAAAAGCGGCCGGATCATCAACATCACCACCGTCGGCGCGGACAAGGCCGAAGCGGGCATGGCGGCTTATGCATGCAGCAAGGCGGCGCTCAAGCATTTAACCCGCTGCATGGCGCGCGAATGGGCGTCGCTGGGAATTAATGTCAATGCGGTGGCCCCGGGTTTTACCCGCACGGATTTCAGCCGCCCTATCTGGTCGAATCCGGAAGTTGAGGCGCTCATCAGCAAAATGATTCCCAAGGGAAAAATTGGCGAGCCCGAAGATGTGGTCGGCGCGGTGCTGTTTCTGGCATCCGATGCGGCGAAGTATATCACCGGTGATACGATTTACGTCGATGGCGGCACAATGACCACGTAACAGGAGGATGCATGAACAACAAAGGCCTTGTCAGTCCGGTGATTGCCGATATTCGCGCCGGGATGAAGCGCGGCAAAGTCGTATCGGTTGAAGACGCGATGCGTGTGATTCGAAGCGGCGATACGGTGGCCATCGATGGCTTTGTCGGCTACTCGCCTGAAGAGCTGCTGGTGGGGCTCTCCGAGCGCTATCGGCAGACCGGCGAGCCCCGGGATCTGACGCTGATCTTTGCCGCCGGCATCGGCGACGGCAAAGAAAGGGGCATGACGCGTCTGGCCCATGACGGCCTGCTTAAGCGCGTGATTGCCGGTCATCTGGGCCTGGCGCCGGGGTTACAAAAACTGGCGTTGGCCGGGAAGATTGAATGCTACAATTTCCCCCAGGGCGTTATCACGCATATGTATCGCGACATTGCCATGCGCAATCCGCGAACGCTCTCCGCCGTAGGGTTGGGCACGTATGTCGATCCTCGTCACGGCGGCGGCAAGGTCAACGCGCTCACGACGGAAGACCTGGTGGAGCTGATCCGGTTTGATGGAAAGGATTACCTCGCCTATAAGACCCTGCCGATTTCCGTGGCGCTCCTGCGTGGGACCACGGCGGACATGGATGGCAACATCACCATGGAAAAAGAACCGCTTACGCTGGAGGTTCTGCCGCTGGCGATGGCGGCGAAAAATTCCGGCGGCATCGTCATCGTGCAGGTGGAGCGCATTGCCGATCGTCACGCGCTCAATCCGCGTCAGGTCAAGATTCCCGGCATTCTAGTGGATTGCGTCGTTGTCGCCAAACCGGAAAATCACTGGCAGACGTTTGCCACGCAATATAATCCCGCCTTCAGCGGCGAGTTTAAAATTCCGACGGCGACGGTGGAGGCCCTGCCGCTGGATGAACGTAAAATCATCGCCCGGCGCGCGGCGTTTGAACTCAACCCGAACATGGTCGTCAATCTGGGCATCGGCGTGCCCGAAGGACTGGCCAGCGTGGCCAATGAGGAAGGCGTGTTCAATTACATCACGCTTACGGCTGAAGCGGGCACCATTGGCGGAATTCCCTCCGGCGGGCTGAACTTCGGTACGGCAACCAATATGGATTGTCTTATCAATATGCATCAGCAGTTTGATTTTTACGATGGCGGAGGGCTGGATCTGGCCTGCCTGGGGATGGCGCAGATGGATGCCCAGGGCAACGTGAATGTCAGCCGGTTTGGCCCAAAGCTCGCGGGCTGCGGCGGTTTTATCGATATTTCGCAAAACGCCAAGAAAATTATTTTTGCGGGCACCTTTACCGCCGGCGATGTCACCCTTTCCATCGATGACGGAAAACTTCACATCGTTAAAGAAGGCACGCTCAAGAAAATGATTCATGATGTCGAACAGGTGACCTTCAGCGGCAAGACGGCCAGGCAAGGCCATCAGCAGATCTTTTACGTCACCGAGCGCTGTGTGTTCCAGTTGACGCCGGAGGGTGTGGAGCTCATTGAAATTGCGCCCGGTGTCGATCTGGAAAAAGATATTCTGGCGCAGATG
Source organism: uncultured Smithella sp. (assembly GCA_964608995.1). Lineage (GTDB taxonomy): Bacteria > Desulfobacterota > Syntrophia > Syntrophales > Smithellaceae > UBA8904. The sequence goes on along the minus strand of CAZSQS010000014.1, from coordinate 25,702 downwards.
GATTTTCAACCGATCATCAAAGATCTTCGCCTCATGGATGAGCGGATTTTTAAACCGGAGCCGATGGGGATCAAAGAGGATCTGCTGTCCATCCCCATCTCAGAGCGCCTGACCTACGATCCGGATACCAATATCTTCTATGTCAATTTCGAGGGGCTCAATGTCCGGTCTCGAAATGATATTGAGGCCATCCGTCAAAAAGTATCCGAAATCTGCAAGCCTTTGGGGAAAAGGGTTCAGACCATCGTCAACTATGATAATTTTTCTATCGCGCCGGAGCTGGAGGATGACTATGTCGGCATGGTCAAATATGTGGTGTCCGAATTTTATGCCGATGTGACGCGTTACACGACCAGCGCCTTTTTGCGCATGAAGCTCGGCGATGAACTCAAAAAACGCCATCTCGCGCCGCATATCTTCCAGACGAAGGAGGAAGCCAGGCGGGCTCTGGAAAAGAAAAACGGAAAAACTCATTGAAAAAATGAAGGTGAAAGGATAAAAAACGAAACTGTGATTCGGGTCACAGTATGCCCAACCGAAATCTGATAAAAATAAGGAAAATGAATTTTATGCCGATCGACATTAAACAAGAAGGCCATGTGGCCGTGCTGACGCTCAATGAAGGGGAGAATCGTTTTAATCTGGATTTTCTGACGATGTTTTTAAACGCGCTTGATTCGGTTGAAAAAGAAACCGATGCCACAACGCTGGTGGTCAGCGCCTCGCATGACAAGATCTTCAGCAACGGGATCGACCTGGAGTGGCTTTTGCCGATTATGGAGAAAAACGACAAAGAAACCGCCGCGCGGTTTGTGGAAACCATGATGAAGCTCTTCAAAAGAGTGCTGATGTATCCGATGACCACTGTGGTGGCTATCACCGGCCATGCGTTCGCCGGTGGCGCAATTTTGTCGTGCTATTTTGATTTTCGCTTCATGCGCTCCGATCGGGGCTTCCTGTGCTTCCCGGAGGTTGATCTCGGCATTCCTTTCCTGCCGGGGATGCTCGCCGCGATGAAGAAAGCCATTCCCCGTTACAAACTCGAAGAGATGACACTAACGGCCAGACGCCTGACCGCCAGGGAGTGTGAGGCGCATGCCATCATTACCAAGGCCTGCCCCATGGAAACGCTCATGGAGGATGTGATGAATTTTGCAAAAACGCAAAATAAGCGAAGAACCATCGTCGCCGCCATCAAGGAAGAATTGTATAAAGATGTCGTTTACGCCATGATACATGAGGATCCGCCGATTATCGCATCGGGACGCTTCTACGTTTAAATTCATCTGAAGGGGATATTTTTCATGAAGAAAACCGGTTTCAGTAAGAATTTTTATCGCCTTGCCGTTTTACTGGGCATCCTTCCGTTAATCGCAGCGGCAGGTGTTTATGGTCTGACGTCAGAGAGGCTGATTGCCGCGGATCTCGTCGTACCGGTCATAGCCTACGCTCTTATGTTAGCGTGCCTGGGTGGGCTGATCAGTCTCTTTCATAAAAAAAATACCATTTACGCGGCGCATTTTGAAAAATTTCGCGATGACCTTCATCGGCGGCACGCTGAGCTCAACGCCCTAAAGGAGATATCCGAGCTGACGCGGAATGTTCTGGCCGCTGAAGAGCTGCTGTCGTTTATTCTGGAAAAGGCGATGTCTGTGGTCGGCGTCCGAAACGGCTCGGTGTTCCTCGTGGATGCTTCCGTGCCGGAGGGCTTGCGCCTGGTGGCCTCGAAACCCCAACTCATGATCAGCAAGGATGAAGATCCCAAGCGTCCTCGTTTTTCATTTGTCAAAAGCGTGATCGAAAGTGGAAAGGCCATGCTGATTCAGGATGTTGAAAATGATCCCCGGACGAAAAAAACCAACGACCCGAAATACGGTTCTCCGTCGTTTATCAGCATGCCCGTGTATAAAAACAATGTGGTCATTGCCGTCATGAACCTGGCCAATAAGGAAGATGGCGGTATCTTCACGGAAAGCGATGAACGTATTCTGACCATCATGCTGGGCGCCATCGGTGTCGGCATGGAGAATATCAGCCTGCATCATAAGGTAAAGGAGCAGGCGGCGGAAATCGCGGATTTGGGATCAAATTTGAAAAACAGACAAAAAAAAGCGTCGTGACCGGTCCGGCCGCGACGCGTTTGATTCTTCCGCCAGCCACCCGTCCAAGTCTTTCTTAATATTCGCAGGCTCCGATGTCGCGGGAGCTGTCTCTTAACTTGCCATGAAAATCGAGGGCGTTGGGCGTAAACGCGCCGGCGTCGATTCCGGGGCTACCGGTCGCAAGCTTGCAGAAATTCTCGGAGATGAAGGATTCTATTTTATGGTATCGGGTCGAGTACGCACGCGTATCGAATTGGCGTGCGCGTCGAGTCCCTCCAGGCGCGCAAAGCGTTCGGTGGGGGCGGCAAGTTTGTCAAAGCCCTGCTTCGAGAAAGACAGAACGCTCATCCGTTTATAGAAGTCATAAACGCCCAGGGGCGACGAGAATCGGGCCGTTCCCTCCGTTGGGAGGATATGGTTGGTGCCGGCCATATAATCGCCCAGGGCCTCAGGCGTATAGGCGCCTAAAAATACGGAGCCGGCGTTTCGCACCTGCCCCAGCCAGTCGGTGGGGTTGTCCACCATCAGCTCCAGGTGCTCCGGCGCGAACAAATTGGCCAGTTCCATGGCTTGGAGAAGGCCGGAGGTGATCACGATCGCGCCGAAGCGCGAAATCGATTTTTCGATAATCTCTTTTTTGGGAAGCGTTTCCATTTGTTGACGCACTTCCCGCGCCACCTCTTCGGCCAGATCCGCAAACGGGGTGAACAGCACCGCCGCCGCCATTTCATCATGTTCGGCCTGCGCCAGAAGATCCGCCGCGATGATGGCCGCATCCGCCGTGCGGTCGGCAATGACGACCACTTCGCTTGGGCCGGCGATCATGTCAATATCGACCTGCCCGAAAACCAGCTTCTTTGCCGCTGCGACATACGCATTGCCGGGTCCCACAATTTTGTCCACGCGCGGAACGCTCCGGGTGCCGTAGGCCAACGCGGCGATGGCCTGCGCCCCGCCGATTTTGAAAATGCGATCCACGCCCGCGATGTCGGCCGCGACGGCGATGAGCGGATGAATGCTGCCGTCTTTTGAGGGAGTCACTAAAATGATTTCCTTCACACCCGCGATGCGCGCGGGAATGGTGGCCATCAAGAGGGTGGAGGGATAAAAGGCCTTGCCACCGGGCGCGTAAATGCCAACCCGCGCAAGCGGCAACACGCGCTGCCCCAATTCAATGCCGACCTCATCCGTTATCGAATAACCGGATACGATCTGGCGGCGATGATATTTTTCAATACGCTTTGCCGCAAGCGCGATGACGTCGCGGTCTTCGGCTTTTATTTGAGCCTGCGCGTCCTTCTTTTCCTGGTCATTGACTTCAACGGTTTCGGCGGTCAGAGGGTGTCCGTCAAATTTTTGCGTATAGGAAAAGAGCGCCTCGTCGCCGGTCTGGGCCACATCGGAAACGATCTGCGCCACACCGGCAAGCAATTCCGGGGTGAACGCGCCGCCGCGCAGGCGCAGGGCCGAAAAAAATTCCTTGAATTCAACTGCATCGGCTCGAAGTAGCTTCATATTATTGTTTCATCCTTTTTATATTCGCGCCCAGCGCGGAAAATTTCTTTTCGATCGATTCATAGCCCCGGTCCAGATGATAGACGCGGGAAATTTCCGTTGTGCCCTCCGCCACCAGCGCCGCCAGAATCAGCGAGGCGGACGCGCGCAGATCCGTGGCCATGACCTGTGCGCCAAAGAGCTGGGGGACGCCGCGAACGACGGCGCTGCCGCCCTGAATGGTAATGTCCGCGCCCATGCGCATCAGTTCGGAGACGTGCATGAAGCGGTTTTCAAAGACCGTCTCTGAGATAACAGACAGCCCGCTGCCAATGGACATATAGGCCATCATCTGCGCCTGCAGGTCTGTGGGAAATCCGGGGTAGGGATGGGTTTTAATGTCAACGCTGTTGATGCGTTGTCCGGCGGCGACGCGCAGTCCGCCGTCAATCGGTGTGATTTTCATGCCCGTGTCGCGCAATTTATTGATCAGCGCTTCGAGGTGGTGAGGATTGCAGCCCCTGAGATTAATTTCGCCGTTGGTCATGCCGACGGCAATCATAAACGTTCCCGCTTCAATCCGATCTGGAATAACGGTGGCTTCCACACCGCAAAGCTTTGTGACGCCTTTGATGGTGATTTCGTCTGTGCCTGCGCCGCTGATTTTGGCCCCCATTCCCTTGAGGACATCCGCCAGATTAATAATTTCCGGTTCACGTGCGGCGTTATGCAAGACGGTGGTTCCTTCGGCAAGCGTTGCCGCCATCATGATGTTTTCCGTTCCCGTAACGGTGGGGAGGTCAAAGTAAATCTCCGCACCCCGAAGTTTGTCCGCCCGGGCTTCAATGTAGCCGCCATGGAGCTCCACTTTGGCGCCCATGTCCTGAAGAGCTTTGATGTGCAGATTGACGGGTCTTGCGCCGATTGCGCACCCGCCGGGCAGCGACACACGGGCGTGCCCGGTGCGCGCGACCAGCGGCCCTAAAACCAAAATCGAGGCGCGCATGGTTTTAACCAGATCGTACGGCGCGACGCTGTCGGTGATTTTTTTGGCTGACAGCGTTACCGTTTTGCCGTCTTCGATTTCCACGCCCATGTTTCTCAAAAGCTTATAGATGGTTTTAATATCCATCAAATCCGGTATGTTGGAAAACGAGCAAGTGCCGTCTGTAAGGATGGCCGATGTCAGAACAGGCAGTGCGGCATTTTTCGCGCCACTGATCGTGACGTCTCCGGAAAGCGGCTTTCCACCGCGAATAACCATTTTGTCCAACTATTTTCTCCTTCCCTTCACAACGCGGAAAAGTCCCGCGTAATCGGCGCGGACCTCCACGTGTTCATATAAGTTGTTCATCAAAGCGCTGACGCTTTCGGCCTGTTTAGCGCCGATCTCCAGTAAAAGCCAGCCGTTTTTTTTCAGGTGGCTGGAAGCCGAATATACCAGTTTTTCATAAAATTCCAAACCTGTTTGGCCGGCCAGAAGGGCGATGGGCGGTTCATAATTTTTTACGCCGGACGGGAGGGTGGCATATTCATCGGCGCCAATATAGGGCGGGTTGGAAACCATGAGGTCAAAGCTACCCGCCACCGGCTCGAATAAATCGCCATGGAGGAAGGCGATGGACGCATCAAGACCGAGCCTGCGGGCATTTTTGTTCGCAACGGCGAGCGCCGCTTCTGAAATATCCGTGGCGGTGATGCGGGCGAAAGGGAGTTCAGAGGCCAGCGCCAGTGCAATTGCGCCACTTCCCGTACCGATATCCAGAATATCCGGCGCGCTCATCGCTTGCGCCCGGCAAAGCGCGAGCGCCTCTTCGACCAGGACTTCCGTATCCGGCCGGGGGATGAGCACATCCGGCGTCACCTCCAGAATAAAAGACCAAAACGCTTTTTGCCCCGTCAGATAGGCGACAGGCTCGCAAAGTAACCGTCGCTCCAATAGATGGTTGAAAGCGGCAAGCTGGGCATCGCCTGGGCGCCTGTCCGGATATTTCAAAAACTCAATCCGGTCGCACTCCAGACAAAAAGCCAGCAGCACTTCCGCATCGAGTCTGGCCGAGTCAATGCCTGCGGCTTCGAGCTTTCGTGTTGCGTCCATAATGATTTGGGAAATGGTCATTTCAAAGGGGATGCTTTCCTTCTGATGTTCAGGCGATGCAGAAAAGAATTAGTGCTATTGATTCGGCAAGGGTTGTTGCGTTTGACGATTCATATCTTTCCCGGGGGCGACTGTGACGGTATATTTTTCCACGTTTCTCATGTCCATGACGCAGCGGAAACCCAGATACTCCGCGCCGTTTTCTTCCTGCTTGGTCGCCCAGCGCACGGTGGTTCGCACTTCCGCGAGAGAATTGAGAAAGGAGCCGCCACGCATGGTTTTGTGCTGGCGGTTTGCCTGAGACGGCCAGCAGCCGGAGGTCATTTCCCAGACGTTGCCGGCCATGTCGCTGACACCGTAGGGACTGTCTGAGAGCGGAAAGCTGCCGACCCGAACAGAGGCATACTTTGCCTGGCTTCGTCCATTGAATCGTTTTTCATCCGGCGGTTCTTTCCAGGGCCAGTGCCTGCCATCAACACCGCGCGCGGCCTTTTCCCATTCGGCTTCCGTAGGCAGTCTTTTTCCGGCCCAGGCGCAATAGCCTTCGGCGTCCGCCCAGCCGATGCCGACCACCGGTTGCCGGGCGTCGTTAAACTGCGGCCATCGGGCAAGCCTTGAAGGACGGTGGCCCGTGTCTTTGCAGAAGCGTTCATACTGGCCGTTTGTCACTTCGTATTTGTCAATGTAGTAGTTGGGCAGGGTTATGGTTTCCTTGCTCATTTCCGTTTCATAGAGCTCAAGCCAAGGCTTTTTCAGCTCCGTCCGGAGAAGTCTTTTCAAAGCGTTTTGATCCACGCCGTATTCAAACGGGCCTTCCGGGATCAGCATCATTATGCTGCCGTCTTTGGTGCTTTGGATTTGCGCGGCGGCTCCAGGCTGGGCAAAGGCATCGCTTGCGTTCATAAGTGACAGGAGGGAGGCTTTGCCGGAGAATGCGGGTGTGAGCCTATGAAAGGCAAGAAGCGTTGTCAGGATAAAAACGAGGATGACAAGGATCGACGCGATCCATAAAAAACATTTAAAAGGCGTTCGCATAACAAGTCCTTAAGGCTTTTTTGAAAGCACCGGCGGGAAAATAATCATGTCCTTGCCGATAATAATTTCCTGCGTCGAGTAACCGCTCTTTTCGGCCAGAAGCGTCAGGCGGTCATCCGGGCCTTCAAACGGGATTTCTTTGGCAAAAAATCCGGTATCGTTGGTCGGACCAATTCGGGTGATTTCTCTGGCTGGCTCGGGATCATTGCGCATCACGCGGATAATAACGCCACCCAGAGGTTTTCGCTCGCGTTCAGAGCCGTCCCACACCTGACCGGTCATGTAAATGCGCATGGGGCCTGCCTGCGCGCTTTGCAACTGGCTTTGCATTTTATCGATGGTCTGCCGGAGTTCATTATTTTTCTCAATCGTCTGCTGGTATCCCTGAATATTCAGTCGATATTGAAGGTAAAGCGGCAACACGGCGGCGATGACCGAGATGCATAGCAAAATAATCACCGCATCGCTGCGGATTTCGAGTTCTTTATATTTGATCTGCTGTTTGCCCGACGCGCCCTGAATGCGTTTTCCCAGGAAGATAAAAAACATGGAAAAGACACACAGGGCAATCCCCAGGATCGTTATGATGATCGAGAGTATCTGAAAAAAATCAATCACGCGCTTACCTCTGTTTGTGAGGTTAACAATGTCAAATCCGGAATATCGCTTGAAGTCTGACGGAGTATCTGAAAAAGCCCCAGGTTTGTCAAGCGGATTTTCGGATTTTCGGGGCAGCGTTACGGGAGCTATAACCCCCGCATAAATTCGGGCCGGAGCAGACGGGGATCTTTGCTGGACAGGAGTGTCTGAAGTTGTTTGAGCAGCTTGTCCTTGTCTTTGGGCAGCGTTCCGCGGATGGCAAAATAGTTGGAGGCGTGCATGGAGCTGAAAAAACAGTTCGTAAACGTCGAGCGTTCCACGATTCCGTAAAGCTCCCGGAGCGAGTCAAACGGTGTGATCAGTTCAAACGCGCCTTGTTCCACTTCCCGATAAAGCTCTGTTTCCGGCACAAGTGTCAGCGTCAGTGCGCCTGCGTAATCCGGGTCCATTTCCGTCAGGATTTGCGCTGTCCGGGCGACATGATTTTCACTGCCGTCAATGCCGCCCAGGCCCAGGATCACAGTGACGGACAGCAGGATGCCCGCCTCTTTCACTTTTCGGGCTGCTTCCACCATCTGATCGTGTGTCACGTTTTTGCGGATCTTTTGCAGCACGGCGTCATCACCGCTTTCCACGCCCATGTATAAAATGCCCAGTTTCTGCCGCCGAAGCGCTTTGAGCTCGTCCGGCGAGCGCCTCAAAATGTCCTGTGGCGTGGCGTAGCTGGCGATGCGCTCAATCTTCGGGAATTTAGCGTTGAGGTATGTGAGCGCCTCGATCAGCCTGGGATACGGATAGACCAGGGCATCTCCATCCTGCAGAAACACTTTCCTGCCGTCCCAGCCCTGCAAAATGGCATACACAATGCGTGGCTGCCCCGGCGTCCAGATATTGGCGCTGACGTAAAGGGACATGGCGTCGATTTCGCGCTTCACGTCTTCGAGGTCGCGAAGACCAAGATTCGTGAAGGAAAAATTGCAAAACGTGCAGGAGTTGTTCGAGCAGCCCGACGTCAGGGGGAGATAGTAGCTGGCATGCTCACTGGGGGGACGAATGATTTCCGGTCGAACAAATGACATTTTATAATCCTTTGCGTAATTCAATTTCATGTGGAGTATAAAGCACGACTTGCTTTTGTCAAGGTCGGGTATAAACAACACAAAAGCGGCAGCGTTGAACTTCCAGGGGGAAGAAAGACGCTGCCGCTTTGTGTATGCTCTGATGGGTGGGTGGATCAGTCGGGAATATGGCCGAAGCCCAAAAGCTTGTATATGCGGCTTTGAACGTATGAGAAGCCCTGCACCTGCGGGCTGCGGTTGCCTTCGAGCGTGTAGAGCATGCCGTCTTGAACCGAATGCACCAGGCCGACATGCCCCTGCCAGCCTGTAAGGCTCACACGCCACCACACGACGATATCGCCGGGCTGTGGTTCATAGCCGCTTTGCGGCTCGTGCGCCCAGCCCCTATCTTTGAATTGCCGCAAAAGGGCCCGTGCGCCGGGGCAGTAATCAAAAGGCATTTTGTCTTTCTTTCCCTTGCAGGCCTGCAGGTAGCACCAGCTCACAAACGAGGCGCACCATGAATTGCCTTCCGGGAGGTTCGCAGGCGCCAGATATTTTGCCACCCACGGACCGCAATTATTTGCGCCGATTTCCCGGGCCCCCGCTTTCATCTCCGCAATAGCTTTTTTCAGCGCGGCGCGCCCGATCCGGCTGCCGCCCATTTTTCTGGGTGGCAGTTTTGCGTAGTCCACGGCAACGGGAATGTCGATGACGGGCTTGGGATGCGTAAGGCTCCACCAGGTGAGCGGACCGACCTTGCCGTCCACCACCAGCGGCTGACCGTTCGCGTCGAGGTTTTGCGATTGAAACGCGCGCACGGCTTTATGCGTCTGTGCGCCGAAGTCTCCATCCACGTCCACCGGGAAGCCGCGCTCATTCAAGCGTTCCTGAAGCAGCCGGACCTCCGGGCCCTGGTCACCTTTTTTTAAATTGGACGGCATGATGCACTCCTTCTTTCAATAAGGATTATTTCCCTGTCTTTTTCCGTGTTGTCGTTTTTACCGAAGTTTTGCCGATGGTTGTGGTGACGGACTTGTTCGTGGCTGCCGCTGCGGCGGGTGAAACAAAATCGAGCCAGCTTTCAAAATCGCAGGCCTTATTGCCTGCGCCGCTGGGAAAGCAAAGATCATGACGGATCACGGCGTTGCCGTTTGCGTCTTTATCCGCGCGGGGCGTCGCAAAGGCCTGACCATCGAGGTAGATGCTTTGTTGGCCCGAGCTTTTACAAATTCGGGAGCCTTTAAGCGTAATGTGCAGACGGAAAAGCGTAGAAGGCGTCGTAACCTCGATTGGGTTCGTGAGGCCCGTCGATGCACTGGGTTTGAACATGGCATTGAGATGAGTCATCGCGCTTGCATTCAGCTCACTGGCATTGGTCGCAGCGGCTGCCTTTTTATCCGGTGTGGCCATTAAACCATTGAAGGCAATGATGGGGAAGTGCCAGCTTACGACATTGCCGGAGACGCGGATATCGCACTGTTCCGGTGGAACAATCGTCTGCCGGGGAGAATTGGCTATGCTCATTTCCACAATGAAGCTGTTGGCATTGACCGACCAGGCATCTGGCGCGTCGTCGAGCGTAATTTGAAGACCTGCCGTGAACAGATTGAGCAGGTTTCTGGCGTTGTAGTCCAGACGGCTGTCATTTTGCCAGTTGATGCCGACGATGCGAATCGCTCTTTTTGCCTGCGGTTCGAAGATGGCGCGGCAGTCGGAAAATTCCGTAATGACGATGTCATTTTTCCCCGTATCATAGGCTGTAAGATAGGCAAGCGGCGCATAGTGACGGCAGATGCCCCGGGGCGGCACCGGCAGGGGCTCGCCGCCTTGTTGCGGCCATTCCACATCCGCCGTGTCCGTGCGGGCGGGAATCATCCAGTAGTCGCCTGTGCGGTAATCCGCGCCTTTTTCAAAGCGGATCTGCACGCCGGATTCAAGTTCCAGCCAGCCCTCTTCCACGAGCGGCAAGGCGCCCGCTTTTTTCGCCGCGTCTTTGGAATCCCATCGCCGGATAAGAGGGTGAAGGGACGAATCCGACCAGTCGGCGGCATTGAGCGATCCGTCCAATATCATTTCATGTTCCGACGGCACATCAGCAATTTGCATCAAGAGGCCCGGCTCGCCCGCCAGTTCCCTTCGGTCATCGATTAGTTCCACCCAGGTTCCAATCCATTCTTCCTTGGCTACCGGGTAGTAGCTGCCGGGGCTTGAAGCGGGAAGGCGGATGAAGGTTTTTTTATCATTGACCGAGACGAACTCGAAGGGAAAGGCCACAGAGCCGTTATCGCGCGACCATTTAAACGTCGGGCCATCCTTTAGCGCGCCGCCTTGATGTATCTCCACGCGGTAGAGCTGATTTTCCAGGCCACTATAGCCGCCGCCTGAAACCATCTTGCAAAGGTTTGCCGGCGTTTCTGCTTCGGTCACGCGCGCAGCAAGCGCGCAGGTTCGCCCGGCGGTGAGCTTTCCCCATGCGTCCTCGACGGAGTTGGCCGAAACCAGTTGTACAAGATCGGACTGAACTTTTTCCCAGGCCGAAAATTTGTCCCGAACTTTTTCCAGCGCGGACGATCCAATCACGCCTTTTTGCGCATCAACAAATTTTTTCACCGAGGCGCTGCCTGTGCGAAATTCGGCTTTCATGGCGGCGTCGTCCAGCATGGCCATTTTTTTCATGGCGTTAGTGGCCTGGCCAATTGATTCTATAGCGTCCGCCGCCTTTTTCTGTCCAAAGCTTAATGTTATTTCGTCCGCGATTTTGATCGCCTCTGCGCGCAGATTATCGATTTTGCGCGAAACCGTTCCGGACAGGATTTGAAGGTATTTCACCTGCGCGATGGTTTGCAGACGCGTGCAGGTGTCGGGGCCGCCCAGCGCCGTTTCGCGGATTTGCTCATCCTGAAGGGCGCTGACGTGGCGTCGGTGGCATTCGGCATAAGCGAGATATTTTCCAGCCGCTGAAGGCAGGTCAAGGGGCGCGGGATTTTCAAATTCGCACAGAATGCCGTCAATATAGATGCGTCCGGCGGTGGTGGAAAGACCGTCGATGATTGATGTAAAGCGATTCCAGCCGCCCGCCGTTGAATTGAAAATCGTCCCTCGGGTTCCCAGCACCGTCATCATGGCCGGGCAGTTCTCGCGGCTCAAATCGATAAAGTTGACCGCGCGCACTTTCTCGGCAACAACTGATGACACAGGCCACCAGCGGTTTTCATTGTCTCGAAAAAGCTCGCGTCCGTCTTCCGCTACAGCTGTCCATACAAACGGCAGTGTCTTGAAAATCTGATTCCAGAGGATAGCCAGAGGCGTATCGGTCCCGGTCGGTCGCTTCGTCACCAGCACGGAGCGGATAGTCGTCTCGATGCCGGTGGTTTGGGCGTTCCAGGTTGTACCCTCTTTGTAAAATGCAACACCTTTCGCGCCGGCGGCGCAGGCGCTTTCCTCCTTGTTCACAAAGGCGGCGTTAATGGCATAAAGATTTGCTTTGTTGTTTGACGGATCATTGAAAGTGACGGACGCCGCCGTCAATTTTTTGGTCCGGCTGTTCCATGTGTACTCCAGAATCGTTCGCTGATTTCCGGCTGCGAAAAATTTCAGATTCTGATCTGAGACAGCGATGATATGCGCTGCGTTGAGCTGAGCCAGAACGTTGGTGGTGGCTTTAGCCCAGGTCTGCCCGCGATCCAATGAATAAAGAAACGTTCCCTTCGTTCCCACGGCGCAGCCGACATGCGCTTTGCCCCATTGCATGAAATAAATGCAAAGCAGATTGCTGTCGGTTTTGGAGGCCTGCCGCACCCAGGTGGCGCCGCCGTTGGCGGTATAAAGGATCACGCCCTTGTCGCCTGCGATCCATCCGTATTTTTCATCCACAAAGCACACCGAGCGCAGCGTTTCGGTCACCCCCAGAGGCGGCTTCTGGATTTTCATCTCTTTTGAGTCCCAGTGCTGGATCAGGCCTTGCTCACCCACGATCCAGCCCTTAAGCGTGCCCGTTGACGAATCCTTAATGATGGACAGATGCCGTGCGCGCGAGGACGTTAGAATATTCAACCCGCCGCTTGCGGGAACACCGGAGGGGCCGATGGCGTCGGCTGTTTCAGTTTCCGCGCGATAGCGTGTGATGCGCTGCTGCTCATTCCAGTCCGCGTCGAGAAGCACGCGGCCCTGTTGCAGCAGAACGTCGCTGTAGTGTTTTTTCCTGTCAAAGGTCAGGCGACTGAAATCACCTTTCATTTTGTACCTCCTGGGAGTTGATGGTTTTCTTCACGAACATAAAAGATCCCGGCTTCGAGGCCGGATCTCAGGTATTCAATCAGCGCAGCGCGAAGACCCGCTTCGCGCTGGGGCTGTTTTAAAAAACAAAATGCGCCCATTTGCGATCCGTCTTCCGCGCCGGTTCGAATCTGCGCGGGTGTTGACAGACGAAGCTGCCCGTAGGCCGGATGAGCAAAGGCGCGGGATGAAAAGCCGGGCGCAAGCCACAGGCTCACGCGCTTGCGGACAAGGAGCGGATCAATAAACTTGCCATCCTGAATGTTTTTTTCATCCTGCGTTGTAATTTCCAGGCAGGGCTGGCAGCGGTAGCGCGGCGGCGTCTGCGGTGTTTCGGCAGGGTCGGCAGGCAGACGAAGCCATGAAAAGCGCATGCAGCCCATCTGACAGCGCTCGACCTGAACCTCGGCTGTAAAGATCGATTCCGAGGCCGAAAGCTCGCGAACAAACGTCCGGCCAAAAAGCGTGGAGCGCTCAATCGTTGCGGGCGGGCCAAAGGCGTTTCCTGTGAGGCCGGCAAGAACAGTTGCATCGTTTTCGCCTGCGTCGATCAGGCTTTGGAATATTTTCAAGCTCTGGATGTCGGGTGCGGACCGGATGGTTTCGGTTATGCAGGAATCCATCACAACCTGAAGCCCTGTGTTGCCGGAGGCGACAGACACGCTGGGTTGAGAGCGTGTCGGCCTCTGATTGTTGCAGGGCGAGGCCAGTGTGCAGTGCGCCAGATGCAAGAGGCCCAGATTGCAGGATTTGACCGACACGGCCCCTTCCACTAAAAGGCCGTCAATGATGACGCTGCCGCGCAGGTTGCCTCTTTCGGGGTTCAGACCCGAGGGTTTGGTGATCACCAGATCGCCGATTATGTGCGGGCGCAGATTGTCAGGCGTGAGCGTCGCGTTCAGGGGTAAAAGCGACGCCACAATCGCCAGACGATTTGCGCCCCGGATCTCAATGTCGGGAACCACTTCGGCATAAGTGGCATTGTCGGTGATGCAAATAAGCCCAAAGGCCTGGCGGTGCGTGTGGTTGTGCGTATTCCAGGCGTTAAGCGCGTCGGCCAGCGTGTGGCCCGCCGTCGCGCGCGTGACTTCAAACATCCAGGTGAAGTTTTGTTTGTTCGGGAAATGCCAGCGTTGGACGGATCGTCGCCGGTCGTAGGGGCCCCCCCCTAAGTTTCCGGAAAAGCCGTGAGCGTAGGTCACTGAAACTTTCTCGGGCGCATCATCTTGATGAAAGGCAATGCGTCCCAGTTCCGGATCGACCACGCACTTTGTGGTAAGCGTTTTCCCGCGCGAGTCTTTGGCGTAAATGATGGGTTGGGGCGGCGTCCAGCCCGGCTTTTCCCAGTTCGCGAGATTGCCGATGAGGATTTCTTCGGGTGCAAGTGGTTTTGATTTACCGGATATGAAGATTTCGAAAACCGGGTTTTCGCCGAAATATAAGGACGCGGGTTTTAATTTTTTGCTAATAGCGACGCGGCGCGCTTCGAGTTCGAGATAGAGCGGGAATCGTCGCAAGAGACCCGGCACGTTAATTTCTTCGGCCAGATGCGTGATGCCTTCTTCCGTTTGGGGTGCGTTGAAAAGCGGTGCGTCATAGCCCATTGGATGAAAGCGCCAGCAGCCCGAAGGCGCATCCGAGGCGGCGCGCGCGTCGCCTCGCACTAAATGATACGCGGCAAGCCGCCACAGGTGCAGGCCGATGTTGGGCAGGTTGTACATTCCGCGATGACTTTCGATCCGGCGGACATCCGCCGTATGCGCCGCGGTTTCAAATGGGCCGCCGAGGCGCTCCAGATTTGAGCGCGCGCCGTTGGATCCAATTTGAATGCTGGCGGCGCGGTGCAGCCGCAAATGGTTCAGGTGCTGGCTTGTCGCGAGAAGCTCGAAATATTCAACGGCTTTGGCGGGCCATCCCGTGACGTTTCGCGCCAGTTCCTCAAGTACGGCCAGCGTCCCCTTGCGGCGGCGGTAGGCCAGGGTATTGGCCACATAAGCGCGGCGGCTGAATACGTCGTCGCCCGTCCCCGGAAGCGGGCGAACGCCCAAAAGATCGCCGATGTAGGGCACGAGCCACTCCTGGCAGGTTTCGATAAACCAGTTTTCATAGAGTTGGTCGATGTCTTCTTCAACCAGATGAATCTGCGAGGCCATTACAGACAAAAGCGCCTTGAGCGGTTCGCCCTGCTCAGCGTCGCGGATGCGGTAAATGGCCGGGAGCAGTTCGTAGAGTTTTGATGCGGTATCGGTCATGGGTTACTCCGTAAGCGCAATCAGATCAATCCCGGCGGGATCAATCGTTAAGAGTTCGGCGGGAGAAATCTCGCCCGTCAATTTATCGTATCGGGCCGGTTGCGCCCGAAGCAAAAAGCCTGATTGGCCCGCCTGCCTGAGTTCATCCAGATCCGCCATGGCTACACCGTCGATCCCTTGGATAAAGGCCAGGACGTCGCTTTGGGTCACGGCCTGACAAAACGCTCGCCTTTCAAACGAATAAGCATTCTCAAGAGCGAGGCGCACAGTGGACAGCACTTTGTCGGTGAGATAACCGGCTTTCACCTCAATGTTGACTTTAAGCGAAAAGGGCAGGGGGACGGTGGATTGCAGTAAAAACCGCTGCTGGGGGAGCCCGCAGGATTTTATGGCATCTTCCAGATGGCCCCAAAGATCGGAATCTTCGCGGATGGAAGCGCCGTTTACGCCCGTAATCGTGAGATGCGCCAGGCGCATACGCCCCGTCCACAGCCATTGGGCGCGCGCCTTCCCGACGCCCGCGAAGCGCCGTACAAAATTTTCGTAATCGGCAAGTGACACGATCCGGTCGAAGGTTTGCACGGTTGAAGGCGCGTTGGATCGCGCTTCGTCTCGCGTTTCGGGATTATTTGCGCCCGAGGGAGCACCGGGATTGATAGCGGCTTTGACGCCCAGGGGCCGTGTCAAAAGGAGGCTCAGCTGACCGGGCTTGACTAAGCCTTCTTTCCCCGTCCCCACCCGGTAGGTGGCGGTAATGTTTTCGACGCCCGACGGCAGCCTTGCACCTGTAAGGCCGTCTCCGAATTGCACCGTGACTTTTCCATCATCGGCAATGCGCGATGTATAGACCTGCGCTTTGGCGCCCTGACCGTAAAGTGACGGCACTTCTGGCCACAAAAGATCATCCACCCGGATCTCCAGTGTTGAAACCGATCCACCCGCCGTTGCCGCCGAAATGTACGTGAGCGGCGTTTGCCTGAGGGTAAATTTCTGAAACGCCTCAGCCGCGTTGCCGCTTCCCAGAATTTCTTTTTTGGTTTCTCCGTGCGTGGCGGGCGCGCAGTTGGCGAAGATAGTCACCGTGGCCCGGTCATAAATGTTTTGCAGGCTCTGGGACAGGTAGAGAATCGTTTGACCGTCCGCCTCGCCCACAGATTCGATGACGGCTGCTTCACTTCGTATTTCATCGTCCGGTGCGGACGCGATGTATTGGCGTATTCTTTTGCGGTGAACGGCCCGGCCGCTGACAATCAGCAACTGACCCTTTTGGAGCCCCGGCACAGACCGGTTTAGTGTAATTTGCGCGCCTTCAACTGGTGTGAGCATGCCTGCGCCCAGGCGGATGCTGCGCTTTTGTTGGTTTTCCGGCGTGCGATACGGCCTGTCGGCCAGTTCCAGCGCTTCGTTTTCGGCATAGACGGCTGTTTCGCGAAGGCCAAAGAGATTAAGGCTTGCACCCGTGTCGAGCACAAGGCGTGTGATTTCTGAGGAGAGGCCAAAGTCCTTGCGCGACAGGAGACTGACTTTCGTGACCCGGTAGGCTTCCGTGTAATCGTCGTTTACTGTGCCGGGCTTGGACAGAATCACCCAGCCGTCCTTGAGGATTTTCGGATGGGCGCCGCTTAGGTCAAGATTTTGCCGGGCGGTGTCAATTTTGAAATCGGTTGTCCATTCATGGCCGCTTTCGCCTGAGTTTTGCAGCATCAGCGGATCGGGCGCATTATGGCCGAAAAGCGACGCCCGCTTGCGCATGACATACACTTTCGGATTGATCCTTGCGGGCTGGACGGTTTTTGTGGCGGTTTTAAAGCCCAGTGGCTTTTGCCAGGTGACGCGTGTGTGTCCGGCATCGATGTCGGCGCACACCGAATCGATCACGCGAGAATCCCAGTTTTCTGAAAGACCGTAGTTGAGGCGTTCATCGCCGACGATCAGCAGCACATCGCCCGGTGCAAGCTGAAGGTTTGTTCCTTTCAGATACAGGCTCTTCATGTCCAGATGGATGCTTTGCGTCTCCACGATTTTTGGAAAAAGCTTGTTGAACTCGGCGCGGGCGGTGAACTTTTCGAGCGTTTCGTAAATTTGCGGCGTCTCACCGGGGCCGGGAAGGCTTTGCACTTTTGTGCCGCGATCGAGAATGGCCCAGCCCGGCGCGCCCGGCGCGTCTTCCACGGTAAAGGCCAGCGCCACCGAGCCCGCCACACCGGGGTTTAATTCATAGCCGATCTGCGCGGCAAGCTGCCCAATCGAGCGCCGCTCAGTGGCTGTGCGCAAAAATCCTTCGTTGACGATGCGCTCCGAGTAAAATGTAATGACGTCGAGCATCGTCGCGCAGGCATCCAGAAGCGCGATGGACGGGTCCGCATCCTCACGCGTGGTCAGCGCCCGAAGCGCCGGATGCGAGGCGATGCGGTTTTTCATCGCCTCCTGAAAGCGCGCGTGCGTGCCCACCCGATAGGCAAGCGCGTCAAGCCCCGCGCGCTGCTCATGCGCCACGGGCGTCAGGCCGGTCTTCAATGTCTTGCTTCCACACTCTTCACACTTTTCAGGCATGGGCTTCCCTTTCATTTAAGAAGAATCCCTTCGGGATTGTTTTACCCGAGAAGGCTGTTTCGTTATCGACATCCCGACGGGATGAAACGTTTGTAGAATTTGGCCTCTCTCGTTTTTGTGCGACCCCGTCGGGGTCGAACTGATTTGTTTTCTGTCGGCTATAAACGTGCAATCCCTTCGGGATTGTTTTCACAGCTCTAAGCTGTCTCTCACTCCCTCATGATAAATTCGATTTTCCCGTTTTCCGGGTAATTGGGGTCATTATCCAGTCGCAGAATTTCCAGCCGCGCGGCCTTGACGGCGCCTGCGGCAAGCTCACCTGCCGCCTTCCGGCCAAGGCGCTGAAACTTGCTGATTTTGGCCATCATGATGCCCTCCACCGCCATCGCCTCCGCGTAGAGGGAAGACAGATTAAGGCTCTGGCCAAAGGTAAAGCGGTCGGGATGGAAAAATCCGCGCCGTCCGTTCTCGCAATCGCTGCTGCTAAACACCTCCAGCAGCGCTTTTTTTACATCCCAGGGGTCGTAACCGGGTTTTACGCAAACCTCGCAGGCGATGTCGAGCGAAACAAAGCGCGGGGCGGAAATTTCAATATCGTAGCCCGCCATGCGGTAGCCGTCGAGGAAGGTTTTCATCTGCGCGATAAAAGCGGCATCTACGGCCTTGCCGCCCTTGCGGTCGAGCGTGACAAAAACCGTATGCCAGCTTCCCGTCCAGCGCACGGTGGCGGCGGCTTTTGAAATCTCGGGGTGGCGCATGGCGATGTCGGCGTAGTCTTGGGCCGTCACTGCGCGCTCCTGGATTTTAAACGCCTGCGGAGCGTATTGACGGATTTGTTCGGCTGTTTCGGGATTGATGCCGCCTTGGGCGGCCATCGGATTGCGAACGGATCGAATCTGGCCTTTGTCAAAGCCTGGCGGATACGTCGCGTCGCGGCGGATGAGAAGGGCGCTGATGGACTGTGCTCCGACGTTTCCGGCCACGCCGCCTCCGATGCGGTAGCTCGCTTCAAAAACCTGGCCTTCATCAGGCTTCTGGCCCCCAACGCCGTCGCCGAAGCGAAGGCGCGAACGGCCGTCTTCTTCCGTTTCTACAACAAATTCCCGGGCGAAAGCGTCGGAGGATAAAAGATCCGACTGGGGCTGCCAAACCAGATTCGTGTCTTTTTCAAAAAGCGCGATGGCGGGACGAATCCGGTTTGCAGGCCAGCGCATCGCGGCGGCGGCGGATTGTTCCGGGTCAAACGCTTCGATGCGTCCGGGTGTTCCCGGAAGGCGCACGCGGCCCTGGCGCGCAAGCGGCGAAAAGGCCAGCGCCGGGCGGAAGCGCTTCTCGCCCGTAACGTCAATTGCTTCTCTCACGCTTAAGCCATGATCGGCCAGAATGATGTTACCCGAGGCCACACAGACGGGGTTTTCAACGCCGGGCTGATTCGGGTCCGCCACGGCGTGAACACACAGATCAAAGGGCAGGGCGTCGTCGTCATGCCAGCGGATTTCAACCACAGCCCGGGTGGGGAAAAGCGGGTCGGTGATAAGCGCGCCGGGAATGCGCTCGCCCTCGGCTGAGACTTGCGCTTCCGGATAAACAGTGGTGAGACGCACGGCATGACGCCTGGCCGGATTGGCGTCCGCTTCAAGGCCCGTATCGGGCGAGCGCTTTTCTTCAAAGATCAGCACGTCGCCTGGGCAAAGCCGAAGCCTGTCGCCGTCTCGGTTGTCCTGCAAAAAGGCCTGCGTGGCGCCTTTGGGGAGGCGGCAGCCCTCATTGGCCCAATCGTAAAAATGCATTTCATTGTGCGCCTGGTAAAGCGCAAGAGAGTGCAGCGTCTCGAACACTTGCGCGCCGTTGGAAAGAGCGTCGGCCAGTTGGGCCTCCGTGAGTGACAGCGTCTGCGCTTTTGGGTCGAGCCGTGTCAAAAGCGCCACGCCGGGACGTTTTGCGGCGTCATCGGGCCCGTTTATTTTCAGACCGTCGCCCGCCCGCGTGACGGCAATTTGCACCCAGGCGCGCCCCGACGCGCCGTCGCAGACAGGGTAATCCAGCAGCCTTGCGTGACGCGCAAGCGATACGCGCCTGCGGGCCGTTCCCAGATAGGCTTCTGTGGCCACTGCGTCCTGGCGGTAGCTCAAGTGATCGCCCACATAGGCCAGAAGCTCGGCCAGCGCCACGCCCATGTCCGCGGGATTTCGCTCCTTCCACTCGGGCATGACCTGGCTCATCCGCTCCAGCAAAAGTCTGCGGAAGCTTTCGTAATCGCGCGCCCGATAATCGATGGCCGGTTCATTTAAAGCAAGCGGTGTCGTTTGGTCAGTGGGGCGGCAGTCGAAATCGGAGGGGCAGTTGATCTTGAAGCAAAATTCAATTTCCGAAAGCATCGGGTCAAGCCAGGCAGGCGGATCGTTCGACGTTTTGCCGCTGACGATCCGCAGCGTATAGGCAGAAAAATCCCCCGCCTGATCAACTGTGACGTCAATGCGCCGCGCGGCATGCGCTAAGGGATCGAGCGCCCGGATGCCCACAATCCGCGCGCCGCCGCTGATGGTGATGTTATCCGCAGACAGAGGCGAAAAGCCCGCAACCTCACTTAAGGGGTTTACAAAATAAATCGATAATTTTTTCTGATCGTCCGGATCGACTTCCAGATAATCCAGACCGTTTAAGCGAAAGGCCTCGCCGGTTTTGATTTCGGCCACCCGTTTGCGGCGCTGGTCGTTTTGACAAAAGTATTGTGTGGTCATCGTCATACCTCGCGCAGGAATTGGGCGGATTTTTGCTCCATCGTTTTAATCACCGTGTAGCGCACTTCAACGCGGAGAGTGGAATCCTCGCTTTGCACCTGCACGCCGTCCACGCGGATGAGATCGCCCAGCCACTGCTGAAGCGAACCGGCGACGGACATTTGAACCGTGGCCGAAAGCGCGTCGTTAATCGGCGCAAACACAAGCTGCAAAAGCCCGCTGCCGAAGGTCGGGCGGTTGACGCGTTCGCCCGGCGCGGTAAAGAGCACCTGCTCGATGAGGTCGCGGATGTGCTCATCTTGCTTCGTTGTGGCCGTGCGGCCCAGGTTGTCGAATTGGTATGGATAGTTGATCTGGCTCATTGTCCCCTCACGCGTAATTGTGTGACGATGATATTTAACCCCGTGCCGTTCGGCGCACAGACGGCCTGGCTGTCCTGAAGCACAACCGGCATGCCGCCTGCGCGCACCCGTGTGGCCGCGCTGACCCATGACCCGGTGATGCAGGGGCTTGCCCCGCCCCCCGGCGCAAACGGACATCCCGCAACGGTGAACATATCCGCCTGTGTGACGATGGGCTGTCCGCCTGCCCGGACGCGCGGATTTACGGTCACAGGCTGCGCTTGTCCGCCATGCATGCATAAAACCGTTGCGCCCTGCTGCACCAGAAATCCCGGCATCAGATCACCTCCAGCGCGCCCTGGTTGATCGAGATTTGAGGCCCGGTCAGCGTGATGGTTGCGCCCATGCCGTTGTCGATTTCAATGCCGGTTGCGGTCAGCTTGATTTTCTGGCCGCCCGAGGTTTGCAGCGTGATGCCGCCGATGCCGGGCGTGTCGTCGAGCGTAATGCTGTGGCCGGTTTTGGTTTGAAGAAGCGTTTTTTGATAGGGCGGGGCCAGAAGCTCCGTGGGCATGTCCGCGACGGAGCCGAAAAAGGAGCCGGCCCAGACCGGATAGTCCGGATCGCCATGTTCAAATTCCATCCAGACGGCCGAGCCGACATCCGGCAGCACAAAAAGCCCCATCTGCGAGCCGCCGAAAGCCAGGCACGGCAAAGCCCAGCCGCTTTCCGCATCGCCTAACACATCCGGCACGCGGGCGCGGATGCGCCCCTGCATTAAAGGATCGTTAATGTCCGTCACCACACCGCGATATTTTCCGTAAAAAGGTTGTGTCATGGTCTCACCAGAGGAACCAGCGGCCGGGTGCCTTCCCGGCTGAGGGTAAAGTTTTGAGTGTATTCGCCGCGTGAAAGGCTGTGCGTTACGCTCTTCACGTAATAGTTTCCGTCATAGGACAGGCCCGCCCCGCGCAGGCCGACCAGCTTTCGCGCCCGAAGCACATGCCCGTAGCGAGCCGTATCAAGCGTACCGCTGGCGCTGACCGTATCCGGCTGATTGGTAATCGACGAGAGCATCTCGCGCGCCGTGGACTGAGCGCCCTGATTGGCCGTATCGCGCCTCAGCGTCACCCGGCGCGAGGGTGTGGGCGTCAGCGCCAGAGGGGGCACCCGAAGCGGCGGCAGCGCCGGGAGCCCGATGACGGTTCGCGTAAACGGCTCGATGAAGCTTGCCTGCACGGACGAGGTCGAAAGGCCGTCTTGCGTGAAATTCAGCGTCTTGACATTCGTGGCGCTCCCCAGATTGAAGCTCAGCGCCGGCTGCGGCAGGCCCATGCGCGAGGCGCTTCCCCAAACGGCGCGGCTGACACCGATTGTCACCGGTTCGGTATGAAAGACAAAGCCGTTTCGCTCGGCCAGACGCCGGATGAAGGCCAGATCCGTTTCGCTTTGACGTGTGACGCGGTCGATCTCCAGCGGAATTTCCGTCGTGGGCGTCACCTCCGGGATGAGCCCGTAGCGGGCATACCCGGCTAAAAGCCTGAGCACAATGACGGAGTCCGGTTGATTGGGGTAGCGCTCGTTGACCTCTTCGAGATCCATCATCTGCGTCAGATCACGTCCGGTGACCGTGAGCGTCGATTGCCCCGGCTCCGCGCTGGGTGAGAGCTGATGGTTTGTGATAACGCCGTCAAGAAGCACTTCCGGCATTATGCCCACGAACACGGCCAGAATCACGCGGTTGAACAGATTCAAAGCGCCGCCGTTTAGCACCGTGTAATCGGGAAATTTGCCTTTGGCCATCGTCAGCGTGATCTGGAAGCCGTCGCCCGTCTCTTCGTTGTTGGTCACTTCCACCGATGTAATGGCCGACATGACCGAAGCGGGCGCGGGTATGGGAATCGTCGCCCCCGCAAGCAGCATCAGTCGAATGCCCAGTTTATTTTCCAGCATGCATTTATCCTAAAGGCCGGGGATGGGAATTTTAATGACGCGCCCGACGACTTCGAGCTCATCGGGATTGGATACGCCATTTGCGTCGCACAGGCGCCAGTATTCGGTTGGATCGCCCAGGTAGCGGGCGCTGATCGAATCGAGCCTTTCGCCCTGGCGGACGGTATGCTCCAAAACCGTGGAGGAGAACTCGGCGGGTGCAATCATGCGCCGCCGGATATACGGAATGTTTTGTGTGACCCCGTCGGGGCCGGTCTGCGAAAGCAGTGCTTTTTCGCAATTGGCGTAACGGCTTTTGGCATCGAACATGGTTTAACCTCCCAGAATAGACGGCAGGGCCGGAATATTGGTGGCCGTGCCGATGGCGCTCATTGTTTCTTTCATAATCTGATGCGCCATGAAAATCACGCCGCCCGGGTGCGTAAGCCCCAGATCGTTATACGTCAACACACGCAGGCCCAGCGTGATTCGGGCGCGCGTGGGGTTGAGCGACGGGTCGTACGCCTCTTCCGTGATGGAAAGCTCCGTAATCCGCACCGGCAGCACCCGCTTGGCCCCCCAGGCAAACAAAATCATCGGGGCCTCCGGTGGAACGATCTCGATCATGCCCGCAGAAAGCAGGGCTTCATTGATCATCACGTTAATCGATTTGGGATACAGAAGCATTTCCAGCGAAGACAGCGTGGGATAGACGCCCATGCCCACCGCCGGAAATTCCGCCCGTTCAAGCTGATCCGTCGCGTCGATTTCAAGCTCCACGCGGATGGACTCCTGAGGCGGCCCCTTGATCCGAAAAGCCTCGCCCATGTCGGCCTCGCCTGCGGTCGCATTGACCGAGAGCGTCCGCGTCATCGTATCGGGATTGTACTGAAAGACAACAATCGTGGGGACCGGCATAACCGGATCAATGCCGACAATCGCGCCCTTTTGCAGACGCGGCGAACCGGGAAAACTGCTCATAAACATTCTCCAAGAATGGGGTAGTCTTTTTTGGGGGAAGAGGGCTATCTCTTCTTTGTGTAACGCTTGTCTCTTGTGCCATGCGTTTTCCGATTAACGCCACCGGCTACAGAAAATCGATATAGTCCACATCATAGCCTATCGATGTGCCTGTTCTGAGCCAGGCTTCTATTTCCACGAGATTAACAGGCAAATTGGCCGAAATGCCATAATTTTTCAAATCCACTTCATACACATAAAAATCATTATTTGCTTGCGTTACGTTCCACCCGCCGTCGGAAGGGGAGCCAATCCTGTAATTTTCCCGTTCATAATTTGTTTTATAGTATTCTAACCAATCGGCGTCCATGGCAATCACCAGCCATACAGTGTTGTTGCCCTGCCGGACGCCCAGCGAGAGATAGGCATTCATTCCGGCGGTGTTGATGAATTCGTGTTTCATTTTGAATTTAAGCTTACCCAGGCCCTCTTTGAATTCGACCTCATCCTGATTTTGCATGTAATAGTACCATGGCCCGTCTGTGATGCTTTTTAGCGAAAGAGACAAAATTGAATTGGCAATGCTCCATTGCTTACGCAAATCACAGTCTTTTAGCGGCATGGAATGTGCCATATCCATAACCTCGGTTTTCCATATTTTCCCGTTGCACATACTCTTCCAATGTTCCCATACGGGATCGATTACCTGACCGATGACGGCATTGGGTTCGGCGCCCAGCCGTCCTTTGAAAACAAGGATATAAGAGGAGACCTTTTGAGAAGGCACATTAAAAGCAATCGTTTGCTTTGCGCCCTTGATCAGCTCGTCGGCTTTCGCGCCGGCCAGAAAAGTGCGCACATGGTCTTCAGTTTCATAATAGAGTTTAAATTCGTTTTCGTCTTCGCCGCCAAGCGTTTCATCGTAAGCATTCCAAATGCTCAAGCTCCCATTACCGATTTTTACTGCAAAATTCCCCCGGAAGAAATACTTCAAGACCTCCGACGCATAACCGATGGCGCGGGGAATCAGCAACTGGGCGTAGTCGTAATAAACATTGTCATCCAGAATCGGGATCACGGGTTTTGGTTCCGGGTCGGCAGGATTCTTCAGACGCCAGTAATCATTCAGGTCAACCGCCGTGAGCAAATAGCCCTGATAACTTCGCGTTTTACAATACGACTCATTGCATGGCTTTACAAAATATTCCCTTGGGTAGGTTCCTTCTGGCCCCTCAAAGGGCAGGACGGTTCTGTAGCATTGGTCTGTTTTGGGATGCGGGAATTTATTGATGGCGTTGATTGTATCGTCGCTGAAAAAATTGGCGTTAGTGTATTCCGCAAGGCCGATGGAAGACGACAGTGTGACGCCCGGATTTGATCCGACATACTGACCCGTATCGAAAAGCCGGGGAATCAGAAAAAAACCCTTATTGTCCGCGGTATATAAATATGTGGGGAATTCATTAATTGCGGGGGCTCTGGGATTGGCTTTCACATTGCGAAACCATTTTTCATATCCATCCGCTTTGAACACATGCATGTCATCCCGCGTATGTGCGGGCACGGACATGTCCTCGACCAGATGCATCATCTGGCCCAGTCCCTGAAAGGTCAAGGCAAACCAGTTTTCACGTTCGTTTTTGTCTGCCGCCGTCAGGGCGCGGCGATAATAATACCGGACGTCATCCCAGGAAGCCTGAGGGGCGAGGCTTTGCCCGCCTACCGGCAGCGTCGCCCAGACGATGGCCGAAAATTCCTTTCCAAGTAGTCCTTTGTTCGAAAGAGGATTGTGAAAATGATACATGGATCGCACACCCATGAGGTCTTCCTTCTCACCGCCTTCGGCGATCCATTTGTATACTTCTTTTCCATTAAATATTTCATCATATCCTTTGGCTATATTTAATTGGTCCTTTAAATAGTCATTCAGCGAGAATTCAGAAACACTACTTTTTGATATGTGTTCGTTGATAGCTCTGTGCGTTGTGGGATGCAGCGCATGGCAAATATTCGTAAACGACAAAAAACAAACTGACACCAAACAGAGATATAACATCGCTTTATTGCAAAATCGCATCATTATCTTTCCTCCTCAATTGTATAGATAGCGATATTCATCTTCAACCATCTTGAAAAAGAGTGGCAATTTTTTTTCGTCATATCCGCCGATATGTGGCCTTGTTCTTCTTCTTTCTTCAAATGACTTCGCCTTCCGCAGTTCCACAATGCCCGCAGGGCCAACCCATGGAACGACCGCG